>NZ_AYWT01000002.1:0-886153 GCF_000502915.1 Mesorhizobium sp. LNHC209A00
GACGGCGCCGCACCGCCCAAGCCCGCGGCGCCTGCCGCTCCGGCAGCACCGGCTCCTGCTGCACCGGCGCCCGCCAAATAACCGGATTATTATCGCGACGATCTTGAAAAAGCCGGGTTCAGCCCGGCTTTTTGTTGGGAAAATGCCTGTGCGGCGACAAAGCCGCGCACGGCGGTTTTCACGAGCGCCAAATCATCTAGATTGCCTTTCTGGATGATCTGGCACGCATCGCGAGAGGATAGTGCATGATGGTTGGCCGAACGCTTCTGAGGTCGATGCTGGCGACGGCCCTGCTGGCGGCGGGGTTGCAGGCGACCCGGGCCGACGAGTGGCGGACCACCTCATCGCTGATCGGCGAGTCCAAATACGGCGACAATTTCCAGCACTACGACTACGTCAATCCGAGCGCGCCCAAGGGCGGCACGCTGAATTCGGTGCTGCTTGGCACCTACGACAGCTTCAATCCCTATGTCGTCCAGGGATCGCCGGCGGCGGGTCTTGTCGGCTTCGGCGGCGGCCTGCTCTACGACACGCTGATGGAGCAGGCGACCGATGAGGGCAGCGTCAGCCATCCTCTGATCGCCGACGCCTACAAGTACCCGGCCGATTATTCCTCGGCGACTTACCGGCTCGACCCCCGCGCCAAATGGCATGACGGCCAGCCGATCACCGTCGACGACGTGATCTGGTCGTTCCAGGTGCTGAAGGCGAACAGCCCGCAATACAGCCGTTATTTCGAGAACGTCACCGATGCGGTGGCGATCTCCGACCGCGAGGTCGAGTTCCATTTCAACCAGAAGGGCAACCGCGAACTGCCGAAGATCCTTGGCGATCTCGCTGTGCTGCCGAAGCATTGGTGGGAAGGCACGGACGCCAACGGCAAGAAGCGCGACGTCACCAAACCGACGCTGGAAATTCCACTCGGTTCGGCTGCCTACAAGATCGCCAGCTTCAAGCCGGGCTCGGAGATCGTCTGGCAGCGCGTGCCCGACTACTGGGCGGCCAAGCTGCCGGTGAAGATCGGCCGCGAGAATTTCGACACGCGCCGATACACCTACATCCTCGACGACAATGCCGCCTGGCTTGCCTTCACCAAGGGCGGGCTGGAAGACATCAACCGCGAATACAGCTCCCGCAAATGGGCGACAGCCTATAATTTCCCGGCCATTCAGGCCGGCGACGTCATCAAGAAGGACTTCCAGACCCGGTCGCCACAGCCGATGCAGGGCTTTGTCCTAAACCAGAGGCGGCCGCTGTTCCAGGACCGACTGGTCCGCGAGGCATTGACCATACCCTTCGATTTCGAGAGCATGAATCGCACCTTGTTCTTCGGCTTCAACACACGCACATCGAGCTATTTCCAAGGTACCGAACTGGCGTCCAGCGGATTGCCGCGGGGCAAGGAACTGGAAATCCTGGAAAAGTATCGCGACAAGCTGCCGCCAGAACTCTTCTCTCAGGAGTTCAAGCTGCCCGTCTACGACTCGCCGCAAGCGGAGCGAAAGTATCTGAAGCAGGCCGTCGATCTCTTCGCCAAGACCGGATGGATCATCAAGGGCGGCAAGATGGTCAACGCCAAGACAGGCGCACCGTTCAAGTTCGAGATCCTCGGCTGGAACGACACAGACCAGGTGATCGCCAGCCCTTACATAGCCAACCTGCGCAAGATCGGCGTCGACGCTACCCTGCGCATCATCGACCAGACGCAGTATATCAACCGCGTGAACAATTTCGATTTCGATGTTGTGACGGGTCTGTTCGGCCAGTCGGAGTCGCCCGGCAACGAGCAGCGCGATTTCTGGAGTTCCAAGGCCGCCGATGCGCCTGGTTCGCGCAACCTGATGGGTATCAAGGAACCTGTCGTCGACGCGCTGGTCGATCGCATCATCTTCGCCACCGATCGCGATGATCTCGTCGCCGCCACCCACGCACTCGACCGCATCCTGCTGTGGAACTTCTACGTCGTGCCGCAATATTACCGCTCCGCGGTCTGGCTGGCCTATTGGAACAAGTTCAAGTTTCCCGACAAACAGCCTGCCTATGTCGGTGCCGACATCGATTCCTGGTGGATCGACCCGGACAAGGAAAAGGCGCTGGCGGCCAAGTACAAGGGTCTGAATTGATGGCGGCCCTGCCCCGCCGCGATTTCCTGGCTTTGGGCGGCGCTGCCGCTGCCGCAGCGCTGATGCCGGGCAAAGCCTTTGCAAACATTGCGACCGGCACCAAGCTGCACGGCCTTTCCGCCTTCGGCAACCTCAAATACAAGCCTGATTTCCCACATTTCGACTATGTCCAAGTCGACGCGCCCGTTGGCGGCATCTTCAATTTCTCGCCACCGAATTGGGGCTACAACCAGGATACCCAGACTTTCAACACGATGAACTCCTTCGCCAACAAGGGCGATGCGCCGCCACGCATGGAGATGTGTTTCGACACGCTGATGGTGCGGGCGCTCGATGAACCCGACGCGGTCTATGGCCAGATCGCGGATGGCGTGACGCTCTCCGACGACCGCAATGGCTTCACCTTCTCGCTTCGACCCGAGGCGCGTTTCCATGACGGCGCGCCGCTGACGGCGCGGGATGCTGCCTTCACCTTCAAGCTCTACAAGGAGAAGGGCCATCCCGACCTATCGCTGTCGCTGACGCACATGGTCGATGCCGTTGCCGTCGACGACCGAACGCTTCGGCTTACTTTTTCCGGCAAACAATCGGCCCGCACCGTGCTCAACGTCGTGGAATTCCCGATCCTTTCGAAGGCTTTTTACACTGCCAATCCATTCGACTCTTCACAGTTGAATCCCCCGCTCGGCTCCGGCGCCTACAAAGTCGGCCGCTTCTCGGCGGGTGCATGGATCGAATACGACCGCGTGGCGGACTATTGGGGCCGAGATCTGCCGGTCAATCGCGGCCAGAACAATTTCGACCGCATCCGCATTGAATTCTATCAGAATCGCAACGCCGGATTCGAAGCTTTCAAGAAGGGTGAGATCACTTATCGCGAGGAATTCGTGTCACGGGTTTGGGCCACCGCCTATGATTTCCCTGCAATGACCGCGGGCAAAGTGGCCAAGCATGAATTCCCGGCCGAAAAGCGACCCTCAATGCAGGCTACCGCGGTTAATCAGCGGCGAGAGCAGTTTCGCGACCCTAGGGTGAGGCGGGCGATCGCGCTATGTTTCGATTTCGAGTGGGCGCGCCGCAACTTCTTCTACGGCTCGTACGAGCGTTCGCAATCCTGCTTCGAGAAATCCGACTTTCGCGCCGAAGGGGCACCATCACCGGAAGAACTGGCTCTGCTGGAGCCGCTGCGAAGCCAGCTGCCGGCAGAGGTCTTCGGCGAGGCAGTGACCCAGCCCGCATCCGACGGCTCCGGTCGCGACCGCAAACTGCTTGGCCAAGCGGCAAAGCTTCTGTCCGCCGCCGGGTGGAAGCGATCAGGCGACTTTGTCGTTAACGACAAGGGGGGCCGGCTTTCAGCCGAGTTCATGGTCGATGACGACACCTTCGTCCAGGTCTATTCGCCCTGGGTCGCCAACATGAAGGCGATCGGCATCGACGCCACGATACGGTTGGTTGATTCGGCGCAATACCAGTCTAGGCAGGCGAGTTTCGACTTCGACCTCTTGTCCGCGGCTTTTTCGTTCAGCGCGACGCCGACTCGGGATGATCTCGAAGTCTTCTTCCATTCGAGCACCGCCGGCGTCTCCGGCTCCCGCAACTTGCCGGGTATCTCCGATCCCGCTGTCGACACGCTGATCAATGCCGTGGGCGCGGCAAAGGACCGTGAAAACCTGACCGTGGCGATGCGAGCGCTCGACCGGGTCTTGCGTGCGCGATGCGATTGGATTCCTAGTTGGTTCTTGGCGAATCACCGAGTCGCCTATTGGGACATGTTCGGCTTTCCTGAACAAAAGCCCGATTTCGGCTTTCCGGTCGAGGCGCTGTGGTGGTTCGATAAGGATAAGGCGGCAAAAATTGGCAAAGGCTGAGATATCAGCCCCGCGAGGGCAGAAGGCCTGATGGGCGCCTATATACTGCGCCGCATCCTTTTGATGATCCCGACCCTGTTCGGCATCATGGCGATATCGTTCGCCGTCATCCAGTTCGCGCCTGGCGGGCCGGTCGAGCAGGTCATCGCCAAGCTGACCAACCAGGGCGGCAGCGACCGCCTCGGCGGTGGCGGCGGCGATGCAGGCGGCTCCAATTTCGATGTCGCCGGCGATGTCAGCTCGAAATATCGCGGCGCCCAGGGTCTCGATCCGGAATTCATCAAGAAGCTGGAGAAGCAGTTCGGTTTCGACAAGCCGCCGCTCGAGCGCTTCGGCATGATGCTGTGGAATTATGCCAGGTTCGATTTCGGCAACAGCTATTTCCGCGACATCTCGGTGCTCGACCTGATCCTCGAAAAGATGCCCGTATCGATTTCGATCGGGCTCTGGATCACTTTGTTGTCCTATCTGATCTCGATCCCGCTCGGCATTCGCAAGGCGGTGAAGGACGGCACGCCCTTCGACGTCTGGACCAGTGGCGTCGTCATCGTCGGCTATGCCATTCCGGGCTTCCTGTTCGGCATCCTTTTGATGGTGCTGTTCGCCGGCGGTTCGTTCTGGGACTGGTTCCCGTTGCGCGGCATCGTCTCGGACAATTGGGATCAATTGTCGTGGCCGGCCAAGATCGTCGATTACTTCTGGCACATGACGCTGCCGCTGACGGCGCTGGTGTTGTCGGCCTTCGCAACGACCACGCTTTTGACCAAGAACTCCTTCCTGGAGGAAATCCGCAAGCAGTATGTGGTGACGGCGCGCGCCAAGGGCCTGTCGGAACGGCAGGTGCTTTATGGCCACGTTTTCCGCAACGCCATGCTGATCGTCATCGCCGGCTTCCCGGGTGCGTTCATCTCGGCTTTCTTCACCGGATCGCTGCTGATCGAGAACATCTTTTCGCTCGACGGGCTCGGGCTGCTCGGCTTCCGGTCGGTGGTCGAGCGCGACTATCCCGTGGTGTTCGCCAACCTTTATATCTTCTCGCTGCTTGGCCTTTTCGTCGGGCTCCTGTCCGACCTGATGTACACCTGGGTCGATCCGCGCATCGATTTCGAGCGGAGAGACATCTGATGTCGGAGGCAAGCGTCACCGCCGGTGTCTTGCCGGAGCGGCTCCCGCGGCCGTTCCTGTCGCCGCTCAACAAGCGCCGCCTGCAGAATTTCAAAGCCAACCGGCGCGGCTACTGGTCGCTGTGGATTTTCCTCGTGCTGTTCGTGCTGTCGCTGTTTGCCGAATTCATCGCCAATGACAAGCCGATCATCGCTTCCTACAAGGGCGAGATCCTTTTCCCGGTGATGGTCGCGTACCCCGAGGAAAAATTCGGCGGCTTCTATGCCGTCACCGATTACCGCGACCCGGTTATCCAGGACGAGATCAACGCCCATGGCTGGATGATCTGGCCGCCGATCCGCTATTCCTACCAGACCGTCAACAACGCCATTCCGGAAGCAGCGCCGGCCAAGCCATCATGGGAATATGATGCCAAGACGCGCTGCAACCAATATCCACAAGGAGCCGATGACCCGGCCTGCAATGTCGGTAACTGGAACTGGTTCGGCACCGACGACCAGGCGCGCGACGTGCTGGCGCGCGTCATTTACGGCTTCCGCATTTCGGTGCTGTTCGGCCTGATCCTGACCGCGGGTTCGGCGCTGATCGGCGTCGGCGCCGGTGCCTTGCAAGGCTATTTCGGCGGCTGGACCGATCTCCTGTTCCAGCGCTTCATCGAGATCTGGTCGGCCATACCAGTGCTCTATCTGCTGCTCATCGTCGCCGCCATCCTGCCGCCGGGCTTCTTCATCCTGCTCGGCTTGATGCTGTTGTTTTCCTGGGTGGCGCTGGTCGGGGTGGTGCGGGCGGAGTTCCTGCGCGCCCGCAACTTCGAATATGTCAACGCGGCGCGCGCGCTCGGCGTGCCCAACCGCACCATCATGTTCCGGCATCTGCTGCCCAACGCCATGGTGGCGACATTGACCTTCCTGCCCTTTTTGCTGAGCGGCTCGATCTCGACGCTGACCTCGCTAGACTATCTCGGCTTCGGCCTGCCGCCCGGCTCGGCCTCGCTCGGCGAACTGCTCAAGCAGGCGCAGCGTAACCTCAACGCGCCTTGGCTCGGCATTTCCGGCTTCGTCGTCATCTCGCTGATGCTGTCGCTGTTGGTTTTTGTCGGCGAGGCGACGCGCGACGCCTTCGATCCGCGCAAGACGTTCAAATGAGCGATGCTCCCTTGCTCAGCGTACAGGACCTCAGCGTCGCCTTCAGCCAGGGCGGAGGCCAATCTGTCGCCGTCGACCATATCTCGTTCGACATCGCCAGGGGCGAGACGGTGGCGCTGGTCGGCGAATCCGGCTCAGGCAAATCGGTCTCGGCGCTGTCGGTGCTGAAGCTGCTGCCCTACCCCAGCGCCAGCCATCCCTCCGGCAAGATCCTGTTCCAGGGTGCCGACCTGCTCACGATGAGCGAGAAGCAGTTGCGCCAGGTGCGCGGCAACAAGATCACCATGATCTTCCAGGAGCCGATGACCTCGCTCAATCCGTTGCACACGATCGAGCACCAGATCGTCGAAATCCTGAAACTGCATCAGGGCATGGCCGACCGACCGGCCAAGGCGCGCACGCTGGCCCTGCTCAACGAGGTCGGTATCCGCGATCCGCAGAAGCGGCTGGACGCCTATCCGCATCAGCTGTCCGGCGGCCAGCGCCAGCGCGTCATGATCGCCATGGCGCTCGCCAACGAGCCGGAACTCCTGATCGCCGACGAGCCGACGACCGCGCTCGACGTCACCGTGCAGGCACAGATCCTCGAACTGCTCGCAGGCCTTAAAAGCCGCAAGGGCATGTCGATGCTGTTCATCACCCATGACCTCGGCATCGTGCGCAAGATCGCCGACCGGGTCTGCGTGATGACCAAGGGCAAGATCGTCGAGACCGGACCGACCAAGGACATCTTCGCCAACCCTCAGCACCCCTATACGCGCCATCTTCTGGCCGCCGAGCCGAAAGGCAAACCGCCGGCCGCCAATGCCGACGCCAAGCCTGTCATGACCGGCAAGGACATCAAGGTCTGGTTTCCGATCAAGCAGGGGTTCTTCCGGCGCACGATCGATCATGTTAAGGCGGTCGACGGCATCGACGTCACCGTGCGCGCCGGCCAGACGCTGGGCGTGGTCGGCGAATCCGGTTCGGGCAAGACGACGCTCGGCCTGGCGCTGGCACGCATGATCTCGTCGACCGGGACGATCCAGTTCAACGGCCGCGACATCAACCAGCTCACCTTCAACGCCATGCGACCGCTCAGGCGCGAATTACAGATCGTCTTCCAGGATCCGTTCGGCTCGCTCAGCCCACGCATGTCGATCGCCGAGATCATCGAGGAAGGCCTGAAGATCCACGAGCCGAAGCTGTCGCCCGACGAGCGCGACGACAAGGTGGCCGCCGTGTTGAAGGAGGTCGGGCTCGATCCGGCGACCCGCAACCGCTATCCGCACGAGTTTTCCGGCGGCCAGCGCCAACGTGTCGCCATCGCCCGCGCCATGGTGCTCAACCCGCGCTTCGTCATGCTGGACGAGCCGACATCGGCGCTCGACATGAGCGTGCAGGCGCAGGTCGTCGATCTGCTGCGCAATTTGCAGGCCAAGCACGATCTCGCCTATCTTTTCATCAGCCACGACCTCAAGGTCATCCGGGCGCTGGCCAATGACGTCATCGTCATGCGCAACGGCCAGATCGTCGAAGCCGGCCCTTCCGAACAGATTTTTGAAAATCCGCAAACCGACTATACTCGGGCTCTGATCTCGGCCGCCTTCAAGATCGAGACGGCGCCGACGGGCGTGGTCAGCGAGTGATCCGCGCAAGGAAGGGCTGAACGAACCGCGATGGAAAAAGGCCGCATCCTGCTTGCCGTCACCGGCTTTCATCCGCAGCGCTGGCGCGACCTGTTGTCGGCCGAGCGCGAGGTGGTGCTGGAACCGGATGGAGCCAAGGATCCCTCGATCACCTATGCGGTGGTGTGGAAGCAGAAGCCTAATTTGATGTCGTCGCTGCCTAATCTGCGCGCCATCTTCTCGATCGGTGCCGGCGTCGACCATATCTTCGCCGATCCCGGCCTGCCGGACGTGCCGATCGTCAAGGTGGTCGCCGACAACCTCACCCAGTACATGACCGAGTACGTCGTCTGGCGGGTGCTCGATCACCATCGCCAGGGCCTGCTCTACCGGTCGCAGCAGCCAAAGAAGATCTGGCACGAGCCGCAGCAGAGGCCGGCCGGTGACATTTCCATCGGCATCATGGGACTCGGCAGTCTCGGCCGCGCCGCAGCCTCGGCGCTGCTGTCGCTGGGCTTTGCGGTCAATGGCTGGTCGCGCACGGACCGGCCAATGGAAGGGGTGGCGACGTATGGCGGCGAAGCCGGGCTGATTCCGTTCCTCAACGCCACCGACATTCTGGTCGTGCTTCTGCCGCTGACGCCGGACACGCAAGGCATCATAAACTACGGCGTGCTGAAGGAATTGAGGAAACGCAACGGACTCGGCGGCTCGGTGCTGATCAATGCCGGACGCGGCCGCCTGCAGAAGGACGCCGACATCGTGCGCGCTCTGGATGACGGCACGCTGAAGGAGGCGAGCCTCGACGTGTTCGAGGTCGAGCCGCTGCCGAAGACGAGCCCGTTGTGGAACCACCCGAAGGTGTTCGTGACTCCGCATGCCGCGGCGACCTCCGATCCAGCCCATCTGGCGCCACTCATGCTGCGCCAGATGGATGCTTTCGAACGCGGCGAAAAGCTCGACAATCTGGTGGACCGCAAGGCAGGATACTAGCCAGACGTCCTCGTCACCTGGCCAAATCCCAGTCCTGAAAACATTTCTTGATCACCCGGACCGACGACAGTTGCAGCTTCGGCAAGTCGAGCTGCTCGAACGCCACCCGGGATCTTGAGCGGTTTTTCGGCGTGGTCACTGCAATGTGGTGGATCATGTCCCATTTGATGCTGTCGCGCCCACCCTCCAAGGCTCCGCGTCTCTCCTTCTCGAACAACGTACGCCTGAAATAGCGCAGCAGACTTGCCGGGGTGGAAATGTCCAGCAGGATCAATCCGGTCGCGCGCTGGAAGCGTTGCGGCATGCAAACCGAATAATTTCCGTCCATCACCCACCGCTCGCCGGCAATCGCGGCGTCATGCAAGGCAATGAACTCGTCCCTCGGACGCTGCACCCAATCCGTGTTGGGCAGGTGAAAGAGCAGATCAAGATGAATGGGTGTAAGGCCACGCTTGCGCGCGATCGCGTCGGCAAGCGTCGACTTGCCGCTGTTCGATGGCCCCAGGATGCAGATGCGGTCGCCGAGGTCCGAGAGCTTCATCTGGGCAACATGCATCAGCCAGGCAGAGCGAACTTCTTCTGCTTGTCCGGTTTGCCGCAGTCGCGGCGATCGATCGACCGGTTCATGGCATCGATTTCGCCTGACGCCTTGTCGCTGTCGCGTTGAGCCTTGGAACGCATGTCGGGCGTGAACGGGCCAAAGCCCATGGCGGGATTGGAAAAGGTCGGCTTGGCGGTCGTCGGGAGATTATATTGCTGCGCCAATCCGTTGCGCTGCGCCAGCAGCTGATCGCATGGCACGCTGTCATATTGCAGCGATGACTCGACGTTGGCGTCCTGCCGCTCGGACGCTGAATTGCCCACGCAGCCGGCTGCCGCCAGGCAAGAGGCCAATATCATCATGTTCCAGCGCATCCGATATGCTCCTCCTGATATCCCGCCCTGATGCGACCAGATCGCAAATATCAGTCGCGCACGCAAATCGGACTTTTTCGCAGCAGCAGGATGATGGTCATGCACGCTTCAAGCTGCGTGAGCCTTGCGTGCCACAACGGCCAGCCCTTTGACAGGCTCACTGCGATCCTGCCGGATGGTCGTTGGCTCCAGCGCCAGGATCGAAAGCCCGTTGGCCCCGAGGGTCCGCCTGATATAGGGTTCCGAATGGGCGTAGCGTCGGGAAGGCTGCAGCGCGAAGTCGCCGCTTGCTAGACTCTCGACTGAAAAGGCAAACAGGCCACCCTCGGCGAGCAGGCAGGCGACCGTCCCGATCAGGCCTTCCAGCGCGCCGATGTAGATCAGCACGTCGGCTGATGTCACCAGATCGGCCTTGTCGCCTGAATGGGAAAAATCCTGCAAATCCGCTTTCGTCAGCGCGTCGTAGATGCCCTTTGCCCGCGCCTTCTTCAGCATCCTTGCCGAGATGTCGATTCCCACCAGCCGGTCGACGATCGGCCTCAGCTTCTCGCCCATCAGTCCGGTGCCGCAACCCAGGTCGAGCGCCAGGCGGAGGCGGCCCGGCCTTGCCTTGCGGATGGCAGCGTCGAGCACCTCGGGCAACCGGTAATCGAGCTTGCCGACCAGCATCTCCTCGAATGTCTCGGCATAGTGGTCGAACAGCGTTTCGACAAAGGCGCTGGGCGGCGCCGCGGCGACCGGACCTTTGCCGATCAGCTGCAATTTGAGGGCCGCGCCCTGGCGATCGGCCGGATCGAGTTTCAGCGACATGGCCCAGGCCTGCGCCGCCAGGTCGAGCCTGCCCGATGCCTCCTGCATTTCGCCAAGGCGAAACCAGCCCATTGCCCAGCGCGGCGCCAGCTCCAGTGCGCCAATCAGCAACTCGGCCGCGGCCGCGTGGTCGCCGGAGGCAAACAGCATCTCGGCATAGTCGGCACGACGATCGGCGTTCAGATCGCCCGATGAGGTCTGAAGCGGTTTCATGATGATGGTTTCCACCTGCAGGGAGCCGGCCGCCCATCTGTGTAGAGCAAAGAATGCCTAAGCAGAACCGAATTGGAAAGGCTTTGCCCGGGAGTCAGCAGTCGCGAACAACAGGCTTTCCGCGCCGGAATTATATCCTATCTTGGGACCATGCGCGCCAGCGACCTGCTTCATCCCCGGCCCGAAGGCCTCTACTGCCCGCCGGGCGATTTCTTCATCGACCCGGTGCGGCCGGTGAACCGGGCGCTGATCACGCACGGCCATTCCGACCATGCGCGTTCCGGCCACTGCTCGGTGCTTGCGACACAGCAGACGCTCGACATCATGGGACTTCGCTACGGCGAGGATTTCGCGGGGACGACGCAGGCAGCCAGGCTCGGCGAGACGATTGCCCTCAACGGCGTCGATGTCAGCTTTCATCCGGCCGGCCATGTGCTGGGTTCGGCGCAGATATCGGTCGAGCATCGGGGCAGGCGCATCGTCGCCTCCGGCGACTACAAGCGGCGGAAAGATGCGACCTGCGCGCCCTTCGAGCCGATCCGCTGCGACATCTTCATCACCGAGGCGACTTTCGGCCTGCCGGTGTTTCGCCATCCGGCAGACACGGAAGAGATCGCCCGGCTGCTGAAATCGGCGGCGCAATTCCCGGAGCGCTCGCATCTGGTCGGGGCTTACGCGCTGGGCAAGGCGCAACGCGTGATGCGGCTGTTGCGCGACGCCGGTTACGACAAGCCGCTCTACATCCATGGCGCGCTGGCCAAGCTCAGCGCGTATTACCAGAGCCAGGGCATCGATCTCGGCGATCTCGAGCCGGCGACGGTGGAGAGCGGGGCCAAGCAAGATTTCGCGGGCGCCATCGTGGTCGGCCCGCCATCGGCCTTCGCCGACCGCTGGGCGCGGCGCTTTCCCGATCCGATCTCGTGCTTCGCGTCGGGCTGGATGCGCATCCGCCAGCGCGCCAAACAAGGCGGCGTCGAACTGCCGCTGATCATCTCGGACCATGCCGACTGGGATGAACTCACCGCCACCATCAAGGAGACCGGAGCCGCCGAAATCTGGGTCACGCATGGCCGCGAGGAAGCGCTGGTGCGCTGGTGCGAGCTGGAAGGCATCGCGGCACGGCCGCTGCATCTGGTCGGCTATGAGGATGAGGGCGATTGACGGCATGAACCGCTTCGCCGAGCTTCTCGACCGCCTGGTGCTGACGCCGTCGCGCAACGGCAAGCTGACCCTTTTGACCGACTATTTCCGCAGCGTCGAGGATCCCGATCGCGGCCTGGCGCTGGCGGCCATAACCGGCGATCTCAGGATTGCCGCGGTCAAGCCGGCGATGCTGCGCACGCTGGTCACCGAACGCATGGACCCGGTGCTGTTCGGCTATTCCTACGATTATGTCGGCGACCTCGCCGAGACGGTGTCGCTGGTCTGGCCGCAAACGCCTGGCAGGATGGCCAACCGCGAGCCGACGCTTGGCGAGGTGGTGGCCAAGCTGCAGGCGGCAAGCCGCTCGGATGGACCGAAGGTGCTGACGGGGCTGCTCGACAGCGCCGGCATCTCGGCGCGCTTTGCCATCATCAAGCTGGTCACTGGCGGCCTGCGCATCGGCGTCTCGGCGCGGCTGGCCAAACAGGCGCTGGCCGATTTCGGCAAGGTCGACGTCGCCGAGATCGAAGAGCTCTGGCATGGGCTATCGCCGCCCTACACGGCGCTGTTCGCCTGGCTGGAAGGCAAAGCCGAAAAACCGCGCAACACGGCGATGGCGCTGTTTCGCCCGGTCATGCTGTCGAACCCGGTCGGCGACAGCGACCTCGAAAAGCTCGATCCCGCCGACTACGCGGCAGAATGGAAATGGGACGGCATCCGGGTCCAGGCGGTGGCCGAAGGCGGCATCCGCCGGCTCTATTCGCGCACCGGCGATGATGTCTCAGGGGCCTTTCCGGATCTCGCCGACGCCATGCATTTTTCCGCCGCGCTCGATGGCGAATTGCTGGTCGGCGACCCGCGGGCGGCGACGGGAACCTTCTCGGACCTGCAGCAACGGCTGAACCGCAAGACGGTGACGCCCAAGATGCAGCAGCAGTATCCAGCCTTCATGCGCTGTTACGACGTGCTGCAGATCGGTGCCGAGGATCTGCGCGGATTGTCCTTCGCCAAGCGACGCGGCCGGCTCGAAGCCTTCATCGGGACGCTCGACCCCAGCCGCTTCGATCTCTCACCCTTCGTCGCGTTCACGGACTGGCAATCGCTCGAGGACCTGCGCCGTGCGCCGCCGCATCCGATCATCGAAGGCGTGATGCTAAAGCGCTGGGATTCGCCCTATGTCGCCGGCCGGCCTAAGGGTCCATGGTTCAAATGGAAGCGCGATCCGCATACGGTGGACGCCGTACTGATGTATGCCCAGCGCGGCCACGGCAAGCGCTCGAGCTTCTATTCCGACTACACGTTCGGCGTTTGGTCCGGGGCCGAGGGCGAGGAGGAACTCGTGCCGGTCGGCAAGGCCTATTTCGGATTCACCGATGAAGAGCTGAAGCAGATCGACAAATATGTCCGTGACAACACCGTCGAGCGTTTTGGACCGGTGCGCTCGGTGCGCGCCGACCGCGACAATGGCCTGGTGCTGGAAGTCGCCTTCGAGGGACTCAACCGTTCGACCCGGCACAAATCGGGTGTGGCCATGCGTTTCCCCAGGATTTCACGATTGCGCTGGGACAAGCCGGCCAACGAGGCCGATCGCATCGAAACGCTGCAAGCGCTGCTCGATGGCTAGACCGAAATCCCGAACCGAAAGTTCCATTCCAGACAGGAGCGCACATGGTTTCCCGATCCGACAAGGTTGAGTGTTTTCGCGCTCTTCACAAATCCGGCTGCTTCGTGGTCCCCAATCCCTGGGACATAGCCGGCGCCCGGATGATGGTGGGCTTGGGTTTCAGGGCTTTGGCAACAACATCGTCGGGCTATGCATTCTCAAAGGGCAGGAGAGACGGAGCACTGGAAGTCAGCCGCGACGAGAGCCTGACGTATGCCGCCGAGATAGCAGCTTCGACCGATGTTCCGGTCACCGCTGATTTGGAGGACGGGTACGCGGATACTCCTGAAGGCATTGCCGAGACCGTTCTGCTCGCGGCGAAGGCTGGATTGGCGGGGCTGTCCATCGAGGACCGGCAGCCGAGATCGAATTTGCCGATACGCGATTTCGACGATGCAGTTGCGCGTGTCGCTGCGGCGGCCGATGCCGCGCGAAAACACAACATCGTCCTTACCGCGCGCGCCGATGGCCTCGGCAAGGGGACATATGGTCTCGAAGAGGCCATTCGCCGCCTAAAGGCCTTCGAGACTGTCGGTGCTGAGGTCGTTTATGCGCCCGGGGTGCCGGATCTGGCATCCCTCCAGAGGCTTTGCCGCTCGGTCAGTGCTCCTGTAAATCATGTGATCGGCCAAGGTGTCTCCGGATTGACCCTTGACCAGATTGCGCAAGCGGGCGTGCGACGGGTCAGTGTTGGCGGATCGCTTGCCCGCGCGGCCGGCGGAGCGCTGATGTCCATCTGCCAGGATATTGCGACAGGCGACTTCACCGCACTGGAATCTGCTCCGGCCTGGGGTGATCTACGCAGCCCAAAACCGGTGATATAAATCCGTAAGGGGCCGCCTCCGGCCATCACCACCGATGTTCCCCCAGGGTTCGACTCAAGGTTCGACCGAGACACGGATCTCGTAGACGTCGACCGCCTTGCCCTGCTTGTCGAAATCGGAATTGATGGCGATGGTTCCGGCGGACCCCGGATGCTTGTCGGGAAACTTCACGTCGAACAGAAATTCGTTCTTCTGCTGGCCGACCGCGTAACGCTTGCGGCCGCAGTCGCCGAGTTCGCCGAAATTGCAGTCGACGGAGATCTGCGTGTCCTTGCCGTCCTCGGCCCGGGCGATGATGTCGAACACGGCGTGCTTGCCGGCGAGTTTTTCCAGCACGCCCTGGCCGACGTCGAAGGCGATCGCCGAGCCGGAGGCGCCTGACTGGATGCGCAGGAACGGCCCGCTGTCGTCCTTCATCACCTCGGCCTTGGCGTCAGACGGGGCGGCGACATGCGTCGGGTCGGTCGGCGAAAACACATCGATCCAGTCGCGCGACTGGTCCGCGGCACCGGGCTTTGCCGGCGCGTTGGCGCCATCGGCCGGGGTGAAATCGTCGTCCTCGACGGTCGGCGGCGCTTCCGGAGGCGCGGTATTGAGCTCCGCGGCCGTCTTGAACACACCAGTCTGCATGGCAAAGTACAGTCCGATGCCAATCGCCGCGAGCAGCGTCACCGTGAAGAAAATGGCGGTCAGCGGCAGGCGCCGGCCTCGAATGCGTCGCTCATCGCGATCGGGCGCGACTTCCGTCGCGGCACCGGAAGAGGCAGGAACCGACATGTCGATGGCTGGCGCACCCGGCAGAGCCGCATCCGGCATGATGTCGGGAACCACCGGCAGCACGCGCGAGCGCGGCGCGTCGGAAGCGGGCTGCCCGGGACCGTCGACGGTGACAGCGAGCGATGACGCCCTTGGGCCCGCCTCGTCGACCGCTGGCGCTGCGCCGGCAGCGGCCTCGACCGCCGGCGCGTCGATCTGCGGGGCAACGCCCGGCACCGCCGGCAGGTATTCGGATTCGATCTCGGTGATTTTCGCCTGGATCGCCTTGCGGCGCTTGATGGCGACTTCCACGGTCACGCCGGGATTGGCTTGGAGCGCTCGGTCGAGCGCGGCGAAGGCCGAACGATAGACCCTCTCGCGGAACGCACGGTCCTCGGCATTGCCCTTATCCAGGGCGTTCCGGATCGCTTTTTCGATCGCGTCCAAGCGAGATCCCTCTGCAAATTGTCCCAAGCTTTCGTGATGGTTAGCCGCAGGCGACCAATCAATCAACGGGCGGGCAGCCGCATTCTGCCTCGACAGGCCGTCCAAAGGCCATTTTCACGATGTTCCGGCAAACAAAATCGGAACATGTCGGCGATTCCGGCATGCAGAGGCGCCAGAACGCCGGTTTTGATCGGGGCGCGGCCCGTGCATGATTTGCCAAGTCGCATCTTGAATTCGCGTCCGGTTGAGTCTATCACCCTGCCCATCTTGGAGGCCGTGGCCTCCCGGGCCGCTTTAGCTCAGTTGGTAGAGCACATCATTCGTAATGATGGGGTCAGGTGTTCGAGTCACCTAAGCGGCACCAGTTTTTCAACCGATGGTCGAAGCTGCCTGTGCGCGCCGAAGACGGCCGAATCCCGGCCGTTTGCGTTTGCCATGGATGCAAGGAGCTGCCCGCCATCGACAACAACTCGGGACCGGTGCAGGTCTATCCGAAGACCCACGAGCAAGTCGCGACTTCCTCGGGGCCCGGAAACTCGCGAAAGCGAGCAATTCGGGATTTTCAAATCTCAATAACAAATGATGAACCGCGCATTTCTATTTTTTTGGAACAGACACTTGGGTCGCACATTTCCTGCCGACAGTTCCATGGACAGGAGGTTTTGAATTGCCAAGGCGTGTCGACAAGGAAAAGCTGGCAAGAGCGGACCGCGAGGCGAGGCTGGTGCTGGATGCCGAGCGTCACGCAAGGGACGCTAAGACAACCCGCCTGAGGGAGCAGAGACTGCAGCAAGAGGCATTGGCGGACAAATCTCCGCCTGCACGCCGACGGGAGCCGACCGGGAAGCCGACCAGGCGTGTGATCGAGGTGGACTGACCTGCTTGGGCGCCTGGTTTCGCCCCGATGGCGCCGTCAGCGATGCCTCCGCGTTGCCGCATAAGACAGTAGCCCAGCAGACCCATATGCCATTGTCGGAGCCCCGGTTTTGGTATGAAATGTCCGGTGTCAGCATGGGAGGTCCAAATGCCCAACATTTTCAAGACCGGAGACGTCGTCAAGCTGAGGTCGGGAGGCCCGAAGATGACGGTCAGCGACGGCGCCGCTTCCGGCATGTATCTGTGCCACTGGTTCAATAAAGACGGCGATGTATGGACTCCGCAGCATGCCGGCTTCAAATCGGATCAGTTGATAGCCGCCGACCAATCGACGTAATTCTCGCGTCGCCAACGGGCGTGATTCCCGCGTTCGCCAACGGGCGGGCCGGTCCGGCGCAATTCAGATGCGCCGGACGAGGTGTTCTGCCGTACCTTGGGCCGCCAAGGTCCGTCGCCGGCAAGCGGCAAGACAGGCATGGCGACCGACGGATTTCCGCGATCACAACGTTTAACGGTTGAAGCGTGACCCATGGCATTGGGCCGTGGCAATGCGCCAACCGGAGACGTGAAGCATGATACGCCGTTCGATCCTTGCCGCTGCCCTGAGCCTGCTGACCACCGCGGCTCTGGCCCAGACAGCGACACAGCCACCGGCCGCCACACCGCCCGCCGCGACGGCTGCCAAGTCCGACATCACGCTGGCCAAGTTCCAGAAGCGGCGAGAGAAGGCGATCATGGCCGCCGACACGGACGGCGACGGCAAGATCAGCCTGCTGGAATGGGAGGCTTTTCAAGCCAAACGCAACGTCAAGGGCGATCCCGCAAAATCCTTCGCGCGCGTCGATTCCAACCATGACGGCTTCATCGACCGGGCCGAGCTCGATGCGTTCTTCGCCAAGCGCTTTGCCAGGCTGGACAAGAATGGCGACGGCATTCTGATGGGCGACGAGATGCCGGGCCACAAATCCGCTCCCAAGCCAGAGCAATGACCAAGAGGCTATGACGCATGATGGACATTGGGTATGCGCCAGCCCATGAGCCCCGACCCGGACGAGGAGCTGGTTCGCCGGGTCGGCACCGGCGACCCGGCGGCGGTGCGGACGCTCGTCGCGCGCAAGCTGCCGCGCATCCTTTCGCTGGCCGCGCGCATGCTCGGCGATGCGGCGGAGGCCGAGGATGTCGCGCAGGAAACCTTTATGCGCATCTGGCGTCACGCATCGGGCTGGCGGCGCGGCAATGCACGCTTCGACAGCTGGATCCACCGGGTGACGCTCAACCTGTGTTACGACCGGCTGCGCCGGCGCCGCGAACAGGTGACCGACCAAGTGCCGGACATTGTCGATCCCGCCCCGCTTCCCGATGCCCATCCCGGCGAAGCGGCGCATCGGGTCGAGCAGGCCTTGCAGGCAATCGCGCCGCGCCAGCGCGAGGCGATCCTCCTGGTCTACTATCAGGAGATGTCCAACATGGAGGCGGCCGCGACCCTGGAGATCAGCGTCGATGCCTTGGAAAGTCTGCTTTCGCGCGGCCGGCGGGCGCTGCAGGCGATCCTGGAGAAGGATAGTGTCGATGAATGAGAAAGCCGCGATCATGTTTGCAAGGCGTTCACCGTACGTCGGGGGCGCCCGGTGGCCAGTTCCCGGAAATCCAACCGGACACGCGGCTCCAACCGGCAAAGGATAGACCGATGTCTGATGGGTCCAGGAACCAACCGGCAATGGATGCCGCGCGCTTTGCGGCTCTGGCGGCGGCCTATGGCGGCGACCTGCGGCGGTGGCCGCAGCCCGACCGCACGGCCGGCGCGATGTTCGCAAGGACCGAGATGGGGGCGGCCATATTGGGGCAGGCAGGCAAACTCGATGCCTTGCTCGACAGCTATGATGTAATGGCGCCCGGCCCGGCGCTGCACGGCGGCATCCTGCGAATGGCCGACCGGCTGCTCGTCCAGCGCCGGCGCCGGCGGGTCTGGTGGCTGGGTCTTGGGCTCGCCGGCATCGGCCTGGCCGGCGCCATCACCGGATTGGCCCTGGTGAGCGTCGTCACGCCGGAGTTTCAGCCCGACCGCTATGTGCTCGATGCCAATGCGACGGCGTTCGGCGATGCCGGGTCCGATGGCGAGACGATCGAGGAGGACCTATGAGCAAGGGCCGCAACCTCGTCATCGCATCCGTGGTGCTGAATGTCTTCCTGGCCGGCGCGCTTGCCGGCGGAGCGGTCTGGATAAGAAGCGGCAAGCCCGGCCAGGGCTATTCGCTGGAAGCCGCAGGAAGCCGGCTTCCCGACCAGGAGCGCATGCTGTTTCGAAAGGCGCTGCGCGAAGTTCGGCGCGAATCCCGCCAGGTCATCCTCGATGGCCAGCAGGCCAGGCGCGAGGCAGCCGACCTGCTTCGTCAGCCGGTCCTCGACACGACGGCCCTGGCGGCCGCGCTGGAACGGGCGCGCAATGCCGACATCGCCGTGCGCACGCGGCTTGAGCAGCGCATCGTCGAGTTCGCGACGGCGGGTTCGGCCGCGGATCGCAACGTGCTTGCGGACGGGCTGGCCAGGCGGGCCGGGCCGAAACCGAAGCCAGAGGCAGAGCCAAAAAAATCGCCGTGACCGCCGACGGAAAACGCCCGCAGGGCCGTTTAACCCAGGGAAGGGCAGCCTGCCGGGCCAATCGGTACGTACAGGTTTTCATTCTCGGAGAACATTCGGAGTAACGTCATGAACCGTCTGACACAGTATGCGGCGGCAGCCGTCCTCGCCTTGACCGGAACCGCCGCAACCGTCGCGACCTCCGCCGCCATGCCGATGGTGGCGCAGCCGGCCGCCCCGGCACTGATCGAGCACGTGGCCTGGGGTTGCGGGCCTGGATGGCATCCCAATCACTGGGGGCGCTGCGTTCCCAACCGTGTGGTGGTGTATCCGCGCTACCGCTATTGGCACGGCCCGGCCTACTACGGCTGGCATCCGCACCGCTACTGGCACCGCTGGCACCGCTGGTAAGCGCGCGGGAGGGCCGGGCGGCATCCGCCTGCCCGGCCGCCTATCCCCGGTTTAAGTGGGGAAATAGCCCGATCGAGCGTCGCGCGATTCGCGTGAGATCCAACGATGGAGCGTTGACATGGCTGTCGCGACCAAAGGGCCCATTGCGCCAGATCCCGCCCTGCCAGATCCCGCTTTGATAGCCTTCAACCGCTTCGGCCTTGGAGCCCGGCCGGGTGACCGCGAAAGACTGGCCGGCGACCCTCGCGGCTATCTCAAGGCGGAGCTGCGGCGGCCCGACGTCGCCATGATATCGCTCGACGATCCCGCCTATGCCGACCTCAAGGGGAGCACGCCGGCCATCCAGGCCAGCATGGCGGCAAATCTCCAGCGCAAGCGGGACCGGGAGCGGATGACGACGGAGCAGCAAGCGGGCACGCCAGCCGCAGGCCCGGTTATGCCGCCATCCGCCGCACCGGCCACGTCGTCGCCCGTCGCCCCGCCCGCTGCCAAACCCGCCGTGCCGCCTGTCGAAATTATGTTGTTCCGGGCGGAGGCACAGGCGCGCTTCTACAAGGCAATGCAGGCAGAGGTCGGCTTCGTCGAACACCTGGTCTATTTCTGGTCGAACCATTTCTGCGTCTCCATTGCCAAGGACAACATCGTTCGCGCCAGCGCCGGGGCGTTCGAACGGGAAGCCATCCGGCCTTTCGTGCTCGGGCGCTTCGCCGACATGCTCATGGCGGTCGAGCGGCATCCCGCGATGCTGTTCTATCTCGACAACCAGCAGTCGATTGGCCCGGACTCCCGCGCCGGCAAGAACCGCCAGCGCGGCCTCAACGAGAACCTCGCCCGCGAGATCCTGGAACTGCACACGCTCGGTGTCGGCAGCGGCTACAGCCAAGCCGACGTGACCAGCTTCGCGCGCATCCTGACCGGCTGGATGATGGCCGGACGGGAAGGACGGCTGGGCGAACCCGGCAGTTCCGTCTTCAACGCCAATGCGCATGAGCCGGGTGACGCGGTGCTGCTCGGCAAGACCTATCCGGCTGGCGGCATGGGCCAGGCCGAGGCCGCGCTCAATGACATCGCCCGTCATCCGGCGACCGCTCGACACATCGCCACGCAACTTGCCCGCCATTTCATAGCCGACGACCCGCCGTCGGCGGCGGTCGCCCGCCTCGCCAAGGTGTTCGCCAAACGCGACGGCAATCTCAGGGCAGTGGCGGCAGCGCTCGTCGACATGCCGGAAGCGTGGTCGACGCCATTGGCCAAGATGCGCTCGCCCTTCGACTATGTCGCGGCCACCCGCCGAGCAGCCGGTCCCGGCCCGACGAACGACCCTGGCCAGTCGCTCAACTGGCTCAACGCGCTGGGCGAGCCGCTCTGGCGACCGCCGGGGCCGAACGGCTTTTCCGACCAGGCGGACAGCTGGGCATCGGCGGAAGGCATGAAGACCCGCCTCGAGATCGCATGGCAGGCCGCCCGGCAAGTGAAGGACATCGGCGACCCCAACGGCATGCTCGACGCGGTCATCGGTCCCTCTGCCTCGCCCGAAACACGCCAGGCGGTCGCCCGCGCGGAGTCCAAGCAGCAAGGACTGGCGCTGCTGCTGTTGGCGCCCGAGTTCCAGCGACGATAGATCGAACGATAGGTCCGGCGCCGACAACGCCCATGGAGACGAAGTCATGAGCCTGCTGTGCGAAACCCCTCACCCGTCCCGCCGCGCCGTGCTGATGAACGGCGGCGCGCTGTTTGCCTGGGCCTATCTGCCGCGCTTCGCCCGTGCCGCCGACAACCGCGACCCGCGCCTGATCGTCATCGTGCTGCGCGGTGCGCTGGACGGCCTGTCGACCATCGGTCCGGTCGGCGACCCCGACTATGCCGGCTTGCATGGCGACATCGCCCTGTCGCTCACCGGCCCGCGCCCGGCGCTGCCGCTCGATGCATTCTTCGCGGTCAATCCGGCGATGCCGGTGTTTGCGCGGCTGTTCAAGAACAACAAGGCGGCTGTCGTGCACGCCGCCGCGACCGGCTATCGCGAGCGCTCGCATTTCGATGGCCAGGATGTGCTGGAAAGCGGCTTTGCCGGTCCCGGCCATGTCGCCACCGGCTGGCTCAATCGGGCGCTGGAGAACCTGCCGGCGGGCGACCGCGTAGCGACACTCGGTGGCCTGGCCGTCGGACCGTCGACGCCGCTGGTGATCCGTGGCGCGGCTCCCGTGCTCGGCTGGGCGCCGCAATCGCTGCCAGCACCGGCCGGCGACCTCGCGGCGCGCGTTCTCGATCTCTACCAGCATCGCGATCCGGTTCTGGCCGTCGCGCTGCAAAAAGGTCTCGACGCCGATCGCATGGCGCTCGACAGCCAGATGGGCGCCAGGACGATGAAGCCGAAAGGCGGCCTCGACAGCGCCGCCGGCATACGGCAGGCCGCGCAAGGTGCCGCCAGGCTGATCGCCGCCGATGACGGGCCGCGTGTCGCGGCACTCGCCTTCGACGGCTGGGACACGCATGTCAACGAAGGCGGCGCGACCGGCCGTCTCGCCAGCCTGCTCGGCGGCCTCGACGGGGCCTTCGAGGAATTCGAAAAAGGCCTCGGCGAACGCTGGAAAGATACGGCGATCGTCGCCATCACCGAATTCGGCCGCACGGCGCGGATCAACGGCACGGTCGGCACCGACCACGGCACCGGCACCGTGGTGCTGCTCGCCGGCGGCGCGATCAAGGGCGGCCGCGTCATCGCCGACTGGCCGGGGCTGAAGCCCGCGCAACTCTACCGGCAGCGTGACCTTGCGCCGACCAGCGACGTCAGGGCGGTGCTGAAAGGCCTGCTCGCCGACCAGTTCGGACTTTCGGCCTCGGTGCTCGGCGAGAAAGTGTTTCCGGACTCAGGTGCGGTGAAGCCGATGATGAACCTGACCGCCTGAAGTTCTGGGGCGCCGCGTTCCCGCCGCGGCGCCGTCTCGCTGTCCACCGCGATCAGGCGGCCTCGACCTTGGCTGCCTGCAAGGCTTCGCCGCGCACCAGCCTGGTCACGCCGACGAAGTCGATCTTGCCCGAGCCAAGCACCGGCACATGCGCCACGACGCGCACTTCAGCCGGCACCATCAGGTCCATCGCGCCGCTTGCCTTGGCGAAAGCCAGAAACTCGGCGCGCGTCGCTTTCTCGGCCTCGGTGACGAGCACCAGTTTTTCGCCCTTGCGCGGGTCCGGTACGGTCGCGACCGCCGAGAGCGAACCTTTCCACAACTCGCCCGCCAGCGCTTCCACCGCAGCCAGCGAAATCATTTCGCCGCCGATCTTGGCGAAGCGCTTGGCGCGGCCGCGAATGCTGACGAAACCGGCATCGTCGATGCTGACGATGTCGCCGGTGTCGTGCCAGCCATCTTGCAGCGGTTCGAGCACACCCGGTTTTTCGGCCCGGAGATAGCCCGCCATGACGTTGGGGCCGCGCACGAACAGCCGTCCACCGCCCTCGACACCGATCACCGGCTCCAGACGATATTCCATGCCGGGCATGATTTTTCCGACCGTGCCCGATTTGTTGTACATCGGCGTGTTGATGGAGATCACCGGCGCCGTCTCGGTAACGCCGTAACCTTCGAGAATGCGCAGGCCGAATTTCTCCATGTAGGTTTCGCGGGTCGAGGCCTTGACCGGCTCCGCACCGGAAAAGCAATAGCGCACCGAGCGGAAATCATAGGGATGCGCTGTACGCGCATAGCCGCTGAGGAAAGTGTCGGTGCCGAAGATGATCGACGCATTCGAGGCATAGACCAGTTCCGGCACGATGCGGTAGTGCAGCGGCGAAGGGTAGAAATAGACCGGGACGCCGGACACGAGCGGCAGCACCGTGCCTGCCGTCAGGCCGAAGGAATGGAAGATCGGCAGAACGTTGAACACCTTGTCGCCCGAATGGAAATCGATGCGCGAGGCGGCCTGCGCGGCGTTGGCCAGGATGTTGCGATGTGTGAGCACGACGCCCTTCGGCGTGCCTTCGGAGCCCGAGGTGAACAGGATCACGGCCGCGTCGGTGGCCTTGCGGGCAACCCTGGGCGTACTCTTGCGCAGCAGGCCGAGCAGCTTGTCCTTGAGGCCGATGGTCGCGCGCAGATCATCGAGCCAGACGATGTTGACCGAGCGGCCGATCTCCTCGACGATCGCGCCAAGCTTGGCCTGCTCGACAAAGGCCCGCGAGGTCAGAATGGTGGTTACCTGCGCCGCCTTGCAAGCGGAGAGGATGTTGGCGGCACCGGCGGTGAAGTTGATCATCGCGGGGACCTTGCCGGCGGACATGACGCCGAGCAGCGCGGCACAGGCGCCATTGGCGTTGGGCAGCATGATGCCGAGCGTGTCCTGTCCGGCATAGAGCATTTCGAACTTCTCGCCGAGCACGGCGACAGCCGTGAGCAACTTGCCGTAGCTCAGCGAACCGGTGACCGGATCCTGCACGGCAAGTTGCTTCATGCCGCGCTCGGTCGCCGTCTCGATGATCCTTTCGAGCACGGTCTTGTCAATATGCTGGGTGCGGAAGACGAGGTCGGACATCACCTGGTAGAGCGCGGCGCCGGCGGCGGCGCGCCGCTTGCGTCCCTTCAGCTCGTCGTCGACCTTGAGCCTGACCGGCGGCAGTATGGTCACCTTGACCTTCGGGAACAGGCGGCGGCGCACGTGCTGCGCCGTCAACCGCGAGAAGGGGCTTTTCTCCAGCCCCTCGATGCGGATCGGCACCACCATCGAGCCGGTCTTGTCGGCCACCATGGCGGCGCCGTCATAGACCTTCATCAGCCCGCCGGTGACGGTGATGCGGCCCTCGGGGAAGATGACCAGCGGGTCGCCGTTCTGTACGATCTTGATCAGCGTGCGTGTCGACATCGGCTTGGATGGATTGAGCGGCAGCGCCCGGGTCAGCTTTAAAAACGGCTTCATCCACCAGGCCTGCGCAATGGTATAGTCGATGGCGAAGACCGGCTCCTCATTGGTCAGCGTCAGAGCCAGCGGCCCGTCGAGGAAGCTGACATGGTTCAGCGCCAGGATGGGCGCCGGGCCCGCGGCCTTGAGATTGTCCAGGCCTTCGACTTCCAGCCGGTGGAAGGCGCGGAAAAGAATGGAGACAAAATCGCGGAAGGCATTGGTCGGCAGGTATTTCAGCATCAGCCAGGCGGCGATGGCATTAGCCAGGGCGAGGCCGAACAGGATGCTTCCCGTTGAGACGCCGGCTGCCTGGATGGTGGCGACGAGCAAGCCGCCGACAGTCATGAAGCCGGCGTTGACGATGCTGACTGCGGCGACGACCCGGGCGCGGCGCGCCTCGGGCGACCAGGCCTGCACGGCGGCAAAGGTCGGCACCACCAGGAAGGCGCTGGAGATGGCCATGCCGGCGAGGTCGATCGCAACACGGATGGTGTTTGGCCCGGCGAAGAAGAGGCCAAGGGTTTCGGACCTAGGCGAAGGCTGCATGCTCCAGATGGTCCATGCGAGGTCGAGGCCGAACAGCGCCAGCAGCGCCGTGCCGACCGGTGCGGGCAAAAGCACGATGCGTCCCTGCGACATCCACGCGGCGATTGCCGAGCCAATGGCGATCGAGATAGCGAACACCGCGAGATAGGCGGTGACCGCGATCTCGCCACCGCCGAGCTGATCCTTGACCAGCGTCGGCAGGATGGAAAGGACAATGGCACCGATCAGCCAGAACCAGGACGTCATCAGGCCGGCGCGCCAGATCCGCGTGTCCGTGCGCAATTCGCTGACCTGGCGCCAGGTCGAGCGAAAGACATTGCTGTCGATGACGAGGTCGGGCGCCGCGGAGCCGGTTGAAGGGATGTAGCGGCTGACGAACCAGCAGCCGACGGCGAGGATCATCATGATCGGCCCGAAGACCGAGACGCCGATGCCATCGGCCGAGACGACGCCGCCGGCGATGGTGCCGCCGAGAATGGCGGCGAAAGTCGCCGACTCGATCCAGGCGTTGGCCCCCGGCAATTCCTTGCGTTCGAGATGATCGGGCAGGATGCCGTATTTGATCGGCCCGAACAGCGCCGAGATGATGCCGAACATCAACAACGCTGTCATCAGCACCGGAATGGAGGACAGCGCGATGCCGACGACCGCCACGGCAGCGGCGCCGATCTCGGCAAATTTCAGCCGGCGGGCGATGAGCGCCTTGTCGAAGCGATCGGCGATCTCGCCGCCCAGCGCCGACAGGAGCAGGAATGGAGCCATGAACACGGCGCCGGCCAAAGTGACGAGCGAGGCCGCCTGATCGGCGGCCAGTGTGAAGAGGATCAGGAACACCAGCGTGTTCTTGAGGAAATTGTCGTTGAAAGCGGACAGGAACTGCGTCCAGAAAAGTGGCGCAAAGCGCCGGGACAACATCAGATGCGTGTTCATGGCGATTTCCATTTGGCGGACCATCCGGCACTGTGCCGACGACCCTGCGGGTTGCGTGCGCTGTTTCAATCGCAGAGATATCAATGAGCTGGTTAACTTCCTTACTGCCTGTGACGTTCTCCAGTACTCAGGAGTTGGGACCCTCCACCCTTTTCGGCGTGTCGAGTGTCGTCCTTCGGACGGTGAACGCCATTCATTTCTCAAACTTATCACTTTTTGAACAATGTTCAACAAGAAAATGAACGACGTTCACAAATACATCACCGAGACGGAATTGTCTTCCCCCCTTGTCATAGATGCCCCCGTTGTGGCCGCTTAGAAAGACGCGCCGACCAAGCAAGCACTATTGGGGTCGGCTGATGACGCGGTCCGGTGTTCGACATGTTTGCAGACGCAACGCTGAGGCGACCAGGGTTCCTCGGGCGCCGGGACGCGGAGACCGGGAGACGCGGCGCCGTGGTGCTCGAGTTCGGCGATCATCAATCGTCGGCGACAAAGCCGTTCGTCGATGCCGTTGCCGGCGAGGACGCGCTGGCAAGACCGGAGTCACTTGCCTACCGCCCTTCTACACGCTCTCGACCTTCGGCCTGCGGCGGCAGGTTCCATGGTTGCCAGGACCGGGCGGAGGTCGATGCGCATCTGCGGCGGCGCGTCGATTCGGGGTTGCTGCATCTCTTCCCGCAGGCGCCGCTTCACAGCCTCGTCGCACCACTCCAGTCGGCGGAGGCCAACCGCTGATGTCTCAGGTGATCGGAGTCGATCCCAGCGTCGCCACTGTCTTCAGCGCGCCGTCGAGCATGTCGCCCTTCTCGTCTTTCAGCGCCGCCTCGCGCAGGCGGCGGATCCAGTCGGCGGCGTCCTCCCTACCCTTGAGCAGATCAAGCGCCGACAGCACGCGGTCGAATTTCGACTGGGCGCGCGCATGCGTGTCGCTGTAGCCCTTGATCAGCCGGCGGCAATTGAGGATTTCGACGGCAAGCGCGTAATCTGCCGGCACGCAGCCGAGTGCCAGCGCATACCAGCGATCGAGATGCGCGACTTCGACCTTATGCCGCAGCAGGCCGCGGCGCCAGCGGCGCAGGCCGCCGATGAACCACAAGGCGGCGAAGCCGGCAAAGCTGTCGGTGCGGATGCGGCGGCCCCGGTTGATGCGGCGATCGAGGAAGGCTGCCAATTTCGGCCGGTCCTCGATGTAGCTGCCCAGCCTCGCCGGCAGCGTGCCGCAGAACTCCTCGATGCGCGGATGGAAGTACTCGGTCACTTGCAGGACCGAACCGTCCTTGACGCCAACCTCCTTGCGCACCCGCCTGTCGCGGGTCGAGCGCGTTTTCAGATCGGCGACGCGGATCATGTCGTCATAGCACATGGCGTTGGCCAGATGCTTGGCGGCTGCGATGGACAGCGCATGGGTTGGATCCGCGTGGTCAATCGCCACGGCCCTGTCCAGCCGGTCGAGATATTCGCGCCCATAGGCGATGTCCTGATAGTCGACGACCTTTCTCAGGCCCCTGAGCGCCATGTCGCGCACCGCCATCGGCAGCAGGTCGATGCGAGCGGCAAGCGCCTGCCATCCCTGCAACAGGTTTCGCGGGCCACTCACATGTCCCGCACCCAGGGCAGATACGACAATCGCCGGCTCCGCCGGGTTCGCCATCGGCGCCGCCGTGCCGCGCGCACGATCATACGCGGCCGCGAAGGCGGCGAGGCTGGCCTTGACGCCACGGCCGCCGATGCCAATCGCCTGCTCGTAGCTTTCACGGGTAAACGGCAGCGCGTCGGAGCCGGCCAGCGCGCCAAGCAGGCTGGCCGAGATCATCGAGCCGTTGTCGGCGGCGATCTTTTCCATGTCGAAAGCGATGAAGCGCTTCGATGCGGCCTCCGCAGTGGCGTGGACTTTGGACGACGAAGCGCGGCCGTCGCCCGGTTCGATCTTTTCCGACACGGCGGCGATGCGGTGCGAGGAAGCGATCAGCGTCGTGCGGTTGGGGGTGACGAAGCCCCTGATGATGGCTCGGCCGGCTTCCATCAGTTCGGCGGCAATCAGGATATCGACATCGCCCTGCGAGGGCGACAGCGCGAAGACCGGCAGACGGCCCGTGTCGCGGGCCATT
Source organism: Mesorhizobium sp. LNHC209A00 (assembly GCF_000502915.1). Classification (NCBI taxonomy): domain Bacteria; kingdom Pseudomonadati; phylum Pseudomonadota; class Alphaproteobacteria; order Hyphomicrobiales; family Phyllobacteriaceae; genus Mesorhizobium; species Mesorhizobium sp. LNHC209A00. Next base: position 27,977 of record NZ_AYWT01000002.1, read on the forward strand.
TCGATATAGTAGATGGTGGCGCCGGTGCGCTGCGCGACGCCGGCGACCGAGGTCGATTGCGCGACATAGGAATTGCGCTCGGCGACGTCGGTGATCCAGTCGGCGAGCACGCCGCCGCCCTGGCCGCCGACGGCCAGCACGGCGAGCTTGATCACCGGCTCATCGGCAGCACCGGACCGGGGGCGCGAGGAAGAAACGGGATCAAGCATCGGAAAATATCAGGCGCCGGCCTTCGCGCCGCCTCTGCAGGAAGCCGATCGTCGCGCGGCGCGCCGTCTCCAGGAAACGGTCCCAGCGGCTTGGATTGTGCACGACGTCGGCGCGGTAGAAGGACGGGCACAGCACCGCCGCATCGGCGACCTCGCCGCAATTGCCGCAGCCGACGCAGTTCTGGTCGATCGATGCGACCGGATCGTCGCGCAGCGGATCGTCGAGCGACTTGACCGACAGCGATGGGCAGCCGGAGAGCCGCATGCAAGCATGGTCGCCGGTGCAGACGTCTTCGTCGACGCCAAATTTCGGCTTGACGACACGCTCGCCGCCTTTGATCGCCTTATCGACCAGCGGTTTTTCGCGACGCTGGCGATTGAGCATGCATTCCGACGAAGCGACGATGACTTTCGGCCCCTTCTCGTCCGTCGTCAGCGCCTCGCGCAGCGTGTCCTGCATCTTGCCGACATCGTAGGTGCGGTCGACATGGCGCAGCCATTTGACGCCCATGCCTTTCACCGCCTCGGTGATCGGATGCTTGGTCGACTTGGTCCTGTTACCCGCGCGCGACGACAGGATGTCCTGCCCGCCAGTGGCGGCCGAGTAAAAATTATCGACGATGACGATGACGCCATCATTCTTGTTGAACACCGCATTGCCGATCGATGAGGTCAGGCCGTTGTGCCAGAAGCCGCCGTCGCCGACGAAGGAAATCGAGCGGCGCTTGGCATCGGGCGAATTGAACGCCGAGGCCGAGGCTGGTCCGAGCCCGTACCCCATTGTGGTGGCGCCGAGTTCGAAGGGCGGCATGATCGAGAACAGATGGCAGCCGATGTCGGAAGCGATGTGATGCTTGCCGAGCTCCTGCTCGACCAGCTTGGTCGCGGCGAAGATCGGCCGCTCCGGGCAGCCGATGCAGAAACCGGGCGGTCGTCCTGGAATGACATTGATAAGGTCCGCCGTGTCGACGCCGTCGCCGACCTTGTTGGGGGCGCGCACTTCGCCCGGCAGCAGATGCGGGGCCTCGGCGCGCAGGAAGGCGCCGATGCCGTCGAGCATGACCTGGCCCGTATATTCCCCAGCCATCGGCAGGTGCTCCTTGCCGACCAGCCTGGTGCCGCGCCCGGCCTTGTGCAGCATCGCGGCAAAGGCCTGTTCGATATAGTTGGGCTGGCCTTCCTCGACCACCAGCACCGCCTGCTTGCCCTCGCAGAAGGCGAGGAATTCGTCGTCGATCAAGGGATAGACGGCGTTGAGCACATAGAGCGGCACATCCGTCTCGCCATAGGTGTCGGCAAGGCCGAGCCGCTGCAGCGCACGGATGACTGAATTGTACATGCCGCCCTGCATGACGATGCCGACGGAGCCATGGTCCGAGCCGAAGAACTCGTTGATCTTGTTCCTGGCGATGAAATCCACCGCCGCCGGCCAGCGCTTTTGCACCTTCTCCTTTTCGTGCAGGAAGGAGGCGGGCGGCAGAACGATACGGCCGGTGTCGCGACGCGGTGATTCGAGCGCATCGGCGACCGTCATCGGCGGACGCTTGTTATCCTTGGCGATGAAATGGCCGTGCACGTGGCAGCAGCGGATGCGCACCTGCAGCATGACCGGCGTGTTGGAGATTTCCGACAGTTCGAAGCCATCCTCCACCGCCTTGACGATAGACGGCAGGTTGGGACGGGGATCGAGCAGCCAGACCTGGCTCTTCATGGCGAAGGCATGGCTGCGCTCCTGCATGATCGAGGAGCCTTCGCCATAATCCTCGCCGACGATAATCAGCGCTCCGCCGGTGACACCACCGGAAGCGAGGTTGGCCAGCGCGTCTGAAGCCACATTGGTGCCGACGGTCGACTTGAACGTCGCCGCGCCCCGGATCGGGTAATGCACCGAAGCGGCGAGCATGGCGGTGGCGGTGGCTTCCGAGGCGCTTGCCTCGAAATGCACGCCGAGTTCGCCCAGAATGTCCTGCGCGTCGGCCAAAACGTCCATCAGATGACTGATCGGCGCGCCCTGATAGCCGCCGACATAGCCGACGCCGCATTGCAGCAGCGCCTTGGTGATGGCGAGGATGCCCTCGCCGGCGAATTCCTCGCCGGCGCCGAGCCTGAGTTTTTCGACTTCCTTGGCAAAAGACCGTTCGGCCATCTCTGCCTCCTTCCGTTGCCGCCGACAGTTGGCGGCGCGTGCATCTAGATGTCGTGCTTGCGAATGTTTCTGAGCATTTTCAAAAGCGTCGTGATGAGTGCTGCATATTCGGCGTCGTCGATATCGTCGAACATCGCCTCGAAGGCGTCGTGCATGGCCGGCCAGGCGCGGCTGAACTCGGCGCGGCCCTCGTCGGTCAGGAACACATGGCGAATGCGGCTGTCGGTGACGCCCTGCTCGCGCCGCACGAAGCCTTGCCCCTCCAGCGTGTCCAGCGTGCGGCTCAAGGTCGATTGCTCGATGACAGTATAGACCGAGAGGTCGTTCACGGTGACGCCGTCGGTGACCGACAGCACCGCCAGCGTGCGCACCTGCGAAATGGTGAGGCCCTGCTTGCGGAAGTCGTCACGCAAGGTAGCGTTGTAGCGGCCCATGATGCGGTTCATCAGATAGGGAGCGAATTGCTGCAGGCCGATCTGGCCGAGGGTGGAAATGCGCTGGCGTTTTTCGGCGACCTTTTGTTCCATCACAGCTTCCCCGCCAGCAGGAAGCCGGAGCCACCACCGAGGCCCGCACCGGGATGGGTCGAGGCGCCGATATGATAGAGGCCCTTGATGCCGGTCCGGTGGTTGCGGCTGGTCTTGAACGGCCGCCACAGGAATGACTGGTCGACAACAGAGGAGCCGCCGTAAGGGTCGCCGCCGACCAGGTTGATGTTCATCGCTTCGAGATCGGCCGGCGAATAGGCGCGGCGCGCGATTACGCTGTCCTTGAACCCGTCGACATGGCCGGCGAGGATCGCTTCGACGCGATCGGCATAGGCCTCGCGCAACGCCTCGGTCCATTGCCCGTCGGCAGGCGCATCGAGCTTGCCGGCGGCGTCGCCCTTGATGTGGCGGGGCGCCTCGGGGAGTTGAAGCCACAGGATCGCCTGGCCTTCCGGACAGCGTGACGGGTCGAGCGCGTGCGGCTGGCCGACGCAGATGGTCGGCACCTCCGGCAGCATGCCTCGCGCCGCCTCGTTGCAGGCTTTCGAAACGCCGTCCAGTCCGGGCGTCAAATGCAGCAGCGCCACCTTGTCGAGGCCCTCGCCGCGCCAGGACGGCGGCTTGGTCAGCGCGTAATGTATCTGGAAATTGCCTTTGCCATAGCGGTATTTCCGCGTCGCTTCGACATCGTCCTTCGAAGCGTCCTTGCCCAGCAGGCGGCCGTAAAGCTGCGTCGGCGTGACCGAGCAGATGACGCTCTTGTTCGCTGTAATCGTTTCGCCCGACGCCAGCCGCACACCGGCTGCGCGGCCGCCCGCCTGGACGATCGAGGTTACGTCGGCGCCGGTGCGGATGTCTCCGCCGCGCTCCCTGATCAGGGCCTCGAAAGCGGCAAGCAGGTTCTTCGCGCCGCCCTTGACGATCGGCGCGCCGGCCGCCTCCAGCGCGAAGGCGATCACCTTGGCGATCTGGCCGGAAAAGGCATCTTCCGGGCCAAGCCCGGCATGCAGCACCCAGGGCGCCCAGAGCGCCCGAATGGTTTGGGACTGGTAGCTGCTTTCCAGCCAGCCGCGCGCCGGCACCAGCGCTTCGCCAAGAAAGGCGGCCAGGCCACGCGGACCACGCCGCCAGGTATCGCCGGCCAGCAGCTTCGCCGTCGGGTACGACCAAAGCGCGCCGCCGAGCAGGCCGAACAGCAGGCCGGCATTTCGTTCGATGCCGCCAACATCTTGCGCGTGGCGGTCACCGTCGCCGGCCGCGATCGCATTGATGGCAGCGACATTGGCGGCGCGGTCGGTGCTGAGCACGGCATGGCTGCCGTCGGGCATGAGCACGCCGGTCGGCGTGCCGGTGTGGCAGAATTCCAGGCCGTGGCGAGCGAGGTCGGCGCCAAGTGCGGCAAAGGCCGGCGAGGTGATGAACAACACGAAGGTCATCGCCATCACGTCATGGACAAAGCCCGGCGCGGTGATCTCCTCGGTGCGCATGCAACCGCCGATACGGTCGTTGCGCTCCAGCACGAGCACCTTGGCGCCCTTGCCGCCGAGCATTGCGGCGCAGACCAGCGCGTTGATGCCGCTGCCGACTATGATGTGATCTGGGGCGGTCATCGAGGGGTGCTCCCCCGCTTTGGTGGATGATGTTTAATTGCGCGCGGTAGCGTTCCTTGGCGTAGAGCGGCAACCTCACAAGGTTGCCGCGCCCACTTCGTCATCGCGGTACCATTCGCAGCCATGATCTTCTCCCGAAGACCGCCCTCGCATTATTTCCCCGGCACCAGCGCCAGCGCGCGGATCGGGCTGCCGGTGCCGTGCTCGATCTTGAGCGGTGCCGCGATCAGGATCGCGCCTTTCGGCGGCAGTTGGTCGAGATTGCAGAGGCTGGCGAGGCCGTAGCGGTTGGCCTTGTGCATCAGCGTGTGGGCCGGGAATGGCGGCTCCATGCCGCCGGCCTTGCCGGCATCGGTGCCGATCGTCTCCGAGCCCCAGCCCTTGATGTCCTTGCTGATCAGGAACTGGATGGCTTCCGCCGTCGGGCCGGGTGTGTGCGGACCGGTCTCGTTGGCATTGAGGAACTCGGCTTCCGAGCCGTTGCGCTTGTACCAGTCGGTGCGCATCACCACCCACTCGCCGGCATTGATCGCGCCATGCTTGGCTTCCCAAGCCTTGATGTGGTCGACGGTCAGCAGGAAATCGTGATCGGCGGCGGCCTCCTTCGAACAGTCGATGACATTGACCGGCCCGATGAAGTTCTGCGCCGGAATGGTGTCGGTGGCGCCGTCCGGATAGTCCTTGCCGCTGATCCAATGCTGCGGCGCGTCGAAATGCGTGCCGGAATGCTCGCCGAGCTTCAGCCAGTTCCACGCCCACCATGGACCGTTCTTGTCATAGCGGGAGATCGAGTGGATCTCGACCTTCGGCGTGTCGACGGCGAGTTCCGGCGGCAGCTTGATCAGCGGTGTGTCCGGCCCGAGCGGCGCCGTCAGGTCGACCACCTTGATGGCGCCGGAAAGAAGCTGGCCGGCAACTTCGCCGAGGAGTTTCTGGGTGTCCATGGTCTCTGTTCCCTCTTGTCTGACATGATCAAGGCTCGTCTCGGCCCTTAATATCCTACTAGACGAAAACATATGCATCTGCAATTATCTTTAAGCATAAAGGAAATGGGAACGGGGCGTGAGCGAGTTCGACGCCATCTTTGTCGGGGCAGGCCACAACACTCTGGCATGCGCCGCGCATCTGGCGCTCAAGGGCTGGAAAACCGGGGTTTTCGAGCGCAGCACAACAATCGGTGGTGCCGTCCAGACCCACGAATTCACGCTTCCGGGCTTCCGTCACGACTTCGGCGCGATGAATCTGAGCCTGTTCGCCGGCTCCGCCTTCCACCGGACATATGCAAATGAATTGAAAGCACAGGGGCTGGAATTCGCGCCGGTCGCCGACTGTTTCGCCAGCGCCTTTCCGGATGGACGCTGGCTCGGCATCAGCAACGATCTGGAAAAGACCGCCGGTCGCATGGCGGCCTTTTCAGCCGCCGACGCCGCGACATGGCGCAGGCTGGTTGCCGCCTTCCCGTCCGAGGCCGAGCATTTGTTCAAGCTGCTGGGCTCGCCGATGAGCGCCCGGGCGCTTGCAAGCACCGCCTGGAACCTGTGGCGCAAAAAAGGTGTTTCCGGCGCGCTCGACACCGGCCGGCTGCTGCTGTCGTCGCCGCGTGCCTGGCTGGAGGAAAATTTCGAGTCTCCGCACGTCAGGGCGACGCTCGCCACCTGGGGCATGCATCTCGACTTCGCGCCCGACATCGCCGGCGGCGCGGTGTTCCCCTACCTTGAAGCGATGGCCAACCAGAGTTTTGGCATGGTGCTGGGCAAGGGTGGCGCCGACACGATCATCCGGGCGCTGGCCGGCATGGTCACATCGGCCGGCGGCAGGATCGTCACCGGCGCCGATGTCGCCGAGATAACCGTCTCCGGCGGCAAGGCCGGCGGTGTGCGGCTTGCTTCCGGCGAGACGCATACGGCCACCAAGGCGGTGATTGCCGGCGTCGCGCCCAAGGCGCTGGCCGGCAAGCTGCTGCCGATCGGTTCGGGCGACGCCGGCTTCGACATGGCGATGCAAAAATTCCGCCATGCGCCCGGCACGATGATGATCCACCTGGCGCTGGACGACCTGCCGGACTGGCGCGCCGGGGTAGAGCTTCGGCAGTTCGCCTATGTGCATCTGGCGCCATCGCTCGACCAGATGTCGCGCACCTATCAGCAGGCGACATCAGGCATGTTGCCGGACGAACCGGTGCTGGTGGTCGGCCAGCCGACCGCGGTCGACCCTTCCCGGGCACCTGAAGGCAAACATGTTCTGTGGGTGCAGGTGCGCATGCTGCCCGCCGAAATCGCGGGCGACGCCTCGGCCAAGATCGCACCAGCCCACTGGGACCAGGTCAAGGAGGTCTACGCCGACCGTGTGCTCGACATCATCGAGACCTACGCACCAGGGCTGCGTGCGAAGATCCTCGGTCGCGCGGTGTTTTCGCCGATCGACCTGGAGCGCGAGAACCCGAACCTCGTCGGCGGCGACCAGGTCTGCGGCAGCCATCATCTGGCGCAGAACTTCTTGTTCCGTCCGGCGCGCGGCTATGCCGGCTGGAACACGCCGATCACCAATCTGCACCTCACCGGCGCCGCGACATGGCCCGGCGCCGGTACGGGTGCCGCCTCGGGCTTCATGCTCGCGCAACAGCTTGGCGGGAGGTAGCCAGACGATTTCATGAAGGCGACGAGAGGCAAGCGCTGCTGCCCACGAAGCCCGAACCAATGACCGGACGAAGCCGCGCAAAAGACAAATAAACCAACAAGGGGAACGACCATGACAATCAACAGACGCGAATTACTGGGATACAGTGCCGCGGCACTTGGCGTGGCCGCTGTCGGCCTGCCCAACATCAGCCAGGCTGCCGCCGGCGAGTTGACCATCGCCTACAATGTCAACCTGCCGTCCTGGGACCCGACCACCGGCCCGTCGGCCGTCAACCCGACTATCCAGGGCCTCTACCAGTCGGTGTTCGACCAGTTCATCCCGCAGAAGCCGGACCTGTCCTTCGCGCCTGGCCTTTTGACGGAATGGGGCTGGAACGACGATCGCACCAAAATCATGATGACGGTGCGCGAAGGCGTGAAATGGCATGACGGCTCGCCCTTCACCCCGGAAGACGTCGTCTGGTCGCTGCAGCGGGCGGGCGACGAAAAGACCGGCAACCCGATCCAGTTCGTCTGGAAGAACGTCGGCAATTTCAAGATTGACGGCAACAAAATCACCGGCGACGTCGTGCAGTTCGACCCGGTCTATTTCAAGTGGATGTCGTTCCTGACCGGCTACATCATGCCGAAAGCCTATTACGAGAAGGTCGGCGCCGAGGGTTTCGAGAAGGCGCCGATCGGCACCGGGCCCTACATGGTCGAAAAGTTCGAGCGCAACGCTTTCCTGCGGCTGAAGGCCAATCCCAACTATTGGGGCGGCAAGCCGGCCTTCGAGAATGTGACGATCAAGTTCGTCACCGACGCCGCGAGCCGGGTGGCCGAGATCGAATCCGGTTCCTCGCAGGTGACGCTCGAAATCCCCTATGAAGAGTACGACCGGCTGATCGCCAAGGACGGGCTTGCCGGGTCGATCAAGAATGTTTCCGACATCGGCATGATCTTCTTCAACGACATCGAAGCGATGCTGGACAAGAACGTGCGCCAGGCAGCCGTCATGGCCGTGGACAAGGAGCTTCTGGTCAAGCGGCTGCTGCGCGGCTATGGCCAGCCGATCGCCACACTGGAGACCCCGGAATACACGGCCTTCGATGCCTCGATCAAGGTGGAGCACAATCCGGAGAAGGCCAAGGAGTTGCTGGCTGCCTCAGGCTATTCGCCGGAAAAGCCGGTCAAGTTCACCATCCAGACGACCAAGGGCTTCAAGCCCAAGGACTATGAGATGATCCAGGCGATCGTCGGCATGTGGCGCAAGGTCGGCATCGAGGCGACGATCGAGGTCTATGAGATCGCCAAGCACTACGAGCTGCGCGCCGCCGACAAGCTCGCGCCCGCCGCCTTCTACAATTGGGGCAATGCCATTGGCGACCCGACCACGTCGACCGGCTTTGCCATGTATGGGCCGAGCCCCCATTCGGTCTGGGACAGCCAGGACCTGATCGACATGATCAACCCGCTGTGGGGAGAGAAGGACGAGGCCAAGCGCATCGCCGGGTGGAAGGCGGTCGATAAATACATCGCCGAGCAGGCCTACGTGCTGCCGCTTATGCAGTATGCGCAACCGATCGTGCATGCAAAGGGGGTCAACGTGGTGCAGCATATCTCCGGCGCGCTGCTACCGGCCCTGATGACCCCGGCCTGATATCTGCCTGGGCTTACCGCGCGCCGTCCATAGCGACGGCGCGCATTCTACAGGCATATGAGCCTGCGGGCTCCTGCAAAGATTTACATGCTCCTGCAACGATTCCTGATCCGTCTGCTGACGATGTTGATCACGCTGTTGGGCGTGGCCGTCGTCGTATTCGTGGTTATCCGCGTCGCGCCCGGCGATCCGATCGCCATGATGCTGCCGCCCGGTGCCACCAATGACGACATCGCCCGCCTGCGTGCGCTCTATGGGCTCGACAAGACGATCGTACAGCAGTTCTTCATCTGGCTGTCCGGGGTCGCCAGGGGCGATTTCGGCACCTCGATCTCGCTCCGGCAAGACGTGCTTGGCCTCGTCTTCAACCGGCTGCCGGCAACCCTGGAGCTCGCCATTGTCGCGCTCATCATGGCGGTGGCGATCGGCGGCACGACGGCGATCCTCGGTGCGCGCGAACGCGGCACGGCGGTCGAGGCCGGCATCGACATCGCCAGCGGTGCCGCACTTTCCATCCCCGATTTTCTCTGGGGCCTTGTGCTGATCCTGCTGTTCGGCGTGCTGGTGCCGATCTTCGACATTTCCGGCCGCGTGTCGCCGCAGCTCGACTTGCCCTTCATCACCCAGTTCTACTTCTTCGAGAGCCTGTTTCGGCTGCGCTTCGACCTCACCTGGGACCTCTTGAAGCACATGCTAATGCCAGCCGTGGCGCTGGCGCTGCCGCTCGCGGCCATCATCGCGCAACTGCTGAAGCAGTCGCTGAAGGAAGTGCTCGACCTCGACTATGTCGTGCTGGCGCGGGTCAAGGGGTTTTCTGAAACGCAGGTCATCTTGCGCGAGGCGCTGAAGAACGCCGCGCTGCCGACGCTGACGCTCATCGGTGTGCAATTCACCTTCCTCATCGGCGGCACCGTCATCGTCGAGCGGCTGTTCTCCTATGAAGGCCTCGGCAACATGGCGATCGACGCCGTTATCAACCGCGACCTGCCGCTGATACAGGGTATCGTGCTGGTCTTCGCGCTGCTGTTCGTGCTGATCAACCTCGCAGTCGACATGATGTATGCGCTGCTCAATCCGAGGCTGCGCCATGGATGAGGCACGCATCTCGCGACGCGGATCGAGCCCGAGGCTGTGGCTGGCGGGAGGTTGGCTGCTGCTGGCGCTGCTGGCGGCGATCTTGGCGCCGCTGGTCGCGCCGCAGGATCCGCTGGCGCAGGATTTGATGCTGGAACGTCTGCCGCCGTTCTGGCTCGACGGTGCCGAGCCGGGCTATTGGCTCGGCACCGACAGCCTCGGCCGCGACCTGCTCTCGCGCCTGATCTTCGGCGGCCGCATCGCCTTCATCGTCGCTTTCGCGGCGGCCATCGCCGCCTGCGTGGTCGGCTCCACATTAGGGCTGATCGCGGGCTATTTCGGCGGCTGGGCGGACCGCATCATCTCACGCATCGTCGACATCTGGATGGCCTTCCCGCCGGTGCTGTTCGCCATTCTGCTGGTCGCCGTGCTCGGCACCGGCTTAAGCTCCGTTATCCTCGCCATCGCCATCATCGACTGGACGCGTTTCTGCCGGGTCATCCGCGCCGAGGCGATGGGCCAGTCGCGCATGGACTATGTCGAGAACGCTCGCATCGCCGGCTATGGCCGCTTCGGCATCATGCTGCGCGAAGTTCTACCCAATGTGGTGCCGTCGATCGTGGCGCTGCTGTCGCTGGAGATGGGCATCGCCGTCATCGTCGAGGCGATCCTGTCCTTCGTCAATCTATCTATCTCGACCGACGACCCTACATGGGGCGGCATCATCGCCGAGGGCCGGCTGTCGATCCACCAGGCATGGTGGGTGCTGGTGTTTCCGCTGGTCACGCTGATCCTCACCGTGTTGTCCTTCAGCCAGTTCGGCGAGGCGCTGAAGACGCGTTTCGATCCGGTGCTGCGATGAGCGCCTGTCTCGACATAGCCGATCTGAGCGCGGTGCTGGCCAACGGCCAGCGCGTGCTGCGCTCTGTTTCGCTCTCGGTACAACCCGGTGAAGTGCGCGCGCTTGTCGGCGAAAGCGGCGCCGGCAAGACGATGATCGGCAAGGCGGTGCTGGGTGTGTTGCCATTGAGCGTGCGCATCGTCGAAGGCGATATGAGGCTCGAGGGCGAAGACCTCGGCAAACTCCCGCCAAAAGCGCGGCGCACGCTGATCGGCGCGCGCACGGCGCTGATCCCGCAGGATCCGCTGACCGCGCTCAACCCCTCGCGCCGCATCGGCTCCCAGATGACCGACCGTCTGGTGCGCATCCTCGGCTGGAGCGGAGACAAGGCCGATCGGCGTATCCGCCAGTTGTTTGATGAGGTGCAGATCCGCGACCCCGACCGGGTGCTGAAGAGCTATCCGCACGAGCTCTCCGGCGGCATGCGCCAGCGCGTGCTGATTGCCGCCGCCTTTGCCGCCGAGCCACGGCTGATTGTCGCCGACGAGCCGACCACGGCGCTCGACGTGACGGTGCAGAAGCAGATCCTGCGGCTGATCGCGGCGTTGCAGCGCGAGCACGGCACCGCGATCCTGTTCGTCACCCACGATCTCGGCGTCGTCGCCAAGATCAGCCAGAAAGTGTCGGTTCTCTATGCCGGCAAGGTGGTGGAAGAGGCCGAGACGGCGGCGCTCTTCGCCGCGCCGAAGCACCCCTATACAAGGGCATTGATGGCCGCCACGCCGCGCTATACCGATCCCTTCGCTTCGCTGAAGCCGGTGGACGATTCGGTACTGGCGGGGCTCGCCGCCGAGATCGCTGCCGCCGACCAGGCCTGGAGGCGTCCGCATGGCTGAGCCGCTGTTCTCCGTGCGCGGGCTGAAGGTCGCGCTGCCCGACATGACACGCAAGCCGCTCATCGGCCGCGCACCTTTGGCCGAGATTCTGAAAGGCCTGGATTTCGACCTGCCCACCGGCTCGGTGACGGGCATCGTCGGCGAATCCGGATCCGGGAAATCGACGCTTGGCCGTGCGCTGGTGCGGCTGCTGGAGCCGAGCGCCGGCAGCATCCGTTTCGAAGGTCGTGACATCACCCATCTGCCGGAAGCCGAACTGCGGCCACTGCGCCGCGATCTGCAGATGATCTTCCAGGATCCGATGTCGTCGCTCAATCCGCGCCGCACCATTGCCAGCATCATCGCCGCTCCGCTCAAGCAGAACGGGCTCGGCGACGATCTGAAATCCCGCGTCGCCGAGGCATTGCAACGCGTCGGCCTGCCGCAAAGCTTCGCCACCCGCTACCGCCACGAACTGTCGGGCGGGCAGCGACAGCGCGTCGGCATTGCGCGCGCGCTGGCGCTGTCGCCAAAATTCGTGCTGGCCGACGAGATCGTCTCCGGCCTCGACGTGTCTACGCAGGCCCAGATCCTCACCTTGCTCGAGAAGCTTGCAGCGGAGATGGGTCTGACGGTCGCCTTCATCAGCCACGATCTGTCGGTCATCCGGCGGCTGTGCCGGCAGGTGATCGTCATGCGCGAAGGCAGCATCGTGGAAGCGAGCGCCACGGACGCGCTGTTCGACATGCCGCGGCAGACCTACACGCGCGACCTCATCGCAGCCATTCCGCTGCCCGAAATCGATGCGAGCTGGCTGGACATTCCTTCCGCCGGCAAAGCGCCGACATGAATGCGAACGCACGCCGAAAAGCGGGCCTCGGACGTGCGACTGGAGAATGACGAAGTCCCGCCAATGGAGAGGACTGACATGAAGACCACAATCGCACTTGCAACGCTCGTTGCTGCTATCGTTGGCAGCGCCGGCATCGCCTCGGCGGATTCGATCCCCGGCATGCGCGGCCACGATCACACCGGCATCACGGTTCCCGACATGAAGCAGGCGGTCGACTTCTTCACAGAGGTCGTCGGCTGCAAGAAGGCGATGTCGTTCGGCCCGTTCGCCGACGACAAGGGCACCTTCATGCAGGACCTGCTCGGCGTCGATCCGAAGGCTGTCATCGAGCAGGTGACGATGGTGCGTTGCGGCTATGGATCGAACATCGAGCTGTTCAATACACCGCGCCCGACCAGAAGAATCTGACGCCGAAGAACAGCGACATTGGCGGCTTTCACATCGCCTTCTATGTCGACGATGTCGCCGCGGCCAAAGCCTATCTCGATGGCAAGGGCGTCAAGACCAGGATGGGGCCGCTGCCGGTCAAGGAAGGACCCGCCGCCGGCCAGACCATCCTGTATTTCCAGGCGCCGTGGGGACTGCAACTCGAGGCGATCAGCTATCCCTCGGGCATGGCCTATGAGAAGAGTGCCGAGACCGTGCTGTGGAGCCCGAAGAATCCGGAGAAATGATGTCTCGCGGCGCGCTTGCAGGATTCCCGGCAAGCGCGCCACCCCCTCGCATAATCATTTCGCACATAAAACTTTAAGCTTGAAATATCTTACCTCCGGCGCGATACTGAGGCATAGCAAGCGAAGAGGAGATCGCACGAATGAAGGTTGCGGTTCTCGGCGGCGGACCAGCCGGCCTCTACTTTGCCATTTCGATGAAACTGAGGGACGCCGCGCACGACGTGACGGTTTTCGAGCGCAACCGCGCCGACGACACGTTCGGCTGGGGCGTGGTCCTGTCGGCTGAGACGCTCGACAATCTCGCGGAGAATGATCCGGTCAGCGCCGTCTGGATCAAGAAGCATTTTGCCTATTGGGACGACATCGCCGTCATCCATGACGGCGTGCGCACGGTCTCGTCGGGCCACGGCTTCTGCGGCATCGGCCGCAAGCGGCTGCTGGTCCTCTTGCAGCGCCGCGCGCGCGAACTCGGCGTCAAGCTGATGTTCGAAACCGACATCGCCGATCCCCGCCCCTATATGGAGACGCATGACCTGGTCGTCGCCGCCGACGGACTGAACTCAAGGGCGCGCAACGCTTTCGTCGACGTGTTCAAGCCCGACATCGACACACGCAAATGCAAGTTCGTCTGGCTCGGCACCAACCAGAAATTCGACGACGCCTTCACCTTCATCTTCGAGAAGACCGAGCATGGCTGGGTATGGGCGCACGCCTACCAGTTCGACAGCGACACCGCGACCTTCATCGTCGAATGCAGCGAACAGACCTGGGCCGCCTTTGGCTTCGGCGCGATGTCGCAGCAGGAGTCCATCGCGGTCTGCGAGCGCATCTTTGCCAAGCATCTTGGCGGCCACGCGCTGATGACCAACGCCAACCATATCCGTGGCTCGGCCTGGATCAACTTCCCGCGCGTGCTGTGCGAGCGCTGGTCCTACAAGAACCTGGCGCTGATGGGCGACGCCGCGGCCTCGGCGCATTTCTCGATCGGCTCCGGCACCAAACTGGCGCTCGAAAGCGCGGTGGCGCTGGCGGAGTATGTCGAGACCGAGCCGGACCTCGAGGCCGCCTTCCGTAGATATGAGGATGCCCGCCGCACCGAGGTGCTGAAGCTGCAATCGGCGGCGCGCAATTCGCTCGAATGGTTCGAGGAAGTCGAGCGCTATCTCGGCCTTGATCCGGTGCAGTTCAACTATTCGCTGCTGACCCGTTCGCAGCGCATCAGCCACGAGAATCTGCGGCTGCGCGATGCCGAATGGCTGGGCAGCGCCGAAGAATGGTTTCAGCGCCAGGCGGGTGCCGGTGGCAACAGGCTGCGCCGGGCGCCGATGTTCGCGCCGTTCAAGCTGCGCGAGATGCGGCTGCAAAACCGCATCGTCGTCTCGCCGATGGCGCAGTACAAGGCCGTCGACGGCTGCCCGACCGACTGGCATTTCACGCATTATGCCGAGCGCGCCAAGGGCGGCGCCGGGCTCGTCTATATCGAGATGACCTGCGTCAGCCCGGAAGGGCGCATCACGCCCGGCTGCCCCGGTTTCTACGCGCCCGAGCATGAGGTGGCGTGGCGGCGGCTGGTCGACTTCGTCCATGCCGAAACCGAAGCGAAGATCTGCGCCCAGATCGGCCATTCCGGCGCCAAGGGTTCGACCCGTGTCGGTTGGGAAGGCACCGACGTGCCGCTGGCCTCCGGTAACTGGCCTGTGATGGCGGCATCGGCTGTCGCGTGGTCGCCTGAGAATCAGGTGCCGAAGGCGATGGATCGCGCCGATATGGATTTGGTGCGCGATCAATTCGTCGCCTCGGCCGAAATGGCCGATCGCTGCGGCTTCGACATGCTGGAGATCCATGCCGCGCATGGCTATCTCCTGTCGTCCTTCATCACGCCGGTCACCAACCGGCGCACGGACGCCTATGGCGGCTCACTGGAAAACCGCATGCGCTATCCCCTCGAAATCTTCCACGCTGTGCGCGCCGCCTGGCCGGCGGGAAAACCGATCTCGGTGCGCATTTCGGCCAATGACTGGGTCGGCATCGAAGGCGTCACGCCGGCAGATGCCGTCGAGATCGCTGGGATGCTGCATGAGGCCGGCGTCGACATCTGCGACGTTTCGGCCGGCCAGACGTCGGTTGCCGCCAAGCCGGTCTATGGCCGCATGTTCCAGACGCCATTCTCGGACCGCATCCGCAACGAGGTCGGCATGGCGACGATGGCGGTGGGCAACATCTACGAGCCGGACCACGTCAATTCGATCCTGATGGCCGGCCGAGCCGATCTGGTCGCGCTGGCACGGCCGCATCTCGCCGATCCCTACTGGACATTGCACGCGGCGGTGACCCTCGGCGACCGTGGCGTCAAATGGCCGGATCCCTATCTGCCCGGGCGCGACCAGATCTACCGGCTGGCCGAGCGCGATGCGGCGGCGGGGCTGAAAGTATGACGACCGCGAGCACGATTCCCGGCAAGCACGCATTGGTCACCGGCGGCGGCTCCGGCGTCGGCCGGGCTATCGCGCTCACTTTGGCTAGGGCTGGTGTCAATGTGACCATATGTGGGCGCCGCGAAGCTGAACTCGCCAAGGTTGCCGGCGAAAACGGCCGCATCCATGGCATCGTCGCCGATGTCACCGATGAGGCGGCGATGGCGGCGCTCTACGCGCAAGCGGAGGCCGCACGCGGGCCGTTCGATATCGTCGTCGCCAATGCCGGCATGGCCGGCAGCACGCCGGCGCACAAGACCACGCTTGCCGACTGGCAGCGAACGCTCGACGTCAATCTGACCGGCGCCTTCCTGACGGTGAAACCGACGCTGGCCGGCATGGCCGCGCGCAAGGCGGGTCGCATCGTGTTCATCGCCTCCACGGCAGGGCTGAAAGGCTACGCCTACGTCGCGCCCTACGTCGCGGCCAAGCATGGCGTCGTCGGCCTGATGCGGGCGCTGGCCGCCGAGACGGCGAAATCCGGTGTCACCGTCAACGCCGTGTGCCCAGGCTTCGTCGAGACCGACATGCTGGAGGAGTCCATCCAGCGCATCGTCGAAAAGACCGGCCGCTCGGCAGAACAGGCGCGGGCCAGTCTGGCCTCGACCAATCCGCAACGCCGTTTCATCCAGCCGCGGGAAATTGCCGAAGCCGTGCTTTGGCTGTGCGGCGACGCGGCGCAATCGATCACCGGACAGGCGATTTCTATCTCGGGAGGTGAAACATGGTAGCCGGCCCCCTGCCCATGCCATCGGGACCCGGCAAGGACCGGCTGCGCCTATGGATCAGGCTGCTGCGCGCCTCACGCACGATCGAGGCCGAACTGCGCGAGCGCCTGAAGAAGGAATTCGACACGACGTTGCCGCGTTTCGACGTCATGGCGGCACTTTACCGGGCGCAGGAGGGCATGCTGATGAGCGATCTGTCGCGCTTCCTGCTGGTGTCCAACGGCAATGTCACCGGTATTGTCGACCGGCTGGTTTCGGAAGGACTTGTCGCCCGCGCCCGCCGCAATGGCGACCGCCGCACCTCGATGGTTCGGCTGACCGAGGAAGGTACGAAGTCCTTTGCCACCATCGCCGCCGCGCATGAGGGCTGGATCGGCGAATTGCTAGGCAAGGTCAGCGAGGAGGATGCGCGCCGGCTGACCGGCATGCTGACCTCGTTCCGCAGCAACTGGGAGGGACGCGAATGACCGCAATGGCCGGCCTCAAGCCGAAGCATTTCCTGTGGGAGGTCGAGGGCAAGATCGCCAAGGTCCGGCTCGACCGGCCGGAGCGCAAGAACCCGCTGACCTTCGACAGCTATGCCGAGCTGCGCGACACGTTCCGCGATCTTGTCTATGCCGACGACGTCGACGCCGTGGTGTTCCTCTCCAATGGCGGCAATTTCTGCTCCGGCGGCGATGTCCACGACATTATCGGCCCACTGGTCAAGATGGACATGAAGCAGCTCTTGGCCTTCACCCGCATGACCGGCGATTTCGTCAAGGCGATGCTGAATTGCGGCAAGCCGATCATCGCCGCGGTCGACGGCGTGGCGGTCGGCGCCGGCGCGATCATCGCGATGAGTTCGGATATCCGCATCGCCACGCCGGAAGCCAAGACCGCCTTTCTGTTCACCCGCGTCGGCCTTGCCGGCTGCGATATGGGCGCCTGCGCGATCCTGCCGCGCATCATCGGCCAGGGCCGCGCCGCCGAATTGCTCTACACCGGCCGAACCATGACCGCGACGGAGGGCGAGCGCTGGGGGTTTTACAACAGGCTGGTAGCGGCAGACGTACTCGAGGCCGACGCGCTCGACATGGCGGCCCGCATCGTCTCCGGCCCGACCTTCGCCCACGGCATCACCAAGACGCAGCTCAACCAGGAATGGTCGATGGGCCTCGAACAGGCGATCGAAGCGGAAGCGCAGGCGCAGGCGATCTGCATGCAGACGCGAGATTTCGAGCGGGCATATCGGGCTTTCGTGGCCAAGGAAAAGCCGGTGTTCGAGGGGAATTGAGGATGTTTTCTTCGATCAACATGGCCACCTTGGCAGGACAGCGCCCCCCTCTGGCCTGCCGGCAATCTCCCACTCCACGGGGGAGATTGGATGCAATTTCTGCTTTCGCCAATAACGACCGTTGCAAGGAAAGCGGCGCCAGCGAAGCTGCCAATCTCCCCCCTCGTGGGGGAGATGTCCGGCGGGACAGAGAGGAGCGCAGTAGAGCACAAGCCTTGCAGAACAGCGGAGGCACAAATGCCTGACCGTTCCTTCCTCAACTGGCCCTTCTTCGAAGACCGCCATCGCGAACTCGCCGAGCACCTGGACGCCTGGTGCGCGAAAAACCTGCCGGTCGACCACCATGACGTCGACGCCGCCTGCCTCGAGTTGGTGGCGAAGCTCGGCAGGGATGGCTGGCTGAAGCCGACGGCGCTCGATACGGACAACCCGGCGCCACTCGACGTGCGCGCCCTGTGCATCACGCGCGAGACGCTGGCCCGCCACGATGGCCTTGCCGATTTCGCTTTCGCCATGCAAGGTCTCGGCACCGGCGCGCTCAGCCTGTTCGGCACGTCGGAGCAGCAGCAATGGCTTTCAAAGACGCGGGACGGCAAGGCGATCTCAGCCTTCGCCCTGTCCGAGCCGCGCTCTGGCTCTGATGTCGCCAACATGGAGATGACAGCGACCCGCGATGGCGACAGCTACGTTCTCACGGGCGAAAAAACCTGGATCTCGAATGGCGGTATCGCCGATCTCTATGTCGTCTTCGCCCGCACCGGCGAGGCGCCGGGTGCCAAGGGGCTTTCCGCTTTCCTGGTGTCGGGCAACGCCGAGGGCCTCGGTATCGCGGAACGCCTCGAAGTGATCGCGCCGCATCCACTGGCGCGTCTTTCGTTCGACCAGGTCCGCGTGCCCACCTCGGCGCTGATTGGCAGGCCGGGCGACGGTTTTCGCATCGCCATGTCGGTGCTCGACGTGTTCCGCTCGACGGTCGGCGCGGCGGCGCTCGGCTTTGCCCGCCGGGCGCTCGATGAAAGCATCAAACGCGTGGCCGAGCGCAAATTGTTCGGGGCGCCGATGGCCGAACTGCAGATGGTGCAGGGACACATCGCGGATATGGCGCTCGACGTCGATGCGGCGGCGCTTTTGGTCTATCGCGCTGCATGGACCAAGGACATGGGTGCGGCGCGGGTGACGCGCGAGGCGGCGATGGCCAAGCTGTTCGCCACCGACAAGGCGCAGGAGGTGATCGACGAAGCCGTGCAGCTGCATGGCGGCGATGGTGTCCGCAAAGGCCATATCGTCGAGAGCCTGTATCGCGAAATCCGCGCGCTGCGCATCTACGAGGGCGCATCGGACGTGCAGAAAGTGGTGATCGCGCGACAAGTGATGGGGGCGGCCTGAACAGGTCGTGACCACGGACTGAAATGTTTCGAGACGGATATTGCGGACCCGATATTGGATAGGCGGAGAGACGAAATGCACGAGATCCTGCAGCCGGAAGGCTGGGCAAAACCGGTCGGTTACGCCAACGGCGTGGCGGCGCGCGGCAGGCTCGTCTTCGTCGGCGGACAGGTCGGCTGGAACGGGCAATGCCAGTTCGAGACCGACGATTTCGCCGGCCAGGTGCGGCAGACGCTCCACAACATCGTCGCGGTGCTGGCCGAGGCCGGCGCGGAGCCACGACATATCACCTCGATGACTTGGTATTTTACCGACAAGGCAGAATATCTCGGCAACCTCAAGGGGATCGGTGAAGCCTATCGCGAGGTGATCGGCCGACATTTTCCAGCGATGGCCGCCATGCAGGTGGTGGCGCTGGTCGAGGACCGCGCCAAGGTGGAGATCCAGGCGACCGCCGTTATTCCGGAATAAGTAATTCGTTTTCGCGGAATATATTATTCGCGGAGCCCCGCCTGCCTCAGCAGAGGCAGTACATGGTCGCAGAAATAGGGCAATTCCCTGGTGTAGTTGACGAAGGACAGGGCGATGCCTTGATAGCCGTGCGCGGCAATGGCGGCCATTTCGGCGGCGATCGTCCGCGGCGTTCCAACCAGCGGGTAGGTGCCGGCACCGCCGGCGAAACGCTGGCGGTAGCGGTCATAGGCGTGCGGGTCGTGCGACTGCGAGAATTCCTTCTTGCCGGCCATATGCGCATCGACCGCCTCGTGATCGGCCAAATCGACGGCATATCGGTTGTAATAGGCCTGCGCCTCTTCCATGGTCGGGCGGCAGACGACATGGGCCACGGTGTAGACGCCGACCTTGCGGCCAACCTTGTCGGCTCGCTCGCTGATGTCGGCGACATGCTTGCCCGCATCGGCCATCTCGGAAAAGGTCGTGAACAGATAATCGCATCTGGCGGCGGCGAAATCGCGGCCCGGGCCGCCGAAAGCGGCGTTCATGGTCACTGGGCGCGGAACCTGCAGGCTGGCCGGCCTGCTGACCGCATCCTTGAGGTGATAATAGGTGCCTTCGTAGTCAAGCGGCTCCGCCGATGCATAGAGCTTCTCGAGGATCTCGATCCATTCGGCCGCCTGGTCGTAGCCCTTCTCGACCAGCGGCGTTCCGAACATGCCGAATTCCTTCGGGTTCCAGCCGCAGACGACGTTCAAGCCGGCGCGGCCTTGGCTGATGTGGTCGACCGTCGCCAGCGCCTTGGCGGCATAGAGCGGATGCACCAGCGGCACGTGCACGGTCATGAACAGGCCGATCCGGTCGGTGGTCATGCTGAGTGCCGCCGCCCAGGTGAAGGTCTCGAAGGATCGCTCGCGCACCTTGTTGCGGCCGCCAAAGCCACGCCAGCGCGCGATCGGCAGCATGAACTCCAGCCCGGCGCGGTCGGCGATCCGGGCGGCCGCCAGATTGTCCTGCCAGCTCGCCGTCCAGCGTTCCGGCACGTCCGATATGGCAAGACCACCATCGGCGTTGGTCGAGAAGACGCCAAGCTTCAGTTTGTTGGAGCCGTGCAGCGGATGTGCTTTGTTCATGTCGCGACCTCCCGGCGAAGATCGCACGCTACGGCTCCGCGCAAATATTTCAAGCATGAAATAGCTTCGCCCTGCGCCGGTGTGCCGATATGAATTTGGCGGGATGAGAAAAGGGATACGGATGAGCGAGATCCGCCAGAATTGCATCGGCAAGGCCAACCTCGTCGGCTCCTTCGCTGCCATTCCTCACCCCGTCGCGGTCGAAGTGATGGCGATGTCCGGCCTCGACTTTCTCTGCATCGACTGGGAGCATGCCCAGATATCGCGCGACATTATCGAGACCATGGTGCGCGCCGCCGACGTCCACCGCGTGCCGGCGATGGTGCGCGTTCCCGGCCTGTCGCCCGAAGCAATCCAGGCGGCGCTGGACAGCGGCGCGCAAGGTGTGCTGGTGCCACGCGTCTCGACACCGGCACAGGCGGCAATGGCGGTGAAAGCATCCCGCTATCCGCCACGGGGCGAGCGCGGCGTCGGACCCGGCCGTGCGGCCGGTTATGGCTATCGCATTCCCGAATATCTAGCCGGCGCCAATGACAGGATCGTCGTGGCGGTCCAGGTCGAGACCGCCGAGGGATTGGCCAACATCGAGGCGATCGCTGATGTCGACGGCGTCGACGTGATCTTCGTCGGCCCCGGCGATCTCTCCGTGTCGATCGATGCGATCGGACCGAAGGGCGCCGACAAGCTCGCCGACGCGATCCGCAGGATCATCGGCGTGACGATCGCGCACAACAAAATCTCCGGCATATTCTGCGCCAACCCGCAGGCCATCGGCCAATGGGCGGCAATCGGCGCCAGCTTCTTCGTCCTGGCCAGCGACACGATTTTCCTGGGTGCGGGCGCCGCGGCCAATTATGCCGGCGCCCGGGCCGAACTGGCGCGGGAGGAACCGCGCTAGCGCCCGGTTGCGCAAGCGATCAAGCCAGGAAACTTTTTAAGCTTAAAACTTTTGCCTTGAAAAGCGCCGCGCTTTGGATAAGCATTCAGGATGGATGGCGGCTGTCGGCCTGGAGGGCTTTACGGGCAGTCATCATGGTGCTCCGGGTGGGAGGGGTTTCAGTCCTTGTCGTTTGTGCAGCCCCAATCATCGTCCAGCGCGCGCTACGCTTTCCATGATGCGCGCGCTCAGATCCACGACCTTCATATCGAGATCATCGCAAACCCTTCGCGCGTGAATGCGTATACGACCGCGACAAAATCGCGGCCGCGCTCGAGCCGCATGGCCGCCACCATGAATTGACGCCCCGCTGGGAGGCGGGACGGCAAGAAACCGTGCGGGCCAGCCCGCCCGATCAACAACCAGAGGGAACACCCCAGAGGGACCACCAATGAAGCTCAACCGTCGCAATCTCATCCTCGTCGCCGCGGCAATCGGCATCGCGGCCGGACCGGCAACCGCCTATGCCGCCGATGTGCTGAATGTCGGCGCCTACCCGACCAATCCGCCCTTCGAATACAAGAACGAGAGCGGCACCTTCGAGGGTTTCGAAGTCGACATCGTCAACGAGGCGGCCAAGCGCGCCGGCATGACCACCGACATCGCCGATCTCGGCTTTCAGGCATTGTTCGCCGCGACCACCTCCAAGCGCATCGACGTCGCCATCTCTTCGATCACCATCACGCCGGAGCGGCTGAAGTCGCAGTCGTTCACCCAGCCCTATTATGATTCCGACATGGGCATCGCGACCAAGACCGACAGCGCGGTCAACGCCGAGGCGGACCTCAAGGGCAAGATCGTCGGCGTGCTCTCGGGCTCGACCGGCGAGACCTGGGTCAAGGCGCATCAGGAAGCCGACGGCTTCAGCGACGTGAAGGGCTATGACACGCAGCAGAACCTTTTGCTCGACCTTAGCGCCGGCCGTATCGATGCCGCCGTCAGCGACATTCCCGGCATGGAATATTCCTTCACCAAGATGAAGGACCTGAAGGTCAAGCAGCGCATCAAGACCGGCGAGCAGTACGGCCTGATGATGACCAAGGATCATCCGCTGCTCGGCAAACTCAACGACGCGCTGACGGCGATGAAGAAGGACGGCACGTTGGCCGCGATCCACAAAAAGTGGTTCGGCAGCGACGCCCCGGCCGATTCCTCGACCGTCAAGGAAATGCCGCTGCCCAAGGCCTGAGCGGCGGCCAACGGACGGAAGGCGTGCCGGCCCCAAGGGGTCGGCACGTCCCGTTTTTCACGCATAACCTTCCCGGGACCGGCATCCGTTCGGCAAAGCCGATCTTGATGTTCCGGGTCGGGCTCTGGCGTCAGATGACGCAACACCGTTCGGGAATGCCCTGATGTCGCTGATCGACACTTTCTTCAACGCCGACGTCATCGCGTCGAGCCTGCCGGCGTTGCTGCGCGGCTTCCTGAACACGCTTCTGCTCGGCCTGCTCAGCATCGGCATCGGCATTCCCATCGGCCTAGTGATCAGCCTGTTGCGGCTCTATGCGCCGAAGCCGCTGCGCTGGCTGGCGGTCGGTTATACCGATATCTTCCGCGCCCTGCCGGTGCTGGTTGTGCTGATCCTGATCTATTATGCCTTGCCCTTCCTCGGCATTCGCCTGTCGTCCTGGGCGTCGGCGGTGACCGCCTTCGCCATCATCATGTCGGCCTATTCGGCGGAGGTGTTCCGCTCCGGCATAGAGAGCATTCCGCGCGGCCAGTTCGAGGCGGCGCAGGCGCTTGGCCTGCCGTTCCTTTTGACCTTGCGCAAGGTGGTGCTGCCGCAGGCGGTGCGCGTCGTCATCCCGCCGATGACCAGCAACTGCGTCTCGATGTTCAAGGACACGTCGCTGGCCTCTACCGTGGCGCTGCCGGAGCTGCTCAAGGAAGCGACCAACGCGCAGTCGCTCTATGCCAACCCCTCGCCGCTGATCGGCGCGGCACTGGTCTATCTCATCTTCCTTTGGCCGATGGTTCGTCTCGTCAGCCTGCTTGAAGCCCGTTTCAAAACCGAGAAGACGCGCTGACCGCGCCGCGCCTACAATTTCCCATCTACAGAGAACTTCGCAGGAGACGACCATGAACAAACATCAAGCCGCCAGTGCGACCGGCACGTCCGGCGCGTTCCCTGTTGAAAGAATCCGCGCCATGTTCCCTGCCCTGCAGCGGGCCGGTGATTTCATCTTCATGGACAACGCCGCCGGTGCGCAGATTCCGCAGAGCGTGCTCGACGCGGTGACCAACCATCTGATCTCGCACAATGTGCAGCGCGGCGGCCGTTACGGCCGCAGCGTCACCGTCGACGAGTCGGTCGCCGATGCGCGGACAAGCGTTGCGCTGCTGATCAACGCCTTCAGCCCGGCGGAAATCTGCTTCGGCATGAACGCCACCTCCTTCATCCGCCTCGTCAGCCTCGGCATCGGCCAGATGCTTTCTGAACGCGACGAGATCGTCATCACCGACATGGACCACGACGCCAACATCGCGACTTGGCTGGCGCTGGAATCGGCCGGCGCCAAATTCAAGTGGTGGCGCATGCGTGAAGATGGCAATCTGCATGTCGACGATCTCAAGCCGCTGGTTTCGGACCGCACTCGGCTGGTCGCCTGCACGGTGACGGCGCACTCGATCGGTTCGATCGTCGACGTCGCGTCGGTCGCGCAAATCGCCCATGCCGCCGGCGCCGAAGTGTTCCTCGATTGCGTGCATTACGGGCCGCATGGGCTGATCGACGTACAAGCCTGGGGTTGCGATTATCTCGTCTGCTCCGGCTACAAGAATTTCTCGCCGCACATGGGCTTCCTGTGGGGCCGCTTCGAGACGCTGAAGCGGCTGCCGACCTTCCGCGAGGATTTCATTCCGGACGAACCGCCCTACAAGGTCGAGGCGGGCACCTTCATCTACGAGAACGTGTCGGGCATGGACGCCGCCGTGCAATATCTGGAACTGATCGGCCGCAATCTGGCGCCCTCCAACAATCGCTCACGGCGCGAAAACATCGTCGCCGGCATGGGCGCCATCCGCGACTACGAGCTGGTGCTGGCGCGCGAGATGCTTGGCGTGCTCAGGGATTGCGGAGCGACGATCTATGGCGTTGCCGACGAAGCCCGCATCAACGAGCGCGTGCCGACCTTCTGCTTCAACATCGGCAAGCTGTCGCCGCAGCGGATCGTCGAGGACATGGCCGAGATGCAGATCGGCATCCGCGACGGCCACATGTACGCGCCGCGGCTGATGAAGCGCCTCAACCTCAGCATGGACAGCGGCGCCATCCGCGCCTCGCTGGTGCACTACAACACGGTCGAGGAGATCCACAAGTTCGGCGAGGCTTTGCGGCAAATCATAGCCAGGCTTTCGTGATCGACGTCCAGTCCAGGAAGGGGCTGGGAGCGGCCATTCGGATTTGCGTTTCGGAACGGCGGGAACGGCCGACAAGCGACAGTCCGCCTTTGGGTTAACGGCTGGAGAAAGCTGCCGTTCGACTGGCCGGAATCCAACGGCCGCTGACGACCCACAAGCGGCCCTTCCGCGGCAGATCAGTCGATGCCTCAAACTGTCATTCGCAGCGTGAAAGCGGAGTCGAGCATGGTCAGAAAGGCGCGCACGGCAGGGTTAGCGCGTCGGCTTGCCGGCCAGAGCACGGTCACGTTATTTCGCTCGACCGCGAACGTGGACAGCACGGGGACCAGTTCGCCGCGCTTCACATAGGGAGCCGCCATAAAGGAAGCGCCTATGCCTATCCCACCGCCGGCTGCCAGCATGATGAGCACGGCATCGCTGGCATCAGCGACCACACCGGAATTGGGCACAATCTCGATTTCACGGTCGCCAATCCGGAAGGGCCAGCGAAAGGTCTGGCCTGTGCTCTGATAGCGAAGATTGACGGTGTCATGCCCTCCCAAGTGATCAGGATGGGTCGGGGTGCCGCGTTCCTCGAGATAGACTGGCGATGCGAAGCAGCAAAGCCGATGTGGTGCGAGCTTGCGTGATAGTAGCCGGGTGTCAGCCAGATCACCGATGCGTACGGCGACATCGATGCCTTCCTCAATCATGTCCACCATCTGGTCACCCAGCCTGAGGTCGACGACCAGGTTCGGATGGAGCCGGCGGAAAGCCGGTAAAGCGGGAGCGATCACGTGGAGTCCGATCGGCAGCGACGCGGCCACGCGCAACGTGCCCGATGGTTCGGAGCGCGCGGTCATTGCCGTCTGCTCGATTTCCTCCGCCTCGCGTAGCAGACGCAGCGCGCGCTCATGCAGGTCGCGCCCCTCTGGCGTGAAGGTGAGCGAGCGCGTCGTACGGGTAAACAGCGACACGCCCAAATGCCGCTCGAGCCGCTGCACGCTCTTGCTGACCGCGGACGGGGAAATCGACAGCGCGCGCGCCGCTGCCGTGTAGCTGCCCAGCGATCCGGCACGCGCGAAGGCGATGATGCCAGTGAGCCGATCCAACGTAATATGTTCCGCCATGGCATTACTTAAGTGCCATCGGCACCGATTATCAACCGGAAGTGCCGCCACTAGATTCGTTCCAATGACAGGTGAGCGGAGATTTGATCAATGAGCGATAAGATGAAGGCAGTCCGTCTGCACGCATTCGGTGGTCCCGAGGTGCTGGTGTACGAAGACGCGCTGAGGCCGGATGTGAAGCCCGGCGAGGTGCTTGTTCGCGTCCAGGCGGCGGGGCTTAATCCGCCCGACTGGTATCTGCGGGACGGCTATCGCGCGCTGCCGCCACAATGGCGGCCCAACCCGTCCTTCCCACTGATTCTCGGCACGGACGTTTCGGGCGTCATTGAAGCGGTTGGCGCCGAGGTCGCTGAGTTCAGCATCGGCGACGAGGTCCATGCAATGGTTCGCTTCCCCGATGACCTGATGACGGGTAGCAATGCCTACGCGCATTATGTCAGTGTGCCGGCATCGCATGTTGCGTTGAAACCAGCCGGCATCGACCATATTCATGCGGCCGGCGCGCCGATGTCGCTTCTGACAGCATGGCAGCTCTTGATCGAACTTGGCCACGATGAGCCAAATCCGTTCCAGCCCTCCCGGCACGAGCCGGTGCCCCTCGACGGCAAGACGGTGCTCATCAACGGTGCCGGAGGCGGCGTCGGGCATCTGGCCGTCCAGTTGGCGAAATGGCGGGGCGCTCGCGTCATCGCGGTGGCATCAGCCAAGAACGAGGCGCTGATGCGCGATCTCGGCGTGGATCAGTTCATCGACTACAAGACAACCGCGGCGGACGATGTCGTCCGAGACGTCGACCTCGTCCTCGACGCGGTGGGCGGCGCGGACATGGAGCGCTTCTTCCATGTTCTGAAGCCGGGCGGCACGCTGTTCCTGGTCAACCCGCTGGGCTTCGCTGGTCACGAGGAGGCAGAGAAGCTGAGCATCACGGTCTCGTCCACACAGGTTCGATCCAATGGCGCGCAGTTGGCAAAAGCCGCCCGCCTGCTCGACGACGGCATTGTGCGAGTCGTCATCGACAGCACATTCCCGCTGGCCGAGGCATCGCGCGCGCATGAGCGGGCCGGCGACGGCAGTATTCAAGGCAAGATCGTGCTGGCCGTTTGATTTGTTGCTTTCAGCCGCCCGATCGTCGGAAGTGCAGACGGTCGAGCGGGATCCATCAAGGTAACCCATGATGCTGATTGTTACCGGCTATATGTACGTCGAGCCCTCGTCGGTCGCCGAGTTTGTCCAGGATCTCCAGAACCTCGCCATAGCTACCCGGCAGCGGGACGGAAATCTTTCCTATGACGCGGCTGTGGACGATCCGCTTGCCGGTCGCCTCCTGATCGCCGAGCGGTGGAGAGACCAGGCCGCACTCACTGCACATCTCCATGCTACCGACACGATGGCGTTCGTTGGTCGATGGGGCGATACCATCAGGGGTGAAATTCTCAAATACGACGTGCTGCGTGAACGTGGCCTGATGGACGAGTAGCAAAGTACGCCGGTGAGCGTAGAGCGGCAGTCGGATCGTCGGCATATCTGCGCTCGCAACCGGCGCAGTGGACGGCAGCTATCGACAGCTCTTGTCCTGATAGCTGCCGGACCGCTTTCCACCCCGTCATGGACATTCCGGCCGGCTAAGCGGACCGGCTGCTTCTAGAATTTGTCTCGGGTCGCGCCAACAAATGAAATCAGGCGAAAAGCGATCGTCCAGGTCTTGGCGGATGTAAGTCGTCTTTGGGGTAAACTCGGCCGTTCAGAGCAGTTGGCTTTTGACTCTAGGCGGCCTTCTTCTTCGCCAGCCGCGCCTTGATCGACGCGACGTCCGCGCGTGGCGTCGCGGCGAACAGCGTCTTGGTGTAGCTGTGCTTGGGGTCGGCGAAGACCTCGTCGCGCGAGCCGTATTCGACGGCCTCGCCGAAATACATGACCATCACATCGTCGGCGATGTAGCGCACCACGGACAAATCGTGGCTGATGAAGACGTAGGTCAGCTGGAACTCGTCCTGCAGGTCGGCGAGCAGGTTGAGCACCTGCGCCTGCACGGAGAGATCGAGCGCCGAGACCGGCTCGTCGAGCACCAGCAGGCTGGGGTTCAGCATCAGCGCACGGGCAATGGCGATGCGTTGGCGTTGGCCGCCCGAGAACATGTGCGGATAGCGATTATAGTGCTCGTGACCGAGACCGACCTTCTTCAGCATCTTCATGGCGAGGTCGCGCCGTTCGGCGGCCGGCTTGTCGGTGTTGATGAGCAGCGGTTCGCCCAGCACATCGCCGATCTTCTGGCGCGGATTGAGCGATCCGTAAGGGTTCTGGAAGACGATCTGCACCTTGCGGCGCATCTCCTTCGTCAATCCACCTTTGGCGATATCGACCTTGTTGCCGTCGATGAACAGCTCGCCCGAAGTCGCGGGATCGATCAAGGTGATGATGCGGGCGAGCGTGGACTTGCCGCAGCCGCTTTCGCCGACGATGGCCAGCGTCTTGCCCTTGTCCACCGTGAAGGAGACGCCCTTGACCGCATGTACGGTGCGCGGCCCGGTGAACAGGCCGCCGCCGATATGATAGTCGCGAACGATGTTCTTGCCTTCGAGAACCGTGGTGCTCATGCGGAGGCTCCCGCGGCCGAGGGGGCAGGCTCGAACAGCATGTCGGACACAGTCGGCAGCCGGTCGCCGATTGCGTTTTCCGGCAGCGCCGACAGCAATGCGCGCGTATAATTGCTTTTCGGCGATTCAAACAGCGACAGCACGTCGGCCTCTTCCATCTTGCGGCCCTTGTACTGGACGATGACGCGGTCGGCGGTCTCGGCCACGACGCCCATATTGTGGGTGATCATGATCAGGCCCATGCCGTATTTCGCCTGCAGCGAGACCAGAAGATCGAGGATCTGCTTCTGGATGGTGACGTCGAGCGCGGTGGTCGGCTCGTCGGCGATCAGAAGCTTCGGATTGCAGGCGATGGCGATCGCGATCATGACGCGCTGGCACTGGCCGCCGGACATCTGGTGCGGAAACGAGCTCAGCCGTTCTTCCGGATCGGCAATGCCGACCAGTTTCATCAGCTCGATGGCGCGGGCCCGGCGCTGGGCGCGATCCATGCCCATGTGGAAGCGCAACACTTCCTCGATCTGGAAGCCGACTGTGAAGCATGGGTTGAGGCTGGCGATCGGCTCCTGGAAGATCATCGAGATGTCCTTGCCGACGATCTTGCGGCGTTCGGACGGGCTGAGCTTCAGCAGGTCGACGCCGTCGAAAGCCATGCGGTCGGCCTTGACCGTCGCGGTGTTGGGCAACAGCCCCATCACCGCCAGCATCGAGACCGACTTGCCGGAGCCTGACTCGCCGACGATCGCCAGCACCTCGCGCGGCTCGACCGAAAGGTCTATGCCTTGCACGGCCATGAACGGTCCGGCGGCGGTGTCGAAGGAAACGGTGAGATTCTTGATCTCGAGCAGGGACATGCTCACGACCTCTTCAGCTTGGGGTCGAGCGCGTCGCGCAGGCCGTCGCCGATCAGGTTGATGGCAAAGACGGTGATCAGGATGGCGAGTCCGGGGAAGGTCACCACCCACCAGGCGCGCAGGATGAACTCGCGAGCTTCGGCAAGCATGGTGCCCCATTCCGGCGTCGGCGGCTGCGCCCCCATGCCAAGGAAGCCGAGGGCTGCCGCCTCGAGGATGGCATTGGAGAAGGACAGCGTCGCCTGCACGATCAGCGGAGCGATGCAGTTGGGCAGGATGGTGACCAGCATCAGCCGGAGATGGCTGGCCCCGGCGACCTTGGCCGAGACTACATATTCGCGGGTCTTCTCCGCCATCACGGCCGCGCGGGTGAGCCGGGCGAAGTGCGGCTGCAGCACGAAGGCGATGGCGATCATGGCATTGACGAGGCCAGGGCCGAGCACCGCGACCAGCACCAGGGCCAGCAGCAGCGACGGGAAAGCCAGGATGATGTCCATGATGCGCATGATCAGCGTGTCGACCCAGCCACGGCAGTAGCCGGCGAGCAAACCGAGGATGACGCCGGAGATCAGCGCCGTGGTGACGACGACGAAGCCGATGGCGAGCGAGAAGCGTGAGCCGTAGATCAGGCGCGAAAGCATATCGCGGCCGACGGCGTCCGTGCCGAGCAGGAATTGCGCGTTGCCACCCGCCTGCCAGGCCGGCGGCGTCAGGAAGAAGTCGCGGAACTGGTCATCAGGCGAATGCGGAGCGAGCAACGGCGCGAAGATGGCGATCAGGATCAGCAGGGCGAAGACGAAGAGGCCGATCACCGCGCCCTTGTTGATCGAGAAATAGTGCCAGAATTCGGCGAACATCTGCAGCCGCGCATCCTGCGGCTTGACGACGGTCGCCGCTTCGACGGTGGCTGGGCCTTCATTGGTCATGTCAATTCGCCCGGATGCGCGGGTTGATGACGGCATAGAGCACGTCGACGATAAGGTTCACCGACATGACGATCAGCGCGATCAAAAGCAACCCGCCCTGCACGGTGAAATAGTCGCGCTTGGAAATGGCGTCGATCATCCACTTGCCGATGCCCGGCCATGAAAAGATGCTCTCGGTCAGGATGGCGCCGGTCAACAGCGTGCCGACCTGCAGGCCGATCGTGGTGACGACCGGGATTAGCGCGTTGCGGAAGGCATGCAGGCCGATGACGCGCCGCGGCGCCAGCCCCTTGGCGCGCGCGGTGCGCACATAATCCTCGCCCAGCACTTCGAGCATGGCCGAGCGGGTCTGCCTGGCGATGACCGCCAGCGGAATGGTGCCGAGCACGATGGTGGGCAAGATGAGATGCGACACCGCCGAGCGGAAGGCGCCCTTCTGGCCCGAGATGAGGGAATCGATGGTCATGAAGCCGGTCACCGGCTTGAAGAAGTAGAGAAGGTCGATGCGGCCCGAGACCGGCGTCCAGTGCAGCGTGCCGGAAAACACGATGATCAGCAGCAGCCCCCACCAGAAGATTGGCATGGAATAGCCGGCGAGCGCGGTGCCCATGGTCAGCTGATCGAACCAGGAGCCGCGGCGGATGGCGGCGAAAATGCCGAAGGCGACACCGAGGACGACGGCGAAGACCATGGCGAAGATGGCGAGTTCGACCGTGGCCGGGAACCGCACCAGGAAATCCTTGAGCACCGGCGTCTTGGTTGAAAACGAGGTGCCGAAATCGCCGCCGAGGATATTGGTCAGATAGGTCAGATACTGTTGCCAGATCGGCAGGTCGAACCCGAACTGGTGCATCAGCGCCGTATGGCGTTCGGGCGACAGGCCACGTTCGCCCGCAAGCACCAGCACCGGATCACCGGGCAGGATGCGCACGAAGCCGAAAGCGAGGATGGTTATCCCGATGAAGGTCGGGATGATGAGGGCGAGCTTGCCGAGGATATAACGCAGCATGGCGGGCGAGGTGGGGCGGCGCCTTGTGGCGCNGACGGTCTTCTGCATCGGCATGAACACCTTGGAGTGGGCGAGCGTCGCCCACGGTGCCTGCTCCTTGAAGATGACCTGTGCCTGTTCGTAGAGCTTGGTGCGCTCGGCCTGGTCGGAAACCGTCTTGGCCTTGTTGATGAGCGCATCGAAGTCCTTGTTGCACCATTCCGCGCGGTTGTTCGAACCGACGGAAGCGCAGCTCAGGAGCACGCCGAGGAAGTTGTCCGGATCGCCATTGTCGCCGGTCCAGCCAACGATGACGGCGCCGTCGTGATCGACCGCGGAAGCGCGCTTGAGGTATTCACCCCAATCGTAGCTGACGATGTTGACGGTGACGCCGACCTTTGCGAAGTCCGCCTGGATCAGCTCGGCGGTGCGGCGCGCGTTCGGCATGTACGGACGCGAGACGGGCATCGCCCAGACGTTCATCTTGAGGTCCTTGACGCCGGCCTCTTCAAGCATCTTCTTGGCCGCGTCCGGATCGTACGGGTCGTCCTTCACGTCCTTGTTGTAGGACCACATGGTCGGCGGGATCGGGTTGATCGCCACCTGGCCGGCGCCCTGGAACACGGCGTCGATGATGGCCTTCTTGTTGATGGCCATGTTGAGCGCCTTGCGGACACGCACGTCGTCGAACGGCTTCTGCTGGGTGTTGTACATCAGCGCGCCGACGTTGAGGCCTTCCTGCTCCGCGACCGTCAGGTTCGCATCAGCCTGCAGGCCGGCAATGTCGGCCGGTGCCGGGTAGGACATGATGTTGCATTCGCCGGCCTTCAGCTTCTGCGCGCGCACCGCCGGATCGGTGGTGATGGCGAAGACCAGATCGTCGATCTTCTGCTTGCCGCCCCAATAGTCCGGGTTGGCCTTGTAGCGGATGGCGGCGTCGGCCTGGTAGTCGACGAAAATGAACGGCCCAGTGCCGACCGGCTTCTGGTTGAACAGTTCAGGCGTCTTGTCGGCCTGCAGCTTGTCGGCATATTCCTTCGAGACGATCGAGGCGAAATCCATGCCCAGCGTCGGAATGAAGGTGATCGCCGGTTCCTTGAGGCTGAACTTCACCGTCAGGTCGTCGACCTTCTCGACCTTGGTGATGTTGTCACCGAACTGGTCATTGTAATACTGGTAGGCGATGCCCGGTATGTACTGGAACCAGGGGCCATTCTTGTCAACCTGGCGCTCGAAAGAGAACACCACGTCGTCGGCGTTCAGGTCGCGGGTCGGGGTGAAGTAGTCGGTGGGCGCGAACTTGACGCCCTTGCGCAGCTTGAAAGTATATTCCTTGCCGTCGTCGGAAATGGTCCAGCTGTCCGCCAGGCCGGGCGAGACCGAGGTCTTGCCGTGATCGAATTCGACAAGGCGGTTGAAGACGGTACGAGAGGACGCGTCGAATGTCTGGCCCGCGGTATACGGCGCCGGGTCGAAACCCTCCGGCGACGCCTCAGCGCAATAGACCAGAGTTTTCGCGTTGGCCACGCCGCCCAGGACGCTTGCAGCCAGCAACGCGGCTGCAAAAGTCAATTTCTTCTTCATTGAGCACTCCCTGATGTTCTTCCAAGCCCCTCTATCAGGCTCGCGAAGCGCGCATATAAGCACCGTTTTTCCGGGTTTGGAACACCCCGTTTGCTTACCCCGCGGGAAGCAGGAAAAAAATCCGCGATTTTGCTAAATGGCAGAAAAAATTAGCAGTTTTTTCTATTCACGATATTATTAACGACCGCATTTTTTTATTGATCTGACCCCTGGTCACAACGGTCCCGCGCCCAGTATTCATCCGCCGCCGGGTGCGGAAAGATGCCGTTCCAGCCATGGCCGGCGGAAAGATTTTCGGTTGCATATCTTTCGGCATCCTGCCGCTAGGGCAAGACTTGCACCGCCGCCGATAGAGGCAATACATAGATAGGCAGCTGGCGGCAGCGGAGGGACGTCTCCATCAATCTGGAGGCGGCGCGGTAGGGCCCAGCGAGAACAGGCGACCAGGGTTGTCGAGGAGGAACGGGTGGCAAAAGCATCGAAGGCGCCGGTGAAAGCGTCGGCCAAGGCGAGGCCTAGACCAGCCGCCGGCGCCGACGGGCAAGGCAAGGCGGCCGCCGGCAAGGCCGCGACCGCGAAGGCGGCGGCCGCCAAGAAAGCACCCGCGGCAAAAGCCGTGGCCACCGCCGGCACCGCCGCGAAGCCGGCGACGAAGGCCGCGCCAGCAAAGGCGCCCGCGACCAAGGCCGGATCGGGCAAGGCCGGAACGGGCAAAACCGCGACGACGAAGAGTTCGCCAGCAGTGAAGGCTGCACCGGTCTCGAAGCCAGCGACAGCGGCCAGCCAGCGGCTGCCGAAGGCGCTCACCGAACTCGCCGTCGGCCTGCCGCAAAAGCCATGGCTCAACAGCTATCCCAAGAACATGCCGGCCGAGATCGGCGCCCTTCCCTACGGTTCCATCGGCGACTTCCTCGTCGGCGCCTGCAAGCAGTTCGCCGGCCAGCCGGCTTTCACGTGCATGGGCAAGTCCATCACCTACGCGCAACTCGAACAGTCTTCGGCGGCCTTCGGTGCCTACCTGCAGTCCACAGGATTGCAGAAGGGCGCGCGTGTCGCCCTGATGATGCCGAACGTGCTGCAGTATCCCATAGCGATGATGGCGGTCGCCCGCGCCGGCTTCACGGTAGTGAACGTCAATCCGCTCTACACGCCGCGCGAACTGGAGCATCAGCTCAAGGATTCCGGAGCGCAGGCCATCGTCATCCTCGAAAACTTCGCCAACACCCTGCAAGCGGTCGTCGCAAGGACCTCGGTCAAGCACGTCGTCGTCGCGGCCATGGGCGACCTGCTCGGCGGCCTGAAGGGCTCGATCGTCAATCTTGTCGTGCGCCGCGTCAAGAAGATGGTGCCGGCATGGTCATTGCCTGGCCATGTCAAGTTCAACGCGGCCCTCAAGGCTGGCCGCGGCATGACATTCAAGCCGGCCACGGTGGCCGCCAGCGACGTCGCCTTCCTGCAATATACCGGCGGCACCACCGGAATCTCCAAAGGCGCGACCCTCTCGCACAGTAATGTGCTGGCCAATGTCGCGCAGAATGCGCTGTGGCTGCAGGACGCCTACACCGTCAAGCCAAAGCCGGCGCATCTCAATCTCGTCTGCGCACTGCCGCTCTACCATATCTTCGCGCTGACGGTGAATGCGCTGATGGGCATGCAGATGGGCGGCCAGAACATACTGATCCCCAATCCGCGCGACATTCCCGGCTTCGTCAAGGAAATGGGCAAGTATCCGATCCATATCTTTCCAGGCCTCAACACGCTGTTCAACGCGCTGCTCAACAATGAAGACTTCCGCAAGCTCGACTTCAAGCCGCTGCTCTTGACGCTGGGCGGCGGCATGGCGGTACAGAAGGGTGTCGCCGAGCGCTGGAAAGCGCTGACCGGGTGCCCCATCAGCGAAGGCTATGGTCTTTCGGAGACCTCGCCGGTGGCGACGGCCAACAAGTTCAGCTCCGGCGAGTTCACCGGCACCATCGGCCTGCCGCTGCCTTCGACCGAAATCGCCATTCGCGACGACGACGGCAACAACGCACCGCTCGGCGAGGTCGGTGAGATCTGCATCAGGGGACCGCAGGTGATGGCCGGTTACTGGAACCGGCCGGACGAGACAGCCAAGGTGATGACCAAGGACGGCTTCTTCAAGTCCGGCGACATGGGCTTCATGGACGATCGCGGCTTCACCAAGATCGTCGACCGCAAGAAGGACATGATCCTCGTCTCCGGCTTCAACGTCTATCCGACCGAACTCGAGGAGGTCGTGGCGGCGCATCCCGGCGTGCTCGAAGTGGCGGCCATCGGCGTGCCGGACGAGCATTCGGGCGAAGTGCCGAAACTGTTCATCGTCAAGAAAGACCCGGCCCTGACCGCAGAGGCCATCACCGCCTTTTGCCGCGAGAACCTGACCGGCTACAAGCGGCCTAGATACATCGAGTTCAGGACCGAATTGCCGAAGACGCCGGTCGGCAAGATCCTGCGGCGGGCGCTGCGCGAATAGTGGGGCTCGCCAACGACGATACGCCGGACCAACGCCCGCGCCTCGAACCGGCGGAATTCATCAAGGCGAACATGCGCCTGGCATCGGTGCCGGCACTTCCCGAAATCCGGCTTTATACCTCCCACCCGAGCAGCGGGCTGAGGCGTCTTGTCGAAGACGATGATGCCGATTCTCAGGAGCCGCAACCGCCCTATTGGGCCTATGCGTGGGCAGGCGGCGCCGTGCTGGCGCGCTATGTGCTGGACCATCCGGAGATCGTGGCGGGCCGCCGCGTGCTCGACCTTGGAGCAGGCTCCGGCATCGTCGGCATTGCCGCCGCGAAGGCCTGCGCGGGTGCGGTGATGGCCGCCGAGGTCGATCGGAACGGCGTTGCCGCGCTGGCGCTGAATGCAGCGGCCAATGGCGTCACGATCACGATAATGGGGAACGACATCACCACCGGGCCACCGCCCGCCGTGGATCTGGTGCTCGCCGGCGACGTGTTCTACGGGCAAGGTGTCGCCCTGGGGATGATGCCTTTCCTCGATCGCTGCCTCGCCGCCGGTATCGAAGTGCTGGTCGGCGATCCGGGCCGGGCGTATCTGCCCCGCTCGCGGCTGCGCCTGGTTGCCGAATACAAGGTGCCGGATTTCGGCGAGGCGAAAGACGCCTCGCTGAAGCCGAGCGCTGTCTTTCGCCTTGAGACCGAACCGTCCCTCGCCTTGCCGATCAGACCGTCTCCTTGACCCGTGCCGAAAGGAAATCCGGCAGATCGGCTACCGAATCCAGGATGACATCGGCGATCTCGGCCAGCGATTCGCGCGTGCCGGTGCCGGAGAGCACGCCGACCGCCAGGCCGCAGCCGCCGGCACGCGCCATTTCGAGATCGTGCCTGTTATCGCCGACCATGGCGATCTCCGACGGCTTGAGCCCCGTAAGATCGCAAAAGGCCTGGATGGTGTCGGGAGCGGGCTTGGGGTTGGCCACCGCGTCGTAGCCATAGGCGGCGTCGAACAGTTGCGCGACACCCAGCGTGACAAGCGTCTTTTCCGCGCCGCTTGTCGAATCGTTGGTGGCGACGCCAAGCCGGTAGGATCGCCTGTGCAGCAGAGCCAGCGTGTCGGCGATCCCTGGCAGCGCCACCGCCATCGTCGAGCCCTGCACCGAGGTGATCTCGTTGAAACGGGCGACGGCCAGCATCTGGTCTTCGTTGGACAGGCGCGGGAACCACAGTTCGACAACGTCGAGATTGGTGCCGGAGGCAAAGATGGAGTCGGGCTTGAAGCGCCGGTTGGCGAAATCGAAGCCCGCGGCCGCGAGCAGCCTGTCGGCTTTCCAGCGATCGCCATCGGCCGCGTCCATGGCCATGAAGTCGGCGACGCCGAGCCAGGTCGCGTTGAAGTCGACAAGCGTTCCGTCTTTGTCGAACAATATCCCCTTGATCTCAGCCAAGCGCTTCACTCCGAACCACGCAATTGGTGGATGCGTTCCACAAGGCCCCTGGTCGAGGCATCCCGGTTTGCGGCGCTTTCCTTGCCTTCCACGACAGGCAGGAGGCCGGTGGCCAGTTCCTTGCCGAGTTCGACGCCCCACTGGTCGAAGGAATTGATATTGAACAGCGTGCCCTCGACGAAGACGCGGTGCTCGTAAAGCGCGATCAGCCGGCCGAAGGTGCGCGGGTCGAGCTTGCGGTAGAGGATGGTCACCGAGGGCCGATTGCCGGAGAAGACACGATGCGGCGCGATACGGTCGACATCGGCAGGCTTCATGCCCTTGGCCAGCATCTGCGCGCGCGCCTCTTCCAGCGTACGGCCCTTCATCAGCGCCTCCGACTGCGCCAGGCAGTTGGCGAGCAGCAGGTCATGCTGATGCTTGAGATCAGGTTCGTGGCCGACGGCGGCGGCCAGGAACTCGACCGGGATCAAATCGGTGCCTTGGTGCAGCAGCTGGAAGAAGGCGTGCTGGCCGTTGGTGCCTGGCTCGCCCCAGACCAGCGGCCCGGTCGGCGTCATCACCGGAGTACCGTCAAGGGTGACGCTCTTGCCGTTCGATTCCATGTCGAGCTGCTGCAGATAGGCCGGCAGTCTGGACAGGCGCTGATCGTAGGGAATGACCGCGCGGGCTGGATAGCCGCAAACCACGCGGTGCCACCAGCCGACCAGCCCGAGGAGCGCCGGCAGGTTTTTGTGGAGCGGCGCGGTGCGGAAGTGTTCGTCCATTTCGTGCGCGCCGTCGAGGAAAGCGCGAAAATTCCTTGGGCCGATGGCGATCATGACCGGCAGGCCGATCGCGCCCCAAAGCGAATAGCGGCCGCCGACCCAGTCCCAGAAGCCGAAGACGCGATCCGGCTCGATGCCGAACTTGGCCACCAGGTCGAGCGCGGTCGAGACGGCGGCGAAATGCTTGCCCACGGCCTGCTTGCCGAGCGCCTCCTGCACCCAGTCGCGCGCCGTCCGCGCATTGGTCATCGTCTCGACCGTGGTGAAGGTCTTGGAGGCGATGATGAACAGCGTGGTTTCGGCGGACAGCCCCTTCAGCGTGTCGTGGATGTGAGCGCCGTCAATGTTGGAGACATAGTGGGCGCGCGGGCCGTCATGATAGGGGGCGAGCGCCAGCGTCGCCATCGCCGGACCAAGGTCGGAGCCGCCAATGCCGATGTTGACGATATCGGTGATCTTCTTGCCTGTGGCACCCGTTACCTTGCCGGAGCGAATGGCATCGGCGAAGGCGCCCATGGCGTCGAGCACGGATATGACATCCGCCCTGACGTCCTGGCCGTCAACCGTGACGCCCTTGCCGCTCAGGTTGCGCAGCGCCGTATGCAGGACGGCGCGGTCTTCGGTGGTGTTGATCTTCTTGCCCGCGAACATGGCGGCCCGACGGCCTTCGAGATCGGCTGCGGCGGCGAGCTTCTCAAGGAAATCCATGGTCGTCGCGTCGACGGCGGATTTCGACCAGTCGAGCAGGAGGTCGCCGTCAGCGGCGGAGAATGTCTTGAAGCGCTGCGGATCGGCGGCAAAGGCCTGGCGCATATCGCCCGGGGCCGCGGCGCGATGGTCGCGCAGGGCGGCAAGCTGTTTCTGGAAGGCTGACTGATCCACTGGCGGGGACTCCTGGCGTTTTCGACGCACCATATCAGACCGGATGTTTCCGGCGCGTGTCGTCGCGCTCCCAACTATTGAGCTGAAATCCCTCCGGTCAATACGCGGCAATGACGCAGCACATCACGATGCGATGACACAATGTATCGGGCAAGGAGGTGGGTACCCGAGGGGGCAATGGGTATCGAGGAGCGAGGGGCCGCGCCTTATTTCGAGCTTGAAGGATCACTGGCATAAATCCCAAAGATCAGAAAAATTGATTGGCGCAACCCCTTGTGCCACGGTTACGTTCGGCTGGTCCAGCCAAGCGAAAAAAGCTGGCCATCGAGGAACATCTTCCATGCCACAGAGAAACGACACGGCGATATGGTCCGGCCTGTTCCGGATTTCGGCTGAATCCGGCCAGACCCTGCAGGCGCAGATCCGCCAAGCCATTGTGGCCGCCATTCTCGACCGCCAGATCGCCGCTTCGATGCCGCTGCCTTCCTGCCGGATCCTGGCCGAAAAACTCGGCGTGGCGCGCGGAACGGTTGTCCTGGCCTTCCAGCAGCTCGTCGACCAGGGTTTCCTGGTGGCACGCGAGCGGCGCGGGCATTTCGTCAATCCGGACGTGCTGGCGACACCCGCCAAGCCGCATCAGAAAGCACCCGACCAGGCCAACGAGATCGACTGGAAAGCGCGGCGGCAGATCGCGGCAAGCGACATGCCGCCGCCCGCCAAGCACGAGAACTGGATCAAGTCTTCCTACCCGTTTGTCTACGGCCAATTCGACCCGGCGCTGTTCCCTACCGCCGAGTGGCGCGAGTGCAACCGCATGGCGCTGGCCGTGCTGGAGATCCGCAACTGGGCGTCCGACATGGTCGACCGCGACGATCCGCTGCTGATCGAGCAGATCCAGGCACGGCTGCTGCCCCGGCGCGGCATCTTCGCCAATCCCGACGAGATCATCGTCACGCTGGGTGCCCAGAACGCGCTCTATATGCTGGCCTCGCTGCTGATGACCAAGGGCT
The DNA here is from genome assembly GCF_000502915.1 of Mesorhizobium sp. LNHC209A00. Taxonomy (NCBI): domain Bacteria; kingdom Pseudomonadati; phylum Pseudomonadota; class Alphaproteobacteria; order Hyphomicrobiales; family Phyllobacteriaceae; genus Mesorhizobium; species Mesorhizobium sp. LNHC209A00. The sequence goes on from NZ_AYWT01000002.1 coordinate 67,411, forward strand.
CGAAAGTGGCGATGGAGGATCCAGGCTATCCCGACGCACGCTCGATCTTCCGGCTCGCGGGCGCCGACATCGAGCCGGTGCCAGTGGACCAGTCCGGTATCGTAACCTCTTCTATTCCCAATGATTCCGGCTTCGTCTTCGTCACCCCCAGCCATCATTGCCCGACCATGGTGCCGTTGTCGGCGGAGCGGCGGCAGGACCTTCTGGCGCGCGCCAACCGGCACAACCAGATCATCATCGAGGACGGCTATGACAGCCAGCTTCTCGACGAGGCGCCGCAGCAGGCCTTGAAGAGCCTCGACCGTTCCGGCCGCGTCGTCTATGTCGGCTCGATGTCGAAGACGCTGGCCCCAGGCCTGCGGCTTGGCTACATCGTGGCTTCCGCTGGACTAATCGCCGAACTCAGGGCGCTGCGCCGTTTCATGCTGCGCCATCCGCCGGCGAACAATCAGCGCGCCGTGGCGCTCTTCCTGTCGCTCGGCCATCACGAAGCGCTGGTGCGGCGGCTGTCGAGCGCCTTCGACGAGCGGCGCAAGCGGCTGGTCCATGCGATTTCGGCCTTCCTGCCGGAATGGCGTTCCACCGATTCGGCCGGCGGCACGTCGCTGTGGCTGGAAGGGCCCCGCGGCACCGATTCCCGCGGTTTGGCCGAAGCCGCGGCCTCGCGCAGCGTCATCATCGAGCCTGGCGACCGCTTCTTCGACCGCACCGAGAAGCCTTCGCGTTTCATGCGGTTGGGCATTTCCTCTATCGCTCTGCAGCACATCGAGCCCGGCATCCGGGAACTCGCCACCGCCGCCGGACGCAGGCCGGCCGCCGCCTGATCATCAATCCGACTTCTTCACCGGAGCCGCTTCTCAGCGGCTCCGGTTTGTTTTAGATCTGGCACATGTAGCTAGGCCAGCTGGCTCATAGGATGGGCCAGTGCCGGCGGCATAGTCGGCGTCAGAGAAGAAGCAGGTTGATGGTGGACCAACCGCCACGAGACTGCCGGTAGAGGTGGAGTGCCATGCCAGTGGCTGTCGAAAAGCAGGACATGCCGGCGAACCGTCGTCCACAACGCTCGGGCGGTCGCGAAACGGGATATGCGGGGAAATCAGCCATTCCACCAAATGGGCCACTACTCCAAGCCATGGAAGGCGGCGGTTACAGACCTTTGCGCGGAAACGACTGCGAGCGCATCCATGAGGGCGTGCTGACGCTTCTGGAAACCGTCGGGTTCGCCAACGCCATCCCGTCCTGCATAAAAGTCCTGACCAAGGCGGGCGCCACCCATGGCGACGATGGCCGCATCCGTTTCCCCCGTGCGCTCATACTCGACACCATCAAGCGTGCCGCGCGGCATTTCACGCTGCATGGCCAGGACCCCAGGCACGACATGGTGATCCAGGGCAAGCGCGTCCACTACGGCACAGCGGGTATCGCCGTGCATCTGGTGGATCTCGAAAAACGCGAGTATCGCGAATCGAAGCTGCAGGACATCTATGACGCCGCCCGCATCGTCGATGGACTGAGCAACATCCATTTTTTCCAGCGGCCGATGGTGGCGCGCGACATCGCCGACCCGCTCGATATGGATTTCAACACGCTCTACGCCTGCGTGATGGGGACATCGAAGCATGTCGGCACGTCCTTCACCGTGCGCGAGAATGTGAAGCCGGCGCTCGAAATGCTCTATGCCATCGCCGGTGGCGAGGAGAATTTCCGCGCCCGGCCATTCGTTTCCAACTCCAACTCCTTCGTCGTGCCGCCGATGAAGTTCGCCGAGGATGCCTGCGGCGTGCTCGAGGCCTGCGTCGAAGGCGGCATCCCTATCCTGCTCCTCTCCACCGGCCAGTCCGGAACAACCGCTCCGGCGGCGATGCCCGGCGCGGTCGCGCAGGCAGTGGCCGAAGTGCTGACCGGCCTGGTGTATGTCAACGCACTCAAGCCGGGACATCCGGCGATCTTCGGCGCTTGGCCGTTCATGTCGGACCTGCGCACCAACACCATGGCCGGTGGCTCGGCCGAACAGGCGGTGGTAACGGCGGCCTGCGCGCAGATGGCGCAATTCTACGACCTGCCGGGCGGCTCGGCCGCCGGCATGACAGACTCGAAACTGCCCGATATCCAATCCGGCTACGAGAAAGGCATCACCAATGTGATGGCCGGCCTTTCGGGCCTCAATCTCGTCTACGAATCGGCCGGCATGCATGCCTCGCTGCTCGGCTTCTGCCTGGAAAGCCTGATCATCGACAATGACATGCTTGGCCATTGCCTGCGCTGCGCACGCGGCATCGAAGTGACGGTCGAAGCGCTGTCGATCGACACCATCGCCGATGTCTGCCTCAAGGGTCCGGGCCATTATCTTGACAACGAGCAAACGCTCAAGTCGGCGCAGGCAGAGCGTTTTTATCCCGCCTTCGGCGATCGTTCCTCACCGAAGGAATGGAACGAAAAAGGCCGGCCTGATATATTGGCCCGGGCGATCGACGAAAAGAAGCGCATCCTTGCGGAACGATTTCCGCGGCACGTGCCCAAGCTGGTCGACGACAGATTGCGCGCCCGCTTCGGCAACCTGATCCACCTGCCGCGCGCGAGCATGGGCGGCTAGCCAGAAGACCGACACACAGACAGCCATCCGCCAGAACCAACCATTGGGCAGAACGATAAATGAGCGTCTATCCTATCCAGCAAGCCGCAAATACCGAAGATGCCATCGATCGGCTGGTGGCCTCGCACCGGCCAGGCTACGGCCTGACGCGCCCATTCTACCATGACCAGGATATTTTCGAGCGGGACATGGAACGTCTGTTCCGCCGCCACTGGCATTGCCTGACGCATGCCAGCGTCATTCCCGATCCCGGCGACTTCGAACTGTTCAAGCTCGGTGACGAGGCGGTCATCCTGTCGCGTGGCATGGATGGCACCGTGCATGCCATGCTCAATGTCTGCCGCCATCGCGGCGCCGAGATCTGCACCAAAGAGAAGGGCAACGCGAAAGTGTTCGTCTGCCCGTACCATGCGTGGACCTATTCCAATGACGGCTCGCTGCGCGCCGCCAGGCTGATGCCGAAGGATTTCGACCGCACCGCGCACGGGCTGAAGAAACTCCATGTGCGCGTCGCGACTGGCCTTGTCTTCATCTCCTTCGCCGAGACGCCACTCGATTTCGATCCGATCGAGCAATCTTTGCGCACGAGTTGCGGGCAATATGGTTGGGGCGATGCCAAGGTGGCCTATCGCCAAAGCTATCCGCTCGACGCGAACTGGAAGCTCGCCGTCGAAAATTACGTCGAATGCTACCATTGCGGACCGGCGCATCCCGAATATTCGCAGACGCACGCGCTGGAAAAGCCCGCGGAAATGATCGAGCAACTCAATGCCGCGATGGAACAGCGGACCTGCGCTCTCGGCATCGAGATCGGCAGCGGTGATCGCTGGCAGAATTCGGCCGCCGGCCAGGAGGCGATCCACACCTTCCGCTACGCGCTTTACGACGGCGTTTCGAGCGGCAGCCGGGACGGCTCCCCCGTCGCGCCCCTGATGGGCCGCTTCACCGACTACGACGGCGGCGTCACCTCCATCCATCTTGGCGGCACGACTTTCCTCGTCTGCTACCCCGACCACGGGATGATCTACCGGTTCATCCCGAAAACGGCTCAGACCTGCGAGATGGAACTGATCTGGCTGGTGCGCGGCGATGCCGTCGAAGGCCAGGACTACGATCTGGAGAAACTGACCTGGCTGTGGAAGGTCACCACCGACGAGGACAAGAAGATCATCGAGCATACGGCGCGCGGCGTACGCTCGCACTATTTCGTGCCCGGACCGATCGCGCCGATGGAGTACAACGAGCTGCGTTATATCGGCTGGTATCTCCAGGAGATAAGCCGGGCTTAGAGCGATTCAGCGTTTCACGAAAGCGCTCAGCCAGTGCTCAGCCTGAAGCGCTCAACCACCTCGGCGTTGATCAGCTTGGCGTGCAGTGCCATCAGCACGATCTGTGCATCGAGACCGTCGCCGGTTTCGATAGCGGCCTCGATCCGGTGCTCCGCGTCGAGCCGCTGCTGTGGACCTTGCACACGCTCGAAGGTTTCCGGCCCGACTATGCAGTAGCTGAACAGGTTCGCTACCCGCGGATAGGCCTGCGGCGGCGGCTCCTCGGGCCAGTGGTCCTTCATCAGATTGACGATGGTTAGTTTCACCCCTTCGGGCACCAGGGCGGGATGCAGGTCGGCGCCTCGCAAGGCGGCATCGAGCTGCCGCAAATCACCCGAGCGTCCGAACATGCCGAGAAAGCCGAGGGAAGAGCGCCGTCCCGCCATTGCTGGTCCAATCCGTTTTCCACCAGTTAGGTGGTCCGCAAGCGGAATACAAAGGAGCCGGAAATCTAATGTATCCGTTTTGATGCATGTCGTTGTCCCGGAACTGAAGACGCTTCCGGGCGACATGCACTAGCCGCCCGCGGCCAGCAGCAACACGCCGGCAAGAGCGCATCCCGCAAGCGTCGGCAGCACACCGGTTTTCAACTTGAGAATGGCGACCATGGCGGCCACCGAAAGCAGCGCGGCTCGCCAGTCGATCGACGAAAGCACCGGCACATCCATGCCAAGCCCCGTCATGCGCACCTCGGGGAAGACGACGTGCAAGGCGAACCACAGAGCAAGGTTCATGATGACGCCGACCACGGCGGCGGTGATCGCGCCGAGCGCGGCCGACAGCGCCTTGTTGCCGCGCAGGGCCTCAATGTAGGGCGCGCCGAGGAATATCCAGAAGAAGCAGGGTGTGAACGTTACCCACAGCGTCAGCAGCGCTCCAAGCGATCCGCCAAGCAGCGCGTCCAGCGAGCCGGCGTGGCGAAACGCGGCGATGAAGCCGACGAATTGCAACACCAGAATGAGTGGACCCGGCGTGGTCTCGGCAAGGCCGAGGCCATCGACCATTTCACCAGGGGCGAGCCAGCCGAAGGACTGCACGGCTGCCTGCGCGACATAGGCAAGAACCGCATAGGCGCCGCCGAAGGTGACCACCGCCATGAGGCTGAAGAACCCGCCAATCTGCGTCCACACGCTGCTCGTCCCGGTGAACGCCCAGAGCAACAGAACCGGCCCGAGCCAGATCGGCAGCCAGATCGCGATGGTGCGCGGCGCATGCCATCGTGTCGGCCTGGTATGGGCTAGTTCGCCGCGTTCGAACATCAGGTCGACCGCGCCCCTGATATCGGGAGCGTCGTTGTTGCCGTGCGCCCCGCCGGAAAACAGGGCTGGCGCGACACGGTTTCCCACCCATCCCGCGAATCCCGCCATCAGGACGATGAGCGGAAACGGGATGGCGAGCACATAGATGCCGAGAAAAGCGCAGAGCGCGATCGCCACCATCAACCGGTTCGTCAAGGCGCGGCGGCCGATGCGGATCACCGCCTCGACCACGACCGCGAGCACGGCGGCCTTGACCCCGAAGAACAGCGCCGTGACCAGCGGGACATCACCATAGAGCGCATAGAGAATGCTCAGGGTGAGCATGACGAGTGCGCCGGGCACCACGAACAGGACACCCGCGACAAGGCCGCCGATCGTCCTGTGCAGCAGCCAGCCGATATAGATGGCGAGTTGCTGGGCCTCGGGACCGGGAAGTAGCATGCAGTAGTTCAGCGCATGCAGGAAACGCTGTTCGCCGATCCAGCGCCGGTCCTCGACCAATTCCTTGTGCATGAGCGCGATCTGCCCCGCCGGTCCGCCGAAGCTCAGCAATCCGATCTTCGCCCAGAGTTTCGTGGCTTCGCGGAAGGTCGGGACCGCCGGCGCCTCGACGATGTCGGCATCTTTCCCCGAAATGAGGCTGCTCATGACGGCTTTGCCCCGCCCGGCCAGTTGTGCGTCTCGTCAGTGGCGTCGCGACACCAGCGGAAGAACGCGTCATAGAGCATCGTGCCGGCCTCCAGCTGCTCCAGATCGTGGCGGAACATGCGTGACAGGCCAAGCGAGGCGGCCAGAAATCCGGCTGCCTGGGGAACGAGATCCAGGCGTGCGGTGTCGGCCGCGCGCACGATCGTGGCAAGCCGATCGAGTGCCTGGGATTGCAGCCCGAACTCCTCGATCATCGTGTCGAAGGTGCAGCGCTCGCCGCGATGACTCCAGAACACATTGTCGATGTCGAAAGGCACGGCCTGAAAGCGGTCGGCAACAGCCGGAACTTCAGCGGGTTCGACGAAGAGAAACACCGCGTCGGGATCGATGAAGCGCCGGATCAGCCATGGGCAAGCGATGCGATCGACCTTCGGGCGAGCCCTCGTCACCCAGACGGTGCGGCCCTTTTCATCGCGGGACGGTATCTTGTCGGCGCGGACCAGAGGCCCGCCGGCATCGCGCCAGGCTTCGAAGCCGCCTCCGAGGGACTCGGCGGCAATGCCTTCATGCCGCAACCATGCGGCCACCCCTTGCGAAAGCTTTTGCCCCTTCTGGCAAACGACGGCTACTTGGCTGCCGGCAAGGTCGTTTGCCCAGGCCGAGACCGTTTTGAAGTTGCGCCGGTGAGAGGCCGGCAACAGGCGGGGGTCGGCGTCGTAATCTTCATCGATACGGACATCGACGATCACAGGTGCGCCCGGCAGACCAATCAGACGGGATAGTTGCTGTACGGTGATAGCGGTTGTTGACGGCATGGCGTCCACCTCCTGAAGAAGCCTGGACGCGAACATTGGGCTGACGCCTCACGGGGTCGTCGCGATACACCCCTTGTGATGATGGTGGAATTGTTGGGCTGGCTTGTCAAGGACGGAGCGCTTCCCGGCCTGTGGCCGTGACACGGCGGCCTGATCGAAGGCCGCCGGTCGTCGTCATCCATCATCAGTGACCAGCCAGGAACAATCGATGACTATTCCCAGGAATAATCAATGATTGTCGCGAGGCACCCCCATGGTGTGGGCGACATCCTGATATTTCACCGCCGGCTTCAGCACCATGCCGGCCGAGAACTGGTCGACCATGCCGCGCTGGATCTCCTGCCATGGCGTCTGGTGCTGGGGATAGTGATAGCCGCCATCCTTCTGCAGCTCGGCGCGTCGCCGCGCGATCTCGTCATCGCTGACGAGGATGTTCGCCGTGCCCTTCCGCAGGTCGATGCGAACGCGGTCGCCGGTCTTGAGCACCGCCAGGCCGCCGCCGACCGCGGCTTCCGGCGAGGCATTCAGGATCGACGGTGAGCCCGACGTGCCGGACTGGCGGCCGTCGCCGATGCAGGCCAGCGCGTGGATACCCTTCTTGATGAGGTAGGCCGGCGGCTGCATGTTGACGACCTCGGCGCCGCCGGGATAGCCGACGGGACCGGCGCCGCGCATGAACAGGATGGTATGCTCGTCGATGCCTTGCGCCGGATCGTCAATGCGGGCGTGGTAATCCTCGGGGCCGTCGAAGACCATGGCGTTGCCCTCGAAGGCTTCCGGGTCGTTCGGGTTGGACAGATAGCGCTCGCGGAATTCCGGCGAAATGCCGCTCATCTTCATGATCGCCGAATCGAACAGATTGCCCTTGAAGTTGATAAAGCCGGCATTGGCCTTCAGCGGCTCGGCCACCGTACGGATGACGTCGGTGTTCTCGTTGGCGACGCCCTCGCAGTTGGCGCCGATCGACTTGCCATTAACGGTCAAGGCATCGGGATGCGGCAGCATTCCGGCCTTCATCAGTTCGGCGACCACGGCAGGCACGCCACCGGCGTGGTGATAGTCCTCGCCCAGATATTCACCTGAGGGCTGCAGGTTGACGATGAGCGGCACTTTGAGGCCGATGGTCTGCCAGTCGTCATTGTCGAGCGGCACGCCGAGATGGCGGGCGATGGCGTTGAGATGGATCGGCGCGTTGGTCGAGCCGCCGATCGCCGAATTGACGACGATGGCGTTTTCGAAGGCCGCGCGGGTCATGATATCGGACGGTTTCAGGTCCTCGTGCACCATGTCGACGATGCGCTTGCCCGTTTCGTAGGCGATCTGGCCGCGCTCGCGGTAGGGCGCGGGAATGGCGGCCGAACCGGGCAGTTGCATGCCGAGCGCCTCGGCCAGCGAATTCATCGTGGTGGCCGTGCCCATCGTGTTGCAGTAGCCGGTGGACGGCGCCGAGGACGCGACGATGTCCATGAACTCGTCATAGCCGATCTCGCCGGCCGACAGGCGCTGGCGCGATTCCCAGACGATGGTGCCCGAGCCGGTGCGCTTGCCCTTATGCCAGCCATTGAGCATCGGGCCGACCGACAGCGCGATGGCCGGGATGTTGACGGTCGCCGCCGCCATCAGCAAGGCAGGCGTGGTCTTGTCGCAGCCGATGGTGAGCACGACGCCGTCGAGTGGATAGCCGTAGAGCACCTCGACAAGGCTGAGATAGGCGAGGTTGCGGTCAAGGGCCGCGGTCGGCCGCTTGCCGGTCTCCTGGATCGGGTGACAGGGGAATTCGAAAGGAATGCCGCCCATCGAGACGATGCCTTCGCGCACGCGCTTGGCGAGTTCGATATGGTGCCGGTTGCAAGGCGAAAGGTCAGAGCCCGTCTGCGCGATGCCGATCAGCGGTTTGCCCGACATCAGCTCGGCGCGAGTCAACCCGTAATTCAGGTAGCGCTCGAGATAAAGCGCCGTCATTCCCGGGTTGTCAGGATTGTCGAACCACTCCTGCGAGCGGAACTTTTTCTTTTTCGTGGGGGCGCCGGCCATCGTGGTCTCCGTATTTGTATGACAAATCGATATGACAACGCGCGGATGCAGGCAAGGGGCACGCGTGATCTGAATCCGGACTTTGGTGCGATAGACAGCTATCGAGCCGCACGCTACGACCAATCCGACATCGGCGATGCGGGAGGTTTAGATGGCTTTGGTGATCGAGGGCGAGGAACGTATCGCCGCACCCGTGCAGAAAGTGTGGGAAGCGCTGAACGACCCAACCGTCCTGAGGGGCGCCATTCCGGGCTGCCAGAGCCTGGAAATGAAATCGGCGACCGAGATGGCGGCAACGGTGGTGCTGAAGATCGGACCCATCAAGGCCACCTTCAACGGCGAAGTGACGCTCAGGAATCTCAAGCCGCCGCATGCCTACACCATCCAGGGCGAAGGCAAGGGCGGCATCGCCGGCTTCGCCAAGGGCGGTGCCGACGTCACCCTCACCGCCGACGGGCCGGACGCGACGGTCCTCAAATATGCGGCCAAGGCAGAAGTCGGCGGCAAGATCGCGCAGCTCGGCAGCCGGCTGATCGAATCGACGTCGAAGAAATTGGCCGGACAGTTCTTTTCGGCTTTCGGCGAGAAGGTGGGCGGCTGATACGCTCCCCGCGAGGGTTCACTCAAAGACGATGCTCGGCACAGCTGCTTCGGCCGCGCCGCGTTCCTCGTTGACCCTGTCCCAGACCTTGGAAGCGATATCGCGATAGATTTTCGCCTCGGCGCCATCCGGCTTCGAGACGACCACCGGCGTGCCGGCGTCAGAGCTCTCGCGGATCCCCATTTCAAGCGGCACCTCGCCAAGGAAGGTGACGCCCAGCCTCTCCGCCTCGCGGCGCGCGCCGCCATGGCCGAAAATGTCGTAGCGCTTGCCGGTATCCGGGGCGATGAAGTAGCTCATGTTCTCGACGATGCCGAGCAGCGGCACATCGACTTTCTTGAACATGTTGAGGCCCTTGCGGGCATCGATCAGCGCCAGGTCTTGCGGCGTCGAGACGATGACGGCACCGGCCAACGGCACCTGCTGGGCCATGGTCAGTTGCGCATCGCCCGTGCCGGGCGGCATGTCGACGACGAGCACGTCGAGCCGCCCCCATTCAACCTCACGCAGCATCTGCGTCAGAGCCGACATTACCATCGGCCCACGCCAGATCATCGGCGTCTCCTCATCGACGAGGAAACCCATCGACATCACCTTGAGGCCGTAATTCTCCATCGGTTTCAGGATCTTGCCGTCGATCGTCTGCGGCCGGCCATGGATGTTGAGCAGCCTGGGCATCGACGGGCCATAGATGTCGGCATCCAGCACACCGACCCGCAAACCATTGGCGGCAAGACCAAGCGCCAGGTTGACGGCCGTGGTCGACTTGCCGACACCGCCCTTGCCGGAAGCAACCGCTATGATCGCCTCGATGCCGGGCACGCCGCGCTTGCCCTGGCTCTGCGAAGCAGGAGCATGCGGAGCCGCCCGCGGCGGCGCAGCGACCGGAGCTGTCGGCGCCGGCCTGGGTGCGGGGCGCGATGGAACCGACCCCTCCATGCCGCCGCCTTTCTTTTCAGCCGTCAGCGCAACGACCGCGCCGGCGACGCCGGGAATGGCCTTCACCACCCGCTCGGCGGCGGCGCGCAACGGCTCCATCTCCTGGGCGCGCGAGGCGGGAACGGTGATCGAGAAGAACACTTTCGAATCGGCGATGAAAATCTCCGAAACCATGCCGAGGTCGACGATGTTTCCGGTGAAGTCCGGCCCGTTGACCGTCTTCAGCCGCTCGATGACGATTTCCTTGGTGACGGACATGTTCTTTTCCTCAGCGTTCGGCACTTCAGATAATGCAGTTCTCGGGGAGAACCAAGCAGCCGCCTCGACGCACCCTTGGTTTTCGCGAGCAAGAACTTCAGTGCATACCCGTCGCTAAACACGGAAGGCGACCTATTTCAGTGGGCAGCATGAGGGAAAACAATCAGGGAAGGGTAAGATCATGCTCGCAAACAGCAACGCAACGGCCAATGTGGCGGTGAAAGACCTGGCGAGAGCAAAGGCGTTTTATGAAGGGACGCTGGGCCTCAAGCAGGTAGACGATATAGGTGGCGAGTTGATCGTCTACAAAAGCGGCGACACCTTCATCAATGTCTATCATTCCGAGTTTGCCGGGACCAACAAGGCGACGGCGGTGACCTGGACGGTCGGCGACGAGATCGAGACTGTCGTCAAATCGTTGAAATCGAAAGGAGTCACCTTCGAGCATTATGCAATGCCCGGACTGACGATCGAGGGCGACATCCATGTCGGCCAGGGCATGAAGGTCGCATGGTTCAAGGATCCGGACGGCAACATCCTCAATCTTGTGAACGGCTAGGCAGTATCGCGATTGCCGCCACTTCGGGCGCCGCTCACCTCATCCCGCAAGGTTGACGGCGAGGTAGGCGAGAGCCGAAATGGCCGCCGTCGCGGGCAAGGTCACGATCCAGGCGATGACGATGTTGCCGGCCAGGCCCCAGCGCACCGCCGAGACGCGGCGGGCGGCACCGACGCCGATGATGGCGCCGGTAATCGTATGGGTGGTCGATACGGGAACGCCGAGCCAGGTGGCGGCGAACAGCGTGATGGCGCCACCGGTTTCAGCGCAAAAGCCCTGCATTGGATTGAGCCGGGTGATCTTCGAACCCATTGTATGGACAATCCGCCAGCCGCCGAACAGCGTGCCAAGCGCCAGCGCCGATTGGCAGGTCAGGACGACCCAGAGCGGCACGTAGAATTTTTCGCCGAGCATGCCTTGCGAGTAGAGCAGCACGGCGATGATGCCCATGGTCTTCTGCGCATCGTTGCCGCCATGCCCAAGCGAATAGAGCGAAGCGGAAAAGAACTGGAGGACGCGAAAGGTGCTGTCGACGGCGAACGGCGTCTGGCGCACAAACAGCCACGAAACCACCAGGATCAGGACGAGCGCCAGGACAAAACCGGCCGCCGGCGACAGCACGATCGCGGCAACCGTCTTGCCAAGTCCCGACCAGACAATGGCACCAATGCCCGCCTTTGCGACGCCGGCGCCAACCAGCCCGCCGATCAGCGCGTGCGAACTGCTCGAAGGGATGCCGGCAATCCAGGTAACGATGTTCCAGACGATGGCGCCGACGAGAGCCGAAAAGATCACTGCCGGAGTGACAATGGTGACGTCGACAATGCCTTTTCCCACGGTCTCGGCGACATGAAGACCAAAGAACATGAATGCGATGAAATTGAAGAATGCCGCCCATAAAACCGCATATTGCGGCCTCAGCACGCGGGTGGAGACGATGGTGGCAATGGAATTTGCCGCATCATGCAGGCCGTTCAGAAAATCGAAGAACAGCGCGACGACAACGAGGCCGGCCAGCACGGGAAAGGCGATGGTGGCTTCCATCGCCTAGACGTTCTCGATGACGATGCCGCTGATCTCGTTGGCGACGTCCTCGAAGCGGTCGACCACCTTCTCCAGCTGACCATAGATTTCCGAGCCGATCAGATAGGCCATCGCGTCGCCGCGGCCGTGGCGCCTGAACAGATCCTTCAGGCCCTGCTCATGCAGATCGTCGGCGCGACCTTCGGCACGCATCACTTCCTCGGCGAGGGCGTTGAGGCTTGCGCTGTTGGCGCCGACCTTGGCGAGCAGTGGGATCGCCTCCGCGACTAGGCGCGCGGCGTCGACGATGACGGCGCCCATTTCTTGCATCAGCGGATCGAATTCGCTTTTCTCGAACAGTCTTACCGTCTTGACGGTCTTGTGCATCATGTCGATGGCATCATCCATCGACTGGATCAGATCCTTGATGTCGCCGCGATCGAAAGGTGTGATGAAAGAGCGCCGCACCGCAAGCAGGACTTCCGCCGTGATATGATCGGCCTCGTCTTCGAGATCGACGATCTTCTGGCACCATCGATCGATATCCTTGCCCTGAAGAAGCAGCTGTAGCGCTTCGGCGCCGCCAACCACGATGCGGGAATGGCGCTCGAACAACTCGAAGAAACGATCTTCGCGCGGCAACAGCTTGCGGAACCAGCCCAGCATGTCAGTCTCCCTTCGCGCCCGGCCCACGACCGTTTCACTGACATAGCGCCGCGTGATGCCGCGGGAAACAGTGAGCCGGCTGAAAGATGTGGATGCGGAACGATTGCGCATACCGCTTGCGGCAAAGGACAATTTCCCCGAGCCTGAGTACGACCGGAAGGACGGCATGATCGACAAACTCGAATTCTTCATCGCGCTGGCCAAGGAAGAGCACTTCGGCCGGGCGGCCGAGGCGTGCGGGGTCACGCAGCCGACCTTGTCGGCCGGCATCAAGCAGCTCGAGGGCCAGCTCGGCGTCATGTTGGTCAATCGCGGGTCGCGTTTCCAGGGGTTGACGCCGGAGGGCAAGCAGGTGTTGGTCTGGGCACGCCGCATCGTCGGTGACTCCAGGACCATGCGCGAGGAGATGCGCGCCGCCCGGTACGGCCTTTCCGGCCGCATCCGTATCGCCGCCATCCCGACGGCCTTGGCGATGGTCGCCAGATTGACCACGCCCTTTCGAGACAAGCACCCAGGCGTCACCTTTTCGGTGCTGTCGCGAACCTCGATCGAAGTGCTGTCGCTGCTTGGCAATTTCGATGTCGATGCGGGAATTACCTATCTAGACAACGAACCGCTAGGACGGGTGACCAGCGTGCCGCTCTATGACGAGCGCTACCAATTGATCACCGCAATCGGCAATCCCTATTCCGACCGCGACAAAGTGACATGGTCCGAGATCAGCCAGTTGCCGCTGTGCCTTCTGACGCCGGACATGCAGAACCGCCGCATCATCGACCAGCACCTGGCGGAAGCCGGCGTGCAGGTGCGGCCGACGCTGGAATCGAACTCGATGATCGTGCTGTTCTCGCATATTCGGACCGGCAAATGGTCATCGATCATGCCACTCAACCTTGCGGAAACATTCGGTTTTTCCGAACCGATCCGGGCCATTCCGATCGTCGAGCCCGATGCCAGCCACACGGTCGGGCTGGTGGCCGCGCCGCGCGAGCCGCACACGCCGCTGGTGCAGGCGCTGCTGGACGAGGCGATGGCGCTGGCAGACGATTTCCGCGCCCACCGCTAGTCTAGACAATGCAGGCGGAACCCCGTCGATAGAAGATTTCTATCGAGCAACGAAACAGCTTTATTGATTTCGCGGGTTTCCTCTGATTTTGTAAAGACTTAGCGATAAAAGCCATCGACCAGGGAGGGCGCTGCGTGACGATGCAGCCTGCAAGTACCGAGATCGCATCGCGCACAGCGGCGATTATCCAGGAGTTGAAGGACCTCGAGGGTCCGCTGCTGCCGATCCTCCACGGCATCCAGGAAGAATTCGGCCATGTCCCGCAGGACGCCGTGCCCGTCATTGCCGACGGGCTGAACCTGTCCCGGGCCGAGGTGCATGGTGTCGTGACTTTCTATCATGATTTCCGTGCGCGACCGGCCGGACGGCACGTGCTCAAGCTCTGCCAGGCGGAAGCCTGCCAGTCGATGGGTTCGGACGCAGTCGCCGCCAAGGTCAAGCAGTTGCTCGGGATCGACTTCCATGAGACCACGCGTGACGGATCCGTTACGCTGGAACCGGTCTATTGCCTCGGGCTGTGCGCCTGCTCGCCGTCTGCGATGCTGGATGGCGAGGTGATCGGTCGGCTCGATGACGACAAGATCGACGAGATCGTCGCGGAGGTGCGCTCATGACCCCCCGTATCTATATTCCCGGCGATTCCGGCGCACTGGCGCTGGGGGCGGAAAAGGTCGCGAAGGCTATTCGCGCGGAACTCGCCGAGCGCGGCATCGAGGCCAAGATCGTGCGCAATGGCTCGCGCGGCGCTTATTTCCTCGAACCGATGGTCGAAGTGGCGACGGCCAATGGCCGCGTCGCCTACGGGCCGGTGAAGCCGTCGGACGTGAAGAGCCTGTTCGACAGCGGTTTTCTCACAGGGGGCCATCACAAGCGCTGGCTCGGCGCACCCGACAAGATTCCATTCCTGGCCAAACAAACTCGCTTGACGTTTGCACGTTGCGGCATAAACGACCCGCTGTCGCTCGATGCCTACAAATCGCTCCGCGGTTTGAACGGCCTGCGGAACGCGGTGGCCATGGCGCCCGCCGACATCGTCAAGCAGGTCACCGAGTCCGGCCTGCGTGGCCGCGGCGGCGCGGGCTTCCCGACTGGCATCAAATGGAAGACGGTGCTCGATACGACATCGGAGCGCAAATACATCGTCTGCAACGCCGATGAGGGCGACAGCGCCACCTTCGCCGATCGCATGATCATGGAGGGCGATCCCTTCGTGCTCATCGAAGGCATGGCCATCGCCGGCATCGCAACCGGCGCGACCAAGGGTTTCGTCTATATCCGCTCGGAATATCCGCACGCGGTGGCTGTCATGAACAAGGCCGTCGAGATCGCCCGCAAGGCCGGTGTGCTCGGTGTCACTGTACTGGGTTCACCCAACGCCTTCGACATGGAAATCCGCGTCGGTGCCGGCGCCTATGTCTGCGGCGAGGAAACTTCGCTCTTGAACAGCCTGGAAGGCAAGCGCGGCGTGGTGCGCGCCAAGCCGCCGCTGCCCGCGATACAAGGGTTGTTCGGCAAACCGACAGTGATCAACAACGTCATTTCGCTGGCTTCGGTGCCTGTGATCATGGACAAGGGCGCCGCCTTCTACAAGGATTTCGGCATGGGCCGTTCGCGCGGCACGATCCCGATCCAGATCGCCGGGAACGTCAAGCAGGGCGGCCTGTTCGAAACCGCTTTCGGCCTGACACTGGGCGAAATTGTCGACGAGATCGGCGGCGGCACGTCCACCGGGCGCCCGGTGAAGGCGGTGCAGGTCGGCGGGCCGCTCGGTGCCTACTTCCCGCGCGCACTGTTCGACACGCCGTTCGACTACGAGGAATTCGCCAAGCGCGATGGACTGATCGGTCACGCCGGCATCACGGTTTTCGACGATACCGCCGACATGCTGAAGCAGGCACGCTTCGCCATGGAATTCTGCGCCATCGAAAGCTGCGGCAAGTGCACGCCTTGCCGCATCGGCTCGACGCGGGGCGTAGAAACCATCGACAGGCTCGCCGCCGGCATCGAACTGGAAAAGAATCTCGCTCTGGTCACCGACCTCTGCAACACGATGAAGTTCGGTTCGCTCTGCGCGCTGGGCGGCTTCACGCCCTACCCGGTGATGAGCTCGATCACCCATTTCCCCGAGGATTTCAAGCCCGCGCCAGCGCGCGTGGCTGCTGAATAGGAGCTGGCGGATGAACATTAAGGCCGACTTCCCAACGCTGATCGAAGAGATTGACTACGGAACTCCGGAGTCGAAGGCGCAAAAACAGGTCACGCTGACCGTCGATGGCCGCAGCATCAGCGTGCCGGAAGGCACCTCGATCATGCGCGCGGCGATGGAAGGCGGGGTGGAGATCCCGAAGCTCTGCGCCACCGACATGCTGGACTCGTTCGGTTCCTGCCGCGTCTGCCTCGTCGAAATCGACGGGCGCGGCGGTACGCCGGCTTCCTGCACGACGCCTGTCGGCGAAGGCATGGTGGTGCGCACGCAGTCGGACAGGCTCGACGCGATCCGCCGGGGGGTCATGGAACTCTACGTCTCCGACCATCCCACCGGTTGGCACGAGAAGGCCGGAACTGGCGCCAGCGAGTTCGATGTGGTGGCGAAGTCCGTGGGCCTGACCGAAAATCGGTACGGCGTTGAGGGCCGCAACCACGTCAAGGAAGAAAATGGCGTCGCGCCGGGCCATGGCTCGCTCGCGGTCGACTACATCGCCCGCGATGAGTCCAACCCCTATTTCACCTATGATCCGGCGCAGTGCATCGTCTGCTCGCGCTGCGTGCGCGCCTGCGAGGAGGTGCAAGGCACTTTCGCGCTGACCATCGAAGGCCGCGGCTTCGAATCGCGCATGGTCGCCGGCATGCACGAGGACTTCATTGCCTCCGAATGCGTGTCCTGCGGTGCTTGCGTGCAGGCCTGTCCGACCGATGCTCTGCGCGAGAAGACAGTCCTCGAAAAGGGCATGCCCGAGCGCTCCGCCGTGACCACCTGCGCCTATTGCGGCGTCGGCTGCTCGTTCAAGGCCGAAGTGAAGGGCGATGAGGTCATCCGCATGATGCCCTACAAGGAAGGCATGGCCAACCACGGCCATTCCTGCGTGAAGGGCCGCTTCGCTTACGGTTATGCCACCCACAAGGACCGCATCCTGTCGCCGATGATCCGCGAAAAGGTCAGCGACCCGTGGCGCGAAGTGAGCTGGGAGGAGGCGATCGCCCATACGGCCAAGGAATTCCGCCGCATCCAGTACCAGTACGGACGCACCGCGATCGGCGGCATCACCTCCTCGCGCTGCACGAATGAGGAGACCTACCTCGTCCAGAAGCTGGTTCGGCAGGGCTTCCGCAACAACAATGTCGACACCTGCGCGCGCGTCTGCCATTCGCCGACCGGCTATGGGCTTGGCCAGACCTACGGCACCTCGGCCGGCACGCAGGATTTCGATTCCGTCGAATTCACCGACGTCGCCGTCATCATCGGCGCCAATCCGGCTACCGCGCACCCGGTGTTCGCCTCGCGGCTGAAGAAGCGGCTGCGCCAGGGCGCCAAGCTGATCGTGCTCGATCCGCGCCGCACCGAGATGGTCAAGTCGGCCCACGTCGAAGCCGACTACCATTTGCCGCTGAAGCCCGGCACCAATGTCGCCGTGCTGACCTCGCTGGCGCATGTCATCGTCACCGAGGGCCTTTTCGACGAAGCGTTCATCCGCGAGCGCTGCGACTGGGCGGAGTTCCAGGACTGGGCGTCCTTCGTCGCCCTGCCGGAAAACAGCCCCGAAATCGTCGGCAAGCTGTCCGGCGTCGATCCGGAGTTGATCCGCGGTGCCGCCCGTCTCTACGCCAAGGGCGGCAATGGCGCGATCTATTACGGCCTCGGCGTCACCGAGCACAGCCAGGGCTCGACCACGGTGATGGCGATCGCCAACCTCGCAATGGCCACCGGCAATATCGGCCGACCTGGCGTCGGCGTGAACCCGCTGCGCGGCCAGAACAATGTGCAGGGCTCTTGCGACATGGGCTCGTTCCCGCATGAGCTGCCGGGCTACCGGCACATTTCGGGTGACGCGGTGCGCGACATCTATGAAAGCCTGTGGGGCGTGAAGCTCGACGACGAACCCGGCCTGCGCATTCCCAACATGCTGGATGCCGCCGTCGACGGCTCGTTCAAGGGCATCTACATCCAGGGCGAGGACATCCTGCAGTCCGATCCCGACACCAAGCATGTCGCCGCCGGCTTGGCCGCGATGGAATGCGTGGTGGTGCACGACCTCTTCCTCAACGAGACGGCGAATTACGCGCATGTCTTCCTGCCCGGCTCGACCTTCCTCGAGAAGGACGGCACCTTCACCAATGCCGAGCGCCGCATCAATATGGTGCGCAAGGTTCTGGAACCGAAGGCGCGCTACGCCGATTGGGAGGCGACGCAGGAACTCGCCCGTGCGATCGGTCTCGACTGGAACTATACCCATCCGTCCGAAATCATGGACGAGATCGCCAAGACGACGCCAAGCTTCGCCAATGTCTCCTTCGATCTGCTCGACCGGGTCGGCTCCGTGCAATGGCCCTGCAACGACAAGGCGCCGCTTGGCACGCCGATCATGCATGTTGACGGCTTCGTGCGCGGCAAGGGCAAGTTCATCCGCACCGAATACGTGGCGACGGACGAAAGAACCGGACCGCGCTTCCCGCTGCTGCTGACCACCGGCCGTATCCTGTCGCAGTACAATGTCGGCGCGCAGACGCGGCGCACCGAAAACGTCATGTGGCACTCCGAGGACCGACTGGAACTCCATCCGCACGACGCAGAAAATCGTGGCCTGCGCGATGGCGACTGGGTCCGGCTGACCAGCCGTTCGGGCGAGACAACGCTTCGCGCGCTGATCACCGACAGGGTATCGCCGGGCGTGGTCTACACCACCTTCCACCATCCCGACACGCAGGCCAACGTCATCACCACCGACTTCTCCGACTGGGCGACCAATTGCCCGGAATACAAGGTGACCGCGGTGCAGGTCGGCGCTTCCAACGGCCCGTCGGAATGGCAGCGCGACTATGACGAGCAGGCCAAGCAGAGCCGTCGCATCGCTCCGCTGCAGGCGGCGGAGTAGTCTTGGCCGCGCGCCGCAAAGCGACGACGCAAATATCGCGACTGGCGCACCGCGCCAGCGGCACGGCTGCGTCCAACCGCATGGTGCCGGAGGAGACGCCGGTGGCGTTCTCGTTCGCCGGCACCACGCATGCGGTGATGATGGCGAGCCCCGCCGATTTCGAGGATTTCGCGCTCGGCTTCTCGCTCACCGAAGGCATCATCGCCGCGCCTGATGAGATCGAAGCGATCGAGGTCGAGGATCATGGCGCCGGCATCGACATCCAGATCCGGTTGAAGGACCAGGCCAATACGCGCTTCGAGGCGCGGCGGCGGCGGCTTGCCGGACCGGTCGGCTGCGGGCTGTGCGGCATCGAATCGATCGAGGAGGCGATGCGCTCGGTCGATGTGGTCGGTGCGTCGAAGCTTACGCTCAATGCCGACGACATCACCCGTTCGGTCAAGCTGCTGTCGAAAGTGCAGCCGCTGCATACAGAGACTGGCGCCGTGCATGCCGCCGGCCTCTACGTGCCCGGCAAGGGCGTCGTCATGGCGCGCGAGGATGTCGGCCGCCACAATGCGCTGGACAAGCTGGCGGGAGCGCTGGCCAAGGCCAATATCGATGGCGCATCGGGCGCCGTCGTGGTGACCAGCCGTGTTTCGGTCGAGATGGTGCAGAAGACGGCGGCGATCGGTTCAGCCTTCATCATTGCCGTCTCGGCGCCAACGGCACTTGCCATCCGCACCGCAGAAGAAGCCGGCATGACGCTGGTGGCGCTGGTGCGCGGCGACGATTTCGATGTTTTTACCCACCCCGACCGGGTGATTTCGGGAGTTGCCCAGCATGTCGCATGACGAAGACCACATCACGAGCACGGGGGAAAAGCTGGTGCGCATGGCCAACCAGATCGCCGCCTTTTTCCACTCCAGGCCACGCGAGGAAGGCGTTGCCGGCGTCGCCGAGCATATCAACAAGTTCTGGGAGCCGAGAATGCGGCGCCAGTTCTTCGAGATGTTGGACAGCGGCGGCGAAGATTTCGACGAACTGGTCGTAGTGGCAGCGGCAAGGATCAAGCGGCCGATCACGCCAGCCGAGGCTGATTTGAAACTTGGAATCAAGGTCCCTCCGGGCGACCTTGCAGGCGCTCAAAAATAGCCGTAGGCCGCGCCGGCCTATATTTCTCCCTGCTAAAGTTTAAGCTGCCGCTATCGGCGCGGCTCTGCTATGGTTCACGACCAGAAATCGTCAGGCCGGGCGCAAGAAACTCGTGAGGCCGATCGAGACCCGATATGCCCTCAGTGGCGAGGTGCGGATCGCCTATCAGGTGGTCGGCCAGGGCTCGTTCGATCTCGTCTTCGTGCCGGGCTTCATTTCCAATCTCGACCTGCATTGGGAAGACGAGGGCTATACCAGGCTCTTGAGGCGGCTTTCGGCATTCTCGCGGCTGATCCTGTTCGACAAGCGCGGCACGGGTCTTTCCGACCGTGTCGATGCGCACAACCTGCCCAGCCTCGAAACGAGGATGGACGATGTGCGCGCGGTGATGGACGCCGCCGGCAGCGGCCGTGCCGCCCTGCTTGGCGCTTCCGAAGGCGCGCCGATGGCAATGCTGTTCGCCGCTACCTATCCGGAGCGGACGCGAGCGCTGACGCTCTATGGCGGCTATGCGCATTTCCACAAATGGGTGATGTCGCCGGAACGCCTCGACGCCTTCATCGCCACGGCCGAGACGGCCTGGGGTACGGGCGCTACCTTGCCCAATTTCGCGCCGGGCCGAGTCGACGACGCGCATTTCACCCAGTGGTGGGCGCGTTTCGAGCGGCTGTCGGCGAGCCCGACGGCAGCAGCGGCGCTGGCGCGGATGAACGCGGGAATCGATGTGCGCGGCGTGCTGGCGGCGATCAGCGCACCGACGCTGATCATCCATCGCCGCAACGACGGGCGGGTCGATCCCGACGCCAGCCGCTTCCTGGCCAAAACAATCCCTAATGCGCGGCTGGTCGAGATTCCGGGGCGCGATCATCCGATCTGGACGGGCGATGTCGACCGGGTCGCCGACCTCATCGAGGAGTTCCTGACCGGCGAGCGCGCCGTCTCGGAAGCGGACCGCGTGCTGGCGGCACTTCTAGTGACGCGCATATACGATACGACGCGGATGGGCGACCGTATGTGGAGCGAACGCAGCGAGCGGTTCCAAGAAACCTGGCGGTTGCTGGTCGGGCGCCATGGCGGCCGCGCGCTGGGTACGCAGGGGGAAATGATGATTTCGCGCTTCGATGGGCCGGCGCGCGCCATACGCTGTGCGGCGGCGCTGCGCGAGGCGGCGCAAGGGATCGGCGTGGCCAGCGCGCAGGGCGCGCATGTCGGCGAGATCGAACTTCGCGGGCCGCCCGTGGGGTTGACGGCGCGGGTGACAATGCAACTCGCCGCGCATGCCAGCCGAGGCGATATTCTCGCGTCGCGGCTGGTCGCGGATCTGGCAACCGGCTCGGGGCTGCATTTCGAAGACGCCAGCCGGGTGACGCTGGACGATCTGGACGAGCCGATGGCGCTGGTGCGGGCAATGTCGGAACAACATCTGGAGCCCGACTGCCGCGCCAGGACCAAAACGACCGAACCAGCCGTGCTGACGGCAAGGGAAAGCGAGGTGGTGAGCCTGATTGCCGACGGCAAGAGCAATGCCGCGATTGCCGTCGAACTCAGGCTGAGCGAGCACACGGTCAAGCGCCACGTCGCCAACATACTGCTCAAGCTCGACCTGCCGTCGCGAGCGGCCGCGGCGGCATTTTCCGCCAGGCAGACTGGCCCGGACGGGCCATGAGAGCCATGGCGCTTTCGGGCGAAGCAGGCGCACCGCTATAGGCGCTATCAATTCCCCCATGCGGGCCAAGGCGGATATCGCCGGAAAGGCGCTGCGAACGGAGGATGAAATGACCAAGTCAAAACTGAATGTCAGATCATTTGTGATCGCGGCGGGCATTGGCGCGCTGTTCACGATCACTCCGGCGAGAGCCGAGGATGCATCGGCGGCAACCTACAAGGACATCGAGGCGACGCTCGGCTCGGTGCCGGATATGTTCAAGACACTGCCTGACGTCGCCATCGCCGGGGCCTGGGCCGAGATCAAGGGCGTCCAGCTCAACCCCAAGACGGCGCTCGACGGCAAGACCAAGGAGCTGATGGGGCTGGCGGTCGCGTCGCAGATCCCGTGCCAGTATTGCATCTATTTCCACACCGAGGCCGCCAAGCTCAACGGCGCCAGCGACGAGGAAATCAAGGAGACGATCGCGATGGCGGCGATCGTGCGCCACTGGTCGACGATCCTCAACGGCAGCCAGGTCGATCTCGCGACCTTCAAGAAGCAGACCGACAACGTCTTCGCTGCCGTCAAGGCAAAGTCACAGTGAAAATCCCTGCCTGGCGGCGAGCGCCGGGTGGTGCCTACCGAATATCAACCGCCCGATCGTGAAGACGGGCACATGGAGGATAAAATGCTGACCAAGACCCAAGCCGTGGATGGCCCGGCGATCAAGAAGGCGATCGAGGGCCGCGACGGCAAGATGCTGTCGAGCTTCTATGCCGATGACGCGCTGGTGCGGGTGATCGACCGCAACAACCCGCCGAGCAAGCCGCGCGAAGTCCGCGGCCGCGCGGCGATCACCACCTTCTGGGACGACATCTGCAGCCGGGCGATGACCCACAAGGTCGACACCACGGTCGCCGACGGCGACAGCCTGGCCTTCACCCAGGCCTGCTCCTATCCGGATGGCACGAAAGTGTTTGCCGCGGCGATGCTGGAGCTGAAGAACGGCCGGATCGCACGGCAGACGGTCGTGCAGGCCTGGGACGAGTAGATCAACCGCAGAGCCTGGTCATTTCCCGATTGAAGCGGGACGGACCCTGTTTCCGTGCTGGGGCATGATCTTTCCGAAAGTCGGTCCAGTTTCGCTAAACGCGGACCTTCGGTTCGGAATCATGCTGTGGCCGCAACCCTGGAGGAGAAGAAGATGTTCAGCGCCAGATGGCAGATCGACGCAAAGTTCGGGCATAAACAGACCGTGCTTGACCTGTTGAAGAAATGGGAGCGCGAGATCGGCTCGCAGGTCGGCCTAACCGACCTCAAGTTCCAGATCATGACCGGATCGATCGGTGCCCGTGAAGCGACGGTCGAGTCGCACCACCAGGTTGAAAGCCTGGCTCAGTTGGAGGCGATGTTCGCCAAGATCGGCAAGATCGACGCGCACGCCAAATGGGGCAAGGAGATGGAGCCCTATGTCGTGTCGGGCACCAGCCTGTGGAACATCTATCGCATTGTGGAGTAGCGGCTGGAGTTCTTCTCCCGTTCACGGGAGAAGATGCCGGCAGGCAGATGAGGAGCAGCGTCGGCATCGCAGAAGCTTGCACTGCCCCTCATCCGGCGACCGGCCCTTCGCTACGGCTGCGGGCGTGCGTCGCTTCAATCGACAAATCGTTGTCGATTGATCGCCCGCGGCGACCGCTTCTCACCCATGCGCAACCATCACATGGCGCACGGCGGTATAGTCCTCCAGCGCATAGAGCGACATGTCCTTGCCGTAGCCGGATTGCTTCAGGCCGCCATGCGGCATCTCGTTGGTCAGCATGAAGTGGGTGTTGATCCAGGTGCAGCCATATTGCAGCCGCGCGGCGGTGGCCATGGCGCGTGAAACATCCTTGGTCCACACGGATGACGCCAGGCCGTAATCGCTGTCGTTGGCCCAGTTCACGGCCTCGTCCACTTCCGTGAAACGGGTTATCGAAACGACGGGGCCGAACACTTCGCGGCGCACGATCTCGTCCTCCTGAAGCGCGCCGGCGACGACGGTCGGCTGGTAGTAGAAGCCGGTGCCCTCGCCCGGCTTGCCGCCGGTGGTGATCTCGATGTGCTTCAGCTCCGAAGCACGTTCCACGAAGCTTGAGACGCGGTCGCGCTGGCGCCGCGAGATCAGCGGCCCGATCTCGTTCTCGGTATCGTCTGATAGATTGTATTTGATTGTCGAGACAGCGGCGGAGAGGTCGGCGACCAACTTGTCGTAGATTTTCTTACCGGCGTAGATGCGGCAGGCCGCGGTGCAGTCCTGGCCGGCATTGTAGTAGCCGAAGGCGCGCAGTCCGTTGACGACGGCGCCGAGGTCGGCATCGTCGAAGACGATGACCGGCGCCTTGCCGCCGAGTTCCAGATGCGTGCGCTTGACCGATTTTGCGGCGGCCTGCAGCACCTTCTTGCCAGTGGCGACGTCGCCAGTGATCGAGATCATGTTGACCTTGGGGTGATTGATCAGCGTGTTGCCGACGCTGTCCCCCCGGCCAAGCACGACGTTGACGACGCCCTGGGGCAGGACATCGGCCAGGATCGTCGCCAGCTTCAGCGCCGTCAGCGGCGTCTGCTCCGACGGCTTGAAAACCACCGTGTTGCCGCCGGCAATCGCCGGCGCCAGCTTCCACGCCATCATCATCAGCGGATAGTTCCAGGGCGCGATCGAGGCGACGATGCCGATCGGATCGCGGCGGACCATCGAGGTGTGGCCGGGCAGATATTCGCCCGCGACCACACCCGGCATCGAACGCACCGCACCGGCAAAGAAGCGGTAGCAGTCGACGATGGCCGGGATTTCGTCATTGAGCACGGCATTGATTGGCTTGCCGCAATTCAACGCCTCCAGCGTCGCGAACTCCTGCGCTTCGGTCTCGATGCGGTCGGCGATCTTCAGGAGGTAGCCGGAGCGCTGTGCCGGCGTGGTGCGCGACCACAAGGCGAACGCCTTTTCGGCGGCGCTCACTGCCGCCTCGATCTGTGCCTGACTGGCCTCGGGCAGGTTGAGGATGGTCGCCCCGGTCTTCGGATTGAGGATCGGCTCCTCGGTTTCGGTGCCCTTCTCGAATTGCGAGCCGATCAGCATCTGGGTGTCCATCGGTGTCTCCTTGGGCAGAAGCGAATGGGGTAATTAGTGAGTAGTGAGTAGTGAGTAGTGAGTGGATTTCGGCCGCTATTTAATTACTCACTACTTTCATTTGCCCGAACCGGCGATCTGGTCGCCGTCGCGGGTCAGGTAATAGGCAAACAGGATCGGCAGCAGCGTCACCAGGACGACGACCATGGCCACGATATTGGTGACCGGGCGCTGGCGCGGGCGGATCAGTTCCTCCAGCATCCAGATCGGCACGGTCTGCTGCTGGCCGGCGGTGAAGGTGGTGACGATGACCTCATCGAACGAGAGGGCGAAGGCCAGCATGCCGCCGGCGAGCAGTGCGGTGGCGATGTTGGGCAGCACGACATGGCGGAAGGTCTGGAAGCCATCGGCGCCGAGATCCATCGAGGCCTCGATCATCGAACCGGAGGTGCGGCGGAAACGAGCGACCGCGTTGTTGTAGACGACGACCACGCAGAAAGTGGCGTGGCCGAGCACGATCGTCCAGAACGAGAACGGGATCTCGGCCAGTGAAAAGGCCGAGCGCAGCGCGATGCCGGTGATGATGCCGGGCAGCGCGATGGGCAGGATGACCAGCAGCGAGATGGTCTCTCGGCCGAAGAATTTCGTCTGTGACACCGCGCCGGCACAGAGCGTGCCGAGCAGCAGCGCGATCGCGGTCGACATGGCGGCGACGCGCACCGACAGCGACAACGCTTCCCAGACATCGGGCCGGTTCCAGGTGACGGCGAACCATTGCGTGGTCAGCCCCGGCGGTGGCCAGACGAAACTCTTCTCCTCCGTGGTGAAGGCGTAGACGAAGATCAGCAGGATCGGCAGATGCAGGAAGAGCAGACCGCTGGCGGCGGCGATCTTCAGGCGGAGGGGAGCGGATTGACCACGGTCAGAGCGCATCGAAGGCTCCCATGCGCTTGGCGCCCCAGAGATAGAAGCCCATGGTGACGATGGGGACCACGGTGAAGGCGGCGGCGAGCGGTATGTTGCCGGCGGTGCCTTGCTGCGAATAGACGGCCTGGCCGATGAAGAGGCGCGAAGTGCCGATGATCTGCGGGATGATGTAGTCGCCCAATGTCAGCGAAAAGGTGAAGATCGAACCGGCGACGATGCCGGGCAGCGCCAGCGGGAATAAGACGTTGCGGAATGTCTGCCTCGGCGAAGCACCAAGATCGGACGAGGCCTCGACCAAATTGCCAGGCACCCGCTCGAGGGCTGCCTGAACGGGAAGGATCATGAACGGCAGCCAGACATAGACGAAGACGATGAAGGTGCCGGTGAACGACACCGACAGCGAATTGCCGCCGACGACCGGCAGCGACAGCCAGGCCTCGAGCAGCCACAACAAATGCAGCTTGGCGAGCAGCCAGGTTAAAATGCCTTCCTTGGCCAGGATCAGCTTCCAGGCATAGATCTTGACCAGGTAGCTCGACCACAGCGGCAGCATGACGCCGAGATAGAACAGCGCCTTCCAGCGGCCGCGCGCATAACGCGCCGCGTAGTAGGCAATCGGAAAGGCGACGATGGCCGAAGCCAGCGTGACCAAGGCCGCCATTGTCACCGTGCGCAGGATGATATCGAGGTTGGCGGCCTGCAACAGGTCGCCATAGGTCTTCAGCGTGAACTGGCGGTTGATGAGGCCGGAGAACTCGTCGATGGAGAAAAAACTCTGCGCCAAAAGCGCGAACAACGAGCCGATATAGACGATGCCGAGCCACAGCACCGGCGGCAGCAGCATCAGCAGGAGCAGGACTTTTGGCCGGCGCCAGAAGAGGTCGGAAAGCGCACCGCGCATGCCGCCGCTGCCGGATAGAATGGCGGGGCCGGGTTTGACGTTGAGGGCGGTGATCGTCATGGCTTTTTCGAAGGGCCGAGATCTGTCGCGCAAACCATCATCATACCGGCTCGTCCATCAGGTGCAGATGCTCGCGGTTGAAGGTGAGCACCACCGCCTCGCCCTCCCCAGGCAAAGCAGTGCCGGCCGGCACCACGGCGTGCAGTTTCAACCCGTCGGCATCCAGCGCCAGCCTTGTCGTGGCGCCCAGATAGTTGGTCGAGACGAGGCGTGCGGCGACGCCTTCGCTGCTCGCCGCGCGGCCGACACGAATGGATTCAGGGCGCAGGCTCCCCCAGCGGCGCTGGCCGCCATAACGCTGGACGAAATCCGGCGGCAGCACGTTGGAGGAACCGACGAAATCGGCGACGAAACGCGTGCTCGGCCGCTGATAAATATCCTCGGGCGTGCCGATCTGCATGACCCTGCCATCGTTGAAGACGGCGACGCGATCGGCCATGGACAGCGCCTCGCCCTGGTCGTGAGTGACGAAGACGAAGGTGATGCCGAGCGCCTTCTGCAGTGACTTCAGCTCTTCCTGCATGTTTTCGCGCAGCTTGAGGTCGAGCGCGCCGAGCGGCTCGTCGAGCAGCAGCACCTTGGGCTGGTTGACCAGGGCACGGGCGAGCGCGACACGCTGGCGCTGGCCCCCGGAAAGCTGGCCGGGCCGGCGCGCGCCATAGCCGGGCAATCGCACCAGCGACAGCGCTTCTTCCGCCGCCTTGTGCCGCTCGGCCTTGCCGATGCGCTTGACCATCAGCCCGTAGGCGACGTTGTCGAGCACATTGAGATGCGGGAACAGCGCGTAGTCCTGGAACACGGTGTTGACGTTGCGGCGGTAAGGCGGCACGCCCTCGGCCCGCTCGCCGAAGATCGAGATCGAACCCGCCGTCGGCTGCTCGAAGCCGGCGATGAGACGCAGGCACGTGGTCTTGCCCGAACCGGACGGCCCGAGCATGGCGAAGAATTCGCCTGGCGCGATGTCGAGATCGACAGCGTCGACAGCGCGAACGCTGCCGAAATGACGCGAGGCTTTTTGAAAGGAAACGGCTGATGTCATGGGGTGTCCTGCAATGTGCCAGGCTCTTCAATTGAGGCGTCTGTGCTGCCCCTCATCCGCCTGCCGGCACCTTCTCCCCGTATGGTGACGGGGAGAAGGAAGCTGGTCGCGATGTTGGCGCTTATTCTGCAACGGGAGAAATGTCCGGAAGGACAATGAGGGGCAGCGCCAAGTTCTCGGTAAACGAATTTACCGCCCGCCGATGACGCCGATATAGTCCGACACCCAGCGGTAGTAAGGCACGCACTGGTCGTTCTGGGTGGCGCATTTGGAAACCGGCGTCTTCCAGAACTTGATCTTGTCGAAATTGTCGTAGCCGTTGGTCTTGCAGCCTTCCTCGCCGAGCAGCTCGTTGCCCTTGCAGGCGGCCGGCACGACCGGCAGCGAGCCGAACCAGGCGGAGACATCGCCCTGCACCTTCGGCGCCAGCGAATGCTCGAGCCACATATAGGCGCAGTTCGGGTGAGCGGCGTCGGCTTCCATCATGGTGGTGTCGGCCCAGCCGGTGACGCCTTCTTCCGGCACGGTCGAGGCGACCGGCTTCTTGGCGGCGACCAGCGTGTTGACCTGGTACGGCCACGAGCCGGATGCGACGACGCCTTCGTTCTGGAAATCGTCGACCTGAATGGCCGCGTCGTGCCAGTACCGGCCAACCAGCGTGCGCTGGACGCGCAGCAATTCGAGCGCCGCCTTGTACTGGTCCTCGTTCAATTCGTAGGGGTCCTTAATGCCGAGTTCCGGCTTGTGGAACATCAAATAATTGGCGGCGTCCGCGATATGGATCGGTCCGTCATAAGCCTGGACGCGGCCTTTGTTGGACTTGCCATCCGGCAGCTTCATCTCCTCGAAGACGACGTTCCAGCTCTTCGGTGCTTCCTTGAAGACCTCGGTGTTGTACATCAGGATGTTGGGACCCCACTGATAGGGAACGCCGTAATGCACCTTGTCGACGGTGAACCAGGGCGCGTCCTTCAGCCGGTCGTCGACCGTCTTCCAACTCGGGATGAGATCGGTGTTGATCGGCTGCACGCGCTTGCCGGCAACGAGCCGCAGCGAGGCATCGCCCGAAGCCGTGACGAGGTCGAAGCCGCCCTCGTTCATCAGCGAGACCATTTCATCCGAGGTGTTGGCGGTCTTGATGTTGACCTTGCAACCGCTCTCCTTCTCGAAGGCGCTCACCCAGTCGTAGCCCTTGTCGGTCTCGCCGCGCTCGATGTAGCCCGGCCAGGCGACGATGTTGACCTGACCTTCGCCCTTGCCGAGTTCCTTGACCTGGGCGATCGCCTGACCGGAGAAGGTCAGCGCGACCGTCAAGGCAGTGCACGACTTCAGGAATGAATGCATATCGATCTCCCATTTTGGCGCGTGATCCTGAAACCGCTCCGGTTGTCGCCAGATCACGCGCGGACTGAAAAACTTGTCAGCTCCTCCGTTGGACTTGACGCCACTCTGATGGCAGCTTTGGTCCCTCCAACGGAAGGTGCTTTGAAAATTCCGGTTTCGCAAATTCATTTGTCAGAAGGCCGATATCGGTTTTTCCGATATACTCCCTCAGGCCAGCGCCGTTACCAGCCAGCAGGCGGCCTGACCATCCTTTAGAAAGGGGCCAAGGCCGCGGGCAACACCGTAATGATTTTTTCGCCCGTCGCCTGGTCGGCCTCGCGGAGCGGGGCGGCGACCGGGCCTAGCCGGGTGGCATATGACATCAGATCCCCTTCGGCGATCTTACATGGCAAGTTCGCTTATCTGACTTCGATTGACGACCAGCCGCTCGCTTCAAGTATCCGTTTCACCTTGGCGCCGTCAGGCTTGCCGGCGCCGGCCACTTCGAGGTTGCTCCGTTCGGGCCTTTCAAAGTGGAGCCGGTTCCCGCCACAAAGCGCAAGCGCAAGCGCAAGACTGGCGGCGTCGCCTGGAGCAGACCACTTCTAGCGGCGCACCGTCCGCTGCGACTGGGCAAGGCCCACAAAGTCCCGCGCCGCGGCGGCCAGGCCAGATCCCCGCCGCCAGACCATGCCAACCTGCACCACCGGCAAGGAACCGGAAATGTCGCGCGATTCGATACGGTCTCCCTCCAGCGACCAGGGTCGGTAGACGAGGTCAGGCAGCAGTGCAACGCCGGCACCGGTGGCGACGAGGCTGCGCACGGCTTCCACGGAACGGGTGCGGAAGGCGACATGCGGTCTGGCGCCGATCGCTGTCAGCAGTTTGCCGGTGTTTTCCTCGATCTCGTCAACGGTCAGCATGATCAGCGGTTCGGAGGCGATATCGCCGATGCCGATAATGTCGGCGCCAGCCAGGGGATGGCCGAGCGGCAGCCACAGCCGGTAAGCCGAGACTTCGAGGATTTCCGATTGCAGTGCAGTGCGGTCGCGCAAATTGGAGGTGACCATGACGGCAATGTCCAGCTTGCCGCCAATCAGGAGATGTTCGAGGTAGTCGCCATTGTCCTCGATGGCCGAGACCTCGACACCTGGATAGGCGCGGCGGTAGCGTGAGAGCAGGTCCGACAGCACATAGCCGGCGACCAGCGAGGTGACGCCGAGTTGCAGCCGCCCGCCGGCCACAGCCTGTTCGCCGGAAAAAGAGCGGCGGGCGTCGGACACGTCGGCGAGAATCTTTGTCGCGTGGCGCAGGAACTGGTGGCCCTTGTGGGTAATGTTGAGGCCGCGCGGATGGCGCTCGAACAGTTCGACGCCAAGATCGCTTTCAAGTTCCTTGATCGCCTCGGTGACCGACGATTGCGAGATGGAGAGGTTTTGCGCCGCGCGCGATACCGTGCCTTGCTCGGCGACGGCGATGAAGAACTGCAACTGCCGGATGGTGAAGGCCATTGCTGGACTAAACACCGCCGCAACCGCGAAGAAAAGCCGATGGCGAAGCTTATCCCATGGCTGGATGCCTGACCGTGGCTCAGCCCAGCATCGGCCGGATGCGCCGCCAGCATGCCGGGCCATAGCGCAAGACAAGCATGAATGCCGTTTCCAGCGCCAGGACAATAGCGATGATACGAAAGCCGACTGCGAGCGGGCTTTGGCCACTGCCATGCAGCGCATAGCCTGTAAGCAGAAAGCCGGCATTCCAGAGCGTGGCTCCGGTTAGCGTCGCGACCACAAAGGGTAAGGCTGGCAGGCTGAGCGCGCCGGCCGCGATCGGCAAATAGTTGCGCACCGTCGGAATGAACTGCGCCAGCAGGGAAACCCGGACATGGTTGCGGCGATAGGCCTGACCAAGCTGGCGGTAGGTCTTGGGGCGCAAGAAGACATATCCGCCGAACCGCTCGACCAGCCTGTCGGCGCGATCGATTCCGATCCGGCGGCCTACAGTGTACCAGACGAGACAGCCTGTCATTGAGGCCAGCGTGGTCACGCCAAGCAGGATTGCCAGCGTCGCATCGTCAGGCGCCGCCGTCATGCCGAGGAACAGCAGCAGCACATGCGAGGGCGGGATCGGCAGGATCTTCTCGGTAAAGGCGAGGCAGAAGACGCCGAACAGGCCGAAGCCGAGAATGGTTGCCAATGGTCCCGTCATGCGATGCGCCAGTCGTAGGTTCCTGACGTCTTGAGCCTGGCGATGCGATAGACCGTCGCCGGCGGGAAGTTGCGAAAGGTATGGCCAACCCGCGTAACCCCGAGATCGAGCCTGTCGGGCAGCGACTGGTCGAATGGGCACCGTAGTCCGAGCGTGAACTGGTAAAGCGCTGCGCCCGGGCGAAGGTTCGCGAAAACAGCTTCGAGAATGGCAAACGTCCTGCGCGGCGAAATCAGGCGAAAGGGCAAGCCGCTGACGGCTGCGCCAATCGCAGGCCGGTGGAAGAGCGAAAGATGGCGCAGACCGACGGCGTCCATTTCAAAAATCCGGGCAGCTGGAAAACGACGCGTGAGCAGTGCGGCAAAATCCGAATCGGATTCGATCAGCGTCAAATCTTCCTCCTTCACCCCGCGCGACAGCAGCGCCCTCGTGAACGGCCCGGTTCCTGGGCCGAGTTCCAGGACGGGCCCACGCTCGGGTCCAATGTCGCGGGTTATCAATGCCGCCAGGCTGGAGCTGGACGGCGTGACGGAGCCGACCCTGAACGGCGCGACGGTCCACGCCATGAGAAAAGACAGAGCATCATTTGCGGGCATGGTAACCTCAATCCCGGACAACATCACGCCAACCGGTTGGTGTGGCCACGTGATTTCGTTTCAGCGCCATTGGTTTCGAACGTCAGGCCCGACCTGTTGCATATTCGGGCCTGACGCCTTCACGCCGGCGCGAGCGATTCGTGCCGACCCGGCGTTGTTTGCCGCGACTGGGTTGCATAGACATTGCGCAATCTCGCTGAGGCTAAGAAAGTGCCTGTCGACCGCGGTCCTTCGGCTTTGCCATGTTTACGCAATGTTGGCGCGGTAGCGCCCGACGCAGTGTTTCGAGGGATTGTCGATGCGTATCTTGCTGGTCGAAGACGAACCCGAGATGGTCTCGGCCCTGCGTGCCGCGCTGAAGCGCCACGATATGGTGGTCGATCACGCCGGCACATTGCTGGAGGCGGAGGGGTTCGTTGCCGTCGATAGCTATGACGCCATCCTGCTCGACCGCCAGTTGCCGGATGGCGACGGGCTGTCGCTGGTGCCGAGACTGCGTTCGGCCAGGAACACCACGCCCGTGCTGGTGCTGACGGCGAGAGGCGACACGTCGGACAAGGTCGATGGGCTGGACATGGGCGCGGACGACTATCTGGCAAAGCCATTCGCGTTCGAGGAACTGCTTGCCCGGTTGCGCGCGCTGCTCAGGCGCCCGGCGCCGCTGCAGTCGCAGTTTATCCGCGCCGGCGATCTGGTGCTCGACGTCGGACATCGCGAAGCCTCTATCCGCGCCGAACCGCTCAGCCTGCCGCGCCGCGAACTCCTTGTGCTGGAGGCTCTGATGCGCCGCACCGGCCGCATGGTGCAGCGCGAGGCGCTCATGGAGGCGGTGTTCGGCCTCGACGACGAGATCCAGTCCAACGCACTCGACACGCACGTCTCGCGCCTGCGCCGCAAGCTCGCCGATGCTGGGGTGACGATCAACGGCATTCGCGGCGTCGGCTATCTCCTGCGCGAGACGACATGAGCGCCAAGCGATGAGCCTCAAGCGCCCGCATTCGCTGAAATGGAGCCTGGTGCTGCGCATCGCCTTGCTGCAATGCGCCATGCTGACCCTGATCATCGTCGGCATTCTCGGCGCCATGCTGGCCACCGGTCTTATCCCGCACGACTACGAGGACGGCACGATGGACGTGCTGGCGGATGCGGTGACACGCGATGCCGGCGGCAAGTTGGTCCTGCGTACGACCTCCGACCTGACGAAGCTGCGGTCGGGTGTTCCCGACCTCTGGTTCATCATTCGAGACAAGCAGGGGCAACGGCTGCAGGAGGGGACCGTGCCGCCCATCTTCCAGCCTTTCACCGGATTGCTGGATACGATCAGCGACGCCCGGATCGACCATGCAATTGGACAAGCCGCGCCGCCGGAGGGAAAGATCCGCTGGACCGACACGATGGCTGGCAATGTCCAGATTTTCAGCGGCACCAAGGGCGGGCTTTCGCTGCTGCGTCTGCTCGGCCAGGCGCCGCAATTCTTCCTGCAAGGCATATTGCCCCTCGCCGGGCTGATGGCGCTGGCCACGCTGTTCGCGACGCCTTGGGTGGTGCGTGGCGCTTTGTCGGGCCTTGGCCATGCGGCGACCGAGGCTGAGCGCATCGACATCGACCAGCGGGGCGTGCAGTTGCCGCTCAAGGACGTACCGACGGAAGTGACGCCGCTGGTCAAGGCCGTGAATGCCGCCCTTGCGCGCCTCGACAAGGGCTATGAGCGCCACAAGCGCTTCCTTACCGACGCCGCCCATGAGCTCAGGACACCGGTCGCCATCCTCAACACGCGCCTCGCCGCGCTGCCGGCGACACCGGAGCGGGCACGGCTGCTGCAGGACGCGGCCAGGCTTTCGACGCTGACCGACCAGTTGCTCGACCTGCAGCGCCTCGACCGGCAGACGTCGCCGTTCGAAGCGGTCGATCTCGTGGCGACCGCGCGCGGCGTTATCGTCGACCTCGCGCCGATGGCGTTTTCTGCCGGTTACGAAATGTCGTTCGAGCCGGAACGGGACACGATTTTCGCCAACGGAGACCGCACCGCCATCGAGCGCGCGGTGACCAACATCGTTCAGAACGCCATCGAGCATGGCGGCCGCGCTGGCAAGATCACCGTCAGCGTCACAACGCCCGCCATCATCGAGGTCCGGGACGAAGGCGACGGCGTCCCGCCGGGTGAGCGGAAGCGCATCTTCGAGCCCTTCTACCGGCTGCGCCCGCAGGATCATGGCGCCGGCCTCGGCCTCAATCTCGTGCAGGAAATCATGTATCTCCATGGCGGCCGCATCGATATCCTCGATGGCAAGCCCAGCGGCGCCTGCTTCAGGATGAGTTTTCGCGCTTTACCGGTTTAGCATTGCCGCCAACCTCGCAACGACTTGTCCATCTCGTCGATGGCCGGAAGGCTGGCGTGAAGGCGATATTCACCGCGCCACTCAACACGATTCGAGCCCGCTGGCCGAGCAGCTCGGCCGCGGCCTCAAGGACGGCCTGCTCGGCCCGATGATATCAGTCGATGACAGGCAGCAAACGACGGTTCCCGCGTCTTCGGCCGGTGACGCGGCACCCGCGATGCACAACATCGCCTTCCGCGTGTCGAGCGGCACCTTCGCGGGCGTGTGCGCCCACCAGTCGCTGGTCTTCGCCTAAATTCCGCCGGCGACGCTGAGGCGCGCCCCGGCTTGCGCCAGTGCCGCGGCAATGTCTTGCGGCGGCGCGCGGTCGGTGGCGAGTTCGGAAAAGCCGTCGAAGCCGCAGACCTGGACCAGGCCCTGGCGGCCGAACTTCGTGTGGTCAGTGACGACCAGCGAGCGCTGGCCCCGCGACAGCACCATGCGGGCGAATTCCGCCTCGTCCAGATCAAAGTCCATGACACCCGTCACCGCATCCACGGCGCCGGTGGAGATGATGGCGTGGCTGACCGTGAAGCGGCTGACGAACTCGATGGCCGATGTCCCGAACGCGGCGCCTGAATCGCTGCGCAGCTCGCCGCCAGCCATATAGACCTTGTTGCCGTTGATGGTGGCAAGGGTGCGGGCGATGTCGGACGAGTTGGTGACGACCGTCAGGCGCCGGTGGCCGAGCAGTTCGCGCGCCAGGAACGAGGTCGTGGTGCCGGTGTCGAGCATGATCGATTCGCCGTCGCGGATGGTGGCCGCGACCGCGCGGGCAATGCTTCGCTTGGCGTCGGCATGCTCGCGCATGCGCCGTTCGAACGGCGCTTCGCCGACCATCGACGGCAGGCCTATGGCGCCATGCATCTTCAGAACCGAGCCGTCGCCGGTGAGCGGCTTGACGTCGCGGCGCACGGTCTCGAGCGAAACGCCCAGCCTGTCGGCCAGGCTGGCGATGGTGACGGTCCCCTCCTCCTGCAACAACCGCAGGATCTCGCCATGCCGTTTCGAGTGGTTCATATGGGCGTCCCGAAAAATGACCGTTTCTAAGGCATTCCTAGCGCATTTAAAGGACTGGCCCATGCTTTCGGGCAAAACACCCAAAAAAAGTCACATCTTTTTATTGACAGAAGAGCAACCTCGGCGTGAAATTCACCTTCAACAGGGTTCGGAACTGCAGCGGGATGTAATTGGCAGAGCCGCAATTCACTGACCCCAGGCGGCGCGTAACGTGTCTGGCGCAAGGAATTTTCAGATCCGCGGGGGCGGATGCCGGGCTCAAAAACCTGGCCAAGGGGCTCGTCGGTGCGGTGCGGGATACCGATCCTGGCATCCCGCACCGACGAGATTGTTTGCATTCCACTCCGCCGTCGTTGCGCCGCCCATGGCGCCTTGTCGAAGCCCAGCAAACCAGGCCTGCCAACCAGGGATGATCCCGTGATTGCCGAAGACCGCATCCGCGCCCTGCCCTGCTGGACGGGCGCCATCGAGATCGCGCCGCTGCCCGGCGGCCTAAGCAACGCCAATTATGTGGTCACCGATGCGGCCGGCAAACATGTGGTGCGTTTCGGCCAGGATTATCCGTTCCACCATGTCTTCCGCGAACGCGAGGTGATGACCGCGCGGGCGGCTCACGCGGCAGGCTTCGCACCGGCGGTCCGTTACGCCGAACCGGGGATCATGGTGACGGCGTTTCTTGGCGCCAGAACCTATCTGGCCGAAGACGTGCGCGCCAATCTCCGCCGTGTCGCGACTCTGATGCGCGGCTTTCACCGCGAGATGCCCAACCATATCTCCGGCGCCGGCTTCATGTTCTGGGTGTTCCACGTCATCCGCGACTATGCCCGCACGCTTGACGAGGGCAACAGCCGCAAGCGCGGTGACCTGCCGCGCTTTCTGGCGTTGGCCGACGAACTGGAGCGCGCCCAGAAATTGCTGCCGATCGTCTTTGGCCACAATGATCTTTTGCCGGCCAACATTCTGGACGACGGCGGCAGGCTTTGGCTGATCGATTTCGAATATGCCGGCTTCAATACGGCGATGTTCGACCTTGCCGGCGTCGCATCGAACGCAGGCATGAGCGACGAGGAATCCTTCGCCTTCCTGACCGCCTATTTCATGAAGGAACCGGACGAGGCGATCCGCCGCTCGCACGCCGCCATGCAATGTGCCTCGCTGCTGCGCGAGGCGATGTGGAGCATGGTGTCGGAGCTCTATCTCGACGCCCCCGGGATCGATTACGTCGCCTACACCGAGGAAAACCTGGCGCGGCTCGACGCGGCGCTCGAAAACTACCGGACAAAATACGGGATCCTGAAATCATGACCTTGCCTAGCCAGGCCTCGATCGTCGTCATCGGCGGCGGCATCATCGGCTGTTCGACGGCCTATCATCTGGCGCGTGACCACAAGGCCGACGTGGTACTGCTCGAACAGGGCAAGCTGACCTCGGGCTCGACCTGGCATGCCGCCGGCTTGGTCGGCCAGTTGCGCTCGTCGGCCTCGATCACGCGGGTACTGCAATACTCCGTAGACCTCTACAAGGGGCTGGAAGCCGAGACCGGTCTTGCCACCGGCTGGAAGATGACGGGGTGCCTCAGGCTCGCCACCAATGCCGACCGCTGGACCGAATACAAACGGCTGGCGACGACGGCGAAAAGCTTCGGCATGGACATGCAGTTGCTGTCGCCGGCGGAGGTCAAGGCGATGTGGCCCTTGATGGAGACCGGCGATCTTGTCGGCGCTTCCTGGCTGCCGACCGACGGCCAGGCGAGCCCTTCCGACATCACGCAGTCGCTGGCAAAGGGCGCGCGCATGCACGGCGCCAAGCTCTACGAGGACGTGCGCGTCACGGGTTTCGAGATGAAGGGCGACCGCATCACGGCGGTGAAGACCAATCAAGGCGACATTGCCTGTGACAAGGTGGTGAACTGCGCCGGGCAATGGGCGCGGCAAGTCGGCGCGATAGCCGGCATCAACGTGCCGCTGCAGCCGGTCAAGCACCAGTATGTCATCACCGAGAAAATCGCGGGTCTGGCGACCGACGCGCCGACGCTGCGCGACCCCGATCGGCGCACCTATTTCAAGGAGGAGGTCGGCGGGCTGGTGATGGGCGGCTATGAGCCGAACCCGCAGGCCTGGACGACCAATCTTCCCGGGGGCGACGTGCCCAATGATTGGGAGTTCCGGCTGTTCGACGACGACTACGATCATTTCGAGCAGCACATGGCACAGGCGATCGCGCGAGTGCCGGTGCTGGAGACGGTCGGTGTCAAGCAGATGATCAACGGGTCGGAAAGCTTTACGCCGGACGGCAATTTCATCCTCGGTGTGGCGCCCGAATGCGCCAACATGTTCGTCGGCGCCGGCTTCAATGCCTTCGGCATCGCCTCGGGCGGCGGCGCCGGCTGGGTGCTGGCGCAATGGGTGGTCGACGGCGAGGCGCCCCTCGACCTTTGGGTGGTCGACATCAGGCGTTTTTCCAACCTGCACCGCGACCGGCAATGGGTGAGTGAACGTACGCTGGAAGCCTATGGCAAGCATTACGCGATCGGCTTCCCGCACGAAGAATACACCAGCGGCCGGCCGCGCATCGTCTCGCCGCTCTACGACAGATTGAAAGACCATCGCGCCGTGTTCGGCTCCAAGCTCGGCTGGGAACGGCCGAACTGGTTCGCGCCGGAGGGCATCGAGCCGAAGGACATCTATTCGATGGGCCGGCAGAACTGGTTCGCCGCCGTCGGCGACGAACATCGGCACGTGCGCGGGCATGTCGGCATCTTCGACCAGTCGTCCTTCGCCAAGTACGAGCTGAGCGGGCCCGATGCGGCGAGGGCACTGGACTGGATTTGCGCCAACGATGTCGGCAAGCCGGTCGGCCGGCTGACCTACACGCAACTCCTCAACTCGCGTGGCGGCGTCGAGGCCGACCTGACCGTGTCGCGGCTGGCCGAGGAGAAATTCTATATCGTCACCGGCACCGGGTTCCGCACCCATGATGCCTCTTGGATCAGCGACCATATTGGCCACGGCCTCGATGCCCAGCTCGCCGATGTCACCGAGGATTTCGGCACGCTGTCGCTGATGGGACCACGTGCTCGCGATGTGCTTTTGGCGGTCACCGATGCGGATGTTTCGAATGCCGGCTTCCCGTTCGGCCATGTGCGCGAGATCACAATAGCTGGTCACACCGTCCGGGCGCTTCGTGTGACATACGTGGGCGAATTGGGCTGGGAACTGCATGTGCCGATCGCGGCCACCGGCGAAGTCTTCGACGCGCTGATGGCGGCCGGCCGGGAACACGATATCCGCCCGGTCGGCTACCGCGCGCTGGAATCGCTGCGGCTGGAAAAGGGCTATCGCGCCTGGGGCTCCGACATCACGCCCAACGACACACCGCTGGAAGCCGGGCTGGGCTGGGCGGTCAAGTTGCGCAAGAACACCGACTTCGTCGGACGGCGCGCACTCGAGAAGGTTGGCGGCGCGTCGCTGAAGAAGCGCTTTGCCGGCTTCACGGTCGACGATCCGGAGATCGTGCTCGTCGGACGCGAGACCATCCTGCGCGATGGCCAGCCGGTCGGCTATCTCACCAGCGGCGGCTATGGCTACACGGTGGGAAAGAACATCGGCTACGGCTATGTGCGCAACGCCGACGGAGTAAGCGACGATTTTCTCGCCTCGGGCAGCTATGAACTGGTGGTGGCGATGGAGCGGACGCCGACCAAAATTCATCTTGAGCCGCTATACGACCCGGCAATGGAGCGCGTGAAGGCTTAACTCACGCGCAAAGCGAGGCCACGGCTAGGGACGGTCTCGGCCTCGCCTGGCATTGAGACATATGGTCGTGTTTCCTCGACCCGCGTGACCGAACCTTGCGCCTCGAGTTCGGCGATGCGCCCGGCAAAACCGTGATCCCACAACGTGTTCTTGACCGTCAGCACGATCACCCCACTTGGCCGACAGATGCGGATCAGTTCGTCCATCCCCTCGGCGCCGACATGGCCCGACGTAAAGACGCCGGCCGAGATGATGCCGGCATAGGTGTTGTCGGCAAAAGGCAAGGCGCCGCCGAGCGCCAGGCAATGCAGCGCCGAATAGACGCCCTTGCGTGCGGCCTGATCCAGCATGCCTTGCGAGATATCCAGCGCCTCGACCTGGGGATAGCCGGCAATATCGAGCCACTCGCCTATCAGCCCGGTACCAGCCCCGGCGTCGAGCAGCGGGGCTGACCCGCGCGCCAGATGGCGAGCGAGCAAAGCAAGGCAGATGGTGGGGTGGCGGTAGCCGGCCGCCGACATGTCGGCGTCGTAGGTTTGCGACCAGCGGTCGTATAGTGCGGCCACCTCTTCCGGGCGCTTGGCCGCGTAGACCTCGCCGAGCGCGCCTTGATGTTTGCTGTCCGCCACGTGCCTCACCAACTTCCTTGTCTTGCCGGATGATAGCCAAACGGGGAAAATTGTGGAACCGTGCCGCCAATAAATAACGCGCGGGGACGCAGGCATGGGAACAGACGAGGCGCGGGCAAAACTTGCCACCATTCCGGCGCTGGCGGGCTATACCGGGCCGCTGGAACGGCTCGGCGGCTTGACCAACCTCGTCTTCAAGGCCGGCGATTACTGCCTGCGCATTCCAGGCAAAGGCACCGAGGAATACATCAACCGCGCCAACGAGGCGATTGCCGCGCGTGAGGCGGCAAAAGCCGGGGTCAGTCCCGAAGTGCTGCATGCCGACGCTGCCAGCGGCCTGATGGTGACGCGCTACATCGCCGGCGCGGAGACGATGTCGCCGGATAAATTCAGGGAGCGGCGGGGCAGCCCGGCCCGAGCGGCCGAGGCCTTCCGCAAGCTGCACGCGTCCGGCGCGGTGTTCCCCTTCCGCTTCGAGCTGTTTTCGATGATCGACGACTATCTCAAAGTACTGTCGACCAGGGATGTCGCCCTGCCCGCCGGCTATCATGACGTGGTGCGCGAGGCAGAAAGCGTGCGCTCGGCCTTGGCCGTCCGCCCCTTGCCTCTCGTCGCCTGCCATTGCGACCCGCTGTGCGAGAATTTCCTCGACACGGGCGAGCGGATGTG
Organism: Mesorhizobium sp. LNHC209A00; assembly: GCF_000502915.1. Taxonomy (NCBI): domain Bacteria; kingdom Pseudomonadati; phylum Pseudomonadota; class Alphaproteobacteria; order Hyphomicrobiales; family Phyllobacteriaceae; genus Mesorhizobium; species Mesorhizobium sp. LNHC209A00. Next base: position 107,683 of record NZ_AYWT01000002.1, read on the forward strand.
GATCGTCGACTGGGAATATTCGGGGATGAACGACCCACTCTGGGATCTCGGCGACCTCAGCGTGGAAGGCAAGTTCGATGCGAACCAGGACGAAGAGCTGATGCGCGCCTATTTCGGCGGCGAGGCGAAGCCCGCGGAGCGCGGCCGCATCGTCATCTACAAGGCGATGTGCGACCTGTTGTGGACGCTGTGGGGGCTGATCCAGCTTGCCAACGAAAATCCCGTCGACGATTTCCGCGCCTATGCCGACGGCCGCTTCGCCCGCTGCAAGGCGCTGATGGAAACAGAGGAGTTTTCGCGGCACCTGGCGGCGGTGCGCAAGGGCTAGGCACCAGAAATCTGCCCCTAGTTCACGCCTTTCGGCACGTTCTCCGGCGGCACCGTGGTGTCTACCACCTTCTGGCGGTGGAAGATGAACATGCCGGCCAGGACGATGATGCCCGAGCCGATCAGGATGCGCGGGCCGGGAACGTCGCCGAAGAACACCAGCCCGAACACCACCGCCCACAAGAGCAGCGTGTAGTGCAGCGGCGCCAGCGTCGAGGCCGGCGCCAGTTTCAGCGCCCTAGTGATCATCAGATGCGCCCCGCAGGAAACGATGCCGAGCAGCAGCATGGCGCCGAAATCAAGCGCAGACGGCGTCTTCCAGGCGCCGATGGTGAGGGCGCCGCCAACCGCCAGCGTGCCGATCGTCTGCCATGTCACCAGATTGGTATCGCTGGTGCCGCGCAGGCGCCGGTTGAGGATGATGGCGAAGGCGAAGGCAAGGCTGCCGACAAGCGCGAAACTGGATGACAGCGAAAACGCCGCAGAGGACGGTTTCAGCATGATCACCACACCGCAGAAGCCGATCAGGATCGCCACCCAACGGCGCCAGCCGACCTTTTCGCCAAGCAGGAAATGCGATAGCGCCGCCACATAGATCGGCCCGGCCATGTAGAAGCTCATCACATCGGCAAGCGGCAGATAGACGACTGCGGCGTAGAACAAGGCGGTGTCCAGCGTCGTCGCCACCACGCGCAGGATCTGCAGCCCGGGCCGCTCCATCTGGAACAGTTTGCCGGCGCCCTGGTTGGCGATCATCGGGCCGAGCACGATAAAGGCGCCAATCGAGCGGATCAGCACCACCTGGCCGACGGAGAAACTGGCGACAAGCCACTTGCCCATCGCATCGTTGAGCGCAAACAGGAAGTCGCCGGCCAGCATCAGCAGGATGCCGGCCAGGAGGACGTTCTTGATTGTGGAACTCCGCGCCACGGGTTGCGTCATGCCGATCCCGATTCCTCCCTCGCTTACGCCGCGTCGTAGACCGAAGCGGCTGCTTTGACGAGGCGAAATCAGGAAATCGGTAAGACCAGCATGGGGAATCGGCTGTATCTAGGTGGTTATGTGCCTGCGGTTGACAAGTGCCGGCCTGCCAGGAAGTGAAAGCCTGGTATCCTGCCTCGTCCGTTCCGCCACCATCTTGCCCCTGGCGATGACGCAGATGCGCTCGGCGCGCAGGCGCAGAGCCTCGATCGGATTGCCGGCATCGAGGATCACCAGGCTGGCGCGCTTGCCGACGCCGAGGCCGAGATGGTCGAGGCCCATGATCGCGGCATTGACGTTGGTGACCATGTCGAAGCAGCGCGCCATGTCGGCGGGGCTCGACATCTGGGCGACATGCAGGCCCATGAAGGCAACGTCGAGCATGTCGGCGGTGCCGAGCGAATACCAGGGGTCGAGCACGCAATCCTGACCCCAACCGACACGGATGCCCAGCGCCAGCATCTCCTTGACGCGCGTCATGCCACGCCGCTTCGGGAACGTGTCGTGGCGGCCCTGCAGCATGATGTTGATCAGCGGATTGGGGATCGCGGAAACGCCGGCTTCGGCGATCAGCGGCAGAAGCTTCGAAACGTAGTAATTGTCCATCGAATGCATCGAGGTGAGGTGCGAACCGGCCACCCTGCCCTGCAGGCCGAGGCGCTGCGCTTCGTAGGCGAGCTGTTCGATGTGGCGCGACAGCGGGTCGTCGGTCTCGTCGCAATGCAGGTCGACCATGAGCCCGCGTTTTGCCGCGATCTCGCACAGTTCGGTGACCGAGCGCGTGCCATCAGCCATGGTGCGCTCGAAATGCGGGATGCCGCCGACGATGTCGACGCCCATGTCCAGCGCGCGAATGGTGTTTTTTCGCGCCGTCGGCGAGCGATAGAAGCCGTCCTGCGGGAAAGCGACCAATTGCAGATCGATATAGGGGGCGACGGTTTTCTTGACCTCCAGCAGCGCCTCGACGGCCAGCAGCCGGTCATCGCAGACGTCGACATGGGTCCGGATGGCGAGCAGCCCCATCGACACCGCCCAGTCGCAATAGGCGAGCGCCCGGTCACGTACGGCCTCGTGCGTCAGGAGCGGCTTCAGTTCGCCCCATAGCGCTATGCCTTCGAGCAGCGTGCCCGACGCGTTGATGCGTGGAAGGCCGTAGGACAGCGTGGCGTCCATGTGGAAATGTGGATCGACGAAGGGCGGCGACACCAGATTGCCACGGGCGTCGACCTCGGTCCGTCCTGGACCCTTGAGCTTCGGCTCGATCGCAGCGATCGTCTCGCCGGTAATGCCGATGTCGGCGATGCCGCCATCCGGAAGCCTGCCGCCGCGCACAATAAGATCGAAATCCATCTGTCATCATCCCGCTTGAAGAATCACTGCCGCATCGTTTCTCAAAAGACACCCTGCCGCAGCGGTTTCTTTCCCTGGCGGCGAAAGGTTCCCTCCGGCGGCATCTCCCTCTATAAGCCGCCTTCGTCATCCCGGCATCAAGGATCAGCCGTGTTTCGCTTCTTCCGCTCGACGGAGAACCAACGCCTCGTCGCAAGGTTGCTCCGGGAATCGTTCCGGCAACACAGGGCCGGCTATGCCGCCGCCATCCTGTCGATGCTCGTGGTGGCCGGCATGACGGCCGCCAGTGCCTGGATCCTGCGCGAAATCACCAATGAATTCGTGATCGATAAACGGGTCGACCGCGTCAATGTGATCGCCATGGGGGTCGCCGGGATCTTCATCGTCAAGGGCATCGCCAATTTCGTCCAGGCCTACTTCATGAGCCGCGTCGGCAACGCCATCATCGCCGAACGGCAGCGCAAGATCTATGATCGCATCCTGGCGCAAGGCATCGAATTCTATCATTCGACCTCGTCATCCGACCTGATCACCCGCATGACCAACAATGCCCAGGCGGCGCGCAACGTGCTCGACCTCATCGTCACTTCCTATGTGCGCGATCTGGTGACCCTGACTGCCCTGATTGGGGTCATGATCTGGCAGCAGCCGGCGCTGTCGCTGATCTGCTTCGTCGTCGGTCCGCTGGCCATCTATGGCGTCAACCGCATCCTGAAGCGCGTGCGCAAGTTCGCCGCCATGGAGTTCCGGTCGGTCGGCCAGATCGTGCAGGTGATGCAGGAAACCGCGATCGGCGTGCGCGTGGTCAAATCCTTCAGCCTCGAAGGGCTGATGCGCAAACGCATGTACAGAGCGGTGGCGGACGTCGAGGATCGGGCCAACAACATCGCCGCGCTGGAAGCCGTGACCAATCCAGTCATGGAAACGCTGGCCGGCCTGGCGATCGCCGGCGCCGTCATGGTCAGCGGCTTGCTGGTCCTGCAGGGCGGCCAGATGCCCGGCAACATCATGGCCTTCATCGCCGCGCTGCTGCTTGCCTATGAGCCGGCAAAGCGCCTCGCGCGTGTCCGCATCTCCCTGGAAAGCGGCATTGTCGGCGTGCGGATGATGTTCGAACTCGCCGACCAGCCGCTGACATTAGCCGAGAAGCCGGATGCAAAGCCGCTTCGGGCCGGCCCGGGCGAGATCCGGTTCGACGCCGTCGGCTTCGCCTACCAGAATGGCCCGCCAGTGCTGGACCGGTTCGACCTGACCCTTGCGGCCGGCAAGATGACGGCGCTGGTCGGCCCCTCCGGCGGCGGCAAGTCGACGATCCTGAACCTCATCATGCGCATGTACGACCCGAAGAGCGGCAGGGTGCTGCTTGACGGCCAGGATATTTCCCATGCCACGCTCGCCTCGCTCAGGGAAAAGATCGCCTATGTCAGCCAGGACACGTTCCTGTTTGCCGGCACGATCATGCACAACATCCGGCTTGGGCGCGAGGACGCGACCGACGACGAGGTGATCGCCGCGGCCAGGGCCGCCAACGCGCATGACTTCATCGTCGCGCAAGCGAATGGCTACGAGACGGATGTCGGTGAGAATGGCGGCCTCTTGTCGGGCGGCCAACGCCAGCGCATCTCGATCGCGCGCGCCATGCTGCGCAATGCCGAAATCCTGCTGCTGGACGAGGCAACCAGTGCGCTCGACGCCGAGTCGGAAGCGCTGTTCCGCGACGCGCTGCAACAGCTGACCGAAGGGCGCACCACGATCGTCATCGCGCACCGCCTCTCGACCGTCCACCAGGCCGACACGATCGTGGTGCTGGAAGCCGGCAAGGTGGTGGAAAGCGGGCCGCACAAGATGCTGCTCAGGCAAGGCGGGCTTTACCAGAAGCTGTATGAATATCAGCTGATGCCGTGACGCCGCGGCAAAGCCGTCTGTCAGCTTGGGATCCGGCGGGAAGAGCTGCCTCGGCCTTACTCCGGCACGTGCCTCACTGCCCCCTTGTCGGCGCTGGTGGCGAAGGCGGCGTAGGCGCGCAGCGCGGTCGTCACCTTGCGCTTGCGCTTTTCCTGCGGCTTCCAGGCGTCCGCGCCCTTGGCCTCCATCGCCGCCCGGCGCGCATCGAGTTCCGCGTCGTCGACGGCAAGGCGAATGGTGCGGTTCGGGATATCGATCTCGATCGTATCGCCCTCCTGCACCAGCCCGATCAGCCCGCCTTCCGCCGCTTCCGGCGAAGCATGGCCGATGGAGAGGCCCGAGGTGCCGCCGGAGAAGCGCCCATCGGTGACCAGCGCGCAGGCCTTGCCCAGGCCTTTCGACTTCAGATAACTGGTCGGATAGAGCATCTCCTGCATGCCGGGGCCGCCGCGCGGACCCTCATAGCGGATGACGACGACGTCGCCAGCCTTGATCTCATTGGCAAGGATCGCCTTGACCGAAGCGTCCTGGCTTTCGAAGACGCGAGCCGGTCCGGTGAATTTCAGGATCGACTCGTCGACGCCGGCTGTCTTCACGATACAGCCGTCGAGCGCCAGATTGCCTTTCAGCACGGCAAGCCCGCCGTCTTTCGAGAACGGCGTCTCGGCTGAGCGAATAACGCCCTTCTCACGATCGAGATCGAGATCGTCCCAGCGGCGGTCCTGGCTGAAGGCGACCTGCGTCGGCACGCCGCCGGGCGCGGCGAGAAAGAAGTCGCGCACATTCTGGCTGGTGGTGCGAGATATATCCCAATGGTCGAGCGCTTCGCCGAGGCTCGCCGTATGCACGGTAGGCAGGTCGCGATTGAGCAACCCGGCATTGTCGAGCTGGCCAAGGATCGCCATGATGCCGCCGGCCCGATGGACGTCTTGCATGTGCACGTCGGATTTGGCCGGCGCCACCTTGCACAGGACCGGCACCCGCCGCGACAGCCGATCGATGTCTTCCATGGTGAAATCGACCTCACCCTCATGCGCGGCTGCCAGAATGTGCAGCACGGTATTGGTCGAGCCGCCCATGGCGATATCGAGCGTCATGGCGTTCTCGAAGGCGCCCTTGGAGGCAATGCTGCGCGGCAATGCACTCTCGTCATCCTGCTCGTAGTAGCGCTGGGCGAGATCGACGATGAGATGGCCGGCCTCGACGAACAGGCGCTTGCGGTCTGCATGCGTGGCCAGCGTCGAGCCGTTGCCGGGCAGCGACAGGCCCAGCGCCTCGGTCAGGCAGTTCATGGAATTGGCGGTGAACATGCCCGAACAGGAACCGCAGGTCGGGCAGGCCGAGCGCTCGATGACCTTGACGTCCTCGTCGGAGATCTTGTCGTCGGCGGCCGCAACCATGGCATCGACGAGGTCGAGCGCCTGCGTCTTGCCGGCCAGCACCACCTTGCCGGCTTCCATCGGGCCGCCGGAGACGAAGACGGTCGGGATATTGAGGCGCAATGAGGCCATCAGCATGCCGGGCGTGATCTTGTCGCAATTGGAGATGCAGACCATGGCGTCGGCACAGTGCGCATTGACCATGTATTCGACGGAATCGGCGATCAGCTCGCGCGACGGCAGCGAATAGAGCATGCCGTCATGGCCCATGGCGATGCCGTCATCGACGGCGATGGTGTTGAATTCCTTGGCGACACCGCCGGCCTTCTCGATCTCGCGCGCGACGAGCTGGCCAAGGTCCTTCAGATGGACATGGCCCGGCACGAACTGGGTGAAGGAGTTGACCACCGCGATGATCGGCTTGCCGAAATCGCTGTCCTTCATGCCAGTGGCGCGCCACAGGCCGCGGGCGCCGGCCATGTTGCGGCCATGGGTGGTGGTGCGGGAGCGATAGGCGGGCATGAATTTTCCCTAGCTGGCTGGCTGCGCTCGACGGGAGCGTTTTGATCGCAGGCGTTATAGACGCACAAGTATGATCTGGCCACATTTTTGCAATGCGCCACGAAATCCGCCGGCGCGGTTGACGGCCTGCGCGCCTCGCTGTATAGCTTGTTGGCTATATACCTAAATGGCTATGGAAATCGTATGAACCGCCTTGATGCCACATTTGCCGCGCTTGCCGATCCGACGCGGCGTGCCATCCTTACGCGGCTCATTGAAGGGGAGGCGTCGGTTATGGAGTTGGCCGAGCCTTTCGCCATGAGCCAGCCGTCGATTTCCAAACACCTCAAGGTGCTGGAGAACGCCGGGTTGATCTCGCGCGGGAGAGACGCGCAGCGCCGGCCTTGCCGGCTGGAAGCAAAACCGCTCGCCGAGGCCAATGACTGGCTGGAGCGCTACCGCAAGATCTGGGAAGGCAATTTCCAGCGCCTCGACGCCTTGCTGGGTGCCATGCAGGCCAAGAAGGCGGCGAGCGACGCGGAGCAATAGCCAAAGTCCGGCGTGTCGTCCCAGCAGAAAAAATCGAAAGCCATGTCGGATCGCCAGTTGGCCGAACGTCCTTGGACAAACAGCGGAGTACCATCATGAGCACCACAACATTGCCCGGCTCGACCGTCGCAAAATTGACCGTGACCACGCCCAGCGACCGGGAAATCCAGATCACCCGGATCTTCGACGCACCCCGCCCGATGGTGTTCGACTGCTGGACCATACCGGACCTGTTGAAGGGCTGGCTCCATGGCCCCGACGGCTGGCGGCTCGCGGTCTGCGAAATCGATCTCCGGGTTGGCGGCGCGACGCGCTATGTCTGGCAGCATCGGGACGGCCGCACGATGGGCATGAGCGGCGCCTACCGCGAGATCGTGCGCCCGAGCCGGCTCGTCGCCACCGAACTGTTCGACGAGGACTGGACCGGCGGCGAGACGATCGGGACGGTTGTTTTCACGGAGCAAAACGGAACCACGCTACTGAGGCAGACAGTGCTCTACGCGTCGCAGGCGGCCCGCGATGGCGCACTCGGCACCGGCATGACCCGCGGCATGGCCGAAAGCTATGCCCAGCTTGATGCCTATCTTGTCTCGTTGCAGGGAGCCGCCAAGGGCGCTGCCTGACCTTCTTCACCGTGGCTTCTTCACCGGTGGCCTTCTTCACCCCAAGAGAGAAATGAGGAGAATGAGAATGCAAAAGATCACCACCTTCCTGTGGTTCGACGACCAGGCCGAAGAGGCCATGAACCACTACGTCTCCATCTTCAAGAATTCGAAGGTGCTAAGCGTCACGCGCTGGCCGCAGGGCCATGCTTCGGAGGGCAAGGTGCTGGTGGCATCGTTCGAGCTCGACGGCGTGCAGTTCCAGGCGCTCAATGGCGGCCCGCAATACAAGTTCACCGAGGCCATGTCGCTCTCGATCGACTGCAAGACGCAGGACGAGGTCGACCATTTCTGGAACAAACTCACCGAAGGCGGCGGTGAGCCCGGCCGATGCAGCTGGCTGAAGGACAAGTTCGGCGTCTCCTGGCAGGTCGTGCCGGAGCAGTTGCCGCGACTGCTTCAAGACCCTGACAGAGCCAAGGCCGGCCGGGTGATGTCGGCGATGATGCAGATGGGCAAGATCGATATCGCTGCGATCGAAGCGGCGGCCAAGGGGTGATCACAAGTGAGTAGTGAGTAGTGAGTAGTGAGTAGGTTCGGCTTGTCTCCCATCGGTGCTACTCACTAGCAACTACTCACTAGATTCACGCCGCCTTATCGCGCACCTGATAATCCTTGATCGTGGCGAAGCGGATCGCCTTCCAGCGTTCGGCTTCGTAGTTCAGCGAGAAGGCGTGCTGGGCGAGGAAGACCGGGTCGTTGTCGAGGTCGCGGGCTATGTCGCCGCGATGCGCCTCGATGAAGCGAAGCACCTCGGCCTTGTCGTCGGCCGATATCCAGCGGCAGACCGAAAAGCGCGACATCTCGAATTCGACCGGCAGCGTGTATTCGAAGTTCAGCCGCTCTTTCAGCACATCGAGTTGGAGGGCGCCGACGACACCGACGATGGCGGGTGAGCCGTCCTCGGGCGAAAACAACTGGACGACGCCTTCCTCGGCCATCTGGTGCAGCGCTTCCTTGAGTTTTTTTGCTTTCATCGCGTCGCCGAGACGGACGCGACGCAGGATTTCCGGGGCGAAATTCGGCACGCCCCGGAACAGGATTTCCTCGCCTTCGGTCAATGTGTCGCCGATGCGCAGCGTGCCGTGGTTAGGAATGCCGACGACATCGCCGGCAAAGGCCTCATCGGCGGTGACGCGGGTGCGGGCGAAGAAGAATTGCGGGGCCGAGAGTGACATCGGCTTGCCGGTGCGCACCAGCTTGGCCTTCATGCCTCGCTCGAGCTTGCCCGAGCAGACGCGCACGAAGGCGATGCGGTCGCGGTGATTGGGATCCATGTTGGCCTGGATCTTGAAGACGAAGGAAGTCATTTTCTCCTCGGTCGCCTCGATAGTCCGGGTGTCGGCCTCCTGCGCGCGCGGCGGCGGCCCAAAGGCGCCAAGCGCCTCGATCAAGTCTCGCACGCCATAATTGCGCAGCGCCGAGCCGAAATAGACCGGCGTCAAATGGCCCTCGCGAAAGGCGTCGATGTCGAGCGGACGGCAGGCTTCTCGCGCGAGCTCGAGTTCCTCGATGAAGGCCTCGCGCTCGTTTTCCGGCAGCAGGCCGGCAACGCGGTTGGAATCGGGACCGTTGACCGGTGTGCGTTCCTTCTCGTCGTCGCCCTTGCGCACGGCGTTCAGCGCCAGGTGATAGGTACCGGAGAAGGTCTTGCCGCGGCCGATCGGCCAGGTGATGGGCGCGGTGTCCAGCGCCAGCTTCTGCTCGATTTCGTCCAAAATCTCGAACGGATCGCGGCTTTCACGGTCCATCTTGTTGACGAAGGTGATGATCGGGATGTCGCGCAGCCGGCAGACCTCGAACAATTTCAGCGTGCGCGGCTCGATGCCCTTGGCGGCGTCGATGACCATGACCGCCGAGTCGACCGCCGACAGCGTGCGATAGGTATCGTCGGCGAAATCCTCGTGGCCCGGTGTGTCGAGCAGGTTGAAGACGTTGTCCTCATATTCGAAGGTCATCACCGAGGTGACGACCGAAATGCCGCGCTCGCGCTCGATCTTCATCCAGTCGGACCGTGTCTGGATGCGGTCCTTCTTGGCCTTCACCTCGCCGGCAAGCTGGATGGCGCCGCCGAACAAAAGCAGCTTTTCGGTCAGCGTCGTCTTGCCGGCGTCAGGGTGGGCGATGATCGCGAAAGTGCGGCGGCGCGCCACTTCCTCTGGAATAGTTTCGGGCATTCTCTTGGGATTTCCGTGTGACAGGCCGGGCTTCTAGCAGCGCAGCGGCGGGCTGTCGACCGGTCCGGCGGCGTGAATGCCGCCGGTTGCGGGGCTTGTTTCAGGCCGGCTCGTTCAAGCGGCCTGCCTGAACGACCCCCGGAAGCGATCGGCAATGGCGCTGCCGTCGGCATGATCCTCCTCGCTGGCGAACGCCTCCTTGGAGGTAAAATGGTTAGTGAAGAGCCGGGCCGGGCATCCGCGGGCGGCAACGATGTCGCGCACGCCGGCCGCAGCGTAGCGTGAGTCCCAAAGGGTCCGGAAACCAGCATCAAGGAGTTTTTTGCACTGCCAATGTTGGCAACGGGCCGCCGGAATGGCACTGGGATGAACCGTCCCCCGATCACGAGGCAAAAGGAGCGACCATGACCGCGAAACAAGTGATCGTCATCGGCGCCGGCATCATCGGCGCTTCCATCGCTTGGCATCTGACCGTTGCGGGCGCGCAGGTGACAGTCATTGCCGAAAGCGAGCGCGGCGGCGTGGCGACCCCAAACTCGTTTGGCTGGATCAACGCAAGCTGGGGCAACCCGGAGCCGTATTTCAGGCTTCGTACCCGCGCCATGGCGGAATGGTCGCGGCTGGCGCGGGACCTGTCCAGCATACCGCTCGCCTGGTGCGGGGGCCTATGCTGGGATCTCTCTGCGGCCGATATGGAAATCTATGCGAAAGAGCATTCGGGCTGGGGCTACGGCATCGAGCGCGTCGACCGCGGCGAGGTGGCGCTCATCGAGCCCAATCTCACCGAGCTTCCCGATTTCGCCCTGCATGTCGCAGAAGAGGGTGTCGCCGAGCCTGTCGCGGCCACCAAGGCACTGCTGGCCGATGCCGAACGGCGCGGCGCGCGAATCCTCTTCAGCACGGTGACGGCGCTTGTCCAAAGCGTCGGCAAGACTACCGGCGTGGACACATCGCATGGACTGTTTGCCGCCGACGAGGTGGTGATCGCGGCCGGCGTGGGTTCGCCAGACATTGCCGCGACCGCTGGCATCAACCTGCCGATCGAGACACCGCCCGGATTGATCGTTCACTCGCGGCCTTACAAGAAACTGCTCAACGGGCTGGTGCTGGCCGAGCGCCTGCACATGCGTCAGACCGCCGAGCGTCGAATCATTGCCGGCTCGGATTTCGGCGGCGCCGATCCCGGCATGGACGCCGAAGCCACGGCGCGTGAATTGTTCGCGGCCATGAAAGCCATGCTGCGCGACAGCGACGGGCTGGAGTTGGATTTCCACACCGTTGGCTACCGGCCGACACCGATCGACGGCTTTCCGATCATCGGTCGCGCCAAAGGCAAGGAGGGTGTCTATATCGCGGTCATGCATTCCGGCATCACGCTGGCGCCAGCCGTCGGCCTGTTCGCCACGCGAGAAATTCTTGATGGCAAGCGCGACACGCTGCTGGCACCCTATGGATTGGATCGCTTCGCTCAATAGCCGGGCGGACGTCTAAAGCCGCTGGTCAAGGGCATCATCGCCCTGGCGATGCCGAGCAGCCGCGGCTCCGACCAGCGTTTGCCGACCAATTGCAGGCCGATAGGCAAGCCGTCACTATCTTGCCCGCAGGGCATCGAAAGTGCCGGGTGGCCGCTGTAATTGAACACTGCGCCATGGGCCGGCAGCATCCAGTAGCTCTGTTCCTGGCCGTCAACCTTGATCGGCGTGCCCGGCTCGCAATGTGGAAAGGCCGTGGTCATGGCGACCGGGCAGAGCAGTGCGTCATAGCTGTCGAAAAAATTGTCCCAGGCGAGAATGGATCTGTCGCGGCGGGCGAGTGCCTCGAACCAGCGCGAGACCGGCGTCGGCTCGTCCGGCGGTTCGGGTTGCGCGGCCTCCATCATCATGCCGATCAGCCCGCCGCCTTGCGCGAGATCGTCATGCAAATCGAGTTCCGGGAGTTTCGCCTCCTCGACAGCCGCCCCTGCCGATTGCAGCCGCCTTGCGAGATTTTCGACCGCGGTACCAATGTCTCCGGCCACCGGGAAACCGGGAAAGGAGGGGGCAAAAGCGATACGCAACGTCTTGAGGTCGACCTTAGCCATATCCTCGACGGGCACCGGCGCAAGATCGGTGTCGCGACCGTCCGGTCCGGCGATGATCCGATAGATCAAGGCCAGATCCTCCACGCTGCGTGCCAGCGGCCCAAGACAGGACATCAGTCACACGCTACGCTCAGCGCCGCCCGGATCCGGGAAGGCGCCGGCCAGCGAGATACGATGTTCCGTCGGCTTAAGCCCATAGATGCCGCAAAAGGCGGCTGGCAAGCGGATCGAATCCTGCATGTCGGTGCCGACATCGAACGGCGTCATGCCAGCCACGACCGCCGCTGCCGCACCGCCGCTGGAGCCACCGGCCGTGCGCTCAAGGTTCCAGGGATTGCTGGTGCGGCCGAACAACGGATTATTCGACTGCCAGTCGGACAGCATCATGGCGACATTGGTCTTGGCCATCAGCACGCCGCCGGCTGCTTTCAGCCTAGCGACGACCGGGCTGTCCTGCCGCGCGACATAATCGGCGAAGGGTGGGAAGCCGACCGTGGTTTTCATGCCAGATGTCTCATGCATGTCCTTCAATGTGAACGGAACGCCATGCAACGGTCCAAGTGGTTCGCCATGCGCCAGTGCTGTATCGGCCTTTTTGGCGCGTTCGCGCGCGCCTTTCCTGTCGAGCGAGATGACGGCTTTGATTGCTCCGTTGTGCGCATCAAGCTGCGCGAGATGGGCGTCGAGCGCTTCGACGGCGGAGATCTTGCGGTTTCGAATGGCCGTGGCGAGTTCGGCAACCGAGAGAAATACGAGATCCATGGCGATGCTCCGGCTTGCTGGCCGCCTGCCTCATCAAGATGGCGGATCGCGGCGCGGCTTCAAGTGGAGTTGAGCATCCGCACGCGCTCAATGCTTGATCGGAATTGCGCTGAAGTCTGCGTCCTATCCAGGCCGGCACTCCACGCGACGTTTTCCAGGTGCGCGGAGGTGACGCGTTATCCAACCAGCGCCAGTTTCGCCGCAGTCGGCGCGAATGGGCGAATGCTCGTGCCATCGCTGGTCATGGTGACGAAGCTCGACGGCGGGATCGCCTGCCAGTCGCCGCCCTCGCGATCAAAGGGTTCGGAGACGATGCAGCGGCCGGCCCCTTTGCGGAAAATGGACGTGTAAAGCGTCGGAGCCTGGGCGTCGGTGGCGTAGCGCACCGCATACAGTGCCTGTCCGTCAGAGAAGGCAGCGGTCAGCTTCAGCGCCGGCTCGAGACCGGCACGACGCGAGACTTCCAGCACGCGGCTGGTAGCGCGTGAGACGGCGCCTTGCGGGTCGGACGAAAGACCCTCGTCGATCATGAGCAGAAAAAAGAGTTCGGAATCGGTGGTGCCTTCGCGCTGATCGAAAACGGGGTCGGACAACGAGTTCTCCAGCGCGCGGCGGATTTTTTCGAAACCGCCGATCTGGCCGTTGTGCATGAACGACCAGCGTTCCGAGGTGAACGGATGGCAGTTCATGCGGCTGGTGGCACTGCCGGTCGAGGCCCTGACATGGGCGAGGAACAGGCTGGACTTGATCTGCCGGCACAGGCTTTTCAGATTGGGATCGGACCAGGCCGGCAGGATATCGCGGTAGAGACCGGGTTCAGGCCTCTCGCCATACCAAGCAAGGCCGAAGCCGTCGCCATTGGTGGGCGACTTCGCTTCCTGGGCGCAATGGCTCTGGGCTATCAGCGAGTGACAGGGCGCCGTGAGGATGTCTTCGAGAAAGACCGCTTCACCGAGATAGGCCGCCCACCGGCACATCGCTTCTGTCTTCCTCTAAGCGCGATCCGGAAAAGCAGCGGGCTCGTTGATCGCGTGCGTGCCTCTGTTGTGCGTCCGCTCGTAAAGTTCGCGAATGATTCGGCTGGCGGTAGTCTCGAACAGAAATGGCAAGAAAGCGTGAACAAATGCTGCTCCCGCCGCCATCAGCAGGCGCGAGGAGAACCAGGCGGCGAAGGCCATATGGCTGAAATAGGTTTCGCCCACCTTGGCCGGATGAGAGGTGAAAATCCTTGCGACCGACATGCTGGTTCCCCTTCAGCGCTTTTCGCTTCGATGTGAGTATCCTGACACGCCTCACCGGTTCATTGGTCCCAAAATATCCTTGTATTGTGCTATTCCATGGGACAAATATCCCAATATGAGTTTTGACATCGACGAAATTGATCGAAAACTGCTCGCCGAATTGCAACGTGACGGCACGCTGTCGGTGGACCAACTGTCGGAGCGGGTCGCCTTGTCGCGCAATGCCTGCTGGCGTCGCGTCAAGCGGCTGGAGGAAGATGGCGTCATCACCGGCCGCGTGGCGTTGGTCGATGCGGAGAAGCTCGGACTCGGCCTTTCGGTGTTCATCCTGATCCGCACATCCAATCACGACCCCGACTGGCTGCAGAAGTTCCGGGCGGCGGTGACCGGTCTTTCCGAGATCATCGGGGTCTACCGGATGTCCGGTGATCTCGACTATGTGCTGCGCGCCCGCGTCGCCGACGTGAAAGCCTATGACCGGCTCTACCAGCGGCTCATCGCCAAGGTGGCTTTATCCGATGTCTCCGCCTCCTTCGTCATGGAGGAGATCAAGGAGACGACGGTGGTTCCCATGGAACTCCGCTAGGCCACAGTGATGCCTGAAAGAAAGCCGTTGATAGCGCCGCGGTCGAGTTGACCGAATCGGCATTCGCGCCGATAGGATCGATTTTATGCGCGCAGCCCTTCAAACACCTTCCGTCATCGGTCCCACCGTCGGCTTCGTCAGGTTGCCGCATGGCGAGGGACTTCCGCTTCCCGACTATGAAAGCGCCGGCGCCGCCGGCATGGATTTGCGCGCGGCGGTGCCCGAAGACCGGCCGCTTCTGATCCTGCCGGGCAAACGCGCCTTGGTGCCGACCGGGCTGATCCTGGAAATTCCCGAAGGCATGGAGGGCCAGGTGCGGCCCCGCTCGGGGCTTGCCTTCAAACACGGCCTTACCGTCCTCAATTCTCCAGGCACGGTCGACAGCGATTATCGCGGCGAGGTGAAGGTGCTGCTGGTCAATCTCGGCGACGAGGATTTCGCGGTGACGCGCGGGATGCGCATTGCCCAGATCGTTTTCGCCGCAGTGACGCAGGTCGCGGTTGAAGAGCGTTCGCTGGCCGGCGGCACGGCGCGTGGCTCGGGCGGATTCGGATCGACCGGCACTGCCTGATGCGTGGCTGTGTTTCAGCACAGTGAACCGTTTGCCGGGTAGACTGATCCAACATGACTGAAACACGGCCGCTGCCAAAGCTCGTCATCTTCGACTGCGACGGGATCCTGGTCGATACCGAGAACCTCGCCAACCGGCGCCTGGCCGAATGGCTGAGCGACGCCGGGTTTCCAACGACGTTCGAATATTGCCGCAAGAGCTTCTCCGGCCGCAGCATGGTCTCGGTGCAGAAGGAGATCGAAGAGACGACCAGCGTCAGGCTCGGCGCCGATTTCGTCGAGCGCTGGAATGCCGGCCTGCCGGATCTGTTCGCTCATGGCGTCGAGGCGATCCCTTATGTCCGGGAGTTCATCGAGGCGCTCCGCGCGGCCGGCATCGCTTATTGCGTCGCCACCTCGGCCAGGATCTCCAAGATGCACATAACGCTTGGCCAGACCGGACTGTTGCCGCTGTTCGAACATGCCATGTTCAGCGCCACCATGGTGTCGCGCGGCAAGCCGTTCCCCGACCTGTTCCTGCATGCGGCCAGAACCATGGGCTTCGCGCCCGCCGAATGCATCGTCATCGAGGACAGTGTCGCCGGCACGCAGGCCGGCATTGCCGCCGGCATGCGCGTGTTCTCCTATCATGGCGACCCCTATTCCGACCGCGATGGCTTGATCCAGGCCGGCGGCATTCTGTTCGACGACATGCGCGAACTCGCCGGGCTGGTGCCGATCCACTGATCCGCTGCAGTGGACGGCCGGCGCGGACTCCGATACATCGCCGCCCGACGCGGTCAGCCTGCCCAACACCGCGGTGCTTGCCATCAAGACCGGCGGCAAGAACCGGGCTGACCGACGGCCAGCCCTATGGCGCCGTCAAGGTGACGGTACGCCACGGTACCGAACACCGAGAACTGTGATGACGCGCCGCCCAAGGCTGCTTCACGGGACATCTCCGTCACCTACCACTGGGACCCCAAGGCGTCCCACTACGCCGCCGATTCCGACGCTCTCGAGAAATTGGCAGCAGAGAACGAGAAACGCTTCTGAACCAACCGCATTCGTTTGCCCGGCCGCAAACAGCGCGGTAGCATCCGCCCAACATTCGTTATGGGGGAGCCTTCATGGACAAGGGCAAGATTTTTCGCGACCTGCATGCCTCGACCTTCGTCATGCCCAATCCCTGGGATCCGGGCACGACGAAGCTGCTCGGCTCCTTCGGCTTCAAGGCACTGGCCACCACCAGCGCCGGCTTTGCCTTTTCGCGCGGCCTGCCGGATGGGGCCGTGACCTTCGACCAGATGATCCATCATTGCCGCGAGGTGACGGCCGCGACCGACCTGCCGGTCTCGGCCGATCTCGAGAAAGGCAAGGGGGACAGCGCCGAGCAGGCCGCCGAAACCATTTTCGCGGCGGAGGCGGCCGGGCTTGCCGGCTGCTCGATCGAGGACCACACCGGCGATTCTGAAAAGCCCATCTACGAGTTTTCGCACGCGGTCGAGCGCGTCGCCGCAGCGGTCGAGGCGGCGCGGGCGCTGAAGCGCGACTTTGTCTTCACGGCGCGAGCCGAGAATTTCCTCTGGGGCAAGTCCGATCTCGACGACACGATCAAGCGGCTGCAGGCGTTCGAAAAGGCCGGCGCCGACGTGCTCTATGCACCTGGTATCGGCGACGTCGACATGGTCCGGACGCTTTGCTCGGCGGTCGGCAAGCCGGTCAATGTCATGGCAAGGCCCGGCTTCACCATCGCCGACCTCGCCATGGCCGGTGCCAGGCGGATTTCGCTTGGGCCATGGCTGACCAATTTCGCCTACGGCATGCTGGAGACGGCAGCACGCGAGATCCAGCAGGACGGCACGTTCGGCTTCACCCGCGCCGCCATGCCGTTCGGCAAGCTGCAGGCGCTGTTCGGCAAATCCCAGGGCTAGGATGGGTTCGGCCGCATGAACCTTACTGTTGTCGACATGCATACGGGTGGCGAGCCGCTACGGATCGTCACGGGCGGTTATCCCACTATCCCCAAGGGCACCATTCTTGAGAAGCGCGTCTATGTGCGGGACCATCTCGACCATTTGCGCAAGCTGCTGATCTTCGAGCCGCGCGGCCACTACGACATGTATGGCGCTTTGCTGGTCGAGCCCGATTTGCCCGGCGCCGACCTCGCGGTGCTGTTCATGCACAATGAGGGCTATTCGACCATGTGCGGCCACGCCATCGTCGCCCTCGGCCGCTACGCCGTCGATGAAGGGCTGGTGGCGAAGCAGGAGCCATTCACCACCGTGAACATCGAGGCGCCGTGCGGCCTGGTCGTCGCCTCGGTCGCGGTCAGCGATGGCAAAGCCGGCGCGGTGTCGTTCGAGAGCGTGCCGGCCTTCCTATTTGCCGCCAACCAACAGATAGATCTGTCTGGTTATGGCAAGATCGGTTTCGATATCGCCTATGGCGGGGCTTTTTACGCGCTGGCCGACTGTCATCAATTCGGCTTGGAGTTCGGCCCCGACCGCGTGCGCGATTTCGTCGATGCGGCAACCACGCTGACGAACCTGCTGAAGGCCGAGTTTCCGCTGTCGCATCCTGATCATGATGACCTCGCCTTCCTCTATGGCACTATCCTGACCGATGGAAAGGACGCCTTTTCCGGAGAGGCCACCAGGAATATCTGCGTCTTCGCCGAGGCGGAGGTCGACCGCTCGCCAACTGGTTCCGGCGTCACCGCCCGGCTGGCGGCAATGCATGCCAAGGGCGAGATCGCCGTCGGGCAGACGCGAACGTTCGAGAGCATCGCCGGCTCGCGCTTTTCCGGGCAGGTGGCGCGAACAGCGCGAGCCGGCGCGCATGAAGCGGTCGTTGCCCGCGTCTGCGGCCGTGCTTATTATTCCGGACGAGCCGAATTCATTGTCGAACCGGACGACGAGTTGGGGCGCGGATTTCTACTACGTTGAAGAGATTTAGCGCCGCGAGGCGTGTGCGACTTCCCGTGCCGAGATCGCCTTGTGCAGGTGCACCATCATGGCGGCGGCGAAGAGCGGCGTCAGCAGGTTGAGCAGCGGCACGGCGAGGAAGGCCGCGACAACGAGCCCGGAGAGAAACACCGTACCGGCATACTGCCTGCGCAGGGCTCTGGCCTCTTCTTCCCCGCGAAACCGCATGGCTGCGAACTCGAAGAATTCGCGCCCGAGCAAATAGCCGTTGACGATGAAGAAGGCGGCGATGTTGATGCCCGGCACCAGCAGAAGCAGCAGCGCCACTACGTTGCCCAGGATGACGACGCCGAAGAATTTTATCGCCAGCACCAGCGAGCGCAGTGCCGGCATGGCGCGTCCGGCCGGGTCACCGGGATAATCGGTGCGCTCGACGACTTCAGCGACATTGTCGAGGAACAGGCCGGCGATCACCGCCGTGACCGGTGCGATCAGAAGCGCCATGCCGAAGGCCAGCGCGATGGCCGCGACGATGCCGCCCAACCAGCCGGCCCAGGACGGCATGCCGGGCAACAGCGTCTGCAGCCACGGCAGGGCCAGCCATTCAATCAGGCTGGTCAGGCCGAACCACAGGGCGACCAGCGCCAGCAGGGTCAGCCCGAGCGTCTTGATGAACACGGCGCGAAACGGAGGCGAGAGCAGTTCCAGGGCCGCGGTGCGGGCAGCGTCGAAAATCACCGTGCTTCACCCCAGGTCAGCGGACACATCCACAAGGCAGGACGCCTTCGAGATAGGCGGTGCGGCCCCCGAGCACAAGCGCGGGCGGTTGCTTGCCTTTAGTCTGCTCCCAGATCTGCCTATCCAGCTAAGGCCGGCTTGCGAACCGGCATGGTCATGGCCGCCACGCCGGCAACGACAAACCCCATGCCGAGCCAGGCCGCGGGGCCCAGGCTTTCACCGAGGAAGACGGCGCCGATGCCGACGCCGATCGGCACCCGCAGATAGGCCTGAGACGTGGTGCCGACCGAACCCAGCGTGTGGATCAGACGGAAATAGATGACGAAAGCCAGTGCCGTCGAAAACACCGACAGGCCGAGCAGGGCAAGGATGGAAGCCGCCGAAGGCGCCAGGGTCCATGGCTGGTCGACCGCCAGGCTGAGCGGTACCAGCATGACGGCGCCGCACAGCATCGAACCGGCGGCGGGAAGCATCGGATCGAGGCCCTTGAAACCACGGCCGAAGATGGCGGCACCCGCATAGCACACGGTTGCCGCGACGATGGCGATCTGTGCCCAGAGCTGGTGGCCGATGCCGCCAAGGGCCTGCGTGCCGACGATGAGGCAGATGCCGGCGATCCCGGCGCCGACGCCGACCAGCTTGCGCGCGGTCACCGGCTCATGACGGGTGATGAGCGCCGTCAGCAGGAAGGTGAATATCGGCGAGGTGGCATTGAGGATGGTGGCAAGGCCGGCGTCGACCGAACGCTCGGCCGCGGCGATCAGCGTGAACGGGACGACGCTGTTGAGGCAGGCCTGGAAGGCGAAGCGGCGCCAGCTTGCCGCATCGCCCGGCATGGCAAGCCCGCGCCAGCGGATGATGGCGAACAGGATGGCGCCGGCGATCAGGGTGCGGGCCGCGATGAAGGTGATGGGCGGGATGGTCTCTACGCCGATCTTGATGAAGGTGTAGGAGGCCCCCCAAAGTACCGCCAGCACACCAAGCAATGCCAAGTCGGTGGTCGTGTCGTTTTTGGCAGGCATGGGCTCGCGCCTTCGGACCGTGATCGAACAGGCGCAGATGTAGGCGACATCGCGACGAAATGTTTCGGCCACGGACGAATTGTCGTAGCGCCTGGCTGGTGCGGCAAGGACAGAAAATCGGTTGCCAGTTTTCAGGATCATGCTGTAGACCCGCGCGGGCATGGCAAGAAGCCGGCCCGGGTTTTTGGCGGAGACATTGATGCCGGATTATGACGTGCTTTGCATCGGCAATGCGATTGTCGACATCATCGCCCAGTGCGAGGAGGAATTCCTCGAGACCAACGGCATCATCAAGGGTGCGATGAATCTCATCGACACGCAGCGCGCCGAATTGCTCTACAGCCGCATGGGCCCGGCGATCGAGGCCTCCGGCGGCAGCGCCGGCAACACGGCGGCAGGTGTTGCCTCCTTCGGCGGACGCGCCGCCTTCTTCGGCAAGGTCTCCAACGATGCGCTGGGCGAAATCTACGCGCACGACATCCACGCGCAGGGTGTCGCCTTCGACACCAGGCCGCTCCAGGGCGAGCCACCGACGGCGCGCTCGATGATCTTCGTCACCCCCGATGGCGAGCGCTCGATGAACACCTATCTCGGCGCCTGCGTCGAACTCGGGCCGGAAGATGTCGAAGCCGACAAGGCGTCCGGCGCCAAGGTGACCTATTTCGAGGGTTATCTGTGGGACCCGCCCCGCGCCAAGGAAGCCATCCGGCAGACGGCGAAACTGGCGCACGCGGCCGGTCGCGAAGTATCGATGACCTTGTCGGATTCGTTCTGCGTCGACCGTTACCGCGACGAGTTCCTCGACCTGATGCGTTCGGGCACGGTCGATATCGTTTTTGCCAACAGCCACGAGATCAAGTCGCTTTACCAGACGCCATCGTTCGAGGAAGCGCTTGCGCAGATACGCAAGGATTGCAGGATCGCGGCGGTTACCCGCTCCGAAAAGGGCTCGGTTATCGTGCGTGGCGACGAGACAGTGGTCATCCAGGCGACCGCCATCAAGGAACTGGTCGACACGACGGGCGCCGGCGATCTCTACGCCGCCGGCTTCCTGCATGGCTACACACAGGGGCGCGACCTCCAGACCTGCGGCGATCTTGGCTCACTGGCGGCCGGATTGGTAATCCAACAGATAGGCCCTAGGCCACGGCAGAATCTGCGCAAAGAGGCCGAGTGGGCGGGGTTGTTGTAACAACGCCCTTCTCTTCGCCCCCTTGTGGGGTAAGGCAAGCGCAGACCGCTTCCGAACGTCGCGCAGTTGTCACATACCGCTCCTACACGAAATGCGAGCGTGCCGTGACTGACATTTCGACATGCTAATCGGGTGTGAAGCAATGCAGGACAGCAACCTGTCGGGTCGCTACATCTGTTGCCGTCGCACTTTCCACTTTCCGCCGTAACCGTTCAACAACCGGCCGCGGCCGAGGGAGGAGAGCGCGCGGCCCAGAAAACAGATGCATGACAAGATTTCAGATTAAGACGACATTTCAGACCAAGACGACCGGCATCACGCAAGACGATTTCGCCGACATGGTAGCGGAAAAGGTCGAGCGTGCGCTTGCCCACTATGACGAAGCCATCAACGGCCCCACAATGGTCTCGGTCGGCAAGATCGCCGGCAGCATAGCGTCCGCCGTCACCCTGCTGTCGCCCAAGCACCAGCGCGCCATCGACGCCATCCATGCCGACCTTCCGGGTCTGGCCCAGAAATTCGTGCGGGCGCTGGCGGCGGAAGCCGCGCGCCGCGGCGAAGCCGGCACCGCTGGCGCGAAGAACCTGTCCTCGGCCCTTTTGGCCGGCGCCGACACCCCGCTCCCGCTTCCCCATTCCGACGACCTCGAATCGATGCTGATCGAGGACTGGGCCGGCCGCGTCGCCGGCTCGACCTATCTGGAAGAGAACCTGCGCATCGCCCGCTCCACCTTGCACCGCTGGCAGAGGCGCGGCGACGTCATCGCTCTGCGCAAGGGCGGCCGCAAGCACGTCTTCCCGCTGGCGCAGTTCGTCGATGGTAGGCCGGTCGCGGGCATAAGCGACGTGCTGGAGCTGATCGGCAATCCGAGACTCGCATGGCTGTGGCTGACCCGCCCTGCGGCACAGCTCGACGGCCGCATTCCGATCGACCTGATGCGGCAGGACCAGGCGGAGGAAGTCGTGGAGGCGGCGCGGGCGTTCGCACCGGGGTGAAGTCGGCGCGGTGTCAGCCCTTTCGTTCCGCGAGCAGGCCGAGATAGTGCTGCAGCACCGCCGCCCCGGCAAGCGACGTGATATCGGCGTGGTCATAGGCGGGCGCCACCTCGACAACGTCGGCGCCGACAATGTCGAGCGAACCGAGCCGGCGCAGGATCATCAGCGCCTCGCGAGAGGACAAGCCGCCCGCGACCGGAGTGCCCGTGCCAGGAGCATAGGCCGGATCGAGGCAATCGATGTCGAAGGTCAGATAGGTCCTGGCATCGCCAACACGGGCCTTGATGCGCTCCACGACACCCATGACACCAAGCTCGGCGACATCCTCACCGTAAAGGATCTCCAGACCGCAGGTTTCGGGAGCATGCGTGCGGATGCCGACCTGGATGGACCGGTCCGGCCTGACGATGCCTTCGCGAACGGCCCTTGCGACAAACGAGCCATGGTCGATGCGCCTGTCCTCGTCGTACCAGGTGTCCTGATGGGCATCGAACTGGACCATCGCCATGGGGCCGTATTTTTTCGCGTGGGCCCGAAGCAGCGGCCATGTCACATAATGGTCGCCGCCAATGGAAAGCAGCGTCACGCCGGCATCGACGACCTCGCTCGCTTGCGCCTCGATCTGCCGCGGCGTGTCGTCATGCCTGCCGAAATCGAGCCCGCAATCGCCGTAGTCGACGACCGCCAGCCTTTCGAACGGATCGGTCTGGAAAGGATATTGCGGATCGCCCTCGAGGATGGCTGAAGCACGCCGCACGCCTTGCGGCCCGAAACGGGCGCCCGGACGGTTGGAGACGGCGGCATCAAAGGGAATTCCCCAGATGGCGACGTCGACGCCGGCGAGATCGCGGCTCAGCCGGCGTCGCATGAAGGAGAGCACGCCGCTGTAGACCGGCTCGTGCGAGCCGCCATGGATATGCTTGCCGAAGACGGCATCGTCGGTTTCGCGGGCACGAGGAAGGGGCTGCAACATTTGCCGAGGTCCATTTCTGGGGAATGAGGGGTGACAGATACGGCTCAGTTCGTGCCGGTGACGAAGCTCGTCCAGAGGCGGGTGACCAGACGCAGCGATTTCGGGTCGCGCGGCTGGGCAGCGAACAGCCGCTTCAGCATGTCTTTCGAGAAATAGATGTTCGGGTTGTCGCGCACGGTTTCATCGACCAAAGGCGTCGCTGCCTGCACGGCATTGGGGTAGAGCGTCGCGTTGGTGAAGCGGGCGCTGACTTGCGGTGCCATCAGGAAATTCATCAGGGCATGCGCATTTTCGGGATGCGGCGCATCGACCGGCACGGTCATCACGTCGAAGAATATCTCCGTACCTTCCCTAGGTACGGAATAGCGCACGTCGACGCCGTTCTTGGAGTCCGCCGCCTTGGCGTTGGCGCCGATCGCGTCGCCGCTCCAGCCGAGCGCCAGGCAGAGGTCGCCCGCTGCCAGTTCGCTCATGATCGACCCGGATTTGAAATGTCTGATGTAAGGCTTGATGGCAGCCAGCAATGCGCCGGCTTTGCGCAGCTCGGCCTCGTCGGTGGAGAACGGATCGAAGCCGAGATAGTTGAGCGCCACCGACATCACGCCTTCTGGCGAATCGACCATGGCGATGCCGCAATCCTGGAATTTGGCCGCGATCTCCGGCTTGAAGATCATGTCGAGGCTGTCAACCGGCGCGTCCTTCATCCGCGCGGCGACCTTGGCCGGGTTATACATGATGCCCGTGGTGCCATAGGCGTAGGGGAGCGCGTAGACATTGCCTGGATCCTGCCTGGCGAGGAATGCCATGATGTCAGGGTTGAGGCCGCCGGCATTGGGGATTTTGGCCTTGTCGAGTTTCTGAATGGCGCCGGCCTCGGCATATTGTCCGACCAACGCCGCGCCCGGCATGATGATGTCGTAGCCCGAGCCTCCGGTCAGCGCCTTGGTCGTCAGCATGTCGACGGAATCGAAAGTGTCGTAAACCACCTTGATACCGGTCTGTTTTTCAAATTCCGTGATCGTGTCGGCTGGCACGTAGTCGTACCAGAAGAAGATGTTGACGATCTTGTCCTCGGCCGCGGCTGCACCGCAAAGCGAGGCCGCGGAGAGGCAAAGCATCGAAGCGGCAAGCAGGGCGAGACTGCGCATGGGGCGGCTTTCCAGCAGAAGGGCTATGGCCACAAACTGACGGACGCGGCATTTTCAGACAAACGGCTTTTCGGCCCGAGTCAGTTGACAAAAATTCACCTGATGCTGTCTCATCACCCCATGAAGCTCCCCTCACTGAATGCCATCAGGGCTTTCGAAGCGGCGGCACGGCTGCGCAGCTTCAAGGAAGCGGCGGACGAACTCCGGCTCACCCCTTCGGCGGTAAGCCGCCACATCCGGCTGCTGGAACAGGCGCTGGGCCTCGACCTGTTCGAGCGCGGCTTCCGGCAAGTGGCGCTGACGCCGAAGGCGACACACTACGCCCGCCGGCTGTCGGCGGCTTTCCGCGAAATCGAGAATGCGACCGAGGAAACCGGCGAACAGGCAATAGGCCGCAAGGCCAGACGCGCTTCGTTGTCGATCAACGCCACCTTCATGAACCTCTGGCTCGCCGATCGCTTGCCACGCTTCCGCGACCGGCATCCCAACTGCGAACTCGATATCTCCATTCATGACGACGAGAACCGGGGCGGCAACCCGAGCGCCGATCTGCTGGTGCTGTTCACCGTTGAGACCGGCGATCCCTCGCTCCTTCCGCTCGTCTCGCTCGTCATCTTTCCGGTGTGCTCGCCCGCTTTCCTCGACAAAAAGAATGCACCACGAAAACCCGCCGATCTCGCAAGCTGCCGGCTGCTGCATGAAAACACCACGGTGTGGTGGGAGGAGTGGTTCGAGAAGGAGGGGCTCGCCGGATTGGACGCGAAACCTGGCCCGATCTTCCACGACCCGGCGCTTGCCGTCCGTGAGGCCGTCAATGGCGGCGGCGTTGCGCTGGCCGACAACATCATGGTCGAGGATCTGCTGGCCAGCGGCCAGCTGGTCGCGCCCTTCACGATCCGCCACGCAATTCCACAGAGCTACTGCCTGCGGCAGAAGCCCGGCAACCGCAATTCAATCAGCGTCAGGCTGTTTCGGGATTGGCTGCTATCTGAGATCGCCAGCCACAAGCAGGTGATGCGGCTGGCGTGAGGCGTCCAACACGAAGGAAAGCCCCTCAAGCCCCCGCCGTATAGGCGGCGATCGCCGCCATGTTCACGATATCGCTGTCCTTGGCATTCAGCGACACGATCTGCACCGGCTTGTTCAGACCGACCAGCAGCGGGCCGATGACGGTCGAGCCGCCGAGTTCCTGCAGCATCTTGGTCGAGATCGAGGCCGAGTGGAAAGCCGGCATGATCAGGACGTTGGCCGGACCGGTCAGCCTTATGAACGGGTATTGCGCCATGGCGCGGGCGTTGAGCGCGACGTCGGCGGCCATCTCGCCGTCATATTCGAAGTCGACGCGCCGCTTGTCGAGGATGCGCACGGCTTCCTGGACACGCTCGGAACGTTCGCCCTGTGGATGGCCGAAGGTGGAATAAGCAAGCATCGCGAGCCTTGGCTCGTAGCCCATGCGGCGAGCGAAGCCCGCCGCCTCCTCGGCGATGTCGGCGATCTGCTCGGCGTTGGGCATGTCGTGCACCGCGGTGTCGGCGACCAGCACGGTCTTGCCGCGCGCGAGCACGATCGAGACGCCGATGACGCGGTGGCCGGGCTTGGCGTCGATGACGCGCCTGATGTCGTCAAGCGCGGTCGAATAGTTGCGGGTCACGCCGGTGACGATGCCGTCGGCGTCGCCCAGCGCCACCATGCAGGCGGCGAAATGGTTGCGGTCGTTGTTGATCAGCCGCTGGCAGTCGCGGAACAGGAAGCCTTTGCGCTGCATGCGTTCGTAGAGATAGTCGGTGTAGATCGAATTGCGGCGCGACAGGCGCGCATTGATGATCTCGATGCCTTGCTTGTTCAGGTCGATGCCGGCGTGCCTGGCGTTCTCCTTGATGACGTCGTCGCGACCGAGCAGGATGGCGGTGCCGAGCCGCTGGTTCACGTAGGAGACAGCGGCGCGCATCACCTGCTCCTCCTCGCCCTCGGCGAAGACGATGCGCTTGGGCTGGCGGCGCACGCGGTCGTAGATGCGCTGCAGGGTCGAGGCGATCGGGTCGCGGCGGGCGGAAAGCTCCTGCGCGTAACGGTCGAGATCGAGGATCGGCTTGCGCGCGACCCCCGAGTCCATTGCCGCCTTGGCCACGGCGATCGGAATGGCCGAGATCAGGCGCGGGTCGAACGGCACCGGAATGATGTAGTTGGGGCCGAATTTCGGCCGATTGCCCTGATAGGCCGCGGCGACATCGTCGGGCACGTCCTGGCGCGCCAGTTCTGCCAGCGCGCGGGCGGCGGCGACCTTCATGTCGTCATTGATGGTGGTGGCCCTGACATCCAGCGCGCCGCGAAAGATGTAGGGAAAGCCGAGCACGTTGTTGACCTGATTGGCGTAATCCGACCGCCCGGTGGCCATGATGGCGTCGGTGCGGATCTCGGCGACTTCCTCCGGGGTGATCTCGGGATCGGGATTGGCCATGGCGAAGATGATCGGGTTCTTGGCCATCGACTGCACCATGGCGGTGGTCAGTGCCCCCTTGGCGGAAAGGCCGAGGAAGACGTCGGCGCCGTCGAGCGCTTCGGCCAGGGAACGCGCCTCCGTCTTGACCGCATGCGCCGACTTCCACTGGTTCATGCCTTCGGTGCGGCCCTGGAAGACCACGCCCTTGGTGTCGCACAAGATGATGTTTTCGGGCGAAAAACCCATCGCCTTCATCAACTCGATACAGGCGATGCCGGCGGCACCCGCGCCATTGCAGACCATCTTCGTGGTCTTCATGTCGCGGCCGGTAATCTCCAGCGCGTTGATCAGGCCGGCGGCCGAGATGATGGCGGTGCCGTGCTGGTCGTCATGGAAGACCGGAATGTCCATCAGCTCGCGCAGGCGCTGCTCGATGATGAAGCACTCCGGCGCCTTGATGTCCTCCAGGTTGATGCCGCCGAAGGAAGGACCGAGGAAGCGCACGCAGTTGATGAACTCGTCGGCATCCTCGGTGTCGACCTCGAGGTCGATGGAATCGACATCGGCGAAGCGCTTGAACAGCACCGCCTTGCCTTCCATCACCGGCTTTGAGGCCAGCGCGCCGAGATTGCCGAGGCCAAGAATGGCGGTGCCGTTTGAGATGACGGCGACCATGTTGCCGCGCGTCGTGTAGTCGAAGGCTTTGGATGGATCCTCGGCGATGGCTCGCACCGGCACGGCGACGCCCGGCGAATAGGCGAGGCTGAGATCGCGTTGCGTCATCATCGGTTTGGTGGCGACGATCTCCAGCTTGCCGGGTCGGCCCATGGCGTGGAATTCGAGCGCTTCCTGCGCGCTGACGGACGGACCGTTGTTCTCGGTTTTCCTGGCCATGATGCTTTTGATTTCCTCGCCGATGAAGCACCTCCTTGAAACGGGTGCCTGTGTGCTTGCGAATTAAGACCACGGGCCCCCGCGTGTAAACCACGAAGCTGGGCAAGGCTGCTTCAAAGCGGACACGGCCGGTCAGAAGCCTTTCCGCGCCGTTCCAAATGTCGTGATTTCGTGCGCATGCTGGCGGGCCGTTGCCCAGCGCCGCAAGAGACCAATTTCGGGAAACGGCCATTGCGATAGCGGCGGCTGGCTGCTTCCCATCCTCTTCAACAGTTCCGACAGGAACACTGTGAGTTCCTGTCGTTGAGCCCGCACCTTGGCCAGCGTGCGGTTGCGAATCTCCTCGCGGGGAATGGCGCGATCGCGCAGCGTCTCGACCGCGCGCCGGATCGCCGCCGGATCGGGCTCGGCGATGATGCAATAGTCCGGATCGAAAAAGACGTCCCGGCCGCCAAGACTGGGCGTGCTCACCACCGGCAACCCCGCCATCAGATATTCCATGCTGGAGCGCATCGCTCCTTCCGCCGCCGACAGACAGAGGCCAACCGAAGCCTGGTTGTAGATGCGGTTGATCTCCTGCGGCGGCAGCAAGCCAGCCAGACCATCGATGATCGGGTTGGCGATGCGATGCAGCGGCGATTGCGCCTGCAAGCGGCGGATGAAGGCACGGTTGCCGGCCCGCGGCAACTCGCCGATCGAAAAGGTGATGTGGGCCAGCCTTTCGATATCGAAGGCGAGGTGGTGGCGCTTGGTGTGCGAGATGCGAGCATTATAGACCGCGTCGAACTCGACGGGGACATCCGGCAAGGGTCGGAAGATGTCCTCGTTGATCATCAGATTGTGGTTGGAGAAGATCGCGGTTCCTCCAACAGCGGTGACCAGACGGCGCTCTTCCTCGGTGTTGCAGAGAAAAATCAACTCATGAGCTGGAAACCGCTCGCGGTGCCAGGCGAGGTCCCTGCCGAGCTTTGGGATGAGACGCGGCCGCTCGAGTGTCCAGTTAGGCATCATCAGGAAGGCGGCGCGGCGCGAGGCCAGGCGACGGCCGATTGCCACGACCGAGTTGAGGGGGCGCTCGCCGCCGATCGGCGTGTAGATCATCAGCGGATCATGACTGATGACATGGACAGCTACCCGGATGCCTCCGTCGAAACCGGAGAAAGGGCCGGTAGTCGGAAGGATGAAAGGAAGCCTATTGGCCGCCAGCTGCTTCAGATTGCCTACCCTTTGGCCGGCCTGGCGAGCAGCATTGAGCCAGAAGCGCTCGAATGGCGAGTCGATCGGTCCCACCATCTCCTCGAACGTTTCGTGCCCGTCTTTGTCCATGAAGCCCCGCCCTTATACCCAAAGACGACAGATATTTGGGATCGCCGCGTCGGGCAATGCAGCCGAATAGCCATTCCGGGGAGACAGCTCGCGGTCTTCCCCTGCTTTTCGATGGCCTGGCATTAAACCCCGCCATCACATCTGCTAGCGTGCCGCGCCATGAACATGCACAGCCCGAACGAGCCCGACGCCGCCCCCGAGGCGATGACGCCGCCGCAGCCCGGCGTTGCCACCGTCACGCCGATGATGGAGCAGTTCATCGAGATCAAGGCGGCTAACCCGGATTCGCTGCTGTTCTACCGCATGGGCGATTTCTACGAGCTGTTCTTCGACGATGCCGAGAAGGCGAGCCGGGCGCTGGGCATCGTGCTCACCAAACGCGGCAAGCATCAGGGCCACGACATTCCAATGTGCGGCGTGCCGGTGCATGCGGCCGACGACTATTTGCAGAAGCTGATCGGCCAGGGCTTCCGCGTTGCCGTCTGCGAGCAGATCGAGGATCCGGCCGAGGCAAGGAAACGCGGCTCCAAATCGGTCGTGCGCCGCGACGTGGTGCGGCTGGTGACGCCGGGCACCATCACCGAGGACAAATTGCTGGCGCCGTCGGAATCGAGTTTTCTGATGGCGTTGGGTCGGGTGAAGGGCGGCAGCGAGCACAGCTTTGCAATTGCCTGGATCGACATCTCGACCGGTGCCTTCCGCGTCGCCGAGACCACCGGCGACCGGCTGCTGGCCGACATCTTCCGTGTCGATCCGCGCGAGCTCATCGTCGCCGAGCCGGTGTTTCATGATCCCGACCTGAAGCCGGTGTTCGACGTGCTCGGCCGTGTCGCCAGCCCACAGCCGCCGAGCCTGTTCGATTCGGCCTCGGCCACGGGACGGATCGCGCGTTTCTTCGAGGTGGCGACACCGGACAGTTTCGGCACGTTTTCGCGCGCCGAACTGTCGGCCATCTCGGGCGCCATCGCCTATGTCGAGAAGACGCAAAAGGCCGAGCGGCCGCCGCTGTCGAGGCCCGAGCGCGAGGAGCAGGGCTCGACCCTGTTCATCGATCCGGCGACGCGCGGTAATCTCGAACTGTTGCGTACGCTGTCCGGCAGCCGCGAGGGTTCGTTGTTCAAGGCGATCGACCGCACGGTGACCGGTGGGGGCGCACGGTTGCTCGCCGACCGGCTGATGGCGCCGCTGACCGACCCAGCGGCCATCGGCGCGCGACTGGACTCCGTCTCGTTCTTCCGCTCCGAGGTCAGGCTTTGCCAGGCGGTGCGGATGAGCCTGAAGAGCGTCGCCGACATGCCTCGCGCCTTGTCCAGGCTGGCGCTCAACCGGGGCGGGCCACGCGATCTCGGCGCGTTGCGCGCCGGCTTCGAGGCGGCAGGCGCCATCGCCGAAACCTTTGCCGCGACCGCCTTGCCTTGGGAACTGGCCGGCGCAATGGCGGCGATTAACGCGCTGCCCAAGGCGCTTGCCCAGCATCTCACCCAGGCGCTCGGCGAGGAACTGCCGCTGCTCAAACGAGACGGCGGCTTCGTTCGCGGCGGCTATCACCCGGAACTCGACGAGATGCGGGCGTTGCGCGACGAGTCACGAAAAGTGATCGCCGGACTAGAGCGCTCGTTGATCGAGGAGACCTGCATCCGCTCCCTGAAGATCCGGCACAACAATGTGCTCGGTTACTATATCGAGGTGACGGCCAATCATCATGCCGTCATGACTGGCAGCGATGGCGCCAAGGCGCGCTTCATTCACCGCCAGACCATGGCCAACGCCATGCGTTTCACCACGACCGAACTCGCCGAACTCGAGACCAAGATCGCCAATGCCGCCGACCGGGCACTGAGCTTCGAACTGGCCGCCTTCGATGCGCTGACGGCGGAGGCGGTCGGCGCGGCCGAGGCGATCCGCGCCGGCGCCGACGCGCTTGCCGTGCTCGACGTGTCGGCGGCGCTTGCGCTTCTGTCGGAAAGCGAGGCCTGGTGCCGGCCGGTGGTGGATTCCAGCCTTGCCTTCGAGATTTCTGGCGGGCGGCATCCAGTGGTCGAACAGGCGCTGCGCCGTTCGGGCGAAGGCCCGTTCGTCGCCAATGATTGCGACCTCTCGCCGGAGGGCAATGCCAAGAACGGCGCGATCTGGCTGCTGACCGGTCCCAACATGGGTGGCAAGTCGACGTTCCTGCGGCAGAACGCGCTGATCGCCATCCTGGCTCAGACCGGCTCCTTCGTGCCTGCGGCGTCTGCCCATATCGGCGTCGTCGACCGGCTGTTCTCACGTGTCGGCGCCTCGGACGACCTGGCGCGCGGCCGCTCGACCTTCATGGTCGAGATGGTGGAGACGGCGGCGATCCTCAACCAAGCCGGCGAACGGGCGCTGGTGATCCTCGACGAGATCGGCCGCGGCACCGCCACCTTCGATGGGCTGTCGATTGCCTGGGCGGCGGTGGAGTATCTGCACGAGAAGAACCGCTGCCGGGCGATCTTCGCCACCCATTTCCACGAAATGACGTCGCTCGCGGGAAAGCTGGCGCGGCTTTCCAATGTCACCATGCGGGTCAAGGAGTGGGAAGGCGACGTCGTTTTCCTGCACGAGGTCGGCAAGGGTGCCGCCGACCGCTCCTACGGCGTCCAGGTGGCGCGGCTCGCCGGCCTGCCGGAAGCGGTGGTCGACCGCGCTAAGGCGGTGCTGCACCAGCTGGAGGAAGGCGAGGTCTCCGGCAAGACCAACCGGCTGGTCGATGACCTACCGTTGTTTTCGGTGGCGATGAAACGGGAAGCGCCAAAGCCGGTGAAGAGCGACGCGCTGGGCGTCGCGCTCGGCGACATCAATCCCGACGAGATGACCCCCAAGGAAGCGCTGGAGGCGCTTTACCGGCTGAAGGGGCTGACGGGGAAATAATCAGATCATCTCCAGCCCGCGTTTTCCCGTCGGCGGCGGGAAGGCACGGTCAAGATCGGCGAGGTCACCGGACGTAAGCTTGATGTCCAGCGCGGCAAAGTTCTGGCGGACGTGCTCCTGGCTGCTGGCCTTGGGAATGGCGATAACGCCGTCCTGATGCATCAGCCAGGCCAAGGCGATTTGTGCAGAGGTCGCATTGTGGCGGGCGGCGATGGCGTCAAGCCTGCTGTTGCGCGCCAAGGCACCCTGCTCCACCGGCGAATAGGCCATCAACGGGATACCTCGCTCTCGGCTCCAGGGTACCAGATCGAACTCGGGGCCGCGCCGCGACAGATTGTAAAGCACCTGATTGGTCTGGACATTGCCGCCGGCGCCGAGCCCGGTCAGTTCCTCCATCTCGTCGGTGTCGAAATTGCTGACGCCCCAGTGGCGGATCTTGCCGGCCTTCTTCAACGCCTCGAAGGCCTCGACCGTCTCGGCCAACGGCACGCTGCCCGGCCAGTGCAGGAGATAGAGATCGATGCGATCGGTGCGCAAGCGCTTCAGGCTTTTCTCGCAAGCCGCCGGCACGCCGGCTCGCGAGGCGTTGGACGGCAGCACCTTGGAGACGAGAAAGAGTTCTTCGCGCCGGCCTGCAATGGCTTCGGCCACCACCTCCTCGGCGCCGCCGCTGGCATACATTTCGGCGGTGTCGATCAGCGTCATGCCGAGGTCCAGCCCAAGCTTCAAGGCATTGACCTCCCCGGCTCGACGGCGGGCATCCTCACCCATTTTCCAAGTGCCCTGTCCCAGCACCTGGACGGCTTCGCCCGAAGGCAGCTTGGTGGTTCTTGTCGTCGTGGGCATGGGGACTCCTGGGTAAGCGATCGAGGCGCATGGCATCACAAGCAAACGGAGAAATCCAGGATGGAGCTCGGGTTGTCCTGTCGCCGCTGTTTGATGCCTTACTTCACCGGATGGGCGACGAGCCAGTCCTGCATCTGCTTGATTTCGGCTTCCTGCGCGGCGATGACGCCTTCGGCGAGTTTGCGGATTTCCGGATCCTTGCCATTGGCAAGCTCGACCTTGGCCATGTCGATCGCCCCCTGATGGTGCGGGATCATGCCACGGACGAAATCGACATCGGCGCTGCCGGTATATTGGGAGGCCATCATGTCGGTATGCATCTTGTCCATTGCCGCCTTGTAGCCTGCCGTGGAAGGGCTTTCCGCTCCCATGGCCATGGCACCCATGTCGTGCTTCATCTCCTCGCTCTGCGCCGGCACGCTTTCGAGGAAGACGGCAAGCAGCATTCCAGCGGCCATCAGCAGCAGCACAAGTTTTTTAGCCAAGGTCATTCATAGTCTCCTGTCGGTTGGGTTTCGTATCTGGGGGTTAATCTCAGAGTTTCAACGTTCTCAGGCGCAATGCGTTTGCGATCACCGAGACCGAGGACAGGCTCATCGCCGCCGCCGCCAGCATCGGCGACAGAAGCGTGCCGGTGAGCGGATAGAGCACGCCGGCCGCGACCGGCACGCCAAGCACATTGTAGAGGAAGGCGAAGAACAGGTTCTGCCGGATGTTACCGATGGTCGCCTGGGCCAGGGTTCGGGCGCGTACGATGCCGTTTAGGTCGCCCTTGACCAATGTGATCCCGGCGCTTTCGACCGCGACATCGGCGCCCGTTCCCATGGCGATGCCGACATCGGCGGCGGCAAGCGCGGGCGCATCGTTGACGCCGTCGCCGGCCATGGCGACGCCGGCACCCTTGCCGCGCAGCTCCTCGACCAGCGCTGCCTTCTGTTCGGGCAACAGACCTGCCCGGACCTCGTCTATGCCAAGCCGTCCAGCGATCGCCCTAGCTGTCCGCTCATTGTCGCCGGTCGCCATGATGATCCGCAGCCCGCTGTCATGCAGCGCCTTGATCGCCTCGGCCGTGGTTGCCTTGACCGGATCGGCGACGGCGACGATGCCGGCCAGCTTGCCGTCGACAGCGACGAACATCACCGTCTTGCCATCGCCCTGCAAGGCTTCCACGCTGGCCAGGACCCCGGAAACGTCGACGGCGAGATCGGCCATCATCGCGGCATTGCCGAGCGCGACCTTCTTGCCCGACACCGAGCCGGAAACGCCCTTGCCGGTAACTGCCTCGAAGCTGCGGGCCTCTGCGATCTTCACCCCGCGCTGGCCGGCTCCCTCGACGATTGCCTCGGCCAGCGGATGCTCCGACCCTTTTTCCAGGGTCGCGGCGCATCTCAGCAATTCGTCCTCGGAAAAGCCGCCGGCAGCCATGACATCGGTCAATTTCGGCCGGCCCTCGGTCAGCGTGCCGGTCTTGTCGACGATCAGCGTGTCGACGGAGGCGAAGCGCTCCAGCGCGGCGGCTTCCTTGATCAGCACGCCCGCATGCGCGCCGCGCCCGGTAGCGGTCATGATGGACATCGGTGTGGCGAGACCCAGCGCACAGGGACAGGCGATGATCAGCACCGAAACCGCCGAGACGATGGCGAAGATCAGGCTGGGCTCGGGGCCGAAGATCGCCCAGGCGACGAATGCGGCGATCGCGACCAGGACGACGGTCGGGACAAAGTAGAAGGAAACGCGGTCGGCCAGGCCCTGGATCGGCGCGCGCGAGCGCTGTGCCTTGGCGACGAGTTCGACGATGCGCGACAGTGTCGTCTCGGCGCCGATCCGTTCGGCGCGCATGATCAGCGAGCCATTCTTGTTGAGCGTGCCGCCGGTCAAAGCGTCGCCTTCGGCCTTCTCGACCGGCAAGGGTTCGCCCGTAATCATCGATTCATCGATGGAGGAGCGGCCTTCGAGCACCGTGCCGTCGACCGGGACGGCATCGCCGGGACGGATGCGCAGGCGATCGCCGCTCTTGACCTCGTCCAGCGCTATATCGATCTCGGCGCCGTCCTCGGCGACCCGCCGGGCGGTCTTCGGCGCGAGGTCGAGCAACGCGCGGATCGCCGATCCGGTCTTTTCGCGGGCGCGCAGTTCCAGCACCTGGCCGAGGAAGACCAGCGCCACGATGACGGCTGCCGCCTCGAAATAGACAGGCACCGCACCGCCATGGCCGCGAAACTGATGCGGAAAGATGTCCGGGAAGAGCGTGGCGACGACGCTGTAGAGATAGGCGGCGCCGACACCCAGCGAAATCAGCGTCCACATGTTGGGGCTGAGGTTGAGGATCGAGTCCCAGCCGCGATGGAAAAACGGGAAGGCTGCCCACAACACCACGGGGCTCGCCAGGATCAGTTCGATCCAGACCTTCGCGCGATCCTCGACCAGGCCCTCAAGCGACAGGCCTATCATCGGCGCCATGGCGACGATCAGCAGCGGGACCGACAGCACCGCGCTCACCCAGAGGCGTCTGGTGAAGTCGACCAGTTCGGGATTTGGCCCTTCATCGCCCGTCGGCACGCCCATGGGCTCGAGCGCCATGCCGCAGATCGGGCAGGAGCCGGGCTTGTCGCGGATGATCTGCGGATGCATGGGGCAAGTGTATTGCGTGCCCTTGGGCATCGGCGCCGGCGCTGGCCCGTCGCCGAGATAGGTTTGAGGCGCCGCCTCGAACTTCGCCTTGCAGCCGGCCGAACAGAAATAGAAACCCTGGCCTTCATGGCGGACGAAATACCTGGCGTCGGCGCGGTCGACGCTCATGCCGCAGACAGGGTCGACTGCGATCAGGTGGCTTCCCGGCTCGGCCTTGAACTTCGAACGACAGCGCTCGCTGCAGAAATGATAGAGGCGGCCGCCATGCTCGGATGTCGGCTTGCCGGCGGCCGGCTCCACCGCCATGCCGCAGACCGGATCGCGCAGAACCGCATCCGAGCCTCCGCCCGTGCCCTTTGCCGCGCAGCAGCCGCCACCATGGGCGCCATGCGTGTGATGATCGTGATCTGAATGCGTCATTTCGATGCCTCGATGCAATGCTTCGAAGCAGAGGTAGTGCTTCCAGTAACTGGAAGGTCAAGGGCTGTTTTGACCTTTCACATTCAGGAGTTGGGGAGTCGTCGGATCGGAAGAATTTCCCTATACAAACGCGCTATCGATGCTAAACGTTGCTCGCTAGAATTGCCGTGTCAAAATTCTTCTCATTAAAATTGTTGCGCTCTGGCAGCTTGGTGCCGCCTTGGATTCGTTCAACAGATGAAGCGTCTGGTCATCAACCTCGATCGGTCTCCCGACCGGCTTGCCCATATGAGGGCGGAGTTTGCGCGCATCGGCCTCGGATTCGAGCGGGTCGCCGCAATCGATGCAAGGGACCGGCCAGACCTCGCGCTGGAGCGCCAGCATGCACGATATGCGGTGCGACGTCTGTCCGGCAGCGAGATCGCATGCTTGCACAGCCATCGCGCCTGCTGGGCCATCATCGCGCAAGACGACTCGCCCTTCGGCGCCGTCTTCGAGGACGACATGGTGTTTTCCGCGAAAGCCGGTGCGTTGCTTGCCGATACGAACTGGATCCCCGCCGACGCCGATGTCGTCAAGCTCGAGACATTCTTCCACACTACCGTGATCCAGCGGGAGAGGTTGCCCGTCGGCGGCGGGTTTTCGCTGTTCAGGCTCCGCAAGCACCACATAGGCACGGGCGGTTACCTGCTCTCCCGGCAGACGGCACGCGCGCTTCTCGAGACAACCGCCGATGTCAATGTGGCGGTGGACAATCTCGTCTTCGATCCCACATTCGCGATCTCGACCGGCAAGACGATCTACCAGCTTGTTCCGGCGCTCTGTGCGCAGGACCAATTCGTGCGCAACAGGTTGCCGAGCCTGCTCGAACAGAGTCGGGAGGCCGAGTGGGTCGCAAGCGGGCTCGCCAATGGACACGGGATACCGGCTCTCGCGCGTATTCGCAGGGAGGCCAGGCGGGCAGCGCGGCAGATGATCGATCTCTGCAGGCTACGGCGGCAGATTGTCGTCCCGCTCGCTCCAGTCGAGGCAACCGACTAGAGCGTTTGCCGGATTGACAGCAGGCCCATACCCAGCGCCGCGAAAACACGCTATAGACGCCGCCCAAAAGGCAAGGCCAACCGGTATCTATGGCGAAAATCTCCCTGAAGCTCGATGAACTGATCGACGGCGAAGCCTTGCGCCGCGAGATGACCGCGCTAACCGAGGCCAGTGCCGGCGACGGTTCCAGCAAGGCCATCCGCACGGCCGTTCTTCAGCTTCTGAAGCGGCGTCTCGCCGAGGGCCGCAAGACAGCCGAAGCCATGCTGAGGCAAGATGGTGGCGGCAACGCCTGCGCCGAACGGCTGTCGCACCTGATGGACGAGCTGATCCGCTCGCTCTACGATTTTGCCGCAACCCATGTCTACCGGGTGAAGAACCGATCCTCCGCCGAACGCATGGCGGTCGTTGCCGTCGGCGGTTATGGCCGCGGCACGCTGGCGCCGGGATCCGACATCGACCTCCTGTTCCTGCTGCCTTACAAGCAGACGCCGTGGGGCGAACAAACGGTTGAATACATGCTCTACATGCTGTGGGACATGGGGCTGAAGGTCGGCCATGCCACCCGCAACATCGATGAGTGCCTCAGGCTGTCGCGCACCGACATCACCATCCGCACCTCGATCCTGGAAGCCCGTTTTCTGTGGGGCGAACGCAAGCTCTATGACGAGTTGATGCTGCGCTTCGACCATGAGGTGGTGCGCACGACCGGCCCGGAATATGTACAGGCCAAGCTCGCCGAACGCGACGAGCGCCACGCCAAGGCCGGTGAAAGCCGCTATCTGGTCGAGCCCAACGTCAAGGACGGCAAGGGTGGCCTGCGCGACCTTCAGACGCTGTTCTGGATCGGCAAATATTTCTACCGCGTGCGCACCGGCGAGGAACTGGTCGAGAAAGGCGTCTTCACCGGAGCCGAGTACCGCGAGTTCCAGAAGGCCGAGGATTTCCTGTGGGCGGTGCGCTGCCACATGCACTTCCTCACAGGCAAGGCCGAGGAGCGGCTGCATTTCGACATTCAGCGCGAGATCGCCGAACGGCTCGGCTATACGACCCACCCCGGCCTGTCGGCGGTCGAACGCTTCATGAAGCACTATTTCCTCGTCGCCAAGGACGTCGGCGACCTGACCCGCATCTTCTGCGCCGCCCTGGAGGAGGAGCAGGCCAAGCACGTTCCCGGCTTCAACCGCATCTTCCTCACCTTCCAGCGCCGCAAGCGCAAGCTTGCCGGCACGTCGGACTTCATCGTCGACAACCATCGCATCAACATCGCCGACGACGGCGTCTTCGAGCGCGACCCGGTCAATCTTCTCAGGCTGTTCTGGTTTGCCGACAAGCACGGGCTGGAGTTTCATCCCGATGCGCTGAAACTGCTCACCCGTTCGCTCGGCCTGGTCAACAAATCGCTCAGGCGCGACGAGGAAGCCAACCGGCTGTTCCTCGACATTTTGACCTCGGACCGCAACGCCGAGCTCAACCTGCGGCGGATGAACGAGGCGGGATTGCTGGGCCGGCTGATCCCGGATTTCGGCAAGATCGTCGCCATGATGCAGTTCTCGATGTACCACCACTACACGGTCGACGAGCACCTGATCCGCTGCATCGGCGTGCTGGCCGAGATCGAGCGCGGCGACGGCGAGAAGGTGCATCCGCTGTCGCATGCGCTGATGCCGGGGCTGAAGAAAAGCCGCGAGGCGCTCTATGTCGCCGTACTGCTGCACGACATCGCCAAGGGCAGACCAGAGGACCATTCCGAGGCCGGCGCCAGGATCGCAAGGCGGATCTGCCCGCATATGGGGCTTTCGCCGGCCGATACGGAAACCGTCGCCTGGCTGGTCGAGAACCACCTC
This sequence comes from Mesorhizobium sp. LNHC209A00, assembly GCF_000502915.1. Lineage (NCBI taxonomy): Bacteria > Pseudomonadati > Pseudomonadota > Alphaproteobacteria > Hyphomicrobiales > Phyllobacteriaceae > Mesorhizobium > Mesorhizobium sp. LNHC209A00. Next base: position 146,064 of record NZ_AYWT01000002.1, read on the forward strand.
GTCATGTCGATGACGGCGCAGACCCGCGACCTCAACGATCGCAAGACGATCGAGGACTTCGCCTCGATCGTGCAATCGGTCGAGCGGCTGAAGATGCTGTTGGTCCTCACCGTCTGCGACATCAGGGGCGTCGGACCGGGCGTGTGGAACGGCTGGAAGGGCCAGTTGCTGCGTACGCTCTACTACGAGACCGAACTGCTGCTGACCGGCGGCTTTTCGGAAGTCTCGCGCGCCCAACGCACGGCGGCGGCGCGCGAACGCCTGGCCGAGGCGCTCGCCGACTGGCCCGACAAGGCGCGCAAGCGCTATGTCGGACTGCATTATGAAAACTACCTCCTGACCGTGGACCTGCCGGACCAGCTTCGCCACGCCGAATTCATCCGCGAGGCGGACGCGGCGGGCAATAAGCTCGCCACCATGGTCAAGACCCACCAATTCGAGGCGGTGACCGAAATCACCGTGCTGGCGCAGGACCATCCCCGTCTTCTCTCGGTCATCGCCGGGGCATGCGCCGGCGCCGGCGGCAACATCGTCGACGCGCAGATCTTCACCACGTCGGACGGCCGCGCGCTGGACACGATCCTGATCTCGAGAGAATTCGACCGCGACGAGGACGAACGCCGGCGCGCCGAGCGCGTCGGCCGGCTGATCGAGGACGTGCTGTCGGGCAAGAGCTGGCTGCCGGAGATGATCGAGAAGCGCACCAAGCCAAGGCGCGGATCCAAGGTCTTCAAGATCCCGCCACGCGCCGAAATCCGCAATGCATTGTCGAACCGGTTTTCGGTGATCGAGGTCGAGGGGCTCGACCGCCCCGGCCTGCTGTCGGAAATCACCGGAACACTGTCCGACCTGTCGCTGGACATCGCATCGGCGCATATCACCACCTTCGGCGAGAAGGTCATCGACACCTTCTATGTCACCGACCTCACCGGCCAGAAGATCGACAACCCGGCCCGCATCGCCACCACCCGCAACCGGCTGATAGCGACGCTCGAAGGTGTAGCGCTCGAACGCGGCGGCAAGGCCAAGGCAGCCGCCGAGTGACGGCCATCATCTCCTTCTTCCAACCCCACAGGCAGTCTGCGAACGCATGAGTCTCGTCAAGAAATTCGCTACCGTCGCTTCCGGCACGCTGATGAGCCGTGCGCTCGGTTTCGGCCGCGAGATGCTGATGGCGGCCGCACTCGGCACCGGGCCGGTCGCGGACGCCTTCAACGCCGCCTTCCAGTTCCCCAACACGTTTCGCCGGCTGTTCGCCGAGGGCGCGTTCAATGCCGCCTTCGTGCCGCTGTTCGCCAAGGAGATCGAGACGCACGGCACCGATGGCGCCAAGCGTTTTTCCGAAGAGGTGTTCGGGGTGCTGTTCACCGCGCTCCTGGCGCTGACCATCGCCATGGAACTGGCGATGCCGCTGATCGTGCGCTACCTGGTGGCGCCGGGCTTTGCCGACACACCGGGCAAGTTCGAGACGACCGTCACGCTTGCGACGATCATGTTCCCTTATCTGATCTGCATGTCGCTCGCCGCCATGATGGCGGGCATGCTGAACTCCTTGCGGCGCTATTTCGCCGCGGCAATCGCGCCGGCCTTCCTCAACATCATCCTCATTAGTGTGCTTGGCTATGCCTGGTACCACGGACTGGATGCACACGCTGTCGGCTTCGGCCTCTCCTGGGGCGTGCTGGCGGCCGGCGTCGTGCAGCTCGCCATCGTCTGGGTGGCGGTTCGCAATGCGGGCATCTCGATCGGCTTCCGCCGACCGAAGATGACGCCGAACGTGAAGCGGCTCCTGATCCTGGCGCTACCGGCGGCGATCACCGGTGGCATCACCCAGATCAACCAGCTGATCGGAACAGCCATCGCCTCGGCGCAGGACAGTGCCGTGTCCTCGCTGGCTTATGCCGACCGCGTCTACCAATTGCCGCTCGGTGTCGTCGGTGTCGCGGTGGCGATCGTGTTGTTGCCCGAACTGTCGCGGGCGCTGAAGTCAGGCAATCTGATGGAGGCAGCCAATCTGCAGAACCGCTCCGTCGAATTCACCCTGTTCATGACCTTGCCGGCGGCGGCGGCGCTTTGGGTGATGGCGGAGCCGATCGTGCGGCTGGTCTACGAGCGCGGCGCGTTCGCCACCAACCATTCGACGCCCGTCGTGGCGGCGATCCTGGCGATCTTCGGTCTCGGCCTGCCGGCCTTCGTGCTGATCAAGGCCTTCACCCCAGGCTATTTCGCCCGCGAGGATACGCGCACGCCGATGATCTTCGCCGCAATCTCGGTGGCGGTGAACGTCGCTACCGCGCTGACGCTGTTCCCGAGGATGGGTGCACCCGGCATCGCCGTGGCCTCCGCCGTCGCCGGCTGGGTCAACGCGCTGATGCTGCTTGCCGTGCTGATCCGGCGCGGCCATTGGGGCCGCGACGTGCCGCTGTTGAGGCGCATCCCGCGGCTGGTGCTGTCGGCGGTGGTCATGGGTGTCGCCCTCTATTTCGCCGAGCATTGGTTGGCTACAAGGATCGGGCCCGGCTCGCCGCTGGTGGTCAAGGCGACGACGGTGCTGGCACTGGTGGCCGGAGGGGCGCTGCTCTATTTCGTCACCGCTTTCGCAACCGGCGGTGCCGATTTCGGGATGATCCGGCGCAATGTGGGGCGCCGGGGAACAGAAGCCGGCCCGTCCGTGGCAAAATCGGAACTCGACGAATAAATCGGCCGGCCATCCCGCCTGGCCGGTCTTGATCCCATCCGCGCTCTCGTCCATAAGCGCGCCGTCGCAAGAACGTCGCCGCGCGCGGTTTCCAGCCGCATGATTGGCTCCGAAAAGTCCGCAACTTTTCGGAATCACGCTTATACGGCCCTCCACAAGCCATGAGGAAAACCATGTCCGCCTTCAAGCCACTCGTCTTCTCCGGTGTCCAGCCGACCGGCAATCTGCATCTGGGCAACTATCTCGGCGCCATCAAGAAATTTGTCGCCCTGCAGGATACGTCCGACTGCATCTATTGCGTCGTCGACCTGCATTCGCTGACCGCCCAGCTTGTCCATCACGACCTTGCCGACCAGACGCGGTCGATCACCGCGGCGTTCCTCGCCTCCGGCATCGACCCGAAGAAGCACATCGTCTTCAACCAGTCGCGGGTGATGCAGCACGCAGAGCTCGCCTGGATCTTCAATTGCGTGGCGCGCATCGGCTGGATGAACAAGATGACGCAGTTCAAGGACAAGGCCGGCAAGGACCGCGAGAACGCCTCGCTGGGCCTGCTTGCCTATCCTTCGCTGATGGCGGCCGACATCCTGCTTTATCGCGCCACCCATGTGCCGGTGGGCGAGGACCAGAAGCAGCACCTGGAACTGACACGCGACATCGCGCAAAAATTCAACAACGATTTTTCCGACCGCATCGCCGGTCTTGGCGTCGGCGTCGAGATGAGGATAGGCGAGGAGACGGTGAACGGCTATTTCCCGTTGACCGAGCCGGTCATCGGCGGGCCGGCAGCGCGCATCATGTCGCTGCGTGACGGCTCCAAGAAGATGTCGAAGTCGGACCCGTCGGACCTGTCGCGCATCAACCTGACCGACGATGCCGACGCCATCTCGAAGAAGATCCGCAAGGCCAAGACCGACCCGGAGGCCTTGCCGAGCGAGGTCGACGGATTGGAAAGCCGGCCGGAGGCGGAGAACCTGGTCGGCATCTATGCTGGCCTCGCCGAGATGTCGAAGGCCGATGTGCTCAAGGAATTCGGCGGCCAGCAGTTCTCTGTATTCAAGCCGGCGCTGGCCGACCTCGCGGTGGAGAGGCTGGCGCCGATCGCCACCGAGATGCGCCGCATCCAGGGCGACCGCGCCTATGTCGACGCCGTGCTGCGGGATGGCGGCGAACGCGCCGGCGTGCTCGCCGAAACGACGATGAAGACGGTGCGCGACATTATCGGGCTGCTGCAAGGCTGATCGCGGCGCCGTGCACTGCACAACACTGGCACAAGGCCGGCGGCTTGCCGCCGGTCAGCGGCGGTGGCAAATTGCGGCCGGAAAGATACCGAGTAGATTGACATGGTCTCCAAACGCCTCAGCCGCGAAGCCGGTCATCGCAGGAAATTCCTGACGATCATCGACGACACGCCGGAATGCGAACGCGCCGTCGCCTACGCCTCTAAACGGGCGCAGAGCACCAGCGGCACGCTGGTGCTGCTGTATGTCATCGTACCCGACGATTTCCAGCACTGGCTGGGGGTCGAGAAGATCATGCGCGAAGAGGCGAACGCCACGGCGCGCGCGGCGCTGGACGGCTACGCCAACAAGGTGCGGCAGAAGCTCGGCATCGAACCGGAGATGGTGGTGCGCGAGGGCAAGCCGACTGAAGAGATCCACAAGCTGATCGAGGAGGACCAGGACATCGCCATCCTCGTGCTGGCGGCCGGCGCCGGCAAGGAAGGTCCAGGACCGCTGGTCGGAGCCGTGGCCGGCAAAGGCGCGGCCTTTCCGATCCCGGTGACCGTGGTGCCGCAGAATTTGTCGGATGAGGAAATCGACAGCCTCGCCTGAGCTATGTTGATATATTCAGGTGAGGCCGGTCTGCAAATGCATTATACCTGCGCTTCCTGAATCTCAACACATCTCAAGACGGCGGTAGGCTCGAAAAAACATTCCGCCGGCCAGCCGTCCCGGCGATGCGTTTCGCTTGAATGTCCAGCCGATAGAGCCTATTTAGAACTATTCCAAACTAGTTGCCCAAAAACGGGCATGGAGACGGCCATGTTCATCCAGACAGAGTCGACGCCCAATCCGGCGACGCTGAAATTCCTGCCCGGCAAGGAAGTGCTCCTAGAAGGCACCGCCGATTTCCGCGATGCCGACAGTGCGGCCATCGCCTCGCCGCTGGCTGGGCGGCTGTTCGAAATCCCCGGCGTCACCGGCGTGTTCTTCGGCTACGATTTCATCACCGTGTCCAAGGACGGCCCGGACTGGCAGCACCTGAAGCCGGCGATCCTCGGTGCCATCATGGAGCATTTCATGTCCGGTGCGCCTGTCATGGCCAAGGCCGGCCCCGCCGCCGAGACCAGCCAGACCGGCGAATTCTACGACAAGGCCGACGAGGAACTCGTCATCACCATCAAGGAGCTGCTCGACACGCGGGTGCGCCCGGCGGTGGCGCAGGACGGCGGCGACATCACCTTCCGCGGCTTCGAGAACGGCACTGTGTTCCTGCACATGAAAGGCGCCTGCGCCGGTTGCCCGTCGTCGACGGCGACGCTGAAGCACGGCATCCAGAACCTGCTTCGCCATTTCGTGCCGGAAGTGCAGCAGGTCGAGCAGGTCTCTTAGACCGCAATTTCCCACTCACAGACAACAAAAAACCGGGCCGAATTGCCCGGTTTTCTGTTTGGGACGTCCGTTGTTGCCTAGACGGTCCGCGTATGAAGGGCGACTTGCAGTTTAACCACGAATGCCGGAAAAGCGGACAGGCTTTCCGCGATCATGGCCTAAAGAACGATGACCTTGGCGCCGACCTCGGCGCGATTGTAGAGGTCGATGACATCCTGGTTCATCAGCCGGATGCAGCCCGACGACATGGCCTTGCCGATCGAGTTCCATTCCGGGCTGCCGTGCAGGCGGTAGCCCATGTCACCGCCCTTGTTGAACAGGTACATGGCGCGCGCGCCGAGCGGGTTCTTCAGGCCCGGATCCATGCCGCCGGCGAACTTGGCGAGTTCGGGCTGGCGCTTGATCATCTGTGAAGGCGGCGTCCAGGTCGGCCATTCGCGCTTGATGGCAATATGGGCGGTGCCGTGCCATTCGAAGCCCTCGCGGCCGACGCCGATACCGTAGCGGATTGCCCGGCCATCGCCCTCGACGAAGTACAGGAACTTGTTCTGCGTATCGACGATGATGGTGCCGGGCTTTTCCTTGGAGTCGTAATCCACTTCCTGGCGATGGTACTTTGAGGGCACCTTCTCGATGGGGATACGTGGCAGCTGGTAACCAGCATCGGTCACCGCGCCATAGTCGTTGGAGAACAGCTGCCCGCCGATGGTGCTGCAACCGGCAATAGCAGTGGACAGCGCCAATGCGGCGATGATTGCAAGCGACTTCATGCGCATGTGGTGATCCGGTGCCCCGCCCAAACTAGAGCGGCACGAGTCGGCCGCTTTCTCGCCATCATTCATGCTGGCATTTGCTTTGCTTGCCAAGCACACGATGCCTATATGCGGGACCTTACGTGCTGGTATGCGTCCCACTATGGCATTTCGGCAACATACTTCACCGGATTGTGAAGGAAATTCAATGGGCCTGAATTGCAGGCCTGGAAAAGTCGAGGACCCGCCATGAATGTCGGCGACGCCGCCCACCGCTCAGGCCTGCCGGCCAAGACCATCCGCTACTATGAGGAGATCGGCCTGATCGCGCCCGCGCGCGCCGCCAATGGCTATCGCGATTATTCGGGCGACGATATCCACCGGCTGGCCTTCCTGCGCCGCGCGCGCAATCTCGGCTTTTCAATAGACGATTGTCGCCAGCTGATGGCGCTCTACAAGGACCGCGGACGCGCCAGCCACGACGTGCGCGCAATCGCCGCCGCCCATGTCACCGCCATCGAGGAGAAGGTGCGCGAGCTGCAATCGATGCGCTCGACGCTGCAGAAGCTGATCCATGCCTGTCACGGCGACGAGCGGCCGGACTGCCCGATTCTGGATGACATGGCAGGGGCGGCGTTCGTCAGCGGGAAGCCCAACCGCAGGAGCAATAGACCGCCTGTTGAAGACAGTGGCCTGGGCGGCGTTAGCCGCCTTGCCACGCGCTCGTGAAGGCCAGCATTGGTTCGTGTGGTATTGCACGCCCAATATAAACGCAGGTAAAAGCACTACCGCCGGCCGCGCCGGTGACCCCAATGGCCGGAGAGAGCGCATGACCCGCGACCAGATGCTCGCCCACCTTCGCGCCGCCGATGCGGTCGCTCGCGAGGCTGCCGTGCACGGCCACCATCCCTTCGGCGCGGTGCTGGTCGGCCCCGACGACGCAATCCTCATGCGCCAAGGCAACATCGACACCGTGCATCATGCCGAGACCGAGCTTGCGCGGCGCGCGGCGGCAGCCTATCCGCCGGAGTTTCTCTGGGCATGCACGCTGGTCTCAACCGGCGAGCCCTGCGCGATGTGCACCGGAACGCTCTACTGGGCCAATATCGGCCGGCTTGTCTATGGCTTCGAGGAGACCGAGCTTCTCGCGCTGACCGGCGACCATCCCGAAAATCCGACGATGAGCCTGTCCGCGCGAATTGTGCTCGGCTCTGGACAGAAGAAGATCGAGGTCCACGGCCCCTTCCCCGAAATCGAGGATGAACTTGTATCGGTGCACCGTGGCTTCTGGCGTCGGTAGTTGTTCCCCACGCCCCGCGAAAGGTCAGAAAGAGCGGACCGGACATAGGCGCAATGTGGGCACTGCTACATGGACTTGAGCGGAACGCCGCCCTTCGTTCGAATGACGCCAACCCGTCAACCCTGCGATACCCTGGTCAAAGCTGACGGCGAACTCCCAAATCCCCAAATTTGCCGCCGCCAGTCAGGCTCGGCGGTTTTGCCCGTATTTATGTCCCCCCAAACCGCCGAGCCGCCCCGGTCAGCCGGCAAACTCCCTCGATTTAGGGGCCCTTCCCAAACTGAATTCAGCCTAGAGCAGCACGACCCTATCCAGCCCCAAGCGTATCCGCTGGCCTTCCGCATAGGACAGCGCGAACGATTCCAGTTCAAATGATCGGGTAAGTTCTTGGCCGCCTTCGGTGACGCGGACGAGCCATTCGCCAGAGACTTCCGCCACTTCGACACAAGCCGGCACATTGCGGAACGGGACCACGTTATCCATCGCATGCCTCCCTAGAAAGCAATGGGGAACGTCGATTTTTATAGGGCCAGCGAAGTCGTCAGATCAAGTGCGATTTGTGGGCTTATTGCTGGCTATCGTCCGCCGCTCCGGTGATCTGGCTAACCGCCACTTCCGAAAGTTTGTGGACCGCCAGCTGCTGAATGAACCATTGGGCATGTTCGCCCCATTCGGCAGGCGAGACGTTGTTTTCGCGGACAGACTTCATGAATGCCTCACGAAGCGCATCAAGATCGAAGATGGAAATGTCCCTGCCAGGCATATAGGGGAATATGCTGGTTGAAACCGGAGCTTCAAGGCAGAGATTGCAAAATCAGTTAACGCGCGGGAGATGCCGTTCATTCAACGGAAAGGGACAGGCCGGGTGAAGGGCCGAGGATCGCTTTCGAATCCGCCCGACTTAGGGGACGGCGGGACCGCTCGATGAGCCGGCGGCTTTCGGACATCACGCTGGCGACTTCCTCTAGGAGCTTTCGCGATTGCTCCTGAGTAAGGTTTACCTGGATGATAGAGGATGCGGTGTTCCAATCCATGGCTTGCCGAACTGCCATGCGCCAAAATGGTTCCGTAGCTTAGCAGAATTATTTTTGTGCCGTCTCCCCTATTTCACTTTGGGTTTGGTCAACCGTATAATCGCCCCATAAAAACCGGTTCAAACCGTGAACAAAGTCTGGCATGGTGCCTGCCATGCCAATCATCTCCCCGATTCTCCTGAACCCTCTGATCGACGGTCGCCAGTCCGAGCGCGCCATGCTGGTGCGGCGGGGCGTGCAGCGGTTGCTGATGCAGATGGGCGCGCATGTGCTGCCTGAGCTGTCGCTGGCCACCGGCCGGCGCGCCGATCTCGTGGCGCTGACGCGGCAGGGCGATATCTGGATCATCGAGATCAAATCCTCGATCGAGGATTTCCGGGTCGATCGCAAATGGCCTGATTACCGGCTGCATTCCGACCGCTTTTTTTTCGCCACACATCCCGGCGTGCCGCCGGAGATTTTCCCGGAAGAATGCGGCTTCATCCTCTCCGACGGCTATGGCGCCGAGATTTTGCGCGATGCGCCCGAGCACCGCATGGCGGCGGCGACGCGGAAGGCGCTGATGCTGCGCATCGCGCGGGCCGGCGCGGCGCGGCTGCTGGCGGCTGAGCTGGCGGGTGTCGCGGTGCCGGCGCTGGAGGGGGAGAGCGAGTAATCGCGGCCCTGAAATTGACGCCCGCAACTGTCAGATGCTCCAGCCCCGAACGGCTACTCCGCTTCTTCCTCGCCACCCACAGCCGGGGCCATCAGCAGCACCGCGGCACCAAGCAGCGCGGCGATGAAGGAACCCGCGAGGATGCCGACCTTCACCGCGTCCTGCAGCGCCACGTCGTTGGCGAAGGCGAGCAGGCCGATGAACAGGCTCATGGTGAAGCCGATGCCGCACAGGAGCGAAATGCCGATCATGTGCGACCAGCCGGCATGGGCCGGCAGGTCGGCGAGGCCGAAGCGGATGGCGAGCGCGGAGGAACCGAAGACGCCGACCAGCTTGCCGGCGACGAGACCGGCTGCTACGCCCAGCGTGAGCGGCTCGATCAGGGCGCTAAAACTCAGGCCGGTGAGCGAAACGCCGGCATTGGCAAAGCCGAAGATGGGGATGACGACGAACGCCACCAGCTTGTGCAGGCCGTGCTCGAGCCGGTGCAGCGGCGAATGGTCGAGGTCCTGGCCTGTTCCGGCGGAACGTTCGAGCGGAATGGTGAGCGCGAGTGCCACACCGGCCAGCGTGGCATGGACGCCGGACCTCAGCACAAGCACCCACAGAATGGCGCCAAGCACGAGATAGGGCACAAGGCTCATCACCCGCATACGGTTGAGCAGGACGAGCACGGCAATGACGGCGAAGGCAGCGCCGAGATAGGCCAGCGACAAGCCGCTGGTGTAGAATATGGCGATGATGATAACGGCGCCCAGGTCGTCGATGATGGCGAGCGCGGTCAGGAAGACCTTCAACGAGGCCGGCACGCGGCTGCCGAGCAGCGACAGAACGCCGAGCGCGAAGGCGATGTCGGTGGCGGTCGGGATCGCCCAGCCGGACAGTGCGGCCGAATTGTTGCTGTTGATGACGACATAGACCAGCGCCGGCACCACCATGCCGCCGGCCGCCGCGATGCCGGGCAGCACCCGGCGTGGCCAGGTCGAGAGCTGGCCGTCCAGCATCTCGCGCTTGATCTCCAGCCCGACGAGCAGGAAGAACACCGCCATCAGCCCGTCATTGACCCAGTGCGAGAGGCTGAGCGGGCCGAGATAGGCGTGGAGAACCGAGAAGTAGGTCCCGGCGAGCGGCGAGTTGGCGACGATCAGGGCAAGGGCGGCGGCCACCATCAGGATGATGCCGCCGGCCGCCTCGCTATCCAGGAACTCGCGGAAGACGGAAACCGGGCGTCGCTTCAAATCCTCCATGTCGCCTCCATTAAGCAGCTAGTTTCGACTTTGCCGCATTAGCCTTTTATAGGCGTTAGCGCTGCCCCCTCGCCTGCCTGCCGGCATCCTCTCCCCGTAAACGGGGCGAGGCACGCTGGCATCAGCGGTTTCGCCAATCGCCAACGTCGCGGCCAGCCGCTTTCGCCCCGTTTACGGGGAGAAATGCCCGGCAGGGCAATGAGGGGCGGCGCTGACTTCGACGATCGATGGCCTCCACCGCGAATTCGAAATCGGCGAGTGGTAATCGTTCTGCCTACCCAGTGATCCTAACGCGGCGCGCGCTTGGCCAGGATCCGCTGCAGCGTGCGGCGATGCATGTTGAGCCGGCGTGCGGTCTCTGAAACGTTGCGCTCGCACATTTCGTAGACACGCTGGATGTGCTCCCAGCGCACGCGGTCGGCCGACATCGGGTTTTCCGGGGGCGCGGCGCGCTCGCCGGTGGTGCGTGTCAGTGCCGCAAAGACATCGTCGGCGTCGGCGGGCTTCGACAGATAGTCGACGGCGCCGAGTTTCACCGCGGTCACCGCGGTGGCGATGTTGCCGTAACCGGTCAGGATGATGGTGCGGGAGTCCTCGCGCTTTTCGCGGATGGCGGCGACGACATCGAGGCCGTTGCCGTCGCCCAGCCGCATGTCGACCACCGCATAGGCGGGCGGATTGGCGCGCGCCTTGCCCACGGCCTCCTCGACGCTCTCCGCCGTCTCGACCACGAAACCCCTGGTTTCCATGGCACGGGCCAGACGGGTCAGGAACGGCTTGTCGTCATCGACGATCAGAAGCGAGGTGTCCTCGCCTTCAACCATAGGCCCACTGTTCTCATCGCCTGTCATCGTCTCGAAAATTCCTGCTGCCTTATTTTTACGCAGATATAGTTTTGCGGGGCCATTGTCCAATTTACGCAGTGTCAAACATGGTGGCTGGGGCCGATTCCGGGTTCAGGAAGATGCTTCTCGGCCACGAAATCCGCACCACGGCTCCTTCGCCGAGGCCGCTCGAATTGCGAAAGTCGAGCGTGGCGCCCGAACGTTCGAGCAATGTCTTGGCGATGAACAGGCCGAGCCCGAGGCCGCCTCCAGCTTCCGTGCCCTGGCGTGTCGACATGTAGGGTTCGCCAATACGGTCGATGATCTCGGGCGGGAAACCCGGGCCGTCATCGGTGATCGAGAAGGAGACCATCACCTCGTCCCAGCTCCAGCGCACGGTGACGCTCTTGCGGGCGAAGTCGACGGCGTTCTCGACCAGATTGCCGAGGCCGTAGATGACGCCGGGATTGCGGCGCCCGACCGGCTCCGGCCCGGTTCGCTCGCCAGGGCGAAGCTTGATCGAGATGCCGAAGTCGCGATGTGGCGCGGTCACCTCCTCGACCAGCGAGGTCAGCGGCAGGCGGGATAGATGCGCCTCGCCCTCCGACGACAGGCTGGTCAGGCGCTTGAGGATTTCACGGCAGCGCTCGCTCTGAGAGCGCAGCAGCTTCACGTCTTCCCCGTATTTCGGATCGCTGCCGAGCGCCTTTTCCATCTCCTTGGCGACGAGCGTGATGGTGGCGAGCGGGGTGCCGAGTTCGTGCGCCGCCGCCGCCGCCAGCCCGTCGAGCGCGGAAAGGTGCTGCTCGCGCTGCAGCACCAGTTCCGTGGCGGCGAGCGCGTTGGCCAATAGCCGGGCTTCGGCGGCCACCCTGAAGGCGTACATGGCGGTGAAGGCGATGGAGGACAGCACCGCCATCCACATGCCGGCGACATAGATGAAGGGCATCACCAGGGGCGCGCCTTCGTACCAGGGCAGCGGCAGATGGCGAAAGACCAGCAAGGTCGCCGCGATCATCACCAGCCCGCCGAGGATGGCGGTGAGGCGAAGGGGCAGCGACGTCGCCGAAATGACGACGGGCACGGTCATCAGCAGCGAGAACGGATTGGTCAAGCCGCCGGTCATGTAGAGCAGGCCGGCAAGCTGAAGGCTGTCGAAGATCAGGATGCCGAAGGCGGCGAACGGGGTGAGCCGGTGCGCGGCCGGAAAGCGAAAGGCCAGAAACAGGTTCATCCAGGCCGAACAGGCGATGAGGGCAAAACACAGACTGACCGGCAGCGGGAATTTCAGGCCGTAGGCAACGACGAGCACCGTCACGCTCTGGCCGACAATGGCCAGCCAGCGCAGCCGGATCAGCGTGTTGAGGCGCAGTCGCTGGCTTTGCTGGAAGTCGGGCGTGTTCAGGATGTTGATCATGGCCATGGATTACAGCCGCCAACCAGCAAAGGCTAGGTCCCGCGCGGCTTGGCGCGGGCGGTGGCGGCGGCGAGCAATGGGTTTTCCGGCCAGACATGCTTTGGATAGCGGCCGCGCATGTCGGCGCGCACATCGGTCCAGGAGCCGCGCCAGAAGCCCGGCAGGTCTCGCGTCGTCTGGATCGGCCGGTGCGCCGGCGACAACAGTTCAAGCGTCAAGGGGACGGTGCCGTTGGCGATCGACGGATGACTATCGAGGCCGAACAATTCTTGCACGCGCACCGCCAGAACCGGCCATTCGCCGTCATAGCGGATCGGCACATGGCTGCCCGACGGGGCATCGAAATGAGTCGGCGCCAGCGCTTCGATCTTGCGTTGCAGGTCATGCGGCACGAGCGACGCCAACCCGGCCGGAACAATTCCGGGTTCAATGGCGGCCAGGGATGCCGCACCGGACAGAAAAGGCAGAAGCCAGTCGTCGAGGCGCGCGATGAGCGCTTCATCCGACATGTCGGGCCAGGGCGCGCCTAAGCCCTTGTGCAGCCAGGACAGCCGGTGGCGCAGCATCCGCGCCTCCTTGCTCCAGGTCAGAAGGGAAAGCCCATGCTCGCGCAAGGCCTCGATGATGTCGCGGTCGGCATCGGCGCCGGCCGGCGGCGGCAGCATGCGTTCGGCTAGCGTGATGGCGCCAAGGCGCACGGTTTCGCGCACCCGCACGGCGCGCCTGTCGCGATCGAAACTCGTCTGCCGGCGGGTTTCGATCCTGCCGCCAAGTGCTGCCCGGATGTCCTCCTCGCTGCTTGCCGCGGCCGCCGTAATGCGAGAATTCTGCGCCTTGCCCTGCAGGTCCGCGACGACCAGAAACGGCTCGCCCGCCAGCGGGTCGCCGGCGTCGAGCATGGCGCCGGAACCGTTGGCCAGCACGAAACGGCCGCGCTCGCCGCGCGCCTTGGCGACACGGTCCGGCCAGGCGTGGATGAGCAGGGTTCCGGCTGGAACAGCTCCGCTGGTCTTCGCACCGCCTACCTGCCTGGCCAGGCGCTCGGCAAGCTGGCGCGCCGACGTGGCACGCGGCGATCTTTCCGCGCGAAAGCGCATCAGCCGCCGTTCGAGGTCGGCACTGTCACCGCCAAGGCCGCGCTCGGTCAGCAGTACGGCAAGCATGGCCGCCTCACCACCATGACCGCTGCTGGCCGCCTCAGCGACCATATGCGCCAGCCGTACCGGCAGAGCGAGCTTGCGCATCGAAGCGCCCGCGTCCGTCAACCGCCCTGCTTCATCAATGGCCTCAAGGGCCCGCAAAAGCGACCCTGCTTCATTCAGCGCGGGAGCCGGCGGCGGATCGAGGAAAGCAAGACTGGTTGGATCAGCGACACCGAAGGCGGCGCAGTCGAGCAGCAGGCCCGACAGGTCCGCCTCGAGGATTTCCGGGGGTGTGAAGGCGGGAAGTGCCGCCGTCTGCTCGGCACGCCACAGCCGGATGGCGACGCCGGCCTGCGTGCGGCCGGCCCGGCCGGCGCGCTGGTCGGCGGAGGCCTTGCTGACGCGCACGGTTTCCAATCTGGTCAGTCCGCTGGCCGGCTCATAGCGCGGGAGCCGCGACAGGCCGGAATCGATGACGACGCGCACGCCGTCGATGGTTATGGAGGTCTCGGCGATGGAGGTCGCCAGCACCACCTTTCGGCGGCCTGGCGGCGCCGGCTTGATCGCCGCGTCCTGCGCCTTGCCGTCGAGCTGGCCATAGAGCGGCACGATATCAGTGTCGGCGCCGACCTTGCCGGCCAGCCGCTCGGCGGTGCGCTCGATCTCGCGCTGGCCGGGCAGGAAAGCAAGCACGCTGCCGCTCTCCTCGGCAAGGGCGGCGCGGATCGCCTTGGCGATGGCGTCCTCGATCGGGGTGCCGGCCGGCCGCTCGTCGTATCTGACATCGACGGGGAAAGCGCGGCCCTCGCTTTCGATCACCGGCGCGCCCGACAGGAGTTTCGCGACCCGTGCGCCGTCGAGCGTTGCCGACATCACCAGCAGACGCAGATCCGGCCGCAGCGCGCCTTGCACATCGAGGGCGAGAGCGAGACCGAAATCGCCGTCGAGCGAGCGCTCGTGGAATTCGTCGAAAATGACGGCCGAAACGCCGGCCAGTTCAGGGTCGTCGAGGATCATGCGCGCCAGCACGCCCTCGGTGACGACCAGGATTTTCGTCCGCGCCGAAGTGCGGTTTTCCATGCGCATGGCGTAGCCGATGGTGGCGCCGGGCTCTTCCCCCAGCAACTCGGCCATGCGGCGCGCGGCGGCGCGGGCGGCGAGCCGGCGCGGTTCGAGCAAGACGATCTTGCCCGTGCCCAGCCAGGGCGCATCGAGCAGCGCCAAGGGCACCAGCGTGGTCTTGCCAGCGCCGGGCGGCGCGACCAGCACGGCGCTGTTGCCAGAGCCGAGCGCCTCGCTCAGCGCCGGCAGCACGGCGGACACCGGAAGTTCCGGCAAGGGTTTGGTCGTCATTACGCCCGCATATCAGCGGTCGCGGGCGCCGTGCAACTTTATCGCACCAGGGCCTCGTTTAGAGCCGTGCGCGGGAAAACGGATTCCAGCGCACCGTGCCCAGCCGCACCTCCTCGCGCACCATGGTCAGCAGGCCCGATCCGCCGACGACGGCGAGGCCGACCAGCGACAGCCAGTCTGGATATTCCCGGAAGAACAGCGCGCCGAGGATAACCGCCCAGACGATCTGCGAATAATGCGTCGGCGCAATCCGGTTGGCCGGAGCGTATTTGGCGGCCAGCAACTGCAGCAATTGTCCACAGGCGGTGAAGGCGCCCGCCATCACCAGCCATGCCAGCTGTTTTCCATCGGGGACGGTGAAGGAGGTCGCGGCGGCACCGATGCCGTTGAACAGCAGTCCATAGCCGATCAGCACGCCGAGCATGGTCGTGCGTTTTTCCTGCTGCGCCAGCGACCGCATCAGGATGACGTTGGTGGCGGCGAGAAAAGCGATAGTGAAAGCGGCAAGGTGACCAAGGTGCAACTCGCGAAAGCCCGGCCTGACAACCAGCATGACGCCGGCAAAGCCGGCGACCACCGCGAGCCAGCGCCAGGGCCCGACCTTTTCCTTGAGGATCACGGTGGACAGAATGGTGACGCAGAGCGGCGCCAGAAAGATGAGCGCATAGGTCTCGGCCAGCGGAATGGTGGTGAAAGCATAGACGCTGAGCACGCCCGACGCGATGCCGGCCCAGGCCCGCGCCTGCACCGCCCAGGGACGTTTGGCGCGCCAGAAATCACGCCAGCGCTCGTTGGCCGGCCGGCTGAAAAAGAGGAAGCAGCCGGCAAACAATGTCGAGAAGAAGCCGATCTCGAACACCGTGAATTGGCCGCCCAGGCTCTTGATAACGGCATCGCTGCCCGAATAGCTTGCATAGGCGATCAGGGCGAGCAGGATTCCGTTCGGCACGTTTTTTCATTTCCGGGGAGAGAGAGTTGAAAATACTGGCGCTCGGTGCCCATCCAGACGACATCGAGATCTTCATGTTCGGTACGATGGCCGCCTATGCCGCGCAAGGAGCGGAACTCACTTTTGCCGTGGCCACCGATGGTACCAGGGGCGGCAAGGGCGATCCCGCTGTTCTGGCTCGTGTCCGGCGCGAAGAGGCAATGGCCGCGGCCGCGCTGCTCGGGGCGGCACCCCGCTTCCTCGACTTTCCCGATGGCGGGCTTGTGGCCGACGCCGCACTGATCGATGCGCTGAAAACGCTGATCAGCGAGATCGGGCCGGACTTGGCGATCACGCACGGGCCCAATGACTATCACGCCGACCACCGCGCGCTGTCGGACGGCGTGCGCATCGCTGCTTCCTTCGGAGTTCCGGTGCTGCATGCCGACACGATGGGCGGAACCGGATTCTCGCCGACGCACTATGTCGATATTTCCGTCCATGCCGACATCAAGGCCAAGGCGATCCGCATGCACCAGTCGCAGGACCCGGACCGCTTCGTCGAGATTGCACTGACGCAGAACCTTTTCCGCTCGGGCCAGTGCAACGGCGCGCACGGTTCGCTGGCCGAAGCTTTCCGGTTCGAGCCGACATTTCCCTTCGGCGACGTCCGCGCGCTGCTGCCGCCGGCGCCGCCGATCCGGACGGTGATGGTGAGCACCAAACGGGTCGACTGAACCCGCGGACGATCGGCCAGATGTATCCCATTCCGCGCTCGTCCCCCTGACGCCCGGCGCTTTTCCCAACATTTTCAGAGACCGGCTTCAGCATGTTGCGGCGCAGCAACGAATTCGCTTGCCTTGTTTAGTAAAAATTGCATCACTAAACAAATTACTAAACATTGGCGATGCGACCACGCCGCCATGTTTGGGCCTCTGAGGAGAGAGGTTGAGGGATCTTGAGACCGTCATCCGGACGTGTTTCGCAAATGGGAGGAAGGCATGAAATCGAGCTTGAAACTGGCGTTGGGACTGACCTCGGCTATCGCTGCGTCGACAGCCGTCTCGAACGCCGCGCACGCTGAAGACCTGACGCTGTGCTGGGCCGCCTGGGACCCAGCCAACGCGCTGGTTGAACTGTCCAAGGACTTCACCAAGGAAACCGGCATCGGCATGAAATTCGAATTCGTGCCGTGGACCAACTATGCCGACCGTTTCCTCAACGAATTGAACTCGCACGGCAAGCTCTGCGACCTGATCATCGGCGACAGCCAGTGGATCGGCGGCGCCGCCGAGAATGGCCATTACGTCAAGCTGAACGACTTCTTCGACAAGGAGAAGATCAGCATGGACGACTTCGTGCCGGCGACCGTCGTCGGCTATTCGGAATGGCCGAAGAACACGCCCAACTACTGGGCGCTGCCGGCCATGGGCGACGTCGTCGGCTGGACCTACCGCAAGGACTGGTTCTCCAAGCCCGAACTGCAGAAGGAATTCAAGGAGAAGTATGGCTGGGACCTCGGCCCGCCGGCCACTTTCGACCAGCTGAAGCAGATCGCCGAATTCTTCCAGAAGCGGCAGGTCGACGGCAAGACGGTCTATGGCACCTCGATCTACACCGAGCGCGGCTCGGAAGGCATCACCATGGGCGCCATGGACGTGCTCTACAGCTACGGCTTCCAGTACGAGAACCCGAAGAAGCCGTACGAGATGGAAGGCTTCGTCAATTCGCCAGACGCGGTCAAAGGTCTGGAATTCTACAAGGCGCTCTACGATTGCTGCACCCCTCCGGGCGCCTCGAACAGCTACATGGGTGAAGGCGTCGATGCCTTCAAATCCGGCCAGGTGGCGATGCACATGAACTTCGCCTTCACATGGCCGGGCCTGCAGAAGGACGAGAATGTCGGCGGCGACAAGATCGGCTATTTCGTCAATCCAAAGGGTCCCGGTGGCGCCCAGTTCGCCCAGCTCGGCGGCCAGGGTATTTCGGTGGTCTCCTATTCCGACAAGCAGGAATCGGCGCTGAAATATATCAAGTGGTTCGCCAACAAGGACGTGCAGGCCAAGTGGTGGTCGCTCGGCGGTTATTCCTGCCTTAACGCGGTGGTGAAGGATCCGAAATTCCCGGCCAGCCAGCCTTATGCGCAGACCTTCCTCGACTCGATGGCGATCGTGAAGGACTTCTGGGCCGAGCCGAGCTACGCGCCGCTGCTGCAAGCCTCGCAGAAGCGCTTCCATGACTATGTCGTTGCCGGCCAGGGTTCGGCCAAGGATGCTCTCGACGGCCTGGTCAAGGACTGGACGCAGGTCTTCCAGGACGACGGCAAGATGTAGCCGCGGCAACCGCAAGGCTCCTCCCGAGCCATGACCACGCGTCCCGTGCCGCCCTTGGCACGGGACGCGGTTCAGATAAATTCCATGACAGAGACGAACGAAGTGACCGAAGCAGGACTGACCATGCTCAATCGGACCGCGGACACCGTTGCCCGGGCGACCCCGGAACCGCTGGCTCGCAAGGTCCGGGGCATCAGCGACAAGGGCCTCGCCTGGCTGTTCATCTCGCCGACGATCCTGTTGCTGCTTGCCATCAACATCTTCCCGCTGTTCTGGGCGATCTACCTGTCTTTCACCAATTTTCGCGCCAACCGCCCGAACGAGGTGGTGAAGAACCTCGGTTTCGCCAATTACCAGCGCATCCTTGGCGACCAGGACATCTGGATCGCCATGCAGACGACAGCGCATTTCGTGTTCTGGACCATCCTCTTGCAGACGCTGATCGGCTTCACGCTGGCCTGGCTGATCGACCGCAAGTTTCGCGGCCACGCTTTCTGGACGACGCTGATCCTGGTGCCGATGATGCTGTCGCCGGCCGTGGTCGGCAATTTCTGGCGCTTCCTCTACGAGCCGCAGATCGGCCTGTTTTCCTATGTCGTCTCGTTCGTGTCGGGCATTCCGCCGACAAGCATCCAGATGCTTTCCAACGTCTCGCTGGCGCCGTGGTCGATCATCATCGTCGATACCTGGATGTGGACGCCCTACGTGATGCTGATCTGCCTCGCGGGCCTGCGCTCGATTCCCGAATATATTTATGAGGCGGCCGAGGTCGACCGCGCATCCAACTGGCGGCAGTTCTGGTCGATCACGCTGCCAATGGCGCTGCCCTTCATCATGCTGGCGGTGCTGTTTCGCGGCATCGAGAACTTCAAGATGTTCGACATGGTCAACCTGCTCACCGGCGGCGGGCCGGGTTCGACCACCGAAGTCGCCTCGATCACGCTGAAACGGCAGGCCTTCGAGAGCTGGCGCACCGGCTATTCCTCTGCCTTCGCCATCATCCTGTTCGTCGCGGTGTTCGGTCTCGCCAACATCTACGTCAAGGCGCTCAACAAGGTGAAGCAGAGATGAGCCTGACCACAGCCCATTCGGTCGTCGCGCCCTCGTCGAATTCGAAGCGCATCGCCGGCGCCATCATCATCGCCTACGCGCTGATCTCGATCGTGCCGCTCTTGTGGATCTTCGCCACCAGCTTCAAGACGCCGCCGGATTCGATCGCCTATCCGCCCAAGATCGTGTTCCAGCCGAGCATCGAGGGCTACTGCAACCTGTTCACGACGCGCACCAGGCAGACGCCTGAATATATCAACTCGCTCGGACCGGCGACGGGCTTCTGCGACGAGACTGTGCGCAAGCGCAACATGGTGATCGCCGGACCATCCAACTTCCTGCCGCGCTTCATCAATTCGCTGATCATCGCCTTCGGCTCGACCTTCTGCGCCGTGTTCCTCGGGACATTGTCGGCCTACGGCTTCTCGCGCTTCAAGGTGCCGCTCGCCGACGACCTTCTGTTCTTCATCCTATCGACACGCTTCATGCCGCCGATCGCTGTCGCGATTCCCATCTACCTGATGTACCGCGAGCTTGGCCTGTCGGACACCGCGCTCGGCATGATCCTGCTCTACACGGCGGTCAACGTGTCGCTGGCGGTGTGGCTGCTCAAGGGCTTCATCGACGAGATTCCGCGCGAATATGAGGAAGCGGCGATGATCGACGGCTACACGCGGCTGCAGGCCTTCTGGCGCACCGTGCTGCCGCAGGCGACCACCGGCATNACCGCGATCTTCTGCCTGATCTTCGCTTGGAACGAATACGCCTTCGCCGCGCTGCTGACGTCAGGCACCGCGCAAACCGCGCCGCCCTTCATTCCGACCATCATAGGCGAAGGCGGCCAGGACTGGCCGGCCGTGGCGGCCGGCACGACGATCTTCCTGGTTCCAATCCTGGTCTTCACCATCCTACTCCGCAAGCAATTGCTGCGCGGCATCACCTTCGGCGCGGTGCGCAAATGAGCATGACACAATCCGCAAAACGCAAATCGCGCTGGCCCCGTTGGGCCAGACGCGGGCTGATGGAAAACATTGCCACGGCGCTTATCGCCATCGGCTTCCTGATGCTGTTCCAGCCTTTCGCGCTGTCGCTCTATACCTATTCCTTCATCACCATGCTTGCCGGCACGGTGATGTTCATCATCGTCTCGAAGTTTCCGGAATAATCCATGGCCGAAATTCGCGTCCAACATCTGAGAAAGGCCTTCGGCGATTTCGTCGCCGTGCAAGACTCCAACTTCGTCGTCGAGGATGGCGAGTTCTTCGTCATGCTCGGACCGTCGGGCTGCGGCAAGACCACCACCTTGCGCATGATCGCCGGGCTTGAGCTGCCGACCGGCGGCCAGATCCTGCTCGGCGGCGACGACGTCACCATGCTCAGGGCCCGCGAGCGCGACATCGCCTTCGTCTTCCAGCTCTTCGCGCTCTATCCGCATATGAACGTGCGCAAGAACATCGGCTTCCCACTTTTGGCGCAAGGCATGCCCTCGGCCGAGATCCGCACCCGCGTCGAGGAAACGGCGAAGCTTCTGCGCATCGACCATCTGCTCAACAAATCCGTATCCGGTCTCGCCGGCGGCGACCGCCAGCGCGTCGCGCTTGGCCGCGCCATCGTGCGGCGGCCGAAATGCTTTCTGATGGACGAGCCGCTCGGAACGCTCGACACCGAGTTCCGTGACCTAATGGTCCATGAACTGCGCGAGTTGCACAATCGGATCCACGCGACGACCGTGTACGTCACACATGACCAGATGGAAGCGATGTCGATGGCCGACAAGATCGCCGTCATGAACCACGGCGTCATCGAGCAGTTCGGCACACCGCGCGAGATCTACGACCGCCCCGCTACCATGTTCGTGGCCGATTTCATCGGCTCCCCGCCGATGAATTTTTTGAAATTTGGCGGTGGACTTACAAAAGGTGCGAAGGAGGTAGTCGTCCAAGGGGCGACCGTGGCGGTGCCTGAGGTGCGCGAGGACGTAGCACCTGCCGACATGGCGCTCGGCATTCGCCCCGAACACATCCGCTTCGACGATGCATCCAAGCTGCGCGGCGCCATCTACGGCACCGAATACCTCGGCACCACCCAGATCGTCGCGGTGGAAACGGCGGACGGCATCATCAAGGCGCGGGTGCCGGCCGAAATCCGGCTCAATGCTGGCGACCATGTCGGCCTGACACTGAACAGCGCGCGACTGTCGCTGTTCGAAAAAGGCTCCGGGCGCGCGGTGAGAACGGCAATCCACGACACCGCCTCTCAGGGGAGAGCGCAGCATGGCTGACGTGCACATCAAAGGCGTGACCAAAAGCTTCGGCGACCATGTCGCCGTCAGTGGGCTCGACCTGCATATATCGGACGGCGAATTCGTCGTGCTGCTGGGGCCGACCGGCGCCGGCAAGACGACCACACTGCGGCTGATTGCAGGGCTGGAACGGCCGGATGCAGGCACGATCGAGATCGGCGGCCACAATGCCACGACCCTGTCGCCGGCCGAACGCGACACAGCCTTCGTCTTCCAGCAATATTCGCTCTATCCGCATCTGTCGGTGTTCGACAACCTCGCCTTCCCACTGCGCTCGCCGGCGCGGAAAATACCGGAAGACCAAATCCGCCGCCGGGTCGAGGAGGTCGCGAAGATGGTGCGAATCCATCACAAGCTTGCCAACCGTTCGACCAAATTGTCGGGCGGCGAAATGCAGCGCGTCGCCATCGGCCGCGCGCTGGTGCGCAAGCCTTCCATCTACCTGATGGACGAGCCGCTGTCGTCGCTCGACGCCAAGCTGCGCGCGGATCTCAGACTCGAATTGAAGCGCATCCAGTCCGAGCTCGGTGCTACCATGCTCTACGTCACGCACGACCAGATCGAGGCGATGACCATGGCCGATCGCATCGGCATCCTCGCCGACGGCGTGCTGGTGCAGATCGGTTCACCACGAACCATTTATTCGGAACCGGCAAATCTGCATGTCGCAGCACGGCTCGGCCAGCCGGCCATCAATCTTTTGCCGACGGGGCTACTTCCCGATGGCGGCGCGCCGGCCGGCACCAGGACGATTGGCGCGCGCACCGAGCACCTGGCGATCGAGAAGGCCGTGAATGGCCATGCTGATGGCGTCGTCGACTGGGTCGAGCATCTCGGCGACCAGAACCATCTGCATGTGACGGTGGGGCAGAAGAAGCTGGTGACCCTGACCGATCCCGACACCGATCTGGCGCAAGGCGACAAAGTGGTGATCCGCTACCGCTCGCCGCTCTATTTCGGCGCCGACGGACAACGACTGATGTGACCGGTTTCGGCGCCCGCCAAGGCGGACGCCGGCTTCTGATTGAAGATTGCGAATACGGGACGAATTCGATGAAGCACTTTTTCAACCGCAGGGAAACGATTGTCACCGAGGCCCTGGACGGCCTGTTGCGCACCATTGGCTCAGGCGACCTCGCGCGCCTCGACGGGTATCCCGAGATCAAGGTCGTGCTGCGCGCGGATTGGGACAAGTCCAAGGTTGCCGTCGTCTCCGGCGGCGGCGCCGGGCACGAGCCGTCGCATGCCGGCTTCGTCGGCATGGGCATGCTGACGGCGGCGGTTTCGGGCGAGATATTCGCCTCGCCCAGCGTCAAAGCTGTGCTGGCGGCCATTCGCGCGGTCACCGGACCGGCCGGTTGCCTGCTGATCGTCAAGAACTACACCGGAGACCGGCTCAATTTCGGCCTCGCTGCCGAGAAGGCGCGCGCCGAAGGTTTTGCCGTCGAGATGGTGATCGTCGCCGACGACATCGCGCTGCCCGACATCGCCCAGCCGCGCGGCGTTGCCGGCACATTATTCGTGCACAAGATATCAGGCCACCTGTCGGAAGCCGGAAAGGACCTGGTATCCGTCGCGGCGGCCGCGCGCGCGGCGGCAAAGGATATCATCTCGCTCGGCATGTCGTTGTCGTCCTGCTCCATTCCCGGCCAGCCGCACGAGGACAGGTTTGGCGAAGACGATGGCGAGCTCGGCCTCGGCATCCACGGTGAGCCCGGCGTCGAGCGCATCGCGGTACAGAGCGCCGACAAGTTGGTGGCTGTCATGGCGGAGCGCCTCGCGGGGCGGCTCGACGCGAAAGCGGACCATGCCTTGCTGATCAACAATCTCGGCTCCGTGCCGCCGCTCGAAATGTCGCTGGTTGCCAATGCGGTGCTTGCCTCCCCGCTGGCAAAGACAGTGAAGTTCACCATCGGTCCCGGATCGTTGATGACGGCACTCAATATGAACGGGTTCTCGCTGTCGCTGATCCGGCTCGATGCGGCACGCGAGGCCGCCTTGCTAGCGCCGGTCGGCCCGCCCGCCTGGATGCCGGCCAAGCCGCTCGTCGCGCCCGCTGTCGTACCCATGGCGAAGGCAGCCGGACAAAGCTCACACAGGGCCAGCCAGGATGCCGGCACCAAGCGCTTGATCGTCACGGTCTGCGAGAAGCTGATTTCGCTCGAAGCGGCATTGAACGGACTGGACGCCAAGGCGGGCGACGGCGACACCGGCTCGACCGTGGCGACCGGCGCACGCAGCATTCTTGATCGGCTCGACACGCTGCCGCTTGCCGATCCCGCGGCGACCTTAGGTGCAGTGGGCGACATATTGAGCGCATCGATGGGCGGCTCCAGCGGGGTGCTGCTGTCGATCTTCTTCACGGCGGCGGGGCGGGCCTTGGACGGTGGCGCCGGTGTGCCCAAGGCCCTGCTCGCCGGGCTTGAACGCCTGACCTTCTACGGTGGCGCCAAACCCGGCGATCGCACCATGATCGATGCGCTGGAGCCGGCCTTGAAGGCCCTCGACGGCAAGGGCCTTGGCGACGCGGCGGCAGCAGCCCGGCGCGGTGCGGAGGCCACCGCGGCCATGGAGAAGGCAAAAGCCGGGCGGTCCGCCTATGTCGGTGCCGGATTGCAGGGCGTGGTCGATCCCGGTGCTCATGCCGTGGCAGAGGTGTTCGCGGCCGCCGCCACACTGCTTGTCACGGCCTGACGCATGCACCAGTTGTCGAACGACCGTTCTTTCGCTACTGCCGGCGAGGTGCAAACCGGGAATTCGGGCGACATGACGGCGCTGGACCTTTCGAGGCTTATCACGGCCGCCGCGGATGCGATTGCCGCGCACGCCGAGGAATTGACCGCGCTCGACCAGGCGATCGGCGACGGCGACCACGGGCTGAACATGAAGCGCGGCTTCGACGCCGTACGGGCCGAGGCCGATGTGTTCGCCGCGAAGCCAATGCCGGATGCCCTGAAGGCTATTGGCACCAAGCTGGTGATGACGGTGGGCGGCGCTTCCGGCCCGCTCTTCGGCACGCTGTTCATGGCGCTCGGCAAGGAGATTTCGGTGGAACCCGACCGCGCCAATCTGACGGCTGCCTTCGGCAAGGCGATCGACGCGGTGGCAGCGCGCGGCAAGTCGCAGGTAGGACAAAAAACCATGCTGGATGTTCTGCGACCGGTGCATGACGCCTTGGCCGGGGGAAGGACGGCGGCTGAAATAGCCGATATCGCCGACGCCGCGGCCGAGGCGACGGTGCCGATGAAGGCACTGCGCGGTCGCGCCTCGTTCCTCGGAGACCGCTCGATCGGCCATATGGATGCCGGCGCGCGCTCGACCGCGCTGCTGGTGCGCACGCTGGCGCAAATCATCGGGGGCAAGGCATGAGCAATGTCGGGATCGTGATCGTGTCGCATTCGCCGCTGGTCGCCCAGGGCACGGCCGACATGGTACGCCAAATGGTCGGCGACGAGGTGCCGCTTGCGTGGTGCGGCGGAAACGGCCATGGCGGGCTCGGCACCAATGTCGAGGCGATCATGGGCGCCATCGACAAGGCCTGGTCGGACGCCGGCGTCGCCGTACTTGTCGATCTCGGCGGCGCCGAGACCAATTCGGAAATGGCGGTGGAATTGATCGGCGAGCCGCGTGCGCACAAAATCATCGTCTGCAACGCGCCGATCGTCGAGGGCGCGGTGATGGCGGCGACCGAGGCATCCGGTGGCGCCTCGCTCCGGGAAGTGGTCGCGACGGCGCACGAATTGTCGCCGTCATGAGCGAACGGGATTTTTGAACACATGTCCGCAATGGCCGAAGCGACTGTCCTGATCACCCACGATGTGGGCCTGCATGCGCGTCCTTCGGTCAAGTTCACCAAGCTGGCCAAGAGCTTTGCCGCCGAGGTGGAGATTGCACTCGCCGCCAACGGCCCATGGTTCGATGCAAAAAGCATCGTCAAGGTGATGGCGGCCAAGGCTCCGAAGGGCACGGTGCTGCACATCAGGGCCAACGGCGATGGTGCCGGTGATGCTATCCGCGCGCTGGTCGAACTGGTGCAGCGCAATTTCGACGAGGACGCCGGCCATGTCCGCTCGGCTTGAGGCCGATCCGCGCCTGCGCTCACCCGCTGGGAATGCGTGCCATGCGCATTGAGGGTGTTCCTGCCTCGGCCGGCTATGCAGAGGGGCCTCTGTTCGACCTCGGCCGGCCCGCGCGCGTTTACGCTAGCAAGGCAAGCTCCGTCGAGGAGAGGACGTCCCTGGAGGCCGCGATCGGCAAGGCGGTGAACCGGCTCGTGGACATGGTCGGCACCGCCGAGAAAGACGCCGCCGGCATACTCGAATTCCACATCGCCATGTTGGAAGACGACGCGCTGAGCGGGCCGGCCTTCGCATCGATCTCTTCCGGAACACCCGCCGACGCGGCCTGGCGGCAGGCGCTCGATACCGAGATCGCCGGCTACGAGGCATCGGACCAGGATTATTTCCGCGCCCGCGCCACGGATCTGCGCGACATCAGGGACCAGGTGCTGCGCGCCCTGACCGAGGACGGTGGCATTACGGCACCGGCTGGCGCCATCCTCTACGGCGAGGACATCGCGCCGACGCGCTTTCTCGAAACCGACTGGAGCCATGGTGGCGGCATCGCCCTGAAGGCAGGCAGCACCGCCAGCCATGTCGCCATGCTGGCGCGCTCGCGTGGCGTGCCGATGGTCGTGGGCCTGCGCGAGCCGCTCACCGCTGTTACCGACATGGCACTGCTCGACGCGGAGCACGGCAATATCGTCCTGGCACCCTCGCCGGCCGAGATCGGCTCGTTCCGGCAGTCGTCCTCTTCCTTCATCGCCGGCCAGGGTAAGGCACGGACTTTTCTGGCGCGGCCGGCCGTGACCAAAACCGGCACCGCGGTCCGCGTACAGGTCAACATCGCCGACCCTAGGGATGTCGATACCATCGACATCGCGACCTGCGACGGTGTCGGCCTGATGCGCACCGAATTCCTGTTCGGCAAGACGCTGCCGGATGAGGAGACGCAGTATCGTGCCTATCGCAAGGTGCTGGAATGGGCCGGCGAAAAACCGGTGACGATCCGTACCGTCGACGCCGGCGGCGACAAGCCGGTGCCGGGCTTCACCGTCGAGGAAGGCAATCCATTCCTTGGCCTGCGCGGCATCAGGCTGTCGCTGGCCAGGCCCGACATATTCCGGATTCAAATCAGGGCATTGCTGCGCGCCGCGCCGCACGGCAATCTCAAGATCATGTTTCCGATGATCGCCACATCCGCAGAGTATGAGAGCGCCGCCGCCTTGTTCGCCGAGGAGCGGACGGCCCTTGCCGCGCGCGGCATCGCGCAAAAAATGCCGCCGCTCGGCATCATGGTCGAAGTGCCTTCGGTGGCCATCGCGCCGGAGGCGTTTACCGGCGTCGCCTTCCTGTCGATCGGTTCCAACGATCTGACGCAATATGTGATGGCGGCCGCGCGCGACAATGCCGCCGTGGCACACCTGAATTCAGTCCGCCATCCTGCGGTGTTGAGGCTGATCGCCTCGGTCGCGGCCTTTGGACGGGAGACCGGGATCGTCGTCAGCCTGTGTGGCGATGCCGGCGGCGACCCCGCTTCGATTCCCTCTCTGCTGGAAGCCGGTCTGCGCGATCTTTCCGTGGCGCCGGCGCAACTCGCCATGGCCAAGGCGGCCATAGCCGACGTTCCGGTCTAGGCACGGCAGGCATGGCCGACATCAAACCCGAACCCGGTTCCGAAGAAGCGATCCGCGCCTACAAGACGATCCTGTCGCAGGTTATCGACCAGCGGCCGTCCGGCATGCGCCAGCGGCTCGCCGATGCGCTTGGCAAGCATCGCAGCTTCGTCACGCAGATTTCGAGCCCGAGCTATTCGATTCCCATTCCGTCGAAACATCTGCCGGCCATCTTTTCCGTCTGCCATTTCAGCCAGGCCGAGCGGGACCAGTTTCTTGCCGCCTATCACCAGGCACATCCCGGGAAGATCTCGGTCGCCGCGGGCGCGCGCAAGACAAGGCACGTTTCGCTCATCGTGCCGGATTTCGGCGACGACAAGCAGAATGCGGCGCTCGACCGCGCGATCAACGAATTCATCCAGAAGGTCACCAGCATCACCGGCAAGAGCGGCTGAACGACCCCTTGATGCCAGGCTATTTCGGGAGGAGACGGCCGTGAAGAAATTCATGAACTCGGTGGACATGGTACTGACCGAGAGCCTCGACGGTTTCGCGGCCGCCCATGCCGACATCCTGATGCTTGGCGAGGAGCACAAATTCATCCGCCGCAAGATGCTCAAGCCGGGCAAGGTGGCGCTGATCTCCGGCGGCGGCTCCGGCCACGAGCCCCTGCATGGCGGCTTTGTCGGCCATGGCATGCTGGACGCCGCCTGTCCCGGCCAGGTGTTCACCTCGCCGACACCGGATCAGATGCTGGCGGCCGCGCAAGCCGTCGACACCGGCGCCGGCTGCCTGTTCATCGTCAAGAACTACGAAGGCGACGTGATGAACTTCGAGATGGCGGCGGAGATGTCCGACGGCGTGCTGCAGGTCGTCACCAATGACGACGTCGCCGTCGAGAATTCGTCTTACACGACCGGGCGGCGCGGCGTGGCGGGCACGCTGGTGGTGGAAAAGATCGTCGGCGCCGCGGCCGAGCACGGGATGGCGTTGCCGGCGTTGAAGGCGCTGGGCGACCGCGTCAACGACGCCACCCGCTCGATGGGCGTGGCGTTGACCAGCGGCACCGTGCCGGCTGCCGGCAAACCGACGTTCGACATCGGCGATGGCGAGATGGAATTCGGCGTCGGCATCCATGGCGAGCCTGGCCGCCGGCGCGACAGGCTGAAAAGCGCCGACGCGATTGTCGAAGAAATCTGCGCTGCGATCCTGGGCGATCTCGACGAAAGGGCGAAAGGATCCGCGCTGCTGTTCGTCAACGGTTTCGGCGGCACGCCGCTGATGGAGCTCTATCTGATGTACAACAGCGCGCGCCGGGTTTTCGAGCAACATGGCGTGACGGTTACCCGGTCGCTGGTCGGCACCTATGTCACCTCGCTCGACATGGCCGGCTGCTCGATCACGCTGAGCATGCTCGACGACGAACTGACGGAATGGTGGGACGCACCTGTCCACACCGCCGCGCTGCGCTGGGGCGTGTAAGGCTGGCTTCAGCCGTGCTTTTCTGCGACCATTCCGGACAATCCACATAACGATGGATTTGTCCGGATCGATGCTGCCGTCTCTTACTCCAGCTGAAGAAAAACTGCTGCTGCGCTTCGCCGATCCGGAGGCTGCGGCGGTCGGGGACGATTTATCGGCGAAGGCCCTGTCTGCCCTGCTCGACAATGCCGAATTCCACGGCGTCCTGCCGATCATGCTGCGCAAGCTTGGGGAGCGTGGCGACGCGCACCTGCCGTCGGATACTGGTTTGCGGGACAAACTCGACGACCTGCGCCAGACGGCGACGATCGCCACCGGCCAGTCGATGCTGCTGCAGTACCATGGCGACCGCATCATGAAGGGAATGGCGGTGGAAGGCATTCCGGCGCGGATCGTCAAGGGGCCGGTCTTCGCGCGAAAACTCTACCGCAATGTATCCGACCGGCCTTTCACCGACATCGACATCCTGGTCGAGCCCGCCAACCTCGCGCGGGCAAACCGGGTGATTGCGGCATGCGGCTTCGAGCTTGGCAGCAACGAGGCCGAATCGTACCGGTTGCAGGAATTCAAATGGCTGGAAAAGGAGAATTCCAGCCTGCTGGTCGAGTTGCATGGCGATCTTGTGCACGACACCGGCATGCGGCGACGCCTGTCGCTGGGTTTTCGCGAGCTCGGCATCATAGATGGCGATGCCATGGATACACCGGCCGCCCTTTTGACGATCGCCATCGTGCATGCCGCCGGCGGCCACAAATTCCACCGTCTGCAGCTTTGCGTCGACGTGCTGCAGGGCGTGAGGGCGCAGCAATCCCCGATGTCAAAAGCCCGCCTGCTCGACGCCGCGCGCATGACCGGCATCGAACTCGAACTTGCGATTGTGCTCAACGTGACCGGACAGCTGTTCGACGAACCGCATGCGCTGGCACTCGCCGGGCGAATCAAGCCCGACCTGTCGATCCGGCTGGCCAAGAAGC
This sequence comes from Mesorhizobium sp. LNHC209A00, assembly GCF_000502915.1. NCBI lineage: Bacteria > Pseudomonadati > Pseudomonadota > Alphaproteobacteria > Hyphomicrobiales > Phyllobacteriaceae > Mesorhizobium > Mesorhizobium sp. LNHC209A00. The sequence continues at coordinate 175,844 of NZ_AYWT01000002.1, forward strand.
TGATCACGACCAACACGTTGCTCAGGGTCAATTCCCGGGAGAAGATCGGCTCGCGCCTGCGCCGCGATGCCTTTCGCTGGATCCAGCGGCTGGCCAAGGCCAGGCCATACGCCGCTTGAGGGGAACCGTCAGTCCCGTGATGTCAACGTAGCGCTTATCAGCGCCGCCGCGTCGGCCGGACGCGCGCCTACTTCCAGGGTGAAGGTCGGCACCGACGACACCAGTCCGCGGATCGCCGCCAACCTGCGCTTCTGCAGCGGCAGCAGACCAGTCGCGCCGGTGCGGACATTGTCCATCGCCAGCGCCACCATCGCGTCGGTCCGGGCCATGGGCGCGAGCCTGGTCTCTCCGTCGGCGGATCGCGCAAGATGCAGGAGTGCTGCGACCGGACGGGCGGTCGGGCTTTCAACTTTTACGATCCCACTCAGCTTTTCCAGCGAAACAGCCTGTTCGCCATTGCGGTCCCATGACGGACCGAGGCATGGCGCCACAAGCGGGACCATCCGCGCGGTCTTCTCATGGATCTTGACATGGCGCGGCAAACCCCAGGCGGCAGGCGTGGTGGAAGCGAGACTCAGGATCATGGCGTCGTCGGAGCACAGGCCGAATCCTTGCGTTGCCAAGGCCAGCGATGTGGTGGTCTTGCCGGTACCGCTCGGGGCATGGACCAGTACGACGGCGTCGCGGCCCGGCAGCGTCAGCCCGGCCGTGTGCAGCATATGCTGGCCGCCTGCGTCGAGTGCTGCGTCCAACACCAGCATCGATGGCGTCCAGGCGGCCTTCGCACCAGGGCGAACCCGGAGTTCGGCCCAACCCTCCTCGTCCTTGACGACAACGGTCTGGCGTTCGGGAAAGACGAGATGGACCGTGCCGCCATCCGCGATCATCCGGCAGTAGCCGTCCTCCGGTATGTCGCCCTCGAAGACGAGCGATCCGCTGGGCGCTTCGTCCAGAACGTCCGCCTCTGTGATGTCGAGACGAAAATCCGGCTCGACGGGACCTGTGACACGCAAGATACCGAGCATCCCGTCGAAATCCTGCCACAGCCCGGGGCGCTCGGCCGATATGCCGAAGATCTGGCCATTGAGGTCATAGAATACTGAAGGTCTGGTCAAGCGGAGCGCACCTTCGTGGCGGCGGTGGCGGGGTGACGATAGATCTCGACCATGCCGGGAAGGCTGTCACTGACCACCGGCTTGCCGTCCAGGCACACCCAGCAATGCGCCGACAGCCGCGACGCTTGCAGCGACTTCGGATCGACGCCGAAACGCAGTTGCGGATCGAAACCGGCAAGGCGCAGGAAGCGATGGCCGAGCAAGCCTTCCCGCAAGCATCTGCGGTCGCGCATCAGCCAGGGATGACGCACGGCACGGTTGACGCGGGCGACAATGTAGTGGGCGGGCAGGCCGCGATAGGGCGCCGGCGAGACGAGCGGCGCCCATTTCAGCACCTTCTCGAAGCTGCGATTGGCAATGAGAACTGGCATCAGCCGCGCGCTTGCCCAGAGATGGCAGCGGAACAAGGCGCGCAGGAGAGGACCGTCCACCATCATGGGTGCCTTCAGCCATCAAGCCCTGGAGCAGCGAGAATGCCCTCCGAGACCAGATCGCTGGCCAGCGCCGCCATGTCCTCGTCAAGCGTGCCCTTGTCGATTTCGAACTCCTCGCAAAGCAGGCCGACGATCTGGCCGAGGCTGCGCGCGCCATCCACCTTGTCGAGAAAGGCTTCTGTCGTGCCGTTGCAGGTATAGAGCTGGCCGCTACGCGCCAAAAGCACCACCGCGCCGTCGCCTACATGCTGAACCGAGGCATCGTCCGCCAGTCGAAGAACCGTTCCAGAGGCAATTTCCATAATGAACCCCAAAAGCCATGCAACACCCGGAAATGAGATAGCGCGGTGGTGGGGCGCTGTCTATTGGCCGGCCGGGATGGCTCGTAGGCAGGCATGCTGACGGGCAGGACCGTTGCTTTTCTTCCCTCGGGTAAGGTAAGAACTCCCCGGGTCTTGGGGAGATAGCGTATGCGTTACAATTGGGAGCGGGCTCCGACGACTTTCGAACGTCATCGAAAAGCTCTGGCGACAGCCATTTTGATCTTCGGCGGCGTCGGTCTCATGCTGGTGGCCTTGCCGATCTAGCGCCGTCGACATTCGCCCAACGAATCCGGCTTGTTAGACTGCAATCGACGTGTTCAGCGGGGTTGTCCGGTCACCGCTATCAAGCGGCGATCGCACCCTTAAAAATCCTAGCTGTAGCGCTGCACCTGCACGACGATCACCGCCGGCTTGCCGGCCGGTGCTCACAGGATCCGACAGGCTGTAGGAGGTCGGACGGTTCCTCGAGCCTGGTCTCGATCGACCATCAATGGCGCATGCGCTCACATCCTCCGCTCGATCGTTTTGACAGCAAGCATCCCGATCAGGAAGACCGGCTCAAACGAAAATCAGGGAAGACAGCGCCGGAAAAAACAGCATAGGCTGTTTGCAAAGACGACAAATGGTTTCCGGGAGGTACGGATGGCTTCACGCTATCACGAGATCTATGACGGCTGGAAACGCGACCCGGAAAGGTTCTGGGCCGACGCGGCCGGCGCCATCGACTGGTATTCGCCCTGGAACAGGGTGTTCGATGCCACCGCCGGCGTCTACGGCCGCTGGTTCGCCGGCGCGGCCTGCAACACCTGCTACAACGCCCTGGACCGGCACGTCGCCGGCGGGCGGGCCGACCAGATCGCGCTGATATACGACAGCGCCATCACCGGCACGGTGAAAAAGTTCACCTATGCCGAGCTGAAGCGCGAGGTGGTGGCGCTGACCTCGGTGTTAAATAACCGCGGCGTCGGCAAGGGCGACCGCGTCATCATCTATATGCCGATGGTGGCGGAGGCGGCCATCGCCATGCTCGCCTGCGCCCGCATCGGCGCGGTGCATTCGGTCGTGTTCGGCGGCTTTGCCTCGCATGAGCTTGCCACCCGCATCGACGACGCAAAACCGAAACTGATCATCTCGGCCTCCTGCGGCCTGGAACCGGGGCGGGTCGTCGCCTACAAGCCGCTGCTCGACAAGGCGATCGAGATGTCCCGCCACAAGCCGGACGCCTGCCTGATCCTGCAGCGCGATCAGTTGCGCTGCGATTTGAAGGACCATTTCGACATCGACTATGCCGACGCCGTCGCTCGTGAGCGGGCAGCCGGCGCCAATGTCGACTGCGTGCCGGTGCTGGCCACCGACCCACTCTACATCATCTACACGTCAGGCACGACGGGCCAGCCCAAGGGCATCGTGCGGGACAATGGCGGCCACATGGTCGCGCTGAAATGGACGATGGAAAACGAGTTCGGCGTGAAGCCGGGGGAAGTGTTCTGGGCGGCATCCGATGTCGGCTGGGTGGTCGGCCATTCCTATATCGTCTACGGCCCGCTGCTGCATGGCTGCACCAGCATCCTGTTCGAAGGCAAGCCGATCGGTACGCCCGACGCCGGCACCTACTGGCGCGTCATCGCGGAACATGGCGTGGTCGCGTTGTTCACCGCGCCGACCGCCTTCCGCGCCATCAAGGGGCAGGATCCCAAGGGCGAGTTCGTGCCGAAATACGATCTGTCGAAGTTCCGTACCCTGTTCCTCGCCGGCGAACGCGCCGACCCCGAAACCATCAAATGGGCGGAGCAGAAGCTGAACGTGCCGGTGATCGATCATTGGTGGCAAACCGAGACCGGCTCGCCGATGACGATCAATCCCGCCGGCCTCGGCCTGCTGCCGGTGAAATACGGCTCCCNGACCGAGACCGGATCGCCGATGACGATCAACCCCGCCGGGCTCGGCCTGTTGCCGGTGAAGTACGGCTCGCCCGGGGTACCGATGCCCGGTTACGACATTCGCGTGCTCGACGATGCCGGCCATGAGGTGCCGCGCGGCGCGCTGGGCAATGTCGTGGTCAAGCTGCCGCTGCCGGCGGGCTGCCTGCCGACCCTGTGGAACGCCGATGCCCGCTTCCGCCAGGCCTATCTCGATGAGTTCCCCGGCTTCTACAAGACGGCCGATGCCGGCATGATCGACGAAGACGGCTATCTCTACGTGATGGCCCGTACCGACGATATCATCAACGTTGCCGGCCACCGATTGTCGACGGGCGCCATGGAAGAGGTGCTGGCCGCCCATCCCGATGTCGCCGAATGCGCCGTCGTCGGCATCGCCGATGCGATGAAGGGCCAGATTCCGCTCGGCTTGGTGGTGCTGAACGCCGGTGTCGCGCGCGACGGCGGCGCCATCGAGAAGGAGGTCGTCGCGCTTGTGCGCGAGCGCATCGGGCCGGTCGCCGCCTTCAAGACCGTGGTGACGATCAAGCGCCTGCCCAAGACGCGCTCGGGCAAGATCCTGCGCGGCACCATGCAGAAGATCGCCGACAAGGAAGCGTGGACGATGCCTGCAACCATCGACGACCCCGCCATCCTCGACGAGATCACGGCTGCCCTGACGGAGCGCGGAATCGGGGTGTAAGGAGCACTGCCGGGACCTGACTGGAGCTACCGTTCCGCGATGTTGCGACGCGGCGAACTTTGTGACGACCGCAGGGCGCAATCGTAGATTGTGCAATGCAACATTCCGCCTTGCAGATCCTGCGGGGGGCCATTCGATTGGATCGCATGGCTCAGCAAAAAACTTTGGCGGTATCGACATCCCGCGGTTTCTCGCCGCCGTGCTGGTCATGGTCTATCACAACGGCTTCTGGGTGTGGGCCTATCCCGACGGCATCTCGGCGCAAGCGACCGGCGGTCTTCCGGAGCAGCCCGGGATCGGCGCTTGGGTCGGGTCCGGCTGGATCGGCGTCGAGATCTCCTTCGTCATCAGCGGTTTCGTCATTGCCTTCAGCCCGAGAATTCGACGCCGCCGCGGTTCTTCGAGGCAAGGGTCAAAAGACTGGCGCCGGCGGTCTGGATTTGTGCCCCGACCACTGCGGCGCTGTTGCTGCTGATCGGCTTGAGCTGGCCGACCGATGCGGTGATCCGACTCGTGCGCACCGGCCTGTTCGCGCCTTATGGTCCCTGGTGGACAGCGTCTACTGGACCCTCGGCATCGAAATCGCCTTCTACGCCATCGTCTGGATCCTGCTGCGGCTCGGCCGTTTCCATCTGATGGAAAGGGTTGCCATCGTCATCGGCATGGTCAGCACGCTGTTCTGGTGCCTTTATTATCCGCTCGGCTGGTCCGCCTTCGCCGAGACGCGGTGGCTGCAGCTCGTGCTGGTGCATCATGGCTCATTCTTCGCAGTCGGCGTGCTCATCTGGCTGATGCGGTTCAAGGCGGTGACGGCGTCTCACCTGGGGCTGCTGCCTGCTGTTCCTCGGCGGGGTGCTGCAGATCGCCAGCTCCGTCGACGTCCATAGCATCAAAGTCGGAGCCGTGATGCCGTACGCGCCGCCAATCCTGATCTTCCTCGCGGCCATCGCGCTGATGGCGTGGTCGCTCACGCTCGACCTCAGATGGAGCGCCGGCGCCGGATCGACCTGATGACCTATCCGCTCTATCTGATCCACGACGTCATCGGCGCGGCAATGCTCGGCGCCATGGTGCGCGCCGGGCTGCCCTATCTCCTGTCGATGGTAGTGGTCGGCGCGACCATGATCGCGGCAAGCTGGCTGGTGGCAACCGAGGCCGAACCGCGCATCCGGCTGCTGCTCGACCACACGCTTTTACGTTACCGGCTGAGGCGGCATAGCCGCGAGCTGTGCGCCGCTCCGGCCGCATGAGCCGCGGCCGGACGGTGCCGAAACTTTGTGCTATTTCGGAATGAGAAGCGCTGCGCAGGTCCAAGACATGATGGGCAACGGCCTTATCTCAGACCGTCGCCTTCGAACGCACTTCCGACTTGTCGAGATAATAGCTCGAGTACTTGTCGAAGAATTTCTCCGACGCGCCGAACGACCCGTATTTGGCGAGCTTCTTCAGATCGACCTTGTTCAGCACCGCGCCGACGATCTTGTTGGCGACATAGGGCTCGGATTCCAACATCGAGCGCACCATGGCGCGCGGCGTGCGGCCCCATTCGGTGACGAGCACGAAGCCGTCAACCAGCGGTGCGAAGGCCTTGGCGTCGACCACCGGGCCAAGCGGCGGCAGATCGACGACGATGTATTCGAAGGTCTCCTTGGCGTTTTCGATGAAACGACGCATACCGGCCGAGGAGAGAAGCTCGCTGGTGTGCGAGAAATGCCCGCGCAGCACAGCCGGAATGATCGCCAGCTTGGTCTGCCTGTCGATCTTGCCGACGGACTGCCAGGTCTGGCCGCTCACCACCGCTTCCATCAAGCCTTGCTCGGCTTCCATGCCGAGGCTGCGGCTAAGGCCTGGATTGCGCAGATCACCGTCGATGAGCAACGTCCTGGAGCCATTGGCGGCGAGCAGCCCGGCGAGATTGGCCGCGACCGTCGACTTGCCTTCGCCGGGCAGGACCGAGATCACGCCGATGACGCGGCTGCCTTGCCCTTCCATCACCACATCGAAGGCGATCTTGGCGCTGCGCAGCGTTTCGGAGAACATCGATGCCGGAGCGTCGACGCTCACCCGCATCCGTGCGCGCCTTTCGATGGCGGCCGGCGATCTGGCGACCTTGAGATCGGGTTCGGCTGGCTTGTCTTCCTTGCTCGGTTTGCTGCCGATGGTCGGCAGGTAACCCAGGAATTTGAGGCCGACGCGGTCGCGGACCTCCTCGCCGGTCCTGAAGAACCGCTCGTTGAACTCGTTGAGACCGCCAAAGCCGGCGCCCATCAGAACCCCGAGCACCAGCGAAAGACCGAGCACAATGACCGTGCGCGGGCTCGAGGCGGCAAGCGGCGTCGACGCATCCGAGATGATACGGATCTTGCCGACCGGGAAGGATTGCTGCTGCGCGGCTTCCTCGTAGCGTCCGAGGAACGTCTGGTAGAGCGTGGAGAGTGCCGTCGCCTTCTGGTCGAGATCACGCAATTGAACCTGCGACTGGTTGTCGATCGAACTCTTGCCCTGCGCGGCGGCGACATTGGCCCTGAGCGCGGTCTCGCGCGCCAACGCCACCTCATACTCGTTGCGGTAGCTTTCGGTGAGCTGCTTCAGTTCGCCGAAGATCTGCGTCGAGATGTCGGCCTTCTCCTTGGCGAGCGCCACCGCCTGCGGATGCTGCGGGCCGAAATTCGCCTCGACATCCTGCTGCCGTTTGGCGACCGTGAGATAGCGGGTCTTGAGCGCCGCAATGACCGAGCTGCTTGGCTGGTCGCTGGATATGGCGGCATCCTTGAAAGCGTTGTCCGAGCCGCTGTCGACGATCGACTTGTATTGCTGGTAACGGGCGCTGGCACGCGCGGTGTCGGCCTGCGCCACGATGAGCTGGGCGTTCAGGTCGGCGAGCTGCTTGTCGCTCATCAGCTGGCCGTCGCTGTTGGCGGACAGGCCGTGTTCGGCCCTGAATTTCTCGACCGCCAGCGATGCCTGCTGCGAGCTCTCGCGCAGTTCCGTCAACCGGCCCTGCAGCCAGACCGCCGCGCGCTCGGTGGCGTCGAAGCTGGCGTCGAGTTGGTCGGCGAGATAAGCGTCGGCATAGGCCTTGGTGATGGCCTTCGCTAATGCCGGATCCGTCGCCTGGTAGCCAAGCGCGATAACGTAGCTTCGCCCGACGCGATCCGCCCGGATCTCGTTCTGCAGCTTGAGAATGGCGTAGTCGCGGCTCGACCCGGCGATCAGCGCATCGCGCGCGGCGGGGTCGAGCTTGGAGATGTCGCCGACACCCGGCATGACCGGGCTGCTCGGACGAACATACTGGATTAGACCGCGGACAAAGCCGACGCCCTGGGCAAGGGCCGACTGGGGCGGGTTCATGAACGTGTCGTTCTGGTCGAGCTTGAGCTTGTCGACGACCACGGCGGCAAGCCGCGTCGAGGTCAGGATCTCGATCTGGCTTAGAATCGCGGAATCGGTCTGCATGGTCGTCGATGCCGCCGAGATGTCGTCGACGATCTTGTTCAGACCTTCATCGATCAGCACGCTGGAGACCGACACGAATTTTGGCGGCGTGGTCTGCAGATAGAGCATGCCCAGGAAAAGACCGATGATGGCGCACACGCCAACCACCTTGGCCTGGCGTGCGGCCATGCCAAGCAGCCGCTCGATATCGATGAAGTCGTCGCCGTCTCCTGCGTCCGAATTCGGCAATGGCATCCTCTTGTCGAGAGGAAAATTGGCATAATTCATCTTCGGTCCAATTCTGGCTTGTCTCGCTCGCAGGCTCCGGAGAGATCGGGAGCATTGGCAGGCGCGACACACGCTTGGTGCCGGACAGCGCGGAGCCGGCCGGCCCCTGCGCCGTCAGCCACCCGACAATACTCCCGAAAGATGGGCATTATGCGGCTTCTTCCTGGCGTTCATGCGTCCGGACGAACTCCCGGAGCATCTCGAAAACCGGACCCTTCATGTCATCGCGCGCCAGCGCGAAGGCGATATTGGCCTGGATGAACCCTTCCTTGGAACCGCAGTCGAACATGCGCCCCTTGAAAGGCTGGGCAAAGAATGGCTGCTCCTGCGACAGGCGAACCATGGCGTCAGTCAGCTGGATCTCGTTGCCGGCGCCGCGCTGCTGGTTGCCCAGAAGCTGGAAGATCTCGGGCTGCAGGATATAACGGCCGTTGATGTAGAAGTTCGACGGCGCGTTGGCCGGCGCCGGCTTTTCGACCATGGCCGTCACCTCGAAACCGCCGCCAATGTCGGCGCCACGGCCGACAATGCCATATTTGTTGGTCTCGGTGGGATCGCAGCGCTCGACGGCAATGACATTGCCGCCGGTCTGCGCATAGAGGTCGGTGATCTCGGCCAGGCATCCGCGCCCGCCGAAGGAGACCATGTCAGGCAAAAGCAGGGCAAAGGGCTCATTGCCGATGACCTCGCGGGCGCACCAGACGGCATGGCCGAGACCTTGCGGCGACTGCTGGCGGATGAAGGAGGTGGCGCCGGCCACCGGCAGCATGCTTTCGAGCGTCTCCAGCTGAGTCTTCTTGCCAGTTTGCTCCAGGGTTCCGATCAATTCCGGATGCAGGTCGAAATAGTCTTCTATGACCGCCTTGTTGCGGCCGGTTACGAATACGATGTGCTCGATGCCGGCCTCGAAGGCCTCGTCCACCGCATATTGCACGACGGGCCTGTCGACGACAGGAAGCATTTCCTTCGGCATCGACTTGGTCGCCGGCAGGAACCGTGTTCCAAGCCCCGCCACCGGTATCACGGCCTTCCTTATTTTCTTCATCGCAAATTCCTTCTGAGGAGATCGACTACAGTCCATTCACAGGCCACGAAAAATCCCTCCATGTGCCTGCATCTTCACCTCCCCGCCCCCACGGCAAACTGTGCCGCTACTCTTCGCAACCGTACGGCGATCGGCATGCCCATATGCCTGACCGCCGCCGGGTCGCTGAGCGCCGTCCGGATCGCCTTGAGCGGGGACCGCGCCTTGATGTGCTGGACCATCGCCAGGAACGACGCCGCCTTGCGCAGGCTGCGGCCGCGCCGGGCGAATGCGGCCTGGGCCGCTTCGTCCATTCGGTGGGTTTGCGCGAATTTGGCATCCGCCACGCGCATCGCTTCGACGTGATGAGGCTCGAGCACACGCGAGATGGAGCCGCCGCGGATATGATAGGCATAGCCGATATCGGGCTCCACCACGCACCTTCCGCCCATGGCCAGGGCTTCGGCAAACAGGATGTAGTCCTCGCCGATCCTCAGCTTCTCGTCATAGCGGAGCCGGTTTTCGTCGAGGAACCGGCGCAGGAAAATCGGCTTGAGATAGCCGAGATTGAACTTCGATTCGAAGACGACGTTGCCGGCGATGTAGGTGGCCAGCGAAATCTCGCGCAGGCCTTCCAGATACCGGCGCGGGAACATCGCGTCCTCGACCACGCCGTCCTCACGGACGACCTGGAGATTGTCGACGGCGATCTCGGCGCCCGCCTTTTCGGCGCGGCCGATCATGGCGGCGACACGTCCGGGAAAGACGGCGTCGTCGGCATCGAGAACCGCTATCCACCTGCCGCGGGCGGCGTCGAGCCCGGCATTCCTGGCCCCTCCGGGCCCCCTGTTCTCTTCCAGCGCCACGACACGCACGACATGCTCGGGATAGGCCCTCGCCACATCGAGCGTCGCGTCACGCGACTTGTCGTCGACGACGATGATCTCGAGGCTGACGCCCTTTTGGGCGATGGCGCTGGCGACCGCCCTATCAAGGGTTGCCTCGGCGTTGTAGGCGGCGATCACAAAAGACACATCGGGCACGGACGAAACGTCAGGCTGCACGCTTGCCTCCTTCCCCTGGTGAAGGCTGGCCATAGAGGCGCAGTTCGCGAACGCCGACAAGACCGCTGACAACCCCGACATGCATGATGCCGCGCAAGACGCTGCGGTTCCTGCGTACCGGACTGGCTGCAACCGGAACTGCCGCGGCGAAGCAAAAAACGGCCTTTGCCGCGGCAAGGCCGGCCTGCTTTGCTCGCGCGATGCCGCTGGCGCCGCGGGCCAGGAGATGGCCGTGCGTCTGGCCAACCCGGAAGCGGCGGCGGCTGAGCCAATCGAATGCGGCCCTGGCCCTCGGCACCGCCTCGTCCACCCATGCCTCCGGCGCAAAGGCGATTCGGCCGCCTGCCTTGTGCATCTGGTCGAAGAACTCGGTGTCCTCGCCGCCGGTCTGGCCGCGCGCCAGGCTGAAGCGGCGGCCGCGCAAGCTGTCGGATCCCATGCGCAGCAGGACGTTGCAGGTGTAGCCGGTGCGGATTTCGCCGTGCACGTGGACTGGCAAGGTGGAATGGAAATCGCCGCGGCGCATCCAGTCCGGCGCATCCGGACGATAGAGTGCGCGCACCGGGCCGAGAACCGCTGCGGCGCCGCTTTTTTCGGCCGTTGCCACCAGCTCGGCGAGCCAGTGGGCGGTGGCGGTCTCATCGTCGTCGATGAAGGCAAGGAAATCGGCCTCGCTGGCCTCGAGACAAGCGTTGCGGGCGATCGAAATGTTACGAGCCGGGCAATGCCGGTAGCGGATCGGCAACTTCAATTCCTGCGACAGCGCCGTCACCAGGTCCTTGGCGCTCGGCGTGTCGTCATTGTCGGCGACGATGACGCCGACCTCGAAGCCGTCAGGCATGGCAAGGGCGGCGAGCGAGCGCAGCGTGTCGGCCAGTTCCGGCCGCCGGAATGTGCACACGCCGATGTCGATGCTGCGATGCTTGACCTCAACCGCCATCACGCCGCCCTCCGCCGCGTGCCGAGGCCGAGAAGCTGCAGCCAGAAGCCCACGGACCAGCCGAAATGCATGACCATCGCCGAGACTCCGGCAAGCGCGATATCGGCATTGCGCTGGCTGACGGCCGCCACCAGGCCGTAGCCCAGGCAAACCGCCACCCACAGCATCAGCGGCAGCGCCGCGATCCAGTGCACGAAGGAGAAGGCCGCCAGCAGAACCACCGGGAAGACCGCCAGCGGCACAATCTGCCTAACCTTCGGGATCACACGATGTTTCAGCACGTTCTTGGCGCGGCCGCGGCCATAGCCGAGATACTGGACATAGAGGCCGCGCAGCGAGGTCCGCGGATAATAGACCATCTGCGTCCTGCCGCTCATCCAGATCCTGTAGCCTGCCTGCCTCAGCCGATAGTCGAGTTCCGCGTCCTCATTGTGACTGAACGTCTCGTCATAGCCGCCGACGGCCTGGAAGGCAGATATCCGCATCAGCGCGTGGTGTCCGTGGTCGACCCACTCCCCGGCCGAGATATGGCGATGCTTGGAGCCGCCGGTGCCGAGCTTGGAGTTCTGCGCCGCCGCCGCCGCCTTCTGCACGGTGCCGCTGCCGCTGGTCAGCATCGACACCACGACCGAATCCGCGCCGGTGGCCAACGCCTCCTCGACCAGTCGGTCGCAATAGTCGTCGGGATAGCCGCCATGCGCGTCGATGCGGATCAGATAATGGGCACCCTCGCCGAATTTGGCCACCGCCAGGTTGATCGCGGCGCTCTGGATGCGCTTTTCGTTGTGAAGCAGGATGATGCGAGGATCATTCCTCTGGCGCTCGCCGACAATGGCCAGCGTGCCGTCGGTGCTGCCGCCATCGGCAACGACGATCCGCGCGTCAAGCCGTTCCGCCGCCGGGCAAAGCTGGTCGAGCAGCGCACCGATGTGAGTCGCCTCATCGAGACACGGGATCACGATCAGGGTGGAGGCAAGCGCTTGCGTCATCGGGCGATGTCCATCCTATGCCAGGGCCTCGGTCGCGAGCGGCTCGCGCACGGTGGTCAGGCGGCGCAGTTTTTCGACCAGGGCGCCGCAGTCGCTGCGATCGTAGCTCCACATCCTCGGATCGTGGGCCAGCACGCGCGCCTTCAGCCTGCCGAAGCGGTGCTTTTCCATCCCGCCAAGCGCGGTTGCGAGCGCCTCGGGCGTGGCCTGCGGCAGCAAAACGCCGATATCGCGCTGCCGCAGAAACCTTCCGGTCTCGGTGTTGTCCATCGAGATCGGCACCGCGCCGAAGCGGCAGCCTTCATAAAGGCGGTTGGGCAGCAGCCATTCGGAGTTCTGTCCCTCCTCGAAGAAATCGATCGCCCAGGAGAAATGGACGTCGTGATAGATCGCCGCCATGTCCTCCGGGTTGCGGTACGGCCCGCGAAACGACATGTAAGGCTCGGCATCGACGAAGGCATGAAAATCCGGGAACTCGGAAAGTGCCGGGCGGCCGCGCAACACGATTTCGAACCGGCCTTCCATGTGACGCGTGAAACCGGCCAGCAGTTCGAGCGAACGGCGGCACCGAAGCGCCCCGAACCAGCCGATCCGCCACGGCGGGGCGAGAGGTCCTTCCACCGTCTCGCGCTCGGCGGGCAGAATCGCCGCCGCCTCGAAATATTTGTTCTCAACCAGTTCCATCGGCGCCGCGACCTGGCGGAAGGGCTTGAAATAATTGGCGATGAACGCGGGGGAACTGGTCACCAGCAGCCGCACATCCCGCGCCAGATGACGCTCGGTGGCGCGCAGCGCCTTGCCCAGGACATCGTCGCGCAGCACCAGGCGGTGAATGTCGAGACATTCATAGACGATCGGGACAGCGGCGCCGAAAGCCGACCGGGCGCGGCGGGCCAGCGCCAGCATTTCCAGATTACGCGCGATGATGATGTCGGGCTTCGGCACGTCCCTAAGCTTCGAACCTATCGAGACCGCTGTTTTCGCCACCGCCGCCAGGCGCTGGACGAATCGCCCGTCGCGCGTCGCGCCAAGGTCGATTGGCCGCAAACCTTCGATATCCCCAATCGGGGCGGCGGCGCGGCGGAAGCCCGCCAGGGTAACCCGGGCGCCACCTGTCCTGAGCATCGTGATACGCCGGCGAACCGCCGGGTCGGAAACATCATGTACCAGGTACAAGACATGCAGCATGAAAACTCGACCGCTGTTTGACCCACCCAGGGGAAGCCTAGTACAGCTCTTGCTGCATCGCAACATTTTTGGCGCGTCGTTCCACGTTTTCTGTTGCACTGCAAAATTATTGCCGTAGTTTGTGGTCGGCGGCGGTTGTGAATTTCGGGCTCCGAAATCCACGCGAAGATCAGGAATCCTGAATTTGGAAGCCAATCCATTCGATCCGCCGGAAGGCTCCCTGCGCAAATCGGTCGGCCGCGGTGCCGTCGTGACCGCAATGGCGCAATCGGTGCGGGTCGCCACGCAGATCATTTCCGTCATCGTGCTGTCGCGACTCCTGTCGCCGCAGGATTTCGGCGTCGTGGCCATGTGCGCGCCCGTGCTCGCCTTCATCGCCCTGTTCCAGGATTTCGGCCTGACCCAGGCGACCATCCAGAAATCGGGCATCCAGCATGAGGAGGTGAACTACCTCTTCTGGATCAATGTCGCCGTCAGCGCGGTCCTCGCCTGCCTGCTCGCGGGCGCGGCACCCCTGGTCGCCGCCTTCTATGGCGAGCCGCGCGTCGCCGGTCTGGTGGCGGCACTGGGATTGCAGATCCTGGCTTATGGCCTTGGCGCCCAGCACCTGGCGCTGCTGACGCGTCGCATGCAGTTCGGCCGCCTGGCGATCATCGACGTCGCCGGAGCCGTCGCGGGGCTGGCCGTCTCGATCGCCTGGACTTTCATCGACCGCTCCTACTGGGCGCTGTTTGCCGGCACGCTGACCGGCGCGGTGCTGCCGACGCTGTGCTACTGGGCCAGCTCGCGCTGGCGCCCAGGCATGCCGCGCAAGGTCGCCGGGATCAGCGAGCTGATCAATTTCGGTGCCGGGATCACCGGTTTCAATTTCGCCAATTTCTTCGCCCGCAATCTCGACAACGTGTTGATCGGCAAATACTGGGGCGAGGCTCAGCTCGGGCTCTACGACCGCGCCTACAAGCTGCTCCTGTTCCCGCTCAGCCAGATCACCAACCCGCTGTCGAAGGTGATGGTACCGGCGCTGTCGCGGCTGAAGGACGAGCCGGACCGCTATCGCAGCGCCTATTTGCGCGTCATGCCGCTGATCCTTCTGGTGGCGCTGCCCGGCGTCGCTTTCGCCACCGCGATGTCGGATGTGCTGATCCCCTTCGTGCTCGGCGAGCAGTGGCGCGCCAGCGCCTCGATCTTCCTGGCGCTCGGCTTTGCCGGCCTGCTGCAGCCGCTCAACAATCCGGCTGGTTGGCTTTTCGTCAGCCAGGGCCGCTCCGGCGACTTCATGCGCTGGGGCATCATCACGGCGGTGACCTCGGTGCTTGCCTTCGCGCTTGGCCTGCCCTACGGCGCGCTCGGCGTGGCGGTCGCCTATGCGGTCAGCGAGTATCTGCGCACGCCCTTCCTGTGGCTCTATGTCGGCAAGAGCGGACCGCTGCAAGCCAGCCATGTGCTGCGCACGGCAACGCCGTTCGTGCTAGGCGCGCATCTGGCGCTTGGGGCGGTCTGGCTGGCCAAGCCGATGCTGCCGCAGCAGCATGTCGTCGCCCTGGCAAGCGGCGCCATCCTCGCCTACGCGATCACCATCGTCGTCGCGCTGACCTTCGCCGCCGGCCGCGAAGCCTTGCGGGACGCCTTGAAAATGCTGCCGGCAAGGGCGCCGGCGGCGACGCCGCGCGAGGCGCAATAATTTCGGCGCCTTTGTCGTCTATTCCATATCCCACCCAAGCATCAGGCCTGATCCATGCACTACCGATCGATCTCCGACATGAACGACGCCATCGTGAGCAACCTTCACCGGCTGCCACGCGACATCGACCTGGTGGTCGGCGTTCCCAGAAGCGGCGTGCTGGCGGCAACGCTGGTCAGCCTTGCGGCGAACATCCCGATGACCGACCTGGACTCCTTCCTCGAAGGCAGGGTCTACACGTCAGGCATCACCAAACGCCGCGCGGCCCTGGACCGGAAGGTCTCGGACATGCGCAAGGTGCTGGTGATCGACGACAGCATCGCCGGCGGCAATGCCATGCGCGACGCCCGTGCACGCATCAAGGGCGCCGGTATCGAGGCTGACTACACCTTTGCCGCCGTCTTCGGCCTGGAGCCGGAGCATCAGGAGACCGATCTGGTGTTCGAGGTAGTGCCGCATCCGCGCATGTTCCAGTGGAACTTCATGCATCACAAATTCCTGGCGCAATGCTGTGTCGACATAGACGGGGTGCTGTGTCTCGACCCCACCGAGGCCGAGAACGACGACGGGCCGGCTTATGAAAAATTCCTCAGCGAGGCGCGGCCGCTTCATGCCGTGACCCGCAAGATCGGCTGGCTGGTCACCAGCCGGCTCGAAAAATACCGTGGGTTGACGGAGGCGTGGCTCGCCAAGCACGAGATCAAATACGACAAGCTGATCATGCTCGATCTGCCGAGCAAGGCGGAGCGCCAGCGGCTTGGCGCGCATGGCAGTTTCAAGGCCGATTTCTATCGCAAATCCGACGCCATCCTGTTCATCGAAAGCGAACATGCCCAGGCGCTGAGGATTGCCAAACTGTCGGGGAAACCGGTCCTGTGCGTCGAAACGCACATGGTCAGTTTTCCCGATGCGCTGTCGCTGCCAGCACTTGGGCAGGCCGCGCGAAACCTGCCGGCGAGGCTGCGCCAGATCAACTCGCAGGAGGGCCGCAAGAGCGCCGCCAAGACGATTGCCCGCGCCCTGCTCGGTGCACGCGGCTATGAAACCCTGAAGAACAGGGTCAAGCGCCCAGCCTGATGCAGAACAGATCGGGTCGCTGCTTGACTACGCGGCCTGGCGTGCGCGCTGCCGCACCGCCCTATCCAGTATCGAGAAGAAGGTGACGAACTGACGGTCGGGGTCGAGTTCCGGCCGGCCAGCGAAGCTACGCGCGAGGGTCGAGACCCGCTCATATTCCTTGTTGTCGTTCCACAAGAGCCTGACGGCCGCGACCCAGTCGGCAAGCGGGGCATCATAGTCGAGCACCGTGCCGCCAGGGCCGACCGCTTCCGGCAGGCCACCGCGGCGCGAACCGACGACCGGAATGCCGCTGCAATGGGCCTCCGAGGCAACCCGCCCCCAGGCCTCTTCCCATTTGCTGGGCGCCAGCAGGATCCGGGTGCGGCCATAGACCGTCTTCATGTCACTGGTGCGGTTCTCCAGCGTGACATTGCCGAGCGGCTTGATCGTCTGCTCGATGCGTGCCCGGTGATCGTCCGCCAGCTTCCAGCTTTCGACGAACAGGAACGGGATTTCGGGGCACGCGGCGGCGATCCTCACCGCAAGCTCGAAGCCCTTTTCCTCATACGGGTTGATCAGGGTGACGAACTGCCCTGAGGTCGGCGTGCTGTAGTGGGTGGGATTGATGGTCGGAGGGATCACCGCCGCCTCGATACCGAACTCCCTGGCGTAGGTACGCGCGGTGAATTCGGAATTGGCGATGTAGAGCGCCGAGCTCAAGTCGCGCAGGTCGCCTCCAAGCTCGCGAAACTCGACATTGCGGAGGTAGACGACCAGCGGCACGCCCTTGGCCTGCAACGCCTTGCCGAGTGGAACCGACTTGTGACACTGGACCACCGCCACATCCGGCTTGACCCTGTTGACGGCGAAGGCCGCCGCCTCCCAGGGAAACCAAGCCCGGATGACCGGGTAGCCGGGAAAACTGTCGACGACCGCCGGCTGACGCAGAAGCTTCATCTTGGCACGGGCCTTGAAGCCGAAGACACCATCGCCAAACAGCGCGGCGAGCACCGCGGCCTCATGCCCATGCTCGATCAACTGCTCGGCCAGATGATGGGTGCTCGACTGCACGCCGCCGCTGAACTCCGGTGTGTAGCCATTGCCGCCTGCAAAGAGAACTTTCATGGTCCTGGCTCCTCGTCTATCGGGTTTCAATGCCCATGGCCGATGAACGGCAGCGTCAAGTGCCGCCTCACGCAGTCTTTGGCGGATCAAGCGTCGCGAACGGATTTGTGCATGGCTGCCGTCCGGTGAACCGGATGGGATCATTGGGCGAACTGCGCGAGGTCGTCTCGTCGTCTATGTCGGTGTTGACGTTCTGGTCGAGCTGCCATTCATGCGTGTTGTGGCGGCCCCATTCCAGGACCAGGATGCGCGCCTTGCGCCGCCGGGCGAACTCATGCAGGACGAAAGCCGAACCGAAGCCGGAACCGATCGCGACAACATCGGAATGATCCTTGGTGACTTGCTCGGGCTTTAAGTCCAGCACCATCAGCTACAATTCCTTCTACGCCGGGCGGTCGGCCCGATTCTGCTTTCGGCTCTCCGAGTCCGATCTCATGCCGCCATTCTGCCGATCGAGTGATATTCGATGCCGTGGCGGGCCACGACCTTGGGATCGTAAAGGTTGCGGCCATCGAAGATGACCGGAGTGGCCAGGGCATCCTTCAGCGCATCGAAGGACGGTGCGCGAAAACTCTTCCATTCGGTGGCGATCAGCAGCGCATCGGCGCCGCGCAGGGCCGCCTCCTTGGTGCCGCACAACAGCAGGTCGTCGCGCAGCCCGTAGATGGCCTGGCATTCCTGCATGGCCTCGGGGTCATAGGCCTGCACGGCCGCGCCGGCGTTCCAGAGCGCCTCCATCAGCACGCGCGCGGGCGCCTCGCGCATGTCGTCGGTGTTGGGCTTGAAGGCCAGGCCCCATAGCGCGAAGGTCTTGCCCTTGAGGTTACCTTTGAAATAGCGGTGCACCTTGTCGAACAGGACGGATTTCTGGTCATTGTTGCGCTCCTCGACGGCGCGCAGCAGCTTGGCGTCGTACTTGACGCCCTCGGCGGTCTTGATCAGGGCGCGAACGTCCTTGGGAAAGCACGAGCCGCCATAGCCGAGACCCGGATAGATGAAGTGATAGCCGATGCGCGGGTCGCTGCCGATGCCCTGGCGCACTTCCTCGATGTCGGCGCCGAGCTGCTCGGCGAGATTGGCCATCTCGTTCATGAAGCTGATCTTGGTCGCCAGCATGCAATTGGCGGCGTATTTCGTGAATTCGGCGCTGCGCACGTCCATCACGATCATCTTCTCGTGGTTGCGGTTGAAGGGCGCGTAGAGTTCGCGCATCACCGCCTCGGTTTCTTCGCTCGACGTGCCGACGATGATGCGGTCGGGCTTCATGCAGTCGGCGACCGCGGAGCCTTCCTTGAGGAATTCGGGATTGGAGGCGACGTCGAAGCTCAGATCCTCGCGGCCCCGCTTCTTCAGCGTCTCGGCGATCCTGGCCTTCACCTTTTCGCAGGTGCCGACCGGCACGGTCGACTTGCCGACGACGATCTTGGTGGAATCCATCTCGCGGCCGATCGTCTCGGCCACCGCCAACACATATTTGAGGTCGGCCGAACCATCCTCGCCGGGCGGCGTGCCGACCGCGATCATCTGGATTTCGCCGTGCCTGACGGCGGCCGCCGCATCGGTGGTGAACTTGATGCGGCCGGCGGCGTGATTCTCCCTGACGATCGTTTCAAGACCCGGCTCGAAGATCGGAACGAGGCCCTGATTGAGCCGCTCCACCTTGTTCGCGTCAATATCGACGCAAACAACCTGGTGGCCAACCTCGGCAAGCACCGCCGCCTGCACCAAGCCGACATAGCCAATTCCAAATACCGTCAAGTTCATTCGGTTTCATTCCCATCCAGGGCAGCGGACCGCTTCTCGGCCCTGCCGGTTCAATTCGTCTTTCCCAGCGCTTTTACACTACACACCAGCGATTCCGGAAACTGGCAGGACTGACCCAGCGCGGTGAACGCGACCCGTTCGATCTGCAGCGAAAGCGTGCGGCCCGGGTCCGCGAACGCTCCCATCCAGCCCTTCATGGTGTCGCTGCCCCAAAGGCTGAAGAAGATCTTCTGCGCATGGCTGGGCAACTTCGCGGGATCGGTGATGGTGTTAACCAACTGGCCGTTGAGATACCAGCGCAGGCTATCCTTCTCCCAGACGAAGGCATAGTCGTTGAAGGCACTGTCGGTGCCGCCAGGCACGTCGACCAGCTTCTCGTTCTTGCCCTTGCCGGCGATATAGGCGTTGACCTGCACCTTGGAAGTGTCCTTGGTCAGGATCTCGAAGTCGATCTCGTCCCAGGGCTGCTTGTCGGACGGGCCGATATAGGAGAAGAAAGCCGCGTTGAGGCCGGGGCCGGTGTCGGTCTTCATCCGCGCCTCATAGGTACCATAGCCGAAACGCTGCTTGGTCTGGATCTCGCCGCAGGCGAACTCGCGATCCTTGGTCTTCTGCTTCGCGAATCCGAGCGAAAGAACGCCATCGGAAAGCTTGACCAAGCCTTTCGACCAGGTGCAATTCTGATGGCTGCCGTTCGTCCAGCCGTCTGAAACGTACCAGCGCTCGCGGTCGAAATTCTTGAAATCGTCGACGAAAGAGGGCGCGGACTGGATATCCTGCGCATGAGACGGGGTTGCCGGCAGGCTGCCAAGAGCGACCAGCAGCAAAGCGACCGCCAGACCAGACCGCCGCCAGAAATGCAGGGCTGAAGGGGCATCGATTGCTGTCGTGGACATGGTCTTTGGATCCGAATTCATGACTAACTCACCTTTGCGCTGTGTCCCCAACCCAAAGTCGACGTTCGAACCGCTTCCAAACGGGCCAACCTTGACCTTTTCAATTGTCCTCCCGACTTCCAGCCTCGCATCACCTTCGCCGTAACGGTCCCGCGCCGCCGCCTTCAATTTCGGCCGGCTCCCGCCTGCCTGGCCGGTTCGACCGTCGCCGCCGGATCGGTTGTCGTATTCTCGTCGAAGACCACGCCCAGCGAATGACGGAGCTCGCGCATCCTGCCGCCCTGGCGCGACAGTGCGGCGATGCGGCGCTCGCTGTTCAGGATCGACTGCGTCAACGCGCTGACTTCGGACGAGCGACGGTCGGAGGCGGAGCCGTTTTCCATGGCTTCGACAAGAAAGGCCGCGTTGGTGGCGTCCTTGCGGTAGCGGGTCTCCAGGCCGGTTTTCTCCGCCTCGATCTCCGCGGCGATCTGCTCGAAAAGCTTCGCCAGCCGGTCCAGGCGCGCAACGTCGGTCTGCCTGTCGCGGGCCGGATCCCTTGATCTGAAGCCGAATATCGAGGCCATGAACTTAAATTCCCGTCATCGCCGGCTTCCTGGCCGCCTTTCAGGCCACAGGCCGATCCCCGCAACCGGGGTTGAAAACTCGAAACCGCGTCGCCCAACTCCTCTGACGAAGAGAGACTTCGCACCAGTCCGCCAGTTCGGCTGGTCGGTCAATTTGTTGCACCGCAACATAGACTGCCATCCTCAGAGCCGCGAGGCAACCACCCAATTCGTAAACTCATAAATCCAATCGAAATGGTTGCGTGGCGGGCTCGCGGTCGGCAGGTAACATCGCGCCTTACCGTCCCTTGCCAGTGCTGGTTCCAGCCATCAGGAAACGCAGCGGCGGCACGTGCTTGTTCCTGGAGACCAGGCCAACACTGCGAAACAGCGCCTCGATCTTGTCGGACGCCACGCCCTGGACGATGGGGACGAGGTTGGATTGGCTTGCGAAGGCGTAGGCAGCGGCCGAAGCCAGGCCCCGCTCGGCCTTCACGTCGAGGAAATTGCGCAGCCGGTATTTGTCGCGCACGTGCCGCTCGTGCCGCCGCAGCACTGCTTTGGATCCTTCCGGAAGGCTGTCGATCGCCAGCAGCGCCAGATCGGCATCGGCCAGCCGCTTCAGGTCCTGCGTCTTGTGGCGGCCGCTGAGTGAATCGGCGCGCACGATAGCGCCGTAGCCGCAGGAACGAATGACCTTGAACCGTGCCCCGTGGGCGACCGCTCGCGCGTAAAGCTCGTAGTCCTCGCCCAGTCGCAGGCTCTCGTCGTAGCGCAACCCGTGGCGGTCGAGAAAGGCACGGCTGATCACCGGCTTCAAGAAGCCGAGTTCGCCTCTTTGGACGCGGCGCCTGGAGATGTTGCCTTCCACGAAACCTTCGAAATCGAGGAATTCCGGATCGGCGGCAAAATCCGGGGCGACGATTTTGGTTGCATCCCCAGCCGCGTCATCCCTGATGAGCATGATGTTGTCGGCGGCGAAATCCCAATCGGCGCCGGCAAACAGGTTGCGAAACCGGCCCTCGAGGAAGAAATCGTCGGCGTCCAGAATGCTGATGAACGGGGCTCGTGAACCGGCGATCGCCGCATTGCGGGCAAAAGAAGGGCCGCGATTGACGTCCAGGCGCATCACCGCAAGCCGGCCGCTGCCATCGTCGGCGGAGCGCGCGACCTCGGCCGTATTGTCGGTGGAGCCATCGTCGACGACGACGACCTCCCCAACTTCCGGTTCGCGCAACGCGGACGCGATGGCGACGGCGATCGTGCGCGCCGCGTTTTTGGCCGCGATGATCACGCAGATTTGGGATTTCGTCATCGACATGGAATTGCCTCTTGCACAGGTTCCGATCTGCCCTCGCCCTGTACGCGTTCGATATCCACCCCCATCACGGGCCGGCCGGCCGTTCGAAGATGCGGCGGCTGATGTCCGCCGACGCCGCCCAGCCGGCCTCGGAAAGGTAACGGACCGGAGCCCGGCCGCACAATTCCCACAACACCGTCCGTCGCTGCGGCCAGCGCAGCGACGACAGCCATGGCGCGATGACCATGTTGAGCAGGTCCTCGTTGCCGATGCGCGACAGGATCGGCTTGGCCCGCTCCGACAGGAGCGTGCCGGTGCCGCCGAGCAGCACATCGGCGGCGCGCAGGCCGAGCAGCAGCGTGTCCTCCAGCCCTTGGCTTACCGCTGCATCGAGCACACGCTGCTGATCGGCGTGGCCGAGACGGCTGGCGCTGGCCCTGATGTCGCAGACGTAGCCGGCGCAAGGCTCCCGGTTGAACAGTGCCTTGGCGACGCTGATGCAGGCCAGCATCAGCGTGTCGGCGGCCGACGTGAACGGGACTTCGGCGCCGGTGATCTCGACCAGCCGTTTTCGCCGCAGGAACCCGTCGGCATCGCGCGGACTGGGCGAGCCGGGCTGCTGAAGCCGGTAATGAAGGTCGACAGTGGATGATTTCGACCCCTTGCCACGGATCATGTGCTGTTCGCCGAGAAAGCGGACCCACCAGACCGAACGCGACTTGCCCGATACTTCGTAGCCGATCGAGCCTAACGCTTCGCGCGCCTTCAAGAACCCGGCAGGTGAAACCAGAATGTCGATATCGCCCGAGGGTTTCATGAAATGATCGTCATAAAGCAGATGCTGCTGGAACGGCCCTTTCAGGAAGACAAAATCAATCCGCCTGTCGAGCAGCGCCTCGTGAATGGCCATCGAATCCATGAGGCAGGCGGCGTTCATCGACACCGTCCTCCTGCGATAGGTTTCGAGCCACTGGAACAGTTCCGCCGGCCTCTCATGCGCCGGCGTACGCGACAGCGCCTTCAGGACGAACGTACCGACCTTGTTCAACCTGGCGATATCGGTGACGACAGCGTCGGAAAGGCCCGGCGTCCACGTTTCACCGGCCGAGGCCGCCGGCCCCGCGAAATATAACCGTAAGCAGGCCCGCACATAAGCGATCTCGTCGGCGCAGTCGGTGGCGCGCAGTCTTTCATAGGTGCTTTCCGGCAAGGCCATTGAGCGCACAGTCTCCAAAAAGCGGTTTGCGCGAAGCGTATGCTGCAGCTGCTAAGCAAAGCATCGTCAAAAACGGCGGCGCCGTAAAGCCTTTCCTTTCGCAGTGCGAGATTTTGCAACCATGGCGTTTGACGGCTTCGCGGAAGGTGATGAGATGTGTGGACGAATTCCCACCCTGGCGTAGCGCTTCGGCCGGGCCATCGATGGGATCAGCTGAAAGTTGCGTATCTTTTAGCGTTGTCCAATGGTAATGGCCAGCATTGGCTGCCTCTTAATTGTGGAAAATCAACGGGGTATGGAATCCCTTATGACGAGGATCACTCGCACCCGGCTCCATGTCGAAAGAGGTCGATTTCTTACACTCCGAGTGACGTTCGCAACCCATAATTGATTAACGGCTGGTAAATCAGGCTTGACTCATAAATGTTGCTGTGCAGCTATTGCGGTGCAGCATGAAAGTGCTGACGGCAATCGACAGGCCGTTTCCAGTCCTTATGGAGAGTAAAAATGGAACAGAATGTTGAAAAGCATGAGTACGAAACGCCAAACCTGACAGTACATGGTTCAATCGAAACCATCACCCAGGGCGGCGGTGGCAGCACGGCAATCGACGCGTCGTTTCCCGCGCACACCCCGATCGGCGACCTGACGTTCTCCTGAGACTAGCCTGATTCTGGAGGAATGACGTTGGGCCTCAAGAATCGAAGACAATGAAATGGAGCCGGGGATGAAAAATCCCCGACTTTCCGTTGAACTTGATGACGCGTAGACCGTGTGTTGCAAACGAGGTTTTAGGATGAACTGGAACCCATCCGAGCACGATTGCGTAAAGGCCACCAAGGACGCCGTTGCTTGCGAATTCGGCGATGGCCTCGCGCTTCTCAACCTGAAGTCCAATATCTATTACAGCCTCAACGGCGTCGGCGCCTTCATCTGGGAACTGATCCAGGAACCCAAGCCGATCGCGGATATCCGCAGCGCCGTCCTCGCTCGCTACAATGTCGACGCCGAACGCTGCAAGGCCGACGTCGACGCATTGCTGAAAGGCCTGGCGGAAAACGGGCTTGCGAGGCTTGAGCATGAGGCACTCGTCTAGGCAGGTGTCGCAGAAGGCCATGGTTGCGCGGCAAAGACCTGTGACGCAGAGAAATCCCCGGCCGATGAAGCAGCGGCCTGGCAGGCGCAGCGTGGCCAGGATTTTGTCCTTGAGCGGCTCGGAAGCGCTTTTCCTGTGCCGCTGCCTGCTGGTGGTCACGACCGTCCGGCTCGGGCTGACATTGTTCTCCTACAACCGCGTCCGCGGGATGGTGACGCGGCTCAACGCGCACCAATGTGCCAGCATGGGCGAGTTGCGGCTTGTCGCCTGGGGGGTTGCTGCCGCCGCACGGTTCGTTCCGGGCGCCACATGCCTGACCCAGGCGCTGTCGGGCCAATACCTGCTCGCGCGCCAAGGCAATGCGTCGAACATCCGCATCGGCATCGAGCGCGGCACGGGCGAGCAATTGAAGGCCCATGCCTGGCTGGTCAGCGATAACCACATCGTGCTTGGCGGATCCGTCGATGGTTTCGCCCACCTGGTCGACCACGGCAGCCGATGAGCGGCCTAGCCGGAATCCTGCTTCGACAAGGCCCCGCGCCGGCTGAAGCGGCGAGCGACATCCAGCAGATGCTGGCGCGCATGCGCCATCGTGGTCCCGACGGGACGTCGTGGTGGCAGGACAGCGGCGTCGCGCTTGGCCATGCCTGGCTCAACACCACCGACGAAGCCGGCCCCGGCCCGCTGACCATGGCCGGCGGCAAGCTGGCCATCACCGCCGATTGCCGGCTAGATAACCGCGACGAGCTGCTCGCAAGGCTCGGCATCAGGGACAACTCAGTCGCCGATGCGGCGTTGCTGATGCGGGCCTATCTGCGCTGGGGTGAAACGTGCCCCGTGCATCTGCAAGGCGACTTCGCCTTTGCCATCTGGGATGCCGAGCGGCAGCTTTTGTTTTGCGCGCGAGACCATTTCGGGGTCAAGCCTTTCTATTACCACGCAGCGGAACGCCGCTTTGCCTTTGCCTCCGAGATCGGGCCAATGCTCGGCCTCGACGGGGTCGGCGCGCGCCTCAGCGAGCACCGGATTTCGGGGTTCCTGGCAGGGCTGCCTGATGACCCACAGTCCACGCCCTACAGCGACATCTTCGCCCTGCCGGCGCGTCACAGCCTCACCGTCACCGTGCAACGTCTGGTGCTGCGCCGGTACTGGCAGATCGAACCAACCCAGCGCGCACCGCGGCCTGATGCGGCGGAGGAATTCGCCCATCTGTTCGCGCAATCGGTCCGCAACCGCATGCGAGGAAGTCCGTCGATCGGCGCGATGCTGAGCGGCGGCCTCGATTCATCCTCGATCACCTGCGTGGCGGGATTGCAAAATGCGGCCGAGCGCAAGCCGAGGCTACCGACCTTCTCACTCGTGTTCGAAAAGGGTTCATCGATGGACGAGCGCCCGTTCATCGATGCCGTGCTCGATCAGCAGAAAGCCGATCCGACGTTC
The DNA here is from genome assembly GCF_000502915.1 of Mesorhizobium sp. LNHC209A00. Taxonomy (NCBI): domain Bacteria; kingdom Pseudomonadati; phylum Pseudomonadota; class Alphaproteobacteria; order Hyphomicrobiales; family Phyllobacteriaceae; genus Mesorhizobium; species Mesorhizobium sp. LNHC209A00. The sequence goes on from NZ_AYWT01000002.1 coordinate 201,388, forward strand.
ATCCCAGTCGGCAATTATGCACCCTTCGCAGAATTCGAACGGGTGCTGGAAGAACAGGAAGGCACGTTCCTGGCGCCGGGCCTGACGCTGACCCGCGGTATCTATCGGACGGCCGGCGCCAAGGGCATCAAGGTGCTCCTCGACGGCCATGGCGGCGACGAGGTCGTTTCACAGGGACATGGCCATCTGCACGAGCTTGCCAATGGCGGCAGATGGCTGGACCTTTGGCGCGAGGTCCGCAGTGCCTCCAACACCTATGGCGACAGCACGCTCGGCCTGTATTTCCAGTTCCTGACCATCTACGGGCCGGCCTGGCGCATCGCCAGGCTGAGACAGCTGGGGAATCGAGCCCTGAACAGAATGCGCAGGCCCGCCCGGTCGCAGCGTGGCCGCAGCTGGCGCGACCTGATCAATCCGGACCTTGCCAGGCGAACCGAGCTCGTCGACCGGTTCCATCGGGCTGGCTACATGCCGCCTGGCGTCCAAGCCAGCGACGCGCTCAGCCATCGCTGGATCCTGTCCAACGGCTATGTTCCGCACTCTTTCGAGGTTCTGGACAAGGCCGCCGCCAATTTCGGCGTCGAGCCGCGGTACCCCTTCTGGGACAAGCCGCTGGTGGAATTCTGCCTCGGGCTGCCGGGCGAGGAGAAGCTCCGTCATGGGTTTGGCCGCTACGTGCTGCGCCGGGCCATGGAGGGCATCCTGCCGGCGGCGGTACAGTGGCGGCGCGACAAGATCGATTTCACCGCCAATCTGGTCAACGGCATGGTGCGCAACCATCGCGACCTGCTGGAGCAGTTGCTGGTCGGCGATGCGGGCCGCATCGCACCCTATGTCAACCTGCCGGAAGTAAACGCCGCCTATGCGCGGCTGCTGCGCCAGCCGGACCAGGCGGCACCGCTCGATGTCCAGTATGTCTGGCGCTCGGCGTCGCTGTCGCTGTGGCTGCGGCAGGTCCAGCATGGCGGGAGCCCCGCATGATGTCTCGCCATGAGCCGTTCGCCGGCGATCTCGACCGTCTTCCCAGCCGCGACAGGACAGCGGGAGAACGAAGTTACTACCGGGCCTACGGCCTGCTCATCGCGTCCGACGTGTCGCTGCCCGAACTGGAGCCGGCCGACCCGGCAACGGCCGACATCGAGATCGTCATCGGCCCGATCGATATGCCCAAGCCTTCGGCGGAGGCAGCGACCGTCTTCCGTTTCGAGCCTGGCCGGCAGTATCTGGCCTGGGAGGCCGTCGGCGCATTCCTGATCAGCGACGCCCGCCGCATCGATGTCCAGCCGGCGCCCGGCGTCGGCGACAGCTTGCTTGCCTTCCCGTTGCTGGGGCCGGTGCTGGCGCTGCTGCTGCACCAGCGCGGCCTGCTGGTGTTGCATGCCAGCGCCATCGCGGTGACCGGCAGGGGCGCCATCTTCATGGGCGATAAGGGCGCCGGCAAATCGACGACGGCAAGCGCGCTGATCCGGGCCGGACACGACCTGCTCACCGACGACGTCGTGGCGCTCGATCTCACCAACCCGGACGAACCGATGATCGTTCCGGGATTTCCGCAGATCAAGCTTGCCGCCGATGCCGCGGCGGCGATCTCGCTTGAGCAAGCGCAAGTGCGACCGCAAGTGCATCCGGCGATCGAGAAGATGCAGCATCGCCTGCACGGCGCCTTCTCCGGCAACAGGGTGCCGGCGGCCAGGATCTACATCCTCGAGCGCCGCGAAAGGGCCGGGATCACCCTCCTGCCTCAAATCGCCGCCTTGCCAGCCATCATCAAATTCTCCTACGTGACGCGGTTTGGCCGCGCGGCGCTCTCCGGCGATTTCGCGGCGATACATCTTCGCCATTGTTCAGCGATTGCTAACCATGTCGGCGTGTGCCGGCTGGACGTTCCGACGGGCATCGACAGGATCGGCGAGGCTGTGGCGCTGATCGAAAAGGAATTGGCTGGAGATGCCTAGGTCATCGGTCTTCAGCCTGTCGCTGTTTCGCGATGTCGCGGCATTCGGCGCCGTCATTGCCCGGATCGGCGGACGACGAACCTGGACGGCGCTGCTGTTCCTGATCCTAGGCAGCCTGACGGAAGGCGTTTCCATCCTGCTGCTGGTGCCGTTGCTGCACCTGGTCGGCCGTGCCGACCAGGATTTCGCGGTAAGACTGCCCAATATCGATTTCCTGCGCTGGCTGGTGCCCGGCGGAACGCTGCAGCTGACCACGGTGCTTTGCGCGCTGGTCGGGCTTGTTGCCGTGCAGGCAGCCTTCAACCGCTTCAAGTCGGTGTACATGGCAAGGCTGCTCTTCGATTTCATCAACCGCTTGCGCATGAACCTGTTCGAGAGCATCGGCAAGGCGCGCTGGGGCGTGTTCACGCGCATGCGCGGCTCCGATCTCGACCATGCCCTGACCGGAGACATAGACCGCGTCCAAGGGGCGGCTTTTGCCCTGCTAATGCTGGTGCAGATCGCCGTGCTGCTGGCGGGCTATCTGGTGATTTCCATGTTCATATCGCCGGTCATGACGGCGTTTGCCGTCGTCATCGGCATCGTGATGTTCATAGCGCTGCAGCCCTTTCGCTCGCGAGCCACCGCCTTCGGCCGGATCCTGACGACCAATCGCCAGGACCAGTACCGCACGGTCTCGGAATTTCTGGGTGGCATCAAGGTGGCCAAGAGCCTGAATGTCGAGGCCAGCTATTTCGCGCAGCTGCAGGTCACGCTCGAAAAGATGAAGGCCGACAATATCGCCTATGTCCGCAACTCTTCGATCGGCACCGCCGTGTTCCAGGTGGCGAGCGTCGTGGGCTTGAGCGTCTTCATCTATGTGGCGTTGGTCCGCTTCCACCTGTCGCTGGCCGAGATCGTCGTGCTGCTCCTGGTCTTCATGCGCATCGCGCCGCGGTTCATGGACATGCAGACGCAGGCCCAGCAGGTGCTGATCAACCTGCCCGCCTATACGGCAATGCGCAACCTGCAGGCGCGTTTCGACGCCGAACGGGAGCCTGGCCATGTCGACTCCACGGATGCCCGCAAGCTGACCCTCGATACGGGGCTAAACATTCGCGACGTCTCCTTCGTCTACGACGACGGCGCCGCCAAGGCAGTGGTGAGCGACATCACCTTCGGCCTTCCGGCCGGCAAGGTCACGGCGCTCATCGGCCCGTCCGGGTCAGGCAAGAGCACGATCGCCGACATGCTGCTCGGGCTGCTCGAGCCGACCGCCGGCAAGATCCTCGTCGACGGCGTCGAGATCGATGCGGGCAATCGCCGCCGCTGGCGCGATCAGGTGGCCTATGTGCCGCAGGACGTGTTCCTGCTGCATGACACGATCGCGGCGAACCTGCGCCTCGCCGCGCCCCAGGCCAGCGAGGACGACTTGTGGAGGGCACTGCGCGCCGCTCACGCCGGCGATTTCGTGGACCGACTGGACCTGAGGCTGAATACCGTGGTCGGCGACCGCGGCGTGCGCCTCTCGGGCGGCGAGCGCCAGCGCATCGCGCTGGCACGTGCTTTGCTGCGCAAGCCGTCACTGCTCATCCTGGACGAGGCAACAAGCGCGCTCGACTGGCAGAACCAGTCGCTTATCGCCCGGTCGATCGACGGCCTGCGCGGCGCAATGACGATCCTGACCATCGCGCACCGGCCGTCGATGATCGCCTTCGCCGACTGGGTGGTGGCGATGGAAGATGGTCGTGTGGTGGAGGTCGGGCAATATCAGCGGTTGAAGGCGAAGCCGGGGAGCCGGTTGTCCCGGATGCTATCGGGAGAACAGTCGGAAACCGAACCCGCCGATGTGGCCTGAGGACGATGATGTCCCCGTTGATCTAATGCAGCCCCCGCCGGACGCTGCCCAGCTTCTCGCCCTCGGGCACGTCGGTGGAGTTCTGTTTTCTCTCGGCTTCGCGCAGCCTGTCGGCAGGCGTTGGCGCGCTCCTGGCGATCATGGCATAGACGACCGCGAAATAACCGGTCTGGATGACCACCGCGCAGATGATGACACGCAGCAGTGTCGTGCCAAGCGAAGCTCCACCCAGCCAGGACCAGGCGACGACGATCGCGAGCGCGAACAGCATCCCAACGATGAATTTTGGAAGCGACATACCCAACAGCCCATAAACCGGCTCGGGTTATATCCAACGATAGCCCCACCCGAGCGCCGTCCCTTGTGATGCGGGCTTGTTAAACCACCCGCTCTCGACCGGTTGCTTCCGGCCTTTCAACCTGTCGCCACCGTAACAGGTATAATTTGCAATTCTATTAAGGCGAGCAGAAGGCGGCAAGGGCAACCGCACATATTTTTGATTGAGCTTACGCGTTCGACTCTGCCATGCTGCAACGCACCCGGCCGCATTTCACTCAACCTGCAGCCATTGTAAATCTGGAGTACAACCCGTAATATTAGATGGTATTTTAGGTGAATAGTCTAGAATATAGCGTCGCCGTTAAGGACTCGTATGCTCCGGATCCCGACAGTGGGAACGCACCGCCCAAAAATCGCCCCAAAAACGTCCGGATTTTTTTATGCTTGCCCATTTATTGTCACAAATGTGCTAAAAATTCCGAAATTTGAGCAGGACTAGCTTATTATTTGGTCAATTCATGACGCGACTATTTCAGCGGCGTGGGAAATTGTGTGTTGCGCTGCAGCATTTTTTTGGTATCGTGCGGTAAACCATTCGTTGAACGCATGGAGTTTCCGTATGAGGGATATTGCCAAGTCGGCCACGGCGGGGTTTTCGCAGGCCGACACCGACTTTCCGCCGCCGATCGGCGGCCTCATCAAGCGGAGTTTCGACATCGTCGGTTCGCTGGCTGGACTGATCGCGCTCAGCCCGCTGTTCATCATGATAGCGTTGCTCGTCAAATTCTCCGATGGCGGATCGGTTTTCTACGGTCACCGCCGAATCGGGCGCGGCGGACGGCTCTTCTCCTGCCTCAAGTTCCGCACCATGGTTCCGGACGGCGACAAGGTGCTGGCCGCCTATCTCGCGACCAATCCAGAAGCCAATGCGGAATGGATAGCCACCCGCAAGCTGAAGAACGATCCACGCGTCACCCGCGTCGGAACGGTGCTGCGCAAGCTGAGCCTCGATGAATTGCCGCAGATCATCAACATCCTCCAGGGCGACATGAGCCTTGTCGGGCCTCGCCCGGTGGTCCGGGACGAACTTGAAATCTATGGCAGCGCGGCTGTCTACTATCTGAAGTCCCGGCCCGGGCTGACCGGCCTGTGGCAGGTCAGCGGCCGCAACGACGTTTCCTATGACAGCCGCGTCGCGTTCGACCGCCACTATGTCGAGAACTGGTCGCTGTTCGAGGACGTTCGCATCATCATCAGAACAGTGCCGGCCGTCTGGATGTCGCGCGGTTCTTACTGATCGGCCGGCAGGATCAAGGCATCCGGCGGCAAGCTCATCGGGCGATGGGGGCTAAAACGGATCGGAACGCTCAGTTGAAGATAGACATTTTCGAAGCCTTTGGCAGCGGCCCGCTTTCCGGCCGCTCGCGACTCGTGGCGACCTGCCTTGCGATGTCGTTCGCTTTTCCCCAGATGGCCGCCGCCGACGATTACCGTCTGGGCTCCCAGGACAAGCTCACCATCCGCATCGCCGAATGGCAGACCGTCGAAAGCACGTTCCGCGACTGGTCGTCGGTCAATGGCCAATATACGATCGGCCCGGCAGGCACGCTGTCGGTGCCTTTCGTCGGCGAGTTGCCGGCGGCCGGCAAGACCACGGCGGAGGTCGCCGCGGCGATCGGCGAGGCGCTGCAGCACAAGCTCGCTTTATCGGACAAGCCCGAAGCCTCGGTCGAAATGGCGCAGTTCCGCCCCTTCTACATTTCGGGCGAGGTGCAGAATCCCGGGCAATTTCCCTTTGTGCCCGATCTTACGGTGCTGAAAGCGATCAGCGTCGCCGGAGGCATCAGGCGCAACGCCGACTACGGTCCCCAGCTCGGCAAGGACCTGGTGACCGCCAAGGGCAATTTCGATATCTCCGACGACCAGCGCGTTCGGCTGATCGTCAAGCGCGCCCGCATCGACGCCGACATGGCGGGCAAGACGAGTTTTGAGGCACCCAAGGAGGTCGAAGGCGATCCCCGGCTGCCGACCATCGTCGCCGACGAGATGACAATCCTTACCGCCGACCAGAAGGCGCTGAAGCTCAAGCTCGAGGCGCTCGATGATCTCAAGGGTGTGCTGCAGGCCGAAATCGAATCGCTGCAGAAGAAGATCGTCAACCAGCAGAAGCAGGTCGACCTGGCCCAGCAACAGCTAGCCAGCATCGGTCCGCTGGCCCAGAAGGGCCTGGTGGCCAATGCGAGGCTTCTGGATTCGCAGCAGTCCGTCACCGACCTGCAGGGCAAGATCCTGGACTACGAGACAGCCATCCTGACCGCCAAGCAGGCGATCAGCAAGGCGACGCAGGACGCCATCGACGCCCAGAACACCTTGAGTTCGACCCTCGCCGCCGATCGCCAGCAGACCGAAGCCGACCTGAACGAGGCCGCGCTGAAGGTGAATATGCAAAAAGGCCTGATAGCCCAGGCCACGGATCCCGCGACGACGGCCGCCATCACCAACGACCAGCAACCTACCTTGCTCTATTCGCTGGTGCGCGATGTCGACGGCAAGACCACCGAGATCGCCGCCAAGGAAGACACACCGGTGCTGCCCGGCGATGTGATCAAGATCAAGCTGGCGCCGCTGGCCAGCCAGTAGAGACGCGGAACCGTCGCGCGGCCCGCCGCGTACGATCCATAGCGCAAGAACTTTGAGCCTCCGCCAAGCCTGCTTGGCGGAGGCTTTTGCTGATTGATCTTCAGCACCGGAAAACCAGAATGGCTGTTGACGCAATTCCGAACGGAACCGCTACGCGTTTTCCCGCGATGGCTTTAGCGGACACTCGTCATTACTCGGCTGCCGCGGGACGGTGAGGCCAAGCTGCCTGTCCAGCCTTCGCATCCGCCGGCTCGAAAGCCGGTGACCATCGCGTGCGGGTGACCGGCAACCGCGCCAGCTTGAAGAAGCTGAAATACATCAGGAATGAACCCATGATGTAGGGGTTGAGTATCTCGACCTCGACGAAGGAGCGGATGAGCAGCAGCACCATCACGCCGATGAGAACCACCGATTCGGCCTGCCATGTCTTGAAGATCACCGCCGCGATGTGGCCGAAGAGCGTGCGCAGCATGATCAGCGATATCAGCACGGCCCCGGTGAAGCCGAGTTCGACAAGGGCTTCGACATAGGTGTTGTGGAAATGGAAGCCGGTGCGGGTGCTGATGTAGAACTCGTTCCACAGCCGCTCCGCCTCGGCAAAGCCCTGCACCCAATAGGCGGCATAGCCGACGCCAAGGATCGGCGATCGCATCGCGGCGTTCCAGCCCTGCTCCCACAGATAAGTCCGCCCGGTGAGCGTCGAATCCTTGCCGAAGATGCCAAGCACGAAGTCCATGAGCCCGAGATTGAGGGCGACGATGGCTACCACGACGATCATGCCGGCGCCGACCAGGAAGATCACCCGGCGGTAGCGTCGCGACAAAAGCTTGCTCATCGCAAGAAGCGCCACCAGCGCCAGAACCGCCGGTATCGAGGCCATCGAGGTGGCGGAATGCGAGACGACCAGCACATAGGCCGACAACAGCACGACCGGCACGGTCAGCATGAAACTCAGCCGGCCACGCCGAAGGAAAGCAAGGAACACGACCGAGAAATAGATGCCGAGCGAGCCGACGAAGCCGATCTGGTTCTTGGAGGCGAAGGCGCCGACGAAATTATAGGTGCCGTCGAGGACATCCTCGGAATAGGCGCCGACCTTCAGCGAATAGAGCAGGACGAAGAATATGCCGACCAGAGCGCCTATCGTCAGGGTGCGGACGCTGACGGTGCGTGCGGCGACATAGGCGCAGGCGATATGGGACAAGTACTGGACCGCCGTTCTGGCGGTGACGCCGGGCGCCTGCGACCAGAACACGGAAAAGCCGATATAGGCCGCGAAGAGCAGCGGCAGCCAGGCGCTGGACAGTTGCCGCAGGAAACGCTGGTAGTCGACCAGAATGAGCGGAAGCCAGACGGCATAATAGGCCAGGATCAGCACCTGGCCGAAAATGACGGAATAGGAGAACGCCCAGATCGAAACGGCAATGGCAAAGCTGCCATAGACCGAATTCTTCTCGGGATCGACGAGCAGGGATTTGGGAATTTTCATCTCACGGTCCCGTCGACACGACCCAGGACCGGCAGGCCGCAAACCAGCCGGCATTTCCGCAAACAGGGTCGTACAAGAAACGGCGTCTCCATTGTGCAGTGCAATATAACCTATCGCACCCCGTGCTCAATGGCAAATCCGGTCACCTTGTCTTACAGCGCGGCGATCGCCGAGAGACCGCTTGCCAGCAACCGACCAATCGGACGCGCGCTCCGGCTGCCCATCGGGAACGAGTCGCTGCCCTTGATGTTCCTTGGTCCATGGGTATGCCGAAATCGGCCCGCCATGGTGGGTATGGTGGAAAAGCTGCGCGACCAGTTCGAAGGAGCCGCGCCATAATCCGTCCGATTGGCCCAGACGATCCGGCCGCATGCCGGCTTGAACTCGGCCCGCGGTAACCTCACACTCCCTGGGGCGGGGCGTCACACGGGTCAGCCAACATGGACAGGGGAATGACATGCCGATGAACTTTGCGGGACGCTTCGCCGGCCGGTCGGCGGTGATCACCGGAGGCGCCTCGGGCATCGGCCTGGCGGTCGCGCAGAGGATCGTCGACGAAGGCGGGCGCGTCTGCGTCTGGGATCGCGATCCCGCACAGATCGAACAGGCGAAAGCCATTGTTCCCGGCCTGCGTGGAGTGACGTTGGACGTTGCGGATGCGGCAAGTGTGGAGGTCGCCGCACGATCGACGATCGAAGCCTTCGGCGGGGTCGACATACTGGTCACCAGTGCGGCCATCACCGGCCCCAACATGACCACCTGGTCCTATTCGGTCGAGGACTGGCGTGGGGTCATCGACATCAACATCAACGGCGTCTTCTACTGCAACAAGGCGCTGGTGCCACACATGCTCGAGCGCAACTATGGCCGCATCGTCAACATCGCCTCGATCGCCGGCAAGGAAGGCAATCCCAATGCTTCCGCCTACAGCACCTCGAAGGCGGCGGTGATTGGCCTGACCAAGTCGCTCGGCAAGGAACTCGCCAAGACCAAGGTGACGGTCAATTGCGTGACGCCGGCCGCCGTGCGCACCGCGATCTTCAAGCAGATGAAGCAGGAGCACATCGATTTCATGCTCTCCAAGATACCGATGGCGCGGTTCGGCGAGGTCGAGGAGGTGGCGGCGCTGATCTCATGGATCGCCTCGGAGGAATGCTCGTTCACCACGGCCGCCGTGTTCGACGTCTCGGGCGGCCGCGCCACCTATTGATGCACTACAAATCCGCGTGAGCAGGCAACGAATATGCCATCGCCGGCGTCTAGTCGGTATGGAAGGTGTAGAAACGGCAAACATTTCAGACAGTCCCACGGGCGGGACCTTTCGCCGCGACCTCGGCGTCCAGGGCGAGGAATGGAGGCGAGAGGGCTGGTTCAGGGCTACAGCTACTGAGCCTTTTCGGGTATTCTCGACGAGAATTGTTTTCCATCCCTGCCCTTTCATGGTGGTTTCGGCCTGATGAACCTTCACGGCGTCGCCAGACCGGCTTACCGTGCCTTCGAAATGCTGCATGGCCTTGGAACCGAAATCCTGTCGACTCAAGGCAATCACCCCACCGTCGACAGTTGGTGTGTGCGCGACGGAAATTCGTTGACCGTGCCGATTTCCAACTTCGCCTTGCCGCGGCATCCGATCGCGAACGAGACCGTGCAGATTCAATTTGAGAATGCACGGCGGCCCGACATGGCAACCATCCGATGCGTCGATGCAGCAAATGCCAACCCCAAGACGCCATGGGTGAAGATGGGAAGTCCCGATTACCTGAGCCGAGCAATGGTAGAACATTTGCATGCGGCCTCGGCGATGCCGGAACAGGCGCAAGCGATCCCCTTCAGCGATCATGCCCTTCTGGTCGATGTCACCGTACCGGCACAGGGCGTTGCCGCCATCAGGCAGGAGTTTTTATCGTTTGCTTAGAGCAGATCCCGCCGCGCTGGCCGATGACGAACTGCTGGACCACTGTCAACGCGCCGCCTTCGGCTATTTTCTGGAGAACGTGAACCCCGACAACGGGCTGGTCGCCGACACGTCGCGGCCCAATTCGCCGTGCAGCATCGCCGTCGTCGGGTTCGCCCTGTCCTGCTATCCGATCGGCGTCGAACGTGGCTGGATAGCGCGCGACGCGGCTGCCCGCCTGACCCTTGCGGCGCTACGCTTTTTCCAGACCAGCACGCAAGGCAGCGGTCACGACGTCACCGGCCACAAGGGTTTTTACTACCACTTTCTCGACATGAGGAGCGGCTTGCGCGTTTGGCGCTGCGAACTGTCGATGGTGGATACCGCCCTGCTGATCGCCGGCATGCTGGTGGCGAGCGCGTATTTTTCCGGCGACAGCGACGACGAAGCCGAAATCCGCCACCTGGCCGAGGCGCTTTACAGGCGCGTCGACTGGCGATGGGCGCAAGGCAGCAGCCCGACGCTCCGCCAGGGCTGGAAGCCGAGGAGCGGCTTTCTGCATTATGGCTGGGAAGGCTATAACGAGGCGACGATCCTCTATGTGCTGTCGATGGCCTCTCCGGACCGCCCGACCTCGGACGACAGCTACGAGGCCTGGACGGCGACCTATCAATGGGAAAACATCTACGGCCACGACGTGCTCTATGGCGGGCCGCTGTTCATGCACCAGTTCTCGCATGCCTGGATCGATTTCTCCGGCATCCGCGACGCTTTCATGCGGGAGAAGAATTCGGACTATTTCGAAAACAGCCGCCGCTCGACATACCTTCACCGCGACTACGCCCGGCACAACCCTTACGGCTTTGACGGCTATGGCGAGAATTTGTGGGGCCTTTCGGCCGGAGACGGACCGGGCGGCTTCCGCGCCAGCGTGGAGCGGCGGACCCACAGGTTTTCCGGCTATGCCGCGCGCGGCGCGCCTTTCGGACCGGATGACGGGACAATCGCGCCATGGTCCTATCCGGCGTCGTTGCCCTTTGCGCCGGACATTTGCCTGGCGGCGCTGCGTCACCTCGTCGATCGTTATCCGGAGGTACTCGACAATTTCCGGCTGCCGAGCGGTTTCAACCCGACATTGGCCAACCGGCGCAGATTCGGCCGCGCCGGCTGGGTGTCGGAAGGCCATTACGGGCTTGACCAGGGCATCGCGGTGATGATGATCGAAAACCACCGTTCCGGACTGATCTGGGAGTTGATGCGTTCCAATCCCCATATCCGTCGCGGCCTGGACAAGGCGGGTTTCACCGGCGGATGGCTGTCGCGGCCGGTATCCGGAGGGCGCGATGTCGCGTGAACCGACGAGAACCGCCGTCTTCCCTCTCGACAGCAACGACGTCGAACTGATCAGGGGCGCGCATCCCGCGCACTGGAAGAACCCGACCCCGAACGGCCTCTACAATCTCGTCGTCATCGGCGCCGGGCCGGCCGGGTTGACCGCCGCGCGTGACGCCGCGAGCCTTGGCGCGAAGGTCGCGCTGATCGAACGCGGGCTGATCGGTGGTGCCTGCGTCAATGTCGGCGGTATTCCGTCGAAGTCGATCATCCGCACGGCCAGGCTCTATGCCGATATGCGCGATGCCGAGAGCTTTGGCGGCGACCCGCCAGACCACCTTCGCGTCGACTTTCAACGGGCGATGACACGGATGCGGCAGATACGGCAGCGGATCAGCCGTGCCAATTCGGCCGTTTCCGTCGCAGCCGAGGGCATCGACCTCTATTTCGGCGAAGCGCGCTTCGGCGGACCGGACACCGTCGTGGTCGCGGACAGGACCCTGCATTTCAAGAAGGCATTGGTCGCGACGGGGGCGCATGCCAGCGGGCCCGCGATCCCAGGGCTTGCCGAGGCCGGTTATCTCGACAACGAGACCATGTACGACCTTACGCAATGCCCGCCGCGGCTCCTCGTCATCGGCGGAGGGCCGCTCGGCTGCGAGATGGCGCAGGCCTTCTGCCTGCTCGGCGCCAAGGTCATCCTGGCGCAGAGCGATCCGATGTTCCTGCCCGGCGAGGAGCGCGACGCCGCTCAGATCCTTTCGGATGCGCTGGCACGCGAGGGGATCGAGGTGCGGCTGAACACCGAAGTGGTGGCGGTGCGGATGGAGGGCGGAAAGAAGGCCGCCGACCTGATGCGGGATGGCGACATGACGACGATTTCGGTCGATGAGATCATCACCGGCGTCGGCCGTTCACCCAACGTCGATGGCCTGGGCCTCGATGAGGCCGGCGTGGCCTATGACGTCAACGGCATCAAGGTCGACGATTATCTGCGATCCACCAACCCACATGTCTACGCGGCGGGCGACGTCTGCCTCGAATACAAGTTCACCCACACCGCCGAGGCAGCAGCGCGCATCGTCGTGCGCAATGCCCTGTTTCGCGGCCGCGAAAGGCTCAGCGAACTGGTTATCCCCTGGTGCACCTATACCGATCCGGAGATCGCCCATGTCGGTCTCTATCCGCTGGAGGCGCGGCGCAACGGCATTCCCGTCAAGACCTATACGGTCCTGATGCACGATGTCGCCCGCGCCGTGATGGACGGCGAGGAGGAAGGGTTCGTCAAGATCCATGTCAGGGAGGGGTCCGACCGCATCCTGGGGGCGACGGTCGTCGCCAGCCATGCCGGCGAGATGATCAACGCAGTGACCCTCGCTATCCGGTCGGGCATGGGATTGCATGCGTTGGCCGACGTCATCCATCCATTCCCGACACAGGCGCAAGGCATCAAGATGGCGGGCGACGCCTACAGACGGACACGGTTCACTTCATTGCGCAGGCGCCTGGCGGCCCGCTGGCTGGCCTGGTCCAGGCGATAAGCCTTTGCGCTCGGTCCCAGCCGGACCCGCATTGCGGCCGATCCGCAAGGCAAGCGCGCCGGGCATCAGACCATGATCCAGCGCTTGACGAAGGCACGGTTCGGCTAAACAAGTCGAAGCTGATTTCTGAGGTGGCGGAGGCCTCGTTAATGTCGTCCGAGAAAGAGCTTGCGCCGCTACTCCTGGCGCGAAGCGTCGGGCGTCCGCTTTGAGCGCGCGGCCCGACGTCGACATGCCGGCGCACGGCAGCCGGCGACGCGTGCTGATCGTGTGCCATGAGCCGGCGTTTCCGCCGACTTCCGGCGCGGATCTGCGCAACTATCGCAATGCCGTGGCGGCGGCCGCGTTCGGACCGGTCTGCCTGGCCTCGGTGCGGCCCAGGGCCATCGCCATGACCGCGCCCGATCCGCTTATCCGCACCGAGGCGCTGTCGATCGAGGGAGAGCCCCGGACGGCTTCCATCGGATGGTGGCGCCTAAGGGAGGAGCATCGCATTTCGCGCGCGGCGCTGGCGCGGCTGGAAGCACTGATCCTGGAGTTCCGCCCGGACACCGTCGTGGTCGAGAGCATCGGCCTGTTCAAGCTGCTGCGGCCTTTGCGCTCGCTGGCAAAGCAGCTCATCCTCGATATGCACAATGTCGAGTCCGACCTGTCCGCGCAGATGAAACGCGCCGAAGCCACCGCATCGCGCTTTTCCGTGGCCGCATCGGGGCCTGGCATCAGGCATCTCGAAAGAAAGGCGCTCGCCCTTGTCGACAGGGTCTGGGTCTGCTCGAACGAGGACCGCGAGAAGCTGATGCGCGTTGCCGGGCGCACGATGCCCATCGATGTCGTTCCCAATGGAATTCCCAACGTCGAGGCGATTCCCGATATGCTGCCCGCGGAACCGTCGGCCGACAGCGGCTTTCCGGTGATCCTTTTCATAGGTCATCTCGGCTATCCTCCGAATGTCGACGCCGCCGGGCGATTGGCCCGGACAATATTGCCCCGCATCCGCCAGGCCTTGCCCGACGCTAAGCTGGTTCTGGCCGGACGCGGCCCGGAACCGCCCGTGCTGGCCCTGGGCGGATTGCCCGATGTCGAGCTCGTCGAAGATCCCGAAAGCGTGGCGCCGCTCCTGTCCGGCGCGCATCTCAGCATCGTCCCGCTCCGGGCGGGCGGGGGCACGCGCATCAAGATCCTGGAGGCGATGGCCTGGGGGGTGCCGGTGATCGCGACACCGCTCGCGGCCGAGGGCCTGGGCCTGGTCGCGAACGACGAGGTGCTGCTGTCGGCCAGCGACGAAGGCCTGGCCGCCATGGCCGTCCAACTTTCAATCGACGCCGGGCGCCGGGCAAGGCAGCGCGTGCGCGCCCATCAGGCCGTATGGGCAAGGTTTGGCCCGCAAGCGATCCGCGATGCCATCCGTATCGGGCTTGCCCTGGAGAGTGACGGCGATGACGACCAGCCATCTCCGAGCACCCCATGAGCCGCCGATGGTCCCGCGGATCCTGCACCAGACGTGGAAGACCGACAACGTCCCGAACGCTTCGAGGCCTATGCCGAGCCCTGGAGCGCACTGGGGTCGCGGTGTCCTACCGGTCCGTTCGCACACGCCACGCGGAGCCCGGTTGCCAGGGTCAGTCGTGCAGATCCCGCGCAATCGGCGGGCCGACCGAAAATCCGGAGAACGTGACTTCGAAACCTTCACGCTGCGGCGAACAGCACATCACGCCGACATCGACCATCCTCGAGGTCGGGAAATAGGCGAGCCGCACCGGCTTCCAATGCCCGTCGGAAGCGTCGAGATACTGGACGCGGACCGCCTCGCCGTGGCGGGTCAGGCGGATCCTGACGCCGTCAGGGCCGGCGGCAATGGCCACCAGCGACCAGTCCGAGGTGTCGTTGGTGACGACGACGGAGAAATAGGCAAGGCCATCGGTGTATTCGATGCCGGCCTTGATCCAGTGCGTTTCGCTCAGTCGGACCATCAGCCCGGCCTGGTCGTAAAGCACCTCGTAGTCGCCCTTGACGGTCACTTCGGCGGTGAAATCGCCCTCGACCCGCCGATACAGGAAGTGGCCGTTGTCGCGCCAGAAGCCATAGAAGGTCTGACGCCAGAAATCGGTTTCCTTGCCGGTGCGCACGCGCACGCCATCACCTTCGATCGCATGGTGCGGCGGCGGGTTGAGCCAAGTCAGGTCCTGCAATGTCATCCCTTTGCACCGGTCCGTTTCCAGAGGAGGTGACGGTCCGCCGGCGGTCGGCCGGCGCGCCTGATCATCCCGCGAACGTATAGGCGGTCTTTACCGTGGTGTAGAACTCCATGGCATAGCGGCCCTGTTCGCGCGGACCGAAGCTCGAACCCTTGCGACCACCGAAAGGAACGTGGAAATCGACGCCCGCCGTCGGCAGGTTGACCATCACCATGCCGGCTTCGGAGTTGCGCTTGAAATGCGTGGCGTGCTTGAGGCTCGACGTGCAAATGCCAGAGGTCAGGCCGAACGGAGTGTCGTTGGCAACGGCAAGCGCCTCGTCATAATCCTGGACCCGGATGACGCTGGCGACGGGGCCGAAAATCTCCTCGCGCGAACTGCGCATGGCGTTGGTGGCCTCGGTCAACAGCGCCGGCTTGAGATAGAAGCCCGGCGTCTTGCGGTCGAGCCGTTCGCCGCCGAAAGCGAGCGTGGCGCCTTCGCGGACGCCGATGGCGATATAGTCTTCGTCCTGCTTAAGCTGGGTCGCGTCGACGACCGGGCCGATCTGGGTCCGCGCGTCGAGCGCGTCGCCGATCACCAGTTTATCCATGCGCTCCTTGAGCGCGTCGACGAAACGGTCGTGGATGCCTTTGGTGACGATCAAACGCGACGAGGCCGTGCAGCGCTGGCCGGTCGAGAAGAAGGCGCCGTTCAGCGCGCAATCGACAGCGACCGCGAGATCGGCATCGTCGAGCACGACCAGCGGATTCTTGCCGCCCATTTCAAGCTGGAACTTGCGCATGTGCTCGACGCTTGCCGCCGCGACGCGCTTGCCGGTTCCCACCGAGCCGGTGAAGGAGATGGCGTTGACGTCGGGACTGTCGAGCATCGCCTGGCCGACCACCGAGCCCTTGCCCATGACGAGGTTGAGCACGCCCTTGGGCAGGCCGGCGCGATGCAGGATGTCGACGATGGACCAGGCGCTTTCGGGAACGAGCTCGGCCGGTTTGAAGACGATGGTGTTGCCATGGGCCAGCGCCGGAGCGATCTTCCAGGCGGGAATGGCAATAGGGAAATTCCACGGTGTGATGATGCCGACCACGCCGACCGCTTCGCGCGTGATCTCGACGCCAACGCCCGGCCGCACGCTTGGCACCACCTCTCCCGACAGGCGCAATGTTTCGCCGGCAAAGAAATCGAATATCTGGGCGGCGCGGATGGTCTCGCCAATGCCCTCGGCCAGCGTCTTGCCTTCCTCACGCGCCAAATTGCGGCCGAGTTCGTCCTTGCGCGCCACGATCTCGTCGGCCGCCTTTTTCAGCACCGCATGGCGCGCCAGCGGACCGGAACGGGACCACGCTGGAAACGCCGCCTGGGCGGCCGCTATCGCCTGGCCCGCCTGTTCGACCCCCGCCGAAGCATATTCGCCGACGACGTCGCCGGTATCCGAGGGGTTGATGTTGCGGGAGCCGGCATCGCCGACCCATTCACCATCGATGAGGTTCTTTCGAAACGCTGTCATGTCCTTGCCTTCCTGGCTGTTGGCCGCGCGGCGGCATCTGTCTGAAGTGGTATTTGCCAGACAATTGCCTTGCGGGAAAGCGCGCACGTGTCTGGAGACCGCGACAAAAATCCCCGGGCTGCGCTCATGCCTTCGGGGCAGCGGCGACCGAGCCTCATCGCCAAGCAATCCGGCCAACATGGGCGGGCAGCGCTCCGGGTCAAGGCCGGAGGGCCCTGTACAGATATGTCCACAATCTTGATTTGCCTTGTGTGGCGTGTCATGCGTCGTCGAGATGGCAGCACTCGAAACGACGATCCAGCGCGCCGCCGCCACCGGCAACATCAAGGCTACTCGCGAAGACTGGCTGAAGCTGGCGCTTGAAACCCTGATCTCGGACGGTGTCGAACGCGTCCGTGTGCTGACGCTTGGCCAGCAACTCGATGTCTCGCGCTCGAGCTTCTACTGGTATTTCAAGAGCCGGCAGGATCTGCTCGACCAATTGCTGGACCACTGGCGGCAGACCAATACCCGATTCATCGTCGAGCGTGCCGCACGCCCTTCCGCGACTGTCATTCGCGGGGTGATGAGCATTTTCGAATGCTGGGTCGACGAAAAGCTGTTCGATCCCCGGCTGGATTTCGCCATCCGGGCATGGGCTCGCCGCTCCCCCAGCATCCGGCGTGCGCTCGACGAGGCCGACGAAGAACGCGTCACTGCCATCCGCGGCATGTTCTTGCGTCATGGCTATGAGGAGGAAGACGCGTTCGTTCGCGCTCGCGTGCTCTATTTCATGCAGATCGGCTACTATTCGCTCGAACTCAACGAGCCGATGAGCAGCCGCCTGCCGCATGTTGCCGCGTATCTGCGCAGCTTCACCGGCCAGGAGCCTTCGGCTGCGGATGTCGAGGATTTTTCGCGCTACGTCGCGAAAGCGGTCTCCGGCGGCCGGTAGCCGAAGACTCCGAACTCGCGATCCCAATAGCGCTTCGCCATGGAACGAAGACCAGGCGGCGATAGGATGGTAAGTTCCGGCTAAAGCGTAAACGACCAGAACAGGCAGGCCACCGTGGCGGCGGCAAAGATCACGAAGAACAGGCTGCGCAGCAGCACGTTGCGGCGCAACTCGTTCATGACGAAGTGGCAACCGACGACCGCCACGGCAAACAGGAACCGCCAGTTCAACAGCGCCAGAAGGGCGCTGCCCTGACCGAAGGCCCATCGGGCGAGCAGGCCGCCGACGATGGTGGCGAGCAGCACGATGACAGTCCAGAAGATCGCATCGGCGGCATGGAGGAGGACGATACTGGCCGCGCGGATCGGCAGGATCATCATCAACAGCGCGCTAAAGAAAAAGGCCGCGGCAAGCGGAATGAACGTTCCGGCGTCGGCGATGCCGTCGAGACGCTTGACGCCGATCACGCCATAGGGATAGCCGTGGCGGGCCACCGCAAGGCTCAGCGCCATGAGCAAGGCGGTCAAGACGGCGACGAGGGCGAAGGTCGTGAGGGCTTTGCTCATGGTGTTCCTGTCCTGGGCGAATCAGACAGGAACCGGTGTAACCGATGGTCGTAAATTGCGCGTAAGCGGTCACCCGCCGCGGGCATCCCGAAGGGGATGACCGTCAGGGCAAAGCCACTCGGCGACGACCAGGTCGACCGCAGCGCGCGCCGCCCGCCTCCGGCAGATCAGCTCCAGGCGTGCAGCGGCGGATTTTCGCCGTTGAGGAAATATTTGCCGAGGATCGAATATTTCCAGCGCACCGGATCGTGCAGCGTGTGCGTGCGGGCGTTGCGCCAATGGCGGTCGAGATTGTGTTCGGCCAGCGTCGAGCGCGTGCCGGCCAGTTCGAACAGCTTGTTCGTTGCGGCGATGGCGATCTCGGTCGACAGAATTTTTGCTTCCGCGGTGACGATCTGGGCATGCGCGACCGTCTCGGCTGTCGGCTCGGCCACCGCCTTGTCGATGGCATGACCGGCCTTTTCGAGCAGCGCCTGCGCCGCGTGCAGGCGCAGCGTGAGGTCGCCGATAGCCTGGATGGTGTAGGGATCATCCCAGGCATTGTCGAAGCCGCTGTCGATCCAGGCGCGACTCCTGGTCCTGACAAAGTGAACCGTCTCGTCGATCGCCGCCTGGGCGATCCCCGTGTCCACCGCCACCTGGATGATCTGGAAGATGGCGCCGTCGGCGGTCGGCTTGTCGTAGCCCTTGTAGCCCGGCACCAGATACGTCTTCGGCACCTTGACGTTGTCTATGATGACAGTGCCGGAGAGCGTCGTGCGCTGGCCGAAGCTCGACCAGTCGTCGATGACGGTCAGGCCGGGCGCGCCGCGGTCGGCGATGGCATACCAGGCGCGACCTTCGTCATCGAGCGCCACGATCGGCACCAGATGGGCAAGCAGCGCGCCGGACGAATAGAATTTGCGGCCGTTGACGACGACATGGTCGCCGGCATCGGTGAAGCGGGTTTCGAAATCGGCGGCGCGCTTGGAGCCGAACTCGGAAAAGGCGTTGCCGAACCGGGTGCCCTTCAGCGCCTCGGTGAACAGCAGTTTCTGCTGTTCCACATCCGACACGGTGCGAATGGCGGCGATGACGCCGAGATGGTTTTGCGCGACTTGGCCGATTGAGGAATCGGCCGCCGAGATGATCTCGATCACCTTGGCCAGCGTCGCATAGGACAGTTCCGGCCCGCCGAATTCCTTCGGCACATTGATCGACCACAGGCCGCTTTGGGAAAAGGCGTCGAGCTCGGCAACCGGCCAGATACGCTCGCGGTCGCGCCTGGACGAGTCCTTGATGAATTCGGCGGCGAGCGCATGGGCGACGGCGATCGCCTCCGCATCGTCCCTGATGATGTGTGCTGGTGCCGAGGGCCTTGCGACCGGCGGTACGGCGGCGGAAGCATGGTCTGTCTTGACGGTCGAGACGGTCATTTCATTGCTCCTTCAAAATTCGGTTCAGGCAACGGCGTGGAGACGGGATGGCTTGGCGGCGGGCGACGGCTGCTGGCCGAGATAGAGCGCCCTGATATCCTCGCGCTGGCGAAGATCGGCGGCCGCGCCGGATAGGACTGAGACGCCGCTTTCGAGCACAGTGGCGTGGTCGGCATAGCGAAGCGCGACCGCCGAGTTCTGCTCGGCGACCAGGATCGACAGACCGGTCTCGCGGTTGAGTTTTTTCAGCGTCTGAAAAATGTCCTGCACGATGAGCGGGGCAAGCCCCATCGAGGGCTCGTCGAGAACCAGGAGGCGCGGCCGCGACATCAGCGCGCGGCCGATGGCAGTCATCTGCTGCTCGCCACCGGAGGTGAGGCCGGACAATGTCCGACGCTTTTCCCTGAGGCGCGGAAAACAGGAATAAACCCGTTCGAGGTCCGCGTTGATCTCGGCGCGGCGGCCGCTGCGGCCGATGCCGCCGGCGACCAGGTTTTCCTCGACTGTGAGGCTCTTGAAACAGTGACGGCCTTCCAGCACCTGGACCAGCCCGGCGCGTACGAGATCGCCCGGCTTGCGGTGAGAGACATCCGAGCCATCATAGCGGATGGAACCGGCGTTGACCTGGCCGCGCTCTGCCGGCAGCAGATTGGAGACGGCTTTCAACGTGGTGGTCTTGCCGGCGCCGTTGGCACCGAGCAGCGCCAGAATCCCGCCCCGCCTGATCTCGAAGCTGACGCCATGCAGCGCCGTGATGGCGTTGATATAGCTGGCGTGGACCGCGTCCACGGCCAGGATGATGTCGTCGTTCGGCATGGCTGTTCCCGTGCTTTGCGGATGCGCCGGGCGCCGAGGACGGTGTCCACGGCGCCCGCCCGGAAATCAGTTGGTGGTCACGGCGTTGGCATCGTCGGCCGTGCGCAGCTTGATGCCCTTCTCGGCGGCATAGGCCTCGGCCGACTTCTCGATGATCGGCCGCAGCAGCGCCCAATCCGGCGCGATCCAGTCGGAAACGACGTTCCACTTCTTGCCGTCCCACTGCTGGAAGGTCACGTAGCCCTCGCCCTCGTGGTTGTCCCAGCTGACATTGATCGAGTGGAACAGGTCCTTGGCCCCGAGCGCTTCTACCTTGGACGGGTCGAGCTTGAGGTGTTCGAAGCCCCAGCGGACTTCGTCGCCGGTCAGCGTGCGATGGCCGAACTTCTCCTGCGCGACGCGGATCGCCTCGACATTCAGGATGCCGTTGACGATGCCGAGATTGTGGTAGACCGAGCCGATGCGCGACTTGTCTTCGAGATTGCCCTTGCCGGCGCCGTAGACGGTCTTCACGATCTCCTGCACCACCGGATAGGTGCTGCCCGAGGCCTGGGTGGTGATGGCGGTGTAACCCTTGGCGGCATCGCCGGCGGGGATGACGTCCTCTTCCGAATTCGACCAGACATTGCCGACGATGTGGTCGACGGGGTAGCCGACCTTGACCGCCGTCTTGAGCGCCACCGGGTTCATCACACCCCAGCCGCGCAGGACGACGAAATCAGGTTTGGCGCGGCGGATGGTCAGCCATTGCGACTGCTGCTCGTTGCCGGGATGCGGCACTTCGATCTGCTGCACGGTGAAGCCGTATTTCTGCGCCAGCAATTCATAGATCGGGATGGTCTCCTTGCCGTAGGGCGAGCCGTGATAGAGCACGACGATCTTCTTGCCCTTCAGCTTGTCGATGCCGCCTTCCTTGGCGGCGATGTAGTTCACGATGCCTGACGTCTCGCTGTAGGGGTTGAGCAGCAGCGGGAAGACGTAAGGGAAGACGCGCCCGTCGGTGGAGTCGGTGCGGCCGTGGTTGACCGTGATCAGCGGCACCTTGTCGGCGGTGATACGGTCGATCATCGCATAGGCGATGCCGACCGAGAGCGGGTTCCAGGCAGCGGCACCCGCATGGCTCTTCTGCCGCTCGTAGCATTCGACGCCGCGCTCGACCTCATACTGGGTCTCGCACTCGTCCCAGGTCAGCTTGACGCCGTTGACGCCGCCGTCGCGGATGTTGATGAGGTTGAGATAGTCGATGAAGCCGCCGAAGAAGCCGGTGCCGCCGGCCGCGTAGGGTCCGACGCGATAGCTCTGCAGCGGGAAATATTGCTCGTCGGCATGAGCGGATGGCAAGGCCACCGACACGATCATCGCCGCGGACAATGCCGCCGCCTTGATGGTGCTGAGGAAGGTCATGGCTAGGGTACTCCCGGTATCGGCCGTCTTTGATCCGGCCTCTGGTTCATCTTCGAATAGGATTTTGCAGTGCGAGGGCTCAGGTCGATTGCCAGGCGAACAGAAGCCGTCTTCGGATCCTGTCCCACAAGGCCACCAGCCCGTCGGGTTCGAGGATCAGAAACAGGATGATGAGGACGCCGAGCACGACGCGCTGGCTCATGTCGAGGACGCCCGAGTCGAAGACATCGCCAAGCAGGAAGCCGCCGAGGCGCGACAGTGCGAGCGGAAAGACCACGATCAGGGCGGCGCCGAAGAACGCGCCGCGGATCGATGCGAGGCCGCCGATGATGATGATGAACATTATCTGGAACGAGCGGTCGAGATCGAAGCCATCCGGCTCTACGGTCCTGAGATAAGCGAACGCCCAGATGACACCGGCGACGCCGATGACGAAGGACGAGACGGCAAAGGCCAGAAGCTTGGTCTTCAAGACCGGGATGCCGATGATGCGAGCGGCGGTCTCGTTGTCGCGGATGGCGATGAAGTTTCGTCCGGTCTGCGACGACACCAGCCGATAGGCGAAGAAGGTCAGGACGACGACGATGGTCAGTGCAAAGAAGTAACGGCCGACGGGGCCGTCGAGTGTGAAGCCTGAAATCGACAGCCTCGGCGCATCGATGACGCCGGATGCAGAGTTGTTGGAAAACCAGCTGAACTTGGTCAGCGCCCATTGCACGAAGAACTGCGCGGCAAGCGTCGAAACCGCGAGGTAAAAACCTTTCAGCCGCAGGCTCGGCAGGCCGAAGACGATGCCGATCGCGGCGGCCACGATGCCGGCGAGAAAAATGCTGCCGATCAGTGGCAGGCCTTCGACGCGCAGGTTGAGATTGTAGGTGGCAAAGACGCCTGTCGCCATGAAAGCGGCGCTGCCCAGCGAAACCTGGCCGGCGTAGCCGGTCAAGATATTGAGGCCGACACCGGCGAGGCTGAGCGCCAGGAACGGCAGCAGGATGGCCTCGAACAGGTAGCTCGAGCCGATCAGCGGCACGACGCCATAGGCCAATGCGAGCAGGAGTGCGGGCACCGCCCAGTTCGGCAGCACCGTAGCGGCGGGAAAGTCGCTTGTAGTCGCGGCCATGGCTCAGACCCTTTCGACGAGCTTCTGGCCGAACAGGCCGGAAGGACGGATCAAGAGGAAGACAAGCGCAACGACATAGGCGAACCAGCTCTCGATGCCGCCGCCGAAATAGTCGCCGATAAAGACCTCGGCGAGCTTCTCGCTGGCGCCGATCAATAGCCCGCCGACAATGGCGCCAAGAATGGAATCGAAGCCGCCAAGCACCAGCACCGGCAGCGCCTTGAGCACCACCAGCGACAGCGAGAACTGCACCCCGAGGCGGGCGCCCCAGAGCAGCCCGGCGACCAGCGCGACCAAGCCGGCCGCCGCCCAAACGATGGCCCAGATCAGCGGCAGACGCAGGCCAACCGCGAGTGCGGCGAACTGGTCGTCGGCGACGGCGCGGAAGGCGAGGCCGATGCGGGTGTAGCGGAAGAATAGCGACAGCAGGAGAACCATGCCGGCCGCGACCACCGCCGCGAAGATATCGAACTGGCTGATCAGCACCCCGCCGACTTCCAGCGGCACATCCTCGATGCCGAGGTCAAGGCCATGGACCTGCGTGCCCCAGATCAGTTGGGCGGCGCCCTCGATGATGTAGGACAGGCCAAGTGTCGCCATGAACAGGGTGATCGGCGGCTTGTTGGTCAGCGGCCTCAGCACCGTGCGCTCGATGGCGATGCCGATCGCCACCATGGTGGCGAACGTTGCCACCAACGCCAGTGCAAACGGAACACCGCGTTCAACAAGGCTGACGAAGGTGAGGGCGGCGAACAGCAGCATCGCGCCTTGGGCGAAGTTGAGCACGCCCGAAGTCTTGTAGATCAGCACGAAGCCGATCGCGACCAGCGAATACATGACGCCGGAAAGCAGCCCGCCGACGAGCACCTCGATGAAGAACTGATAGTCGAAATCGGCGATCATATGCCCGCCCTTCCTTCATTGCGAGAGAGGGCCTCACCGTCCGAGGCGACGCCCAGATAGGCATCGATGACGCGCAGGTCGTTGCGGACCTCGTCGGGTGTGCCGTCGGCTATCTTGCGGCCATAATCGAGAACGGCGATACGGTCGGACAGGCCCATGACGACGCCGACATCATGTTCGATCAGGACGACCGTGGTGGCAAAGCGGTCACGCGCGGCGCGCACGAAGGCAGCCATTTCGCTCTTCTCACCTGATGTCATGCCGGCCATCGGTTCGTCGAGCAGCAGCAGGCGCGGCTCCGCGACCAGCGCCCGGGCGAGTTCGACCCGCTTCTGCAGCCCGTAGGGAAGCGTGCCGGCAAGACGATCGCGCACGGCGGTGAGGTCGAGAAATTCGAGGATCTGATCGGCGCGACTGCGTGTCTCACGTCGCTCGCCGCGCGATCGTCCGATGCCGAGCACCTGGCCGGCGAAGTTGGAACGGACCTTGTAGGCAAGGCCGGAGGCGACATTGTCTAGGACGCTCAGTCCCTTGAACAAAGCAAGGTTCTGGAAGGTCCGGGCGACGCCGAGATGGGCCAGCCGCTGCGTCGGCACCTGCGCATAGTCGACTCCGGCGAGTTGGACCTGGCCGCGATCGGGCCGGTAGAGACCGCTGATGACATTGATCAGCGAGCTCTTGCCGGCGCCGTTCGGGCCGATGATGGCGCGGATTTCCCCTGATCGAACAGACAGCTCGATGTCGGCCAGCGCGACGACACCGCCGAACGACAGGCCGATGGCCTCGAGTGAAAGCATCGGGGATGTGGCAGCCGCGGTGCCTGCTACCGGCACGGTACGGCCTTCGGACGGCTGCTCCGCCGAAGGCAGGCCCCGCGCAAAAACTTCCGGCGCATAAACCGAGGCTTCCATCGCGCCTAAGGCATAGCTGGGCAACGGCATTCCAGTCGTCCTCGATTTCGCCCGCAGGCGCACGAATTCTCGATGCCGCCCGAAAAGATCGAGCGCGCTTGAAAACTTTCATTCGGGTGCTGGCCGGATTACCCGGCCAGCCTTGGGGAGATGACTATTCCGCCGCCAGCGAAGCCGCCTGCTCGGCATCCTCCAGCTGGCGAACGAGCGGGATGACATGCCTGCCGAAATACTCGACCTCTTCCTGGAAATGCAGGAAGCCGNCTCCAGCTGGCGAACGAGCGGGATGACATGCCTGCCGAAATACTCGACCTCTTCCTGGAAATGCAGGAAGCCGAGCAGGATGAGATCGGCGCCGGCGCGCTTCAAATCGACGATGCGCTCGGCAACCTGTCTCGGCGTGCCGATCAAGTTGGAGCGAAAACCGTCATTGTACTGGACGAGGTCGTCGAAGGAGGACTTCGCCCAATTGCCCTCGCCTTCCGGCGAGGCCTTGCCGGCGTTCTTGACCTCGTGCCCGAAGGCGTTGACCGCTTCCGGATTGGCCTTGGCGATGATCTCGGCAAGCACCGCCTTGGCCTCGTCCTCGGTCTCGCGGACAATGGCGAAGGCGTTGACGCCGACCTTGACGGAATGATTGCTGGCCTTTGCCTTGGTCTTGAGATCATCGACCTGTTTGGCGATTTCGGCCGGCGTGTTGCCGTTGGTGAAATACCAGTCGGAGACGCGTGATGCCATGTCGCGTGCCGCGCGCGACGAGCCGCCCTGGAAGATCTCGGGCAGCGGCCGCGGCGGCTTCGGTTTCAGCGAGTATTCGTTGAAGCGGTAGAAGTCGCCTCGGAAGGTGAAGCTGTCTTCAGTCCATATGCCGCGCAGCGCACGGATGAATTCCTCGGAGCGACGGTAGCGCTCATCATGGTCGAGCCAATGCTCACCGATGGCGTGGAACTCTCCACGGAACCAGCCGGAGACGAGATTGATGGCGACACGTCCGTTGGTCAGATAACTGATGGTGGCAATCTGCTTAGCCGCCAGCGCGGGATTCCAAGGGCCCGGGAGGATCGCGGCGATCACCTTCAGCGTCGTGGTGGCGGCCAGCAGGTCATGGCTGAACGCCACTGATTCATGCTGCTCGTCAGCGCCGTAGCCGGCGGTGAAACGGATCTGGCTCAGCGCGTAGTCGAAACCGGCCTTTTCGGCGATCTGTGCCAGCTTGCGGTTGTACTCGGCTGAATGGCTGGTGCGCTGCTCGACGTCGGAGATCACCAGGCCGCCCGAAACATTGGGCACCCAGTAGGCGAATTTGACCGCGTCGGTTCCTGCGTGTGCCATGAATTGTCTCCCAGTCAGGCTATTGATCGGTCCAGCCGCAGCCAGATGTCCCCATAATTTATTATGTTTATCGAATTTATATACAAAGGACGATTTTCCCTTTTTGGCGCTCTTGCGGGACGGAAATACCAATTTTGCGCCAGCCATGCCGGCTTGCGGTTGTCAGCCCGCGCCCGCAACGCTCCCGACGTTGGGGCCAACCGGTCCACCTGAAGAGAGTGTGTCGAGCAGCCCCGCGATCTCGCCCGCGACCCTTTGGGCGTGGCGAGCAACCTCCGGCAGGCCCATGAGTTCGCCAAAGGTGCCTCGCGCCAGCGGACCGGCGACGAAAAGCCCGGCAACCGCCTTGTCGTCACCACCGACGGCGCGGCTATCGAGGCTGGTCTCGATGCCGAGCCCGTATGCGTCCGCCCTGATCAGACTGGCCTCAGTCAGGGAACGCAGCGCCGGATTTAACTGGAGCGCCTGCCCATGGGCCGGCCCTGTCGTGTTGATGACGGCATCGAAGCTTGCCGTCTCGATGCGCGTCTGTCCGCGCCGTTGAAAGCTGACCGCGAGGCTGTCGCCCTCGTCGTTCGACGCGACAAGCCGGGCGGCAATGGTGTCGAATGTGCCGGCGGTCTGGCGGTGGTCGAGCACGGAAGCCACCTGCGGTGCGATCCTGAAGCGATGCACGTCCCAAAACACGCGCAGCTTGCGGACCAGCCTTGTCCGCTCTGGCGGAGCGAGGGCGGACCACAGCACCGGCCCTTGCATGCGCAATTGGTCGAAGACCGACTGCCAGTTGACGTTGGCGGCTCGCGCCGCGGCCAGCGTGGCGCGAATGTTCTTCAGCAGGCCAAGTGCGGATGTGGCCGGCACCGACGCAAAGTCGCCGAAGGGCTCATGTCTGATATCCGGGTGGCCGCGCGAACGCAGTCCGCGGCGCGACAGCGCCAGGATGCGGCCGCGATGCCCCCGGCGGTCAAGCTCGGCCACCATGTCGGCCGAGGTCAGTCCGGAGCCGACGATCAGGACCGACGCCTCCGGCCCGATCCCGGCGAGTGCCGACGGCGCGTAGGGATCGGCGATGAAGCCAGGTGCTTCGGCCAACAAGGCAAGTGCTGCCGGGATGGCCGGCAGAGGATGAGTCGCGGCGAGCACGACGATGTCGGCCGCGACAGGTCCGGCGGAGGTCTGTACCGTCCAGCCCGCGCCGTCGGCTCGAATTACCCGCGTGGCCTGAGCCTCGACATGACTGATAGCGCCCGAGCCGAGCCAAGGTGCGAGCTGCTCGGCGACATAGCGACCGAACACGCGCCGGCGCGGAAACACGTCGCCGTTCTTCCACAGCGCATCGGGGTCCCGCTCGATTTCGCCACTGCCGGCCAGCCAGCGCGCAAAATGCTGCTGGTCTTCGGGAACCATGCTCATCCGGACGGCCGGGACGTTGACGCGGTGCGACGGCTCTTCGCTGGAATAGGCAAGACCGCCGCCGAGCGCGGAACGCGGTTCGATCACCGAGATCGACAGGCGCTCCGGCCCATGCGCCCGCGCAAGGTGCCAAGCGACCGCCGCGCCGGAAAAACCACCGCCGATTATGGCGACGCGTGATCGGCGGACCGGAGCCAGCGCGTTCACGAGGCGCTGGCGAGCGACTTCGGCCGATGGTCACCGGCAATGGTCTCGCCGAACGGCCCGGTGTTGACCGACGACCCGACCGACTTGACCGGATGATCGGTCGGCAGTTTCGGCAGCACCAGTTCGCCGAAGCGATAGGCTTCCTCCAGATGCGGGTAGCCGGACAGGATGAAGGTGTCGATGCCGAGGCGACGGTATTCATCGATGCGCTCGGCGATCGTATCCGGGTCGCCGACCAGTGCCGTTCCCGCACCGCCGCGCACAAGGCCGACGCCGGCCCATAGATTGGGCGCGATCTCGAGCTTGTCACGGTTGCCGCCATGCAGCGCGCTCATGCGCGCTTGGCCGACCGAATCCATGCGGCCGAAGACTTTCTGCGCCGAAGCGATCGTCGCGTCGTCGAGCCGACTGATCAGGCTGTCGGCGGCGGCCCAAGCCCGTTCGGTGGTTTCGCGGGCGATGACATGCAGACGAATGCCGAACGAGAGTTTGCGGCCGGCCTTGTCGGCCAGTTCGCGCACGGCATCGAGCTTGCGTCCGACGTCGGCCGGGGGTTCGCCCCAGGTCAGATATTTGTCGATTTCCTGCGCCGCGACTGCCGATCCGGCATCCGATGAGCCACCGAAATAGAGCGGCGGATAGGGCGCCTGCACCGGCGGGAACAGCAACCTTCCGTCCTCGATGCGGAAATGCTTGCCCTCGTGCTCGACCGTCTCACCGCTCAGCACCCGCTTGTAGATTCGGAGGAATTCCTGCGTCACCTCATAGCGCTCGGCATGCGAGAGAAAGATGCCATCGCCCTTGTTCTCCAGCGGATCGCCGCCGGTGACGACATTGATCAGCAAGCGGCCGTTGGAAATGCGGTCGAGCGTGGCGGTCATGCGCGCGGCAAGCGTCGGCGACTGCAAGCCGGGCCGCACGGCGACGAGGAAACGCAGCCGCTCTGTCAGTGGCGCCAGCGCCGAGGCAATCACCCAGGAATCCTCGCAGGCCCGGCCGGTCGGCAATAGCACGCCGTAATAGCCAAGCGTGTCGGCGGCTTTCGCCACCTGCGTCAGATAGGGCAGATCGACGGCCCTGCCTCCCTCGGTCGTTCCGAGATAACGGCTGTCGCCATGCGTCGGCAGGAACCAGAGAACCTTGATGCGGTCGGGAACATCTTGGGTCATGCCCTGCCTCCCGCGGTTGGGCAATGGCGGCCCGGGTCCGGCACGGTTGAGAGTAGACGCGGAAATGCTGGCATGGCGTGGTCCTGTGCGGGGAAAAGGATCGCCCATGCAGATTGCTCATTCTATAAATTCTGTAGAGTTAGTTTGTTCTAAATCCGTCCACGGTATTGGAAATTCTTCCTCATGCCCCTGCGAGAGGATAGGCCGGTCCCGGCTTGTCTAGTCAGAACGCCGGCTCGACCGCGTTGACGTTGTCCTTGGCGACGACGGTCGGCGGGGGTCGACGACGGCGGCGTCGCCTTGGAAGGATTGGCCTCCTTCAGGCGTCGAGTGACTTGACCGACGCTTCCTTGTCGACAGGGACGCCCCCCCATTGGGTGCATTCCAATTTACATTCTAATATAATCCCATCATTTCCGGCGAACGAACGCTACGGATTTGCCATGGACCTTGACCCGTCGACCCTCAATCGGGCTTTGCCGCTGCGCGATCAGATCTATCAGAAGATCCGCAACCTGATCGTCGTCGGACAGATGAAGCCGGGGGAGGTGATCAATGAGGTGGCCATCGCCGAAGCGCTCGGCGTTTCGCGAACCCCGGTGCGGGAAGCGGTCAAGCGCATCAGCGACGAAGGCCTGGTCAATATCCTGGCGCAGACCGGCACCTATGTCGCGCCGATCAGCCGCGCCGACCTCGAGGAGGCCTACGTCATCCGACGGGCGCTCGAGATGGAGAGCGCCAGGCGCGCGGCCGTCAAGCTCACGCCGGCATCCGCCGAATTGCTGGAGGATAATATGACGGCGCACAAGCTCGCCATCGCGCGCGGCCGATATGCCACCGCGATTCAACTCGACGATGTCTTTCATCGCACCATCGCCGAAATCTGCGGCCTACCGATGATCTGGCGAGCGGTCGACATCTCCAAGGCGCAGATGGACCGCGGCCGCTATCTGGCCATTCCAAAGCCCGGCTATGGCGAACAGACGATCGAGCAGCACCAAGCCATTCTCGAGGCCCTGAGGCGACACGATGCCGAGGGCGCCGCACAAGCAATGGAACACCACCTCGAGACGTCGTTCCGCAACACGCTCGAAGTCGCCGCGGACCTTCTCGGCTGAAGCCTTCTTCGGCGTCTGGCAGCGCTGCTGCTCCGGGGACGCCTAACCGTCGATGCTCTTGGCTTTCCACACAGGCGCAGTCGTTTGCCAAGCCCGCGTATGGAGCGTAAGGTCTGCCATCGGCCGCCGTTTATCCGGGTGCAGCCGACAGTAAGAGGGTACGTGCTCTTGCCCGTCAGGGAGAAGAGCCATGCCGCAATCCACGCTTCGCAACCATGTCTTGAAAACCCTCACTCCTGAGGATTTTGGGCTTTTATGGCCATCGATGCATCACGTCGAACTGGCCCTCAACGCCCGGCTGGAGGTCGCGTATCAGCCGATCGAGCATGTCTATTTTCCCGAGACGGGCATCGCCTCGGTTGTCGCCGCCATGACCGGAGGGCGGCAAAGCGAAGTCGGCATCATCGGCCGCGACGGCATGACGGGGCTAGCGGTCGTTCTCGGCCAAGACCGATCTCCCAATGAAACCTATATCCAGGTCGCCAGCAACGGCTGGTGCCTGCCGGTTGAACATCTTCGCATTGCGATTGCCGAGAGCCAAACCCTTCGCCCGTCGCTGCTTCGCTACGTCCACGCATTCCTGGTCCAGTCGTCGCGAACGGCGCTGGTCAATGGCCATTCGAAAATCGAGGAACGGCTCGCCCGCTGGTTGCTGATGGTTAACGATCGCGCTGAAGGAGATATTATCTATCTGACGCATGAATTTCTGGCGACCATGCTTGGCTCCAGGCGCCCGGGCGTTACCACCGCCCTCCAAATGCTCGAATATCGGGGGCTGGTTCATGCCAAGCGCGGCGAGATCACGATCGTCGACCGCATCGGAATGATAAAACTCACGGATGGTGCATATGGCGAAGAGGAGCAACATCAGTTCAGCATAGAGGCTGGCTGATCGTCTGGAATCGGACATAGGGTTGAGACCACCAAAGTCCTGCCGTAAACCATGTTGGTCAGGGTTCAGGGAGGAATTCTCGATGACCAACTCTTTTCACTCCATCACGGTTGAAAGAGCTACCGAGGCCTATGTTCTTTCAAGAGGCAAGGCTCGGTTCCTCTCCATTGCGCAGGCAATACGCGCCATCCGAACACTCATGCCCGCATGCAGGGCTACCGACCGCGAGTTGGAGGAGTTGCTGGCGACCCTATCCCTCGTTCACGGCGTACCCGTGGCCTTCGACACAAACTCAGCCGATGGCGTAGCGCCGCAGCTCCATTCGTAGGGCGGAGATGCCTGCGCTCGCGCAGACGCCTACCCTGTCGGACGTTCGCCAAGCGATTGTCCGCTGCCTGATCGACACCGTCGACAGGCCGTGCATTTCGATATCCGAGGTGAGCCACGCAGTGAGGAGAATGTACCCGCTTTGCGAACTCACGGATTGGGAACTTGGCGATCTCATTGCGCGAAGCGCGATCGACGCGGGATTTGCCGTCGAGTTCGGCGCTGATGTTCCGTGATCGTGCAAATCAGGCGTCGCCAATGGTCGAACAGGTCCGAGATGCGCCGCCGAAGCGAATAGACGCCAGCAGAGGCCGGATATGTCACGCTAGATGAAACACATCCACGGTAGAGGGCTTTGAAAGCGAAGCGTTTCCTTGAAAGCCCTGGAAGGCGACTGGTGGAGCCAATCGGGATCGAACCGACGACCTCTTGAATGCCATTCAAGCGCTCTCCCAACTGAGCTATGGCCCCACTCCCGGCAGTCAGCCGGCGCCGTTTCCGGCGAGAGATCGGCGCGGGTTGGAAGACCGCGCCGTTAGTGCAGGCGGCTTCTAACCCCGCCATTCCCAGATATCAAGCCTTCATCGGCGGCTTTTTCTTCACAGGGCGTGAAAGCCGGCAAACGCTTAGGTTAGACGCCTTTGTCAGACCTCGTCGTCGTCGTCGCCGACGCCGATCATGTCGGAAACGTCGTCTTCTTCTTCCTCTTCGTCGGCAAGGAAGGTGTCATCCTCGTCGTCGCCGAGATCGACGTCATCCTCGTCGTCGCCGAGATCGGGAAGATCGTCGCTCTTGGTGTCGTCTTCCGCCTCTTCGAGCGAGACGACCTCGACGCCCTCTTCCTCCTCGGCGTCCACTTCCTTCTCAGCCACTTCCTCTTCCTCCTCGACGGCGGCGATCTTGCCTTCCTCGAAATAGGAGCGCGGATAGGTCTTGCCCGTATAGGGCGAGACGATCGGGTCTTTGTTCAGGTCGTAGAATTTCCGGCCCGTTTCCGGGTCGATGCGTTTTGTGCCAAGTTCGGTTTTTGCCACGGCAAGCCTCGTCGATAAAAGAGTGGTCCCCTTAACCACAGTTTGCAGCGCTGTCAAAGCGAAAAGCCGGCGTCGCAAAACCAAGCACCGAAAGGCCTCGCGCCAAGTGACGAGCATGGGGATGACCATTTCGCCCCGCCGTGATACGAGACCGCCGCAACAAATGAAAAGCGCCGGCATGCCGGCAATCCGTCCAGGGAAATTCCATGTCTCACGCCGCCGCTGCCAAGCCGGCCACCGCCCGCAAGTCACCAGCCCTTTCCGGCACGGCCCGTGTGCCGGGCGACAAGTCGATCTCGCACCGCTCCTTCATGTTCGGCGGGCTCGCCTCGGGCGAAACCCGCATCACCGGCCTGCTCGAGGGGGAGGACGTGATGCGCACGGGCGCGGCCATGAAGGCGATGGGTGCGCATATCGAGAAACGCGACGCCGAGTGGGTGATCCGCGGCACCGGCAACGGCGCGCTGCTGCAGCCAGAAGGTCCGCTCGATTTCGGCAATGCCGGCACCGGCTCCCGGCTGACCATGGGCCTTGTCGGCACCTACGACATGGAGACGACGTTCATCGGCGACGCTTCCTTGTCCGGCCGCCCGATGGGCCGCGTGCTCGAACCGCTGCGCCAGATGGGCGTGCAGGTGCTCAAAGCCACGCCCGGCGACCGCATGCCGATCACCCTGCATGGTCCGAAGCACGCGGCCCCGATCACTTACCGCGTGCCGATGGCCTCGGCGCAGGTGAAGTCGGCGGTGCTGCTGGCAGGGTTGAACACGCCAGGCATCACCACCGTCATCGAGCCTGTCATGACGCGCGACCATACGGAAAAGATGCTCAAGGGCTTTGGCGCCAACCTGTCGGTCGAGACCGACGAGCGCGGCGTGCGCCACATCTTCATCGAAGGCCAGGGCAAGCTGACCGGTCAGACCATCGCCGTGCCTGGCGATCCGTCCTCGGCCGGTTTTCCGCTCGTGGCGGCGCTGATCGTGCCGGGCTCGGACATCACGATCGAAAACGTGCTGATGAACCCGACCCGCACGGGGCTGCTGCTGACGCTGCAGGAAATGGGCGGCCAGATCGACATTCTGAACCCGCGCAATGCCGGTGGCGAGGACGTCGCGGACCTGCGCGTTCGCTACTCCGAGCTGAAAGGCGTCGCCGTGCCGGCCGAGCGGGCGCCCTCGATGATCGACGAATATCCGGTGCTGGCCGTTGCCGCCAGCTTCGCCGAGGGCGAAACGCTGATGCAGGGGCTGGAGGAACTGCGGGTGAAGGAATCCGACCGGCTGTCGGCCGTCGCCAACGGGCTGAAACTCAACGGCGTCGACTGCACCGAGGGCGAAGCTTCGCTCGCCGTGCGCGGCAAGCCTGGTGGCAGGGGATTGGGCGGCCACCCCAATGGCCGGGATACGACGGTGCAGACCCATCTCGACCACCGCATCGCCATGAGCTTTCTGGTGATGGGCCTGGCGACCGAGAAGCCGGTCACCATCGACGATCAAGCGATGATCGCGACGAGCTTTCCGGAGTTCATGGGACTGATGACGGGGCTGGGCGCGGAGATCGAGTGATAGTGGCATTCGCGGACCTTGAGGATTGCAGCCAAACTGCGATGTCGGCGGGACAGCGCCCCCCTCAGTCCTGCTGGACATCTCCCCCACGAGGGGGGCGCGAAGGATCTCGGCGCTCGTCCCATTCATTGAGGCTTTCGATCCCGACGGCCCGCCAATGACCCACCCCTTTACCATCGCCATCGACGGACCGGCCGGCGCAGGCAAAGGCACGCTCGCCCGCCGTCTCGCCGACCACTACCGCCTCAACCTTCTCGACACCGGCCTCACCTATCGCGCCGTCGCCCATGCCTTGCTGCGGCTGGGCCTGCCGCTCGACAATGTCTCGGCGGCGGAAACCGCCGCCCGCCAGGTCGACCTGGCAAAGCTCGACCGCGCGGTGCTGTCGGCGCATGCGGTTGGCGAGGCCGCATCGAAGGTCGCGGTTTTTCCGACCGTGCGGCGCATCCTGGTCGAAAAGCAGCGCGGCTTCGCCAGGACGCCGCCGGGCGCGGTGCTCGATGGCCGCGACATCGGCACCGTCGTCTGCCCTGACGCCGACATAAAGCTCTATGTAACGGCGAGCGCGGAAGTGCGCGCACAGCGCCGGCTGGCTGAGATCGAAAGCATCGGCGGCACCGCCGATTTCGCCGAAATCCTTGCCGATATCGTGCGCCGCGACGAGCGCGACATGGGTCGGGCCGACTCGCCGCTGAAGCCGGCCACCGACGCGCACTTGCTTGATACCAGCGAAATGGCTATAGAAGCCGCGTTTCTCGCGGCCATGTCCGTCATCGACGACGTGCTGGCCAAGAGAAACAAAGCCTGATCCGGGTTTCATGCTGCTTCCGGTTGCCGGAGGCGAAGAAAATACCCATATCGGGTACGAACCAGCCTGCCAGCATTCTTCATGCGCCGGAATTGCCGCTTAAAAGCGGCCTAGGGCTTTTGCAGCCCGGAACGCCGGCAGGCCAACGCAACGCTAACCCACGGCGCCCGCCCCGCGAAAAATGCGGGGTACTCCAGGAGAAACAATGTCTGCTGCAAATCCCACTCGCGATGATTTCGCGAGCCTGCTCGAAGAATCATTTACCACCGGTCATTCCGGCGAAGGCCAAGTCGTCAAGGGCACGATTCTGGCGATCGAAAAAGACATGGCCATCATCGATGTCGGCCTCAAGGTCGAAGGCCGGGTGCCGCTTAAGGAATTCGGCGTCAAGGGCAAGGACTCGACTCTCAAGGTCGGCGACACGGTCGAAGTCATGGTCGAGCGCATCGAAAATGCGCTGGGCGAGGCCGTGCTGTCGCGCGACAAGGCACGCCGCGAGGAGAGCTGGGTCAAGCTCGAAGAGAAGTTCACCAAGGGTGAGCGCGTCGAAGGCGTCATCTTCAACCAGGTCAAGGGCGGCTTCACCGTCGACCTCGACGGCGCCGTGGCCTTCCTGCCGCGCAGCCAGGTCGATATTCGCCCGATCCGCGACGTCTCCCCGCTGATGCACAACCCGCAGCCCTTCGAGATCCTCAAGATGGATCGCCGCCGCGGCAACATCGTCGTGTCGCGCCGTACCGTGCTGGAGGAGAGCCGCGCCGAACAGCGTTCTGAAATCGTGCAGAACCTCGAGGAAGGCCAGGTTGTCGAAGGCGTCGTCAAGAACATCACCGATTACGGTGCGTTCGTCGACCTCGGCGGCATCGACGGTCTCCTGCATGTCACCGACATGGCATGGCGCCGCGTCAACCATCCGACCGAAATCCTCAACATCGGTCAGACGGTCAAGGTGCAGATCATCCGCATCAACCAGGAAACCCACCGCATCTCGCTCGGCATGAAGCAGCTCGAGAGCGATCCATGGTCCGAGATCGGCACCAAGTTCCCGATCGGCAAGAAGATCAAGGGCACCGTCACCAACATCACCGACTACGGCGCGTTCGTCGAGCTGGAGCCGGGCATCGAAGGCCTCATCCACGTTTCGGAAATGTCGTGGACCAAGAAGAACGTGCATCCCGGCAAGATCCTGTCGACCACGCAGGAAGTCGACGTGGTGGTGCTCGAAGTCGATCCGGCCAAGCGCCGCATCTCGCTCGGCCTCAAGCAGACGCTCGAGAATCCGTGGCAGGCTTTCGCCTCGAGCCATCCGGTCGGCAGCCAGGTCGAGGGCGAGGTCAAGAACAAGACCGAGTTCGGCCTGTTCATCGGCCTCGAAGGCGACGTGGACGGCATGGTGCACCTCTCCGACCTCGACTGGACCCGTCCGGGCGAGCAGGTCATCGAAGAGTACAATCGCGGCGACATGGTCAAGGCGCAGGTGCTCGACGTCGACATCGACAAGGAGCGCATCTCGCTCGGCATCAAGCAGCTGGCCAAGGACACGGTCGGCGAAGCCGCGACGTCAGGCGAACTGCGCAAGAACGCCGTCGTTACCTGCGAAGTCATCGGCGTCAAGGATGGCGGTCTGGAAGTGCGGCTGGTCGACAGCGGCATCGAGACCTTCATCAAGCGCTCCGACCTCAGCCGAGATCGCGACGAGCAGCGCCCCGAGCGCTTCACCGTCGGCCAGAAGGTCGACGCCCGCGTCATCGCCTTCGACAAGAAGACCCGCAAGCTGCAGGTCTCGATCAAGGCGCTGGAAATCGCCGAAGAGAAGGAAGCCGTCGCACAGTACGGCTCGACCGACTCCGGCGCTTCGTTGGGCGACATCCTGGGCGCCGCGCTGAAGAAGCAGGGCAACTAAGGATTAACCGCTTGCCGCACGATTTAGTGCGGCCTTGAACAAAGGCCCCGCCGGAGCGATCCGGCGGGGCTTTTCTTTACGGCAAGATAAACTTCCTCGCGTATTTGGCAGTCGTCCCGGGGAAGCCTTCGATGAGCAAAGACGACGACAGGGCCGCAGCGCAATCTTCGTGGCTGCCGCGTCTCTATACGAGCGCACCGGCCCTTTTCTGCTTCTGCGGCATGGTGACGGTGATGATCGTCCTCTGGTCCCTGGGCTTCCGGCTCAATACCGATGCGGACGACCTTCTCAAAATACACGAGATCCGCACCTTGCTCGAGACCGGGAATATATTCGACCGGACAATGCCCGGCATTGCCCAGCCCGAACCCTACATCTCGCACTGGCCATGGATCGTGGATCTGCCCTATGCCGCCTTTGCGTGGTTGCTCGCGCCGTTTGCCGGCTTCGAGCCGGCGCTGATGGCGGCAAGCTTTGTCGTGCCGCTGCTCCTGTTTGTACCCGCGCTCTACTTCTACAACCGGCTGATTGTCGCGATGGGCTTTGCCTATCCGGCCATTGCATTGCCGTTGGCCTTGATCTTCGCCGCGCGCACCTTCTTCGAATACGCGCCGGGGCGGATCGACTATCACAATCTGCAGATATTGCTTCTGCTTGCCGCCCTGGTCCTGTTGCTGTCGCGGAACCGCCTTTCGCCCCTCGTCAACGGCTTGCTGACCGCCCTGGCAATCGCGATCAGCGCCGAGTTCGCACCGTTCTTTGCGCTCGTGATGGCCGTCTACGCCTTCGACTGGATCGCCGGCCGCGACGAGAGTGCAACAGGGATCACCAGCTTTGGATTGGCCCTGGCGATCGGCGCGATCGGCCTGTTCGCCGCCACCGTCGCGCCCTCGGCCTATGCCGCGATCAAATGCGATACCTATTCCGCGCCGCATGGACTGGGGCTGACCGCCGCCGGGCTCTCGTTCGCCGTCGTACCTCGGCTTGTTGGCACGCGTGGCGGCTGGGCAATGCGGACAGCGCTTCTGCTGGCGTTCGCCGCTATCAGCGTGGTGGCGCTGGTGAAACTGTTTCCGCAATGCCTGGGCGGCCCTTACGCGTCGATGGACGCCTATGTCCGCGACAACATGCTGAACAGAATTCTTCAGGAGATGAGCCTGTTCCGGCGTTCCGATTTCGTGCTGTCGTCCGGCTTTCCCAGCATGTTGCTGCTGTTCGTCGGCGCGCTTGCGCCGGTCGTCATCTGCACCGGGTCGCATGGCCGCAGCCGGCCTCTGGTCATACTGGCCCTGTTTTCGCTGCTCGGATTGGTGCTGGCGATCGACTATCTCCGCTACTTCCGCTATCTCCCGATTTTCTCCGGCATCGGTCTGATCTTCGTGCTGGAGAGCCTCCTGCCGCACGGTTCGGGGCTGCGGCGCTATTTGAAATCTCCCGTGCCGGCGCCATCGCGCAAATACGCGCTGATCCTGCCCGGCCTGGTTTTGTCCGCGGCCATCGCGTTGTACCACCTGGCGGTCGAACCCTCCCAGGCGGCTATACCCGCCGCCGAATTCGCGGACAGTTGCGACCTCGATCATTTCGGAGTGCAACGGGGTTGGCCGCCGGGCGCCATCGTCTTTTCGCCACCGCTCATCGGATCGCATTTCGTCGCGCTGGCCGAGGGCCCCAAGGTGGTGACGATCCCCAACCACCCTTCGGCCATGGGCATCGAACGGAGCTACCGCTTTCTCGACCCCATGACCGCCGACCCGCGTGCGATTCTCGACGCGTCGAAGGCGACACATGTCGCGATCTGCGCCTGGCGAGGCGCGCCCTCGCCAAGTCTTGAAGCCGCCTACCCGTTCGCGGCGGCCCTGATGGAAGGCAAGCCGCCGGCTTGGTTGAGGGAGTGTCCCACGGACGCTTCATCGCCGCTGCGTATCTACAGCTACCGCAATGCCGATGGATCCGACGCCGGCTGCCCGGCGTCGACGCTCTCCGCTCAGGCCCTGCCGTAGAGCGGCACCAGCGTTCCGCTCATTGCCTGATTGGCCGGCGAGGCAAGATAGGCGATGGCTTCGGCCGCGGCTTCGAGGCTGACCCATCTGGTGAAATCGGCATCCGGCATGTCGGCGCGGTTCGCCGGCGTGTCGAGCGTCGATGGGGCCACCGCGTTGACCAGGATGCCCTGGGCCTTCAATTCTTCCGCCATCGCGACCGTCATGGCCGCGACCGCCGCCTTGCTGGCCGTATAGGCGACCATGCCGGCGCCGCGGCGCGGGTCGAGCCCGGCGCGTGCCGTGACATTGACGATGCGGCCGGCAGTATCCGACGCCAGCATCGAGCGGATGGCGGCGCGGCTGCACAGGAAGGCGGTGCGGGCGTTGGTGTCCATCATCTCGGCAAAGGACGCCGATTCGATCTTCTCCACCGGCGCCATGGCAAAGCCGCCGGCCAGATGGATCGATCCCCACAAGGCAGGAACCTGGCTGTAGAATGCCTCGACCTTGGCGGGGTCCGAGAGATCGACATTGTGCGCCAATTTGACATTGTCGTGCGTGGTGAAGGGGAAGTGCTGAGGTGCCGCGGCATGCGCGTTCGGCACGTGGCAGATCGCGCCCTGCTCCAGCAGTCTGCCGACCACCGCCCCACCGAGCGCGCCGGTTCCGCCGGTCACAACGATGTGCCTGCCTTCAAGTGTTTCCGTCATCCTTGACCGCTCCTGTCATTTTTATGATTTTTGTCGTGGTTTGCCGCGCCGACGCGAAGCGTCGCCCCTTTCCGTCGATCACTCAACCGATATCTCGACATGGCAGCCGTCACGTCTTTGCATGCGTCAGGACGTCGCCGAATAACGAAGCCGCCCGGAAGCGGCTCAACTCTTGAAAACCAAGCCGGCGAATGGTCCGCTTCCTGTCGGCAAGGACGGCCCAGATGTTTTAGACGACCGTGACCTCGATGACGCGCGGCAGCCCCGTTGCCCGGGCGTGCTTGAGCGCCCGTGGCAAGGCGTCGATGTCGGCCAGCCTTTCGGCGCCAATGCCATAGGCTTCGGCCAGCTTGCAGAAATCCGGCGGCGCCGGGGATACGCCGACAGGTTCCACGCCGACATCGAGCATCGAGGTCTCGATCTCACGATAGCCTCTGTTGTTCCAGACCACGAAGATGACGGGCGCTCCAGAATCGAGCGCCACCGCTATCTCCGGCAAGGTGAACTGGAAGCCCCCGTCGCCGGTGAGGCAGACAACCGGGGCATCGGGCACGGCAAGTGCCGCGCCGATCGCCGCCGGCGGACCGTAGCCAAGCGCGCCGAAGCCGGTCGCGGCATTGAACCAGCCGCCGGGCCGGTCGTGGTCGTAATAGAGGTTGGCGGCGTAAATCGGCTGGGTCGAGTCGCCAACGATGATGGCGCCGGGCAAAGCGTCGCGGATCATTTCCACGGCACGCACCTGCGCCGCATAGGCCGGGCTCAACTCGGCAAAAGCGGCCTTTCTCGCCGCCGCGGCGCGGCCATGGCCATCTTCGCCAGCACCGTGGGCGGGATCGATCGCCGCAAGCAGCGCCTCGATCGCCTCGGCGCAATCGGCCTCGATGGCGACCGTCAACGGACGCCGCGCAAGCTGGTCGGCGCCGATGTCGATACGGATCAGGTTCGAAGGCAGTATGAAGCCGCCGTCGCCATAGCCGTCATAGTCGGTCGGGCCGAATTCGGTACCGGCGGCGATCACTAGATCGGCCCCGGCCATCAGCGCGCGAACCGCCTTGAGGCTCGGGCTTGCCGGCACGCAAAGCGGATGGCCATGCATGAGACCGCGTGCGTTGGTGGTCTCGACGACCGGCGCGCCCAGCCTTTCGGCAAGGCGCCGCAGCGCCGCATCAGCTTTCTTGGCGCCACCGCCTGCAAGGATGAGCGGGCGGCGCGAGGCGGCGATGAGTTCGGCAGCCCTGGCAATGGCGGCGCTGTCTGGCGCCGGCGGCGCGGCATTGCTCAACGCGGCCGACAATCCGTCCGCCGGCTTGACCATGATGTCGGTCGGGATCTCGATATGCACAGGGCCGGGCCTAGATGAGGAAAACAGGGCGAAAGCCCGCGCCAGCGCATCGGGCAATTCGCTGGCCCCGGTCACGCGTAACGACAACAGTGCTACCTTCTCCATCATGCCGCGCTGATCGGGCAGTTCATGCAGGAAGCCGAGCCCCTTGCCGAGCGTGTCGGTGGCGTTGACGCCGGAGATCACCAGCATCGGCACCGAATCGGCGCGTGCCTGGCCCATGGCGGTGATGGTGTTGGTCAGCCCCGGCCCGGTGATGACGAAGGCGACTCCCGGCCTGCCGCCGGCGCGCGCATAGCCGTCGGCCATGAACCCGGCGCCCTGTTCGTGGCGCGGCGTGATGTGGCGTATCTTCGAGCGCGCAAGGCCGCGATAGAGTTCGACCGTGTGGACGCCGGGAATGCCGAACACGGTGTCGACGCCATGCGCCTCGAGCAGCGAAATGAGCGCTTCGCCCACAGTGGTCATTGGTTTTCTCCCCTATCTCTTTGTTTCTACGCATTTCCCAAGGGGAAAGCGCTGCGCGCTTTTCACGGGAAAACCGCTTTTCACTTTTCCAGGAATTGCTCCAGCGGCGCGAGGCCGAGCTCCGACTCGACAGCCTTGATGCCGATCGCCGCCAATTCGCCGGGCGAGAACATCTCGCCGGCCAGGCAGCCTTCGATCCAGAGTCCGTCGATGATCGCATTGATGGCGATGGCATGGTGGCGCAACTGGGTTGCGTCCGGCTTGTGCTGTTCGGCGGCGAGCACGTCGGCCACAACTGCTTCCACTTCGTTGCGAAAGCCAAGGTAGCCTTCGCGGTGGGCACGGGCCAGGGCAGGATCCGCACTGGCGCGGCCGATGAAGGTTGCCCACAGCGAAAACACCCGCGCGTCGATGATCGGCGCATTGAGATTGGCGGTGATGAAAGCCGCGAGGCGCTGGCGCGGCGAGGCATCATCCATGACCAATGCCGCCTTCGCCTGCTCGGTCATGCGGTCGACCAGCGCCGTATAGGCTTCCTGCAGCAATTCTTCCTTACCCGGGAAATAATGCCGGATCAGCCCGGCGGTGACGCCGGCACGCAATGCGATGGTGCGCAGGCTGGCGCCTTGCAGGCCATATTCCGCCACGCTGTCCAGAGTCGCTTCGATCAGATCCTGCCGCCGCCGCTCCTCGCCCTCGCGACGGAACTTACGGCGCTCATTCATTGGCGCAGGATCGGTCGCGTCAGGCATGTCGGCCCGCCTTCGCAGGCGATGCAGAGCGCGTCCGCCTCGAAGATTTCAACCGTGCAGCCGGCGGCTTCCATGGCGGCCTTGGTCCTGGGAAAGCCCGCGACGGCAATGACCTTGAGCGGGCTGGTCGGCAGTACGTTAAGGCTGAGGCCGTTGGAAGCCGCGAACTCCTCGGCGTCGCCTTCGACCAGCCGGATGCCGCGCGCCTTCAGCGTCTGATAGAAAGGGGCCGGCAAAAGTGGTGAATAGACCAGCGCCAGGTCGTCGGCCAGCGGGCTGATCACCGACATCAGATGCAGGCACGCCTCTTCGCCCTGCCACAGCGGCAGATCAAAGCCGTAGACGGAAATCCCCAGCGGCGACAGCAGGTTGGAAACCTGCTGGATGCCTTCCTGGTTGGAACGGACACCGCGCCCGATCGCCAGCGTGCGGGCATCCACCCATACACAGTCGCCGCCTTCTACCTGGCCAGGAGCCTCGACGCGGCCAAGGATCGGAATGCCCAATCTTCTGTAGGTTTCTTCATGAAGCGAAGGCTCCCTGGCGCGCAGCGGCTTGCCCATGGACAGGATCAGCGCACCGCGGTCGGTCATCAGCGAAGGGTCGTGCGTGAAAACCGAATCCGAGAGTCCGTCGGCCTTGTCCTCGATCCATTCGATCTCGGCGCCGGATGCCGCCACCAGTTCAGCAAGGACTGCGTGCTGCGAGGCCGCTTTCGCCGCGTTGAATCCCGGACCATAGTGCCAGGCGGCCCGGTCGGCGTCGCGCATGGCGTTGGCGGCCGACCGCATCAGCACGCGCCGTAGCGGCGCCGCCATGGACTGGGATCCGAAAGCGCTCATCGATACCCTTTTTTAAGCTGAAAAAAACCGAGAAAATTTCATGAGAGGTTATTTATACACTTGCACAACAAGGCCGCAAGTGCCGTAATGAGCGGGATTGACGGGCTCGCTCTGTTGGGTCCATGCTTGAGGTCTGGAGCGGGGCAGTACAGCGTATGTTGATTAGCCGGATAGACGTTCGACGAACCGCCGGCGGCGATATGGAGGTCATTTGGTGAGCGCTGTGGCAGCTGCCAAAGTCCCATCCGGCGAGGCGCAGGACGGCGCCGCAGAAGCCATCCATGTCGAGAACCTGCACAAGAAATTCGGTCAACTGCATGTGCTGAAGGGCGTATCGCTGTCGGCCCGCGACGGCGAGGTCATCGCCATCATCGGCGGCTCGGGCTCAGGCAAATCGACGCTGCTGCGCTGCATCAACTGCCTGGAAAACCCGACCAGCGGCATCATCCGGGTCAATGGCGAGCAGATCAAGCTCAAGGCGGACAGCCATGGCCATACCATTCCGGCCGACCGCAGGCAGATCGAACGCATCCGCTCCAAGCTCGGCATGGTGTTCCAGAACTTCAACCTGTGGAGCCATATGACGCTGATCGAAAACGTCATCGAGGTTCCCGTTCATGTGCTGGGCGTCAAGCGCGACCAGGCTATCGCCCAGGCCGAAAAACTGCTGGTGCGCGTCGGGCTGGCCGAGAAGCGCGACGTCTATCCGGCCTATCTCTCCGGCGGCCAGCAGCAGCGCGCCGCGATTGCTCGCGCCTTGGCCATCAATCCGCGCGTCATGCTGTTCGACGAACCGACCTCGGCGCTCGATCCCGAACTGGTC
This sequence comes from Mesorhizobium sp. LNHC209A00, assembly GCF_000502915.1. NCBI lineage: Bacteria > Pseudomonadati > Pseudomonadota > Alphaproteobacteria > Hyphomicrobiales > Phyllobacteriaceae > Mesorhizobium > Mesorhizobium sp. LNHC209A00. The sequence goes on from NZ_AYWT01000002.1 coordinate 244,810, forward strand.
GGCGAAGTGCTGAAGGTGATCGGCGATCTGGCCCGTGAAGGCCGCACCATGGTGCTCGTCACCCACGAAATGAAATTCGCCCGCGAGGTCGCGACCCATGTCGTCTACCTCTACAACGGGTTGGTCGAGGAGGAAGGCCCGCCGGAGCAGATCTTCGGCGCGCCCAAGTCCGAAAGGCTAAAGCAGTTCATCCGCAACATCGGCTAGGGACAGGCCGGGACGGAAGAAAACCGGGAACCAACAACAAACTGGGAGTTCTGAAATGAAGACTGTTCTGAAGACATTCGCCGCGGCGCTGCTGCTCGGCGTCGCAGCCATGGGCGTGGCCAAGGCCGATCCGGTCAAGATCGGCGTCGCCGCCGAACCCTACGCGCCTTTCACCTCGCCCGATGCTTCGGGCAAATGGGTCGGCTGGGAGATCGACTTCATCGACGCCGTGTGCGCCGAAGAGAAGCTCGACTGCGTCATCACCCCTGTCGCCTGGGACGGCATCATCCCGGCACTGACCACCAAGAAGATCGACCTCATCGTCTCGTCGATGTCGATCACCGCCGAACGCAAGAAGACCATCGACTTCTCCGACAAGTACTACAACACCCCGACCGCGATCATCGGGCCCAAGGACCAGAAGTTCGGCGCCACGCCCGACGATCTCAAGGGCAAGGTCGTCGGCGTCCAGGTGTCGACGGTGCATGCCGTCTACGCCAAGAAGCATTTCGGCCCCACCGCATCCGAGATCAAGGAATACCAGACGCAGGACGAAGCCAACAACGACCTCGCCGCGGGCCGCCTCGACGCGGTACAGGCCGATTCCATCGCGCTCAAGGAGTTCCTCAAGACCGACCAGGGTAAGGCCTGCTGCGATCTCAAGGGCATGGTTGCCCCTGACGACGAAGTGCTCGGACCGGGCGTCGGCGCCGGCGTGCGCAAGGAAGACACCGATCTGAAAGAGAAGATCAACGCCGGCATCAAGGCGATCCGCGCCAACGGCAAATATGACGAGATCTCGAAGAAATACTTCGATTTCGACATTTACGGCGGCGCCACGCAGTCGAACTGACGACCCTCGCATCGGCTGGAGGACGGGGGGCTGACGCCCTCGTCCTCCAGCCGGCCTGTCCACGCATGCTTGCCGCCGGCTGCTGGTGCCGGCGGACAGAGCCAGCAATCCGGGGGCGAAGCTGATCGAATCCTTTCTTCCGGCTTCCGCGGCCGGCATCGTCGAACTGCTCTCGCCGGCTCCCGTCGGCTGGGGCGGGACGCTCTTGCTCGGGCTCCTGCATTCACTCGAGATCGCCGTCGGCGCGACCATCGTCGGCCTGCTGATTGGAACCTGCGGTGCCTATGGCAAGCTTTACGGCGGACCCGTGGTGCGCGACCTGTTCGCGGTCTACACCACCGTGGTGCGCGCCGTGCCGGAACTGGTGCTGATCCTGCTGCTCTACTATGCCGGCACAGACCTGATAAACCAGGTGCTGACCGCGATGGGTTACCAGCGTGTCGACATCAGCGGGCTGGTGGCCGGCATCGCCGTGCTCGGCTTCGTCCAGGGCGCCTATTCGACGGAAGTCATCCGCGGCGCGATCCTCGCCATCCCGCAGGGCCAGATCGAAGCCGCCCGCGCCTTCGGCATGTCTCCCGGCCTTCTGTTGCGGCGCATCACGCTGCCGGCGATGCTGCCTTTCGCCATTCCGGGCCTCGCCAATCTGTGGTTGATCGCCACCAAGGACACCGCGCTGCTTGCCGTCGTCGGCTTCTTCGAATTGACGCTGGCGACACGACAGGCGGCGGGCGTCACCAAGGCCTATCTGGTCTTCTTCCTCGCCGCCGGCGTGCTCTATCTCTGCGTGACACTGATTTCGAACCTCCTGCTTGGCCGCGCCGAGAAATGGGCGCGGCGCGGCATGCCTTCCCTCAAGGAGGCACGCTGATGACCAGCGAAACCGTCATCATCGACACGGCGGCGCGCGCTTCGCTCTGGCTGCAGCCGCATCGCATCGTGCTGATCCTGATCGCGCTTGGGCTGGTGGCGTCGGCCGCCTTCTTCATGCGCTGGGACTGGCTGCCGCAATATTGGGAAATGGGCCTGATGGGGATCTGGCGTGCCCTGTGGATCCTGGCCGTCACCTGTACGCTCGGCTTCATGATCGCCGTGCCCGTCGGGCTGGCGCAGGCGGCCGGCTCGATCTGGGTCGCGGCGCCTGCGAAAGTCTTCTGCACCATCATCCGCGGCACGCCGCTGCTTCTGCAGCTATGGCTGCTCTATTACGGGCTGGGCTCGCTGTTCCCGCAATATCCATGGATCCGCGAATCCTGGATGTGGCCTTATCTCAGGCAGGCCTGGCCATATGGCGTGCTGGCGCTGACCTTGTCCTTCGCCGGCTACGAGGGCGAAGTGATGCGCGGCGCCTTTGCCGGCGTGCCCAAGGGGCAGTTGGAAGCCGCCCGCGCCTTCGGCATGAGCCGCTGGAAGATCTTCCGCCGCATCTGGCTGCCGCAAGCCTTCTACCGGGCGCTGCCGACACTGACCGGCGAGACCGTGCTGCAGCTGAAATCGACGCCGCTGGTGGCGACCATCAGCGTGATAGACATCTTCGCCGTCTCGTCCAAGGTGCGGCAGGACACCTATCTCACCTACGAGCCCTTGCTGCTCCTGGCGTTGATCTATATGGCGATCACCGGCATTCTGGTCTTCGCCTTCAGCCGGATCGAGGCACGAATCCCGGTCAAGATCGGTTAGGTTCTAGTGAGTGGTGAGTAGGGATTGGTGAGTAGGAAGTGGCTGCCGCGCACTCCACAACTCACCACTCACTAACCCCTACTCACTCCTACTAAGGGCAATCGCCATGCAACTCAGTCTCGACCAGGCAAAAGGGCTGTGCCGGATGGCGGCACTTGGCGCCGGCGCCAACGAGGAAGCGGCGCAATCGCTCACCGCCTCGATCATCGCGGCCGAGGCAGAGGGACTTGCAGCGGTCGGGCTCACGCATTTCATCGACTATCTCGAAGCGCTCGAGGCCGGGCGCATCGACGGCAATGCCGATCCAGTGATCACCCGGCCGGCGTTGGCCATCTATCTCTCGGATGCGCGCGGCGGGCTGGCGCATACCGGCTTCGACCGCACCATCGACGACCTCGCCAAAGCGGCAAGACTGTTCGGCGTCGCCATCTTCTCGCAGAAGAACGCCTACACCTGCGGGGCGCTCGGCTACTTCACCGGCCGGCTGGCCGCGCAGGGGCTGGTGTCCTTCGCCGCCACCAATGGTCCGGCTGTCCTGGCCGGCTCAGGCTCGGTCAAGCCGGTCTACTGCACCAATCCGATGTCGTTCGCCGCCCCCGCCGCCGACGGCGCGCCGCTGGTGATCGACCAGTCGTCGAGCGCCACCGCCTTCGTCAACATCCGCAAGGCCGCCGAGGACGGCAAGAAGATCCCCGAAGGCTGGGCGCTGGACGCCAGCGGCAACCCGACCACCGATCCGGCGGCGGCCATGAAGGGCGCCATGCTCGCCTTCGGCGGCCAGCGCGGCGCCAACATCGCGCTGATGGTCGAAGTGCTGGCGGCCGGCCTGTCGGGCGCCAACTGGTCACTCGACGCGCCATGGTTCAGCGGCGGCCCGGACAGCCCCGGGACCGGCCTGTTCGTCCTTGCCGTCGAGCCCAAGCTGCTCGACCCGGGTTTCGAGCAGCGCATGAAAGACCAGCTCGACCGGCTGCGGCGCCGCTTCGGCGTTCATGTGCCCGGCCGCGGCCGCGCCGAAGCGGCCGAAAAGGCTCAGGCGCGCGGAATCACCGCGCCCAAGGAAGTGATCCAGCGCATCTCCGAATTCGCCGCACGCTACTCGGCCTGATTATTTTGCTTTCTTTTCAGTTAGTTAATTGGCCGGCCCCCGCCTGTAGCGCGGTTGTGCGCGTTCTTTTCGCGTGCGTTCTGAACCTTTTTGAGCGCCCGGGCGACCAACGTTTGTCCAGGGCAAGATGAGCTTGCCCGATCCAGACCGGGGAACAGCAAAATCAAATCGAAAGTCTGCTCCGCGTGAAAGGCATGACCCTTCGCGTCCCGGAAAACCCAACCTCAAGTCAAAGGAAATTGTCATGACCAACACCAAGACCACCATGCTGACCGCCGTCCTCCTGCTCGGTTCCTTCATGGGCGCCACGCAGGCGGCCAATTTGAAAGCCGCACCGGTCAAGCCCGCCAACCCGGGCGTCATTACCGCGCCGAGCGGCGGCGCCACCGAGGACCACTACTGCAAGAACGGCCATGCGAAATTCGCCAACTGCAGCGCCGATTTCGTCGCCGCCTGCAAGAAGGTTGGTGGCACCATGTCGGATGTTCAGGGCTGGGGTGGGCGTACTTGCTTCACGCCCTCCTGATGCCGTCTCAGGTCAGGCCGCTCGTCGGCCCCTGACACCTCATGATGTCATCCGGGAAACCCCGCTTCGGCGGGGTTTTCTGCGTTTGTCGCTCGCTGGGCCGAGACATGATCGATGCACTTGTCGCAGGAATACCGCGTCATACTTTTTCTTGGATTCGCGCAAAAAACAAGGATGACGCGACGACGCGTCACCCTTTGCCTTTGGCGCAAAACGGACTATGAAACGGCTCAGCCAAGCCATCTGGAACGCGCGCCGGAGCCCGCCATGACCGAAATCCTGCAGACCCCAAAGCTCGTCGCCGTCTTTGGCGGGTCCGGCTTTGTCGGCCGTCATGTCGTGCGGGCTTTGGCCAAGCGCGGTTATCGCATCAGGGTCGCCTGCCGGCGGCCCGATCTTGCTGGCCATTTGCAGCCGCTCGGCAATGTCGGCCAGATCCAGCCGGTGCAGGCCAATGTGCGCGTGCGCTGGTCGGTCGACCGTGCCGTGCAAGGTGCCGACCATGTCGTCAATCTCGTCGCCGTCCTGCATGAGAGCGGCCGGCAGAAATTCTCCGCCGTGCACGAATTCGGTGCTCGCGCCATCGCCGAGGCGGCGCGCTCCGTCGGCGCCGGGCTCACCCATATTTCAGCGCTCGGCGCCGATCCGGATTCCGAATCGGATTATGCGCGCACCAAGGCGCTCGGTGAAAAGGCCGTGCTGGAGACGATCGCCGATGCCGTGATCTTGCGGCCGTCGATCAATTTCGGGCCGGAGGACAGCTTCTTCAACCGGTTCGCCAATATGGCGCGTTATTCGCCGGTGCTGCCGCTGATCGGCGGGGGCCACACCAAGTTCCAGCCGGTCTATGTCGGTGACGTGGCGGAGGCTGTCGCGCGTTCGGTCGACGGCAAGATCGATCGCGGCCAGGTTTACGAGCTCGGCGGCCCCAACGTGCTCACTTTCAAGGAGTGCATGCAGGAACTGCTCACCGTCATCGAGCGCAAGCGCCTGCTGGTGCCGGTGCCGTGGTGGGTGGCAAACATCCAGGCCTCGATCCTCGGCCTGTTGCCCAATCCGCTGCTGACCAAGGACCAGGTGCTGCAGTTGCGCGAGCACAACATTGTTTCAGAGGATGCCACCAAGGCCAACCGGACACTGGCGGGGCTCGGCATCCAGCCGCAGTCGATCGCGACGATCCTGCCGAGCTACCTCTGGCGCTTCCGCGCCGCCGGCCAGTTCCAGCAGCGTAAGCCCGCGGTATAATCTCCAGACGCGTCGGCCCTCAGCGAGGGCGAGGCGTGACCCGCATCGGCAGACCGCCTTGCGGCTGCGTGGTCAATTTCTGCACCGGCCAGGGTTTCGTTTCAGCGGTCGCGTCGAAGCGGAAGCGTGACAAGAGGATGGCGAGCGCGATGATCGCCTCTTGCATGGCGAAGCTGGCGCCGATGCAGACGCGCGGACCGGCGCCGAAGGGCAAATATTGGAAGCGGTCGATCTTTTCACGGTTTCCCGGATGGAAGCGTTCGGGCAGGAAGGCGTCGGGCCGATCCCACAGCTTCCTGTGGCGGTGAACGACCCACGGCATCACCAGCACGGCGGCGTGCTTGGGGATATAAAGATCCTTCCACATTTCCGGTTCGATCGGCTCGCGATTGATCGACGGCGCCGGCGGGTAGAGCCGAAGCGCCTCGTCGAAGGCGGCTCGTGTCAGCGGCATGGCGTCGAGCCAATTCGTTGGATCGGGCTCGCGCGCCAGCACCCGGTCGATCTCCTGTTCGATCCGGTCGCGCTCCCAGGGCGATTCGGCCAGGCAATAGAGCGTCCAGCCAAGCGCGCGCGCCGTGGTCTCGTGGCCGGCGCCGATGAAGGTGATGATATTGTCCTCGACTTCCGGGCGCGTCAGTCCGTCGGGGCCTTCGGCCTTGAGCAGCAGCGTCAGGAAATCCTGCGGCACGGCATCGGGGTCGCGCCTCAACTTCTCTTCGCGCATCTTGACCGTGTCGGTCACGATCTTGCGGAAATAGGCCATGGTCTTGCGGCCGCGGATACGGGTCAGCCGGGGCAGCCAGTCGGGCGCGCGCAGCAGGTCGAGCGGATCCACGCGGCCCATGGTTTCGAACAGGCGGTCGATCTCGTTGGCGAAACTGCCGGGCTCACCCGCGATCTCGCCGGAAAACAGCGTCTCGGCGAGGATGTCATAGGTGAGCAGCGTCATGTCATGGGCGATATCGGACGTACCGCCGGCCTCGTAACGGGTGACGAACTCCAGCGTCCGTTTCAGCATCGGCTGGGCAAAGCCGAAAATGTGGCGCGGCGTGAACACCGGCGCCATCGCCTTGCGCGACCGCTTCCACACCTCGCCCTCGGCCGTCAGCAGGCCGTCGCGCAGAATCGGCCTCAAGATTTTCTGGCGGACCGTCGCCATCTTGTAGTTCTTGGCGTTGTCGACAAGCACATGGCGGATCAGGCCCGGATCATTGGCGATGACCAGCGGCCCACCAGCGCCCTTGGCAGAAATCCAAGGTTCGTTGTAGGTCGGCTCGCCCCAGAGTTCGAGCGGGTTGCGATAGACGATGCGGATCATCTCCAGCGTCGAAGGCGGCGACGTGCGCGGCTTCGGGGCGGGAGGAACGAATGGGGCGGGCTGCGTGTCCATGAAGTGCTCCGCTGTTCCTATCAATGTAGTGGCTGGCACCTCGGGCGTCCATGTGACCGAACGGCAAACCGGACCCATGACGGCGGGAACGCCAGGGCGGACGGTCTGTTCATTCAATCGTGACCATTCCGTCAGGGGTCCAACCTTGCCCGCAGGAACCCTCTGCCGTAGTGACGGTCACCAAACTATACCACCCGGCAAAGGAGCCCGTCTTGAAGCACAAGCTGAGCATCATCATCGGCAGCACGCGGCCCGGCCGCGCCGGCCCGGTTTTTGCCGAATGGCTGGAGACGTTCGCGCGCGAGCATGGAAAATTCGAGCCTGTGCTGACCGACATCGCCGAGTTCAACCTGCCGGTCTTGGACGAACCGCATCATCCAAGGCTCGGCAATTATCAGAACGACCACACCAAAGCTTGGTCGAAGACGATGGATGCCGCCGACGCCTTCGTCTTCGTGGCGCCGGAATACAATTACTTCGCCGCACCCGCGATCATCAACGCGATCGACTATCTCGCCCGCGAATGGAAATACAAGCCCGCTGCGATCTTCAGTTATGGCGGTGTCTCCGGCGGCTTGCGCGCGGCGCAGGCGCTGAAGCCGCTGCTGACCTCGGTCGGGATCATGCCCATCCCGGAAGGTGTCGCGCTGCCGCTGTACCAGAAACTGCTCGACGAGAACGGAGCCTTCGATGCCAGCGAGCAAGTGCGGGGCGGAGCCAAGACCATGCTGGACGAACTGTTGCGCTGGAGCGAGGCGTTGAAACCGATGCGCGCTGCCTGAGAGAGCCGCTCTCAGCGGCTTGCTTGCGCTATAGGCCGAGGCGGTCGATTTCGACGAGGTGTCGCGCTAGGCCCTGAAGGTGAATTTCCTCGACCGAACGCTGTCGCAGGCCGCGACGCTGTTCCTGTCGGCGGGCGCGGCACGCGCCGACCTCAACTATGCGGCGGCCATCAAGGGCTATGAAACCGTGCTGTCGCTGTACGGCGAGGCCGGGCAGACCTCACTCAGCCCGGAACAAGCCGACCGCCACAGCCGCACGCTGGAAGAGCTCGGTCTGCCCTACACGACGGTCGGCAATGTCGAGGCGGCCGGCCGGGCCTTCACGGCCCTGTTGGCCAACCTCGAACAGCGGTCGCGTCAGGAAACCGATGCCAGCGTCAAACGCGATCTCGCCATCAGCCATATCAAGCTCGCCAACATAAAGATGGTGCAAGGCGACCTGCCGACCTCGTTCGACAACTATGAGACGGCCAGGAGCATGCTGCAGGAGCTGACCACAAGCGTATATGGCCAAGGATCCGAAGGCGGTTCTGACCAAGGCGCTGAACCAGACGCTCGAGCTCGACCGTACGGGCCGGCTGGCGCCCAGGGACAAAACTACCGTCAAATATTTGCGCGGCCTTCTGGCTAAATTCAACGCCCGAAAAAAATAGCCGGCTGCCGGCTCGGCATTTACGCCGGAAATGCCTGCAAACCTTGGAAAAACCGCCTTTAGCGCCTATATCTACACCATATCAGAGGCGCGATTCGGGGCCGATTTTTCGCGCTGTAGAAGCGGCATCTAGACAACAGGTTTTCATGAGCGATCAGACCGAGAACACAAACGGCGCTGAAGCCGAATACGGCGCCGATTCCATCAAGGTTTTGAAGGGGTTGGACGCCGTCCGCAAGCGGCCGGGCATGTATATCGGCGATACCGATGACGGCTCGGGCCTGCATCACATGGTCTACGAAGTGGTCGACAACGCCATCGACGAGGCGCTGGCTGGCCATGCCGACCTGGTTTCGGTGACACTCAATCCCGACGGTTCGGTAACCGTTATCGACAATGGCCGCGGCATTCCAACCGACATTCACCCCAGCGAAGGCATTTCGGCGGCCGAAGTGATCATGACGCAGCTGCATGCCGGCGGAAAGTTCGACCAGAACTCCTACAAGGTGTCTGGCGGTCTGCATGGCGTCGGCGTCTCGGTGGTCAACGCGCTGTCGGCTTGGCTGAAGCTCAAGATCCGCCGCAACGGCCAGGTCTTCGAGATGAGCTTTACCCACGGCAATGCCGATGCGCCGCTGAAGGCGATCGGCAGCTACGAGCAGGACAAGCGCCCGGGCACCAATGAGGGCCGCAGCGGCACCGAGGTGACCTTCTTTCCGTCGTCCGAGACCTTTACCATGGTCGAATTCGATTTCGGCACGCTGGAGCACCGGCTGCGCGAACTCGCCTTCCTGAACTCCGGTGTTCGCATCGTTCTGACAGACGCCCGTCATGCCGACGTCGTGAAGCATGAACTGCACTATGACGGCGGCCTGGAAGAGTTCGTCAAATATCTCGACCGGGTCAAGAAACCGCTGATCGGGAAGCCCATCTCCATCAGGGCCGAGCGTGACGGCATCACCGTGGAAGTGGCGATGTGGTGGAACGACAGTTACCACGAGAATGTGCTTGCATTCACCAACAACATCCCGCAGCGCGATGGCGGCACCCATCTGGCCGGTTTTCGCGGCGCACTGACCCGCCAGATCACCGGCTATGGCGAATCTTCGGGCCTGACCAAGAAGGAAAAGGTCTCGCTGATCGGCGACGATTGCCGCGAAGGCCTGACGGCGGTGCTGTCGGTCAAGGTTCCCGACCCGAAATTCTCGTCGCAGACCAAGGACAAGCTGGTCTCGTCGGAAGTTCGTCCCGTGGTCGAGGGGCTAGTCAACGAAGCGCTCGGCACGTGGCTCGAAGAGCATCCGACCGAGGGCAAGGTGGTCGTCGACAAGGTGATCCAGGCCGCGGCGGCGCGGGAAGCCGCGCGCAAGGCTCGCGACATCACCCGCAAGACCTCGCTCGGCGTCACCTCGCTGCCCGGCAAGCTGGCCGATTGCCAGGAACGCGACCCGGCGAAGTCCGAAATCTTCATCGTCGAGGGTGACTCGGCCGGCGGCTCCGCCAAGGGCGGCCGTTCGCGCCAAAACCAGGCAATCCTTCCCCTGCGCGGCAAGATCCTCAACGTCGAGCGGGCCCGCTTCGACCGCATGCTCTCATCCGACATGATCGGCACGCTGATCACCGCGCTCGGCACCTCGATCGGCAAGGACGAATTCAACGCCGACAAACTGCGCTACCACAAGATCATCCTGATGACCGACGCCGACGTCGACGGCGCCCATATCAGGACCTTGCTGCTCACCTTCTTCTTCCGGCAGATGCCGGAGCTGATCGAGCGCGGCCACCTCTACATCGCCCAGCCGCCGCTCTACAAGGTGACGCGCGGCAAGAGCTCGCAATACATCAAGAATGAGAGCGCCTTCGAAGAATTCCTGATCGATTCGGGGTTGGAGGAAGCGTCCCTTACGCTCGGCTCAGAGGAAGTGCGGACCGGACAGGATCTGCACGGCGCCGTCGCCGATGCGCTTGCCGTGCGCCAGCTCATCAACGGCCTGCACACGCGCTATAACCGCGACGTCGTCGAGCAGGCGGCGATCGCCGGCGGGCTCAATCCCGAAATCTTCGCCGATCTTGGCCGCGCCAACGCGATGGCCGAGCGCGTCGCGCAACGCCTCGACATCATTGCCGAGGACACCGAGCGCGGCTGGACCGGCCGCATGTCGACCTCGAATGAGGGCATCGGCGGCTATGTCTTCGAACGCACCGTGCGCAGCGTCAAGGAATACGCCCATCTCGACATGGCGCTGATCAATTCCGCCGACGCACGCCAGCTCGATCGATACGCGCAGCGCCTCAGCGAAGTCTACGGGGCGCCGCCGGTGCTGCGCCGCAAGGAGGTGTCCGAGACAGTCTCGGGACCGCTGGCGCTGCTCAACGCGGTCTTCGCGACCGGCCGCAAGGGGCTGACCATGCAGCGCTACAAAGGTCTCGGCGAGATGAATGCCGAGCAGCTCTGGGAAACCACACTCGACCCGAATGTGCGTTCGCTGTTGCAGGTCAAGGTCAACGATGCGACCGATGCCGACAGCCTGTTCTCGCGGCTGATGGGTGACGAGGTGGAGCCGCGGCGCGAATTCATCCAGGACAACGCACTGTCGGTCGCCAACCTGGATATTTGAGGTTTCGTCCAGCCTTTTAACAGATTGGCATGGCTCGTGCGCGCGCCAATAATGAGGATGCGCCGGAACAGAAGGCCTTTGAAGACATTGTGACAGTGTCCATCACAATTTCTTGCAGGAGGCTTTCATGGGACGCGGCATTCTACTCTGGTTGCTCGGCATTCCGATTCCGATCATCATCCTCATCATGCTGTTCGTACGGTAGGGGGCGTCGATGCAGTCCACCCTATCGGCTGTCGACGTATCCGCTTCCACGGAATCGTCCTCCACCGCCGTCAGTTGGGGACCGATCATCGCCGGCGCTTTCGCGGCCTCGACGTTGACGTTCATCCTCATGTTGCTCGGCTCAGGCCTTGGGCTCAGCATGGTTTCACCATGGTCGGGGTCTGGCGCGTCGATCACCACCTTCGCGGTTTCCACCGCCGTCTGGCTGGTGATCGTGCAGTGGCTGTCCGCCGGTGTAGGCGGCTACCTTGCGGGCCGGTTGAGGACCAAATGGGTCGGCATCCACACCGATGAAGTCTATTTCCGTGACACCGCGCACGGGTTTCTCGCCTGGGCGCTAGCCACCTTGCTGGTCGCCGGCGTGCTTGGCTCGGCGCTTTCCGCCGCGATTGGTTCAGGTGTACAGGCCGCGTCCACCGTGGCCTCGGGAGCCGCCATGGGCGCGTCGGCCGGGGCCTCGGCGAATGCCAGCGGTGCATCGACCGACAATGCGACCTCCTATCTGGTGGATTCCCTGTTCCGCCCGGCCGATCCGGCCAAGCTCGCCGCCGCCAATCCTGCTGACGAAGCCGCGGCGGCCGGGCAGGCCTCGCGGATCCTGATCGCCGGCGCCGTCGCCGGCGACGTCTCGGCGGAAGACAAGACCTATCTTGCGCAATTGGTCGCCGCACGCACCGGCCTTTCCGAGGCTGATGCCAAGACGCGTGTCGACACGGTGCTGGCGAAGGCGCAGGACGCAAAGGTCAAGGCGAAGCAGGCGGCCGACACGGCCAGGAAAGCAAGCGCCACTTTCGCTCTTCTCGGCGCCTTGTCGCTGGTTATCGGCGCCTTCATCGCCAGTGCGGCCGCGGCGCTCGGCGGCAGGCAGCGCGATGACGAGGAAGCGGTGTTCCTGACCAACGGCTGAAGGCAGCATCACGCCAAAATTATAGAGCCCGGCATCGCGCCGGGCTCTTTCTATTCGACGGTCAAGATCGGCCAGTCAGTGATCCATTGCCTTGACGATTTCCTCGGTCATCTTCTTGGCGTCGCCGAGCAGCATCATGGTGCCGTCCTTGTAGAACAGCGTGTTGTCGATGCCGGCATAGCCGGAGCCGAGCGAGCGCTTGACGAACAGACAGGTGCGGGCCTTGTCGACGTCGAGGATCGGCATGCCGTAGATGGGCGACGACTTGTCGTCGCGCGCGGAAGGGTTGGTGACGTCGTTGGCGCCGATGACGTACGCGACGTCGGCCTGGGCAAACTCTGAGTTGATGTCCTCGAGCTCGAACACTTCGTCGTAAGGCACGTTGGCTTCGGCGAGCAGCACATTCATGTGGCCGGGCATGCGGCCGGCGACGGGATGGATGGCGTATTTGACGTCGACGCCATTGGCCTTGAGCTTGTCGGCCATTTCACGCAGCGCGTGCTGCGCCTGGGCGACCGCCATGCCGTAACCCGGTACGATGATGACCTTCTGCGCGTTCATCATCAGGTAGGCGGCATCATCGGCCGAACCTTGCTTGACGGTGCGCTCGATGCCGTCATCAGCCGCAGCGGCGGTCTCGCCGCCGAAGCCGCCGAGGATGACGGAGATGAAGCTCCGGTTCATGCCCTTGCACATGATGTAGGACAGGATCGCGCCCGACGAGCCTACCAGCGCGCCGGTGATGATCAGCGCAAGATTGCCGAGCGTGAAGCCAAGGGCGGCGGCCGCCCAACCGGAATAGGAATTCAGCATCGACACGACGACCGGCATGTCGGCGCCACCGATCGGGATGATCAGGAGCACGCCGAGCACCAGCGAGGCGGCAACGATCAGCCAGAACACCAGTTTCGATTCCGTGGTGACCAGCAGGACGATCAGTACGATCAGCGCCACGCCAAGCGCAGCGTTGATGACGTGACGGCCGCCGATCATGATCGGCTTGCCCGACATGCGACCGTCGAGCTTCAGGAAGGCAATGACCGAGCCGGTGAAGGTGATGGCGCCGATGGCGACGCCGAGGCTCATCTCGACCAGTGCCTGGGCATGGATGTCGCCATCCGTGCCGATGCCGAAGCTTTCAGGCGCATAGATGGCCGCGGCCGCCACCATGACGGCGGCAAGGCCGACTAGGCTATGGAAGGCGGCGACCAGCTGCGGCATCGAGGTCATGGCAATGCGGCGGGCGGTGACGGCGCCGATGCCGCCGCCGATGGCGAGGCCAAGCACGATCAGACCGAAACGGCCGGCGGACGGGGTTGCCAGCGCCAGCGTGGTGGCAATGGCGATGCCCATGCCGATCATGCCGTAGAGATTGCCCTGCCGGCTGGTGGTCGGATGCGAGAGGCCGCGCAACGCCATGATGAACAGGACGCCGGATACCAGATAGAGGAAGGAGGCGAGATTGACGGTCACGTCACTTGTCCTTCTTCTTGTACATGGCCAGCATGCGCTGGGTGACGAGGAAACCGCCGAAGATGTTGACCGAGACCAGCATCAGCGCGACGAAACCGAAGCCGGCGGCGACGCCGGAGGCCGCGATGCCGACGGCGAGCAGCGCACCGACCACGATGACCGAGGAGATGGCGTTGGTGACGGCCATCAGCGGCGTGTGCAATGCCGGGGTAACCGACCAGACGACGTAATAGCCGACGAAGATCGCCAGGATGAAGATGGCGAAACGGAAGACGAAGGGATCGATGGCCCCGCCCGACAGCGCGTGCGCGGCATCACCGGCCGCCTCGGCACCGCCTGGGGCATTGCCCAGGTTCTGCACCGCGAGCCGAACGGCAGCGCTTGCCTGGTCGAGCTGATCCAAGGCTTTCTGCAAGGTCTGGTCCATCACGCGGTCCCTTTCGGCTTCGGCGAGAGTGACTTGGATGCGGCTGTCTTCCCGGGCGCGGCCTTCCTGGGCGCGGCCGTGGCGTCGGCGACCATGGTCGTGGCCGGGATCGCGGCCGGCTCGATATAAGGCTGCTGGTCGGCCTTGGCGAAGGCGGGATGGACCACCTTGCCGCCATCAGTCAGCATGGTTGCCTTGACCAGATCGTCCTCGCGATTGATGGCAAGCGTCTTGGTCGTCTTGTCGACGAGCGTCTCGACGAAGGCGAACAGGTTCCTGGCATAAAGCAGCGAGGCGGATGCCGCGATGCGACCTGGCACGTTGAGATGACCGACGATTTTCACGTTGTTGGCCGTGGTGACGATCTTGCCGGCCTCGGCGCCCTCGACATTGCCGCCACGCTCGACGGCGAGGTCGATGATCACCGAACCCGGCTTCATCGAGGCGACCATCGCCGCCGACACCAGCTTCGGCGCCGGCCGGCCGGGGATCAGCGCCGTGGTGATGACGATGTCCTGCTTGGCGATGTGTTCGGCGGTGAGCGCCGCCTGCTTGGCCTGATACTCCTTCGACATTTCCTTGGCGTAGCCGCCGGCCGTCTCGGCGGCCTTGAACTCCTCGTCCTCGACCGCGAGGAACTTCGCGCCGAGCGAGGCGACCTGTTCCTTGGCGGCGGGCCGAACGTCAGTGGCGGTGACGACCGCGCCGAGACGGCGCGCGGTGGCGATCGCCTGCAGGCCAGCGACGCCGACGCCCATGATGAAGACCTTCGCCGCCGGCACCGTGCCAGCAGCCGTCATCATCATCGGCAGCGCCCGGTCGTATTCGGCGGCTCCGTCGATCACCGCCTGGTAGCCGGCAAGATTGGCCTGGCTGGACAGGACGTCCATCGATTGCGCGCGGGTGATGCGCGGCATCAACTCCATCGAGAAGGCGGTGACGCCGGCTTTGGCCAAGGCCGCGAGAGCCGCATCGTTGCCGTAGGGATCCATGATGGCGATCACCGCGGCGCCGGACTTGTAACTCTTCAGCTCGGCATCCGTCGGCCGGCGAACCTTCAGCACGACATCGGCCTTGGCGACGTCCGAGGCCTTGCCGACGACAGCACCTGTCTTGGCAAACTCTTCGTCGGGGATACGCGAGCGTGTGCCGGCACCGGCTTCGACGACCACGTCGAAACCCAGCGCCGTCAGCCGCTTAACCGTATCGGGCGAAGCCGCGACACGCGGCTCGTTCGCGTCAAGCTCACGAGGGATGAAAACCGTCTGTCCCACCGCATGATCCTTTCGGCCGGAACCTGTCTGCGCGAAGTCTCGTCCGGGATATCCGGCGACATCAACCGCAAGAGGGTTTTGGAATGTCTATCGCAGAATGAAGGCGCCTACTGCCAGAATAAGCACGAACAGGATCAGCGCAGAGAAGAAGCCGCCCGCGAAGAAGCCGAAAGCCATCGCCAGGAGAAGCGCGCCGCAGAAGAGCGAGCCATATTTGGCCAGCGCCAGGAAGCCCGCATAGGTGCGGTCATGCTCGGCATAGTCCATCTTCGCGCCCAGTTCTACAGGACCGCTCGGCGTGTGCTCAGCCATAGGAATACCCCTTCGAAGACATCTTTCAGGCACATACCGAAAAGCTGGGCGCAGGGCAATGGCGCTATTGCCGCATCGCAGCCGACAACTCCCTCAAGGGAAAATTGAAACTGGCGGTCGATGCCCGCGGGGATGGCTTTTGCGCGAGGCCCTGCCCAGCGTCTCAGCCAACAAGGTGAGGAAAAAGCCCGAGCAGCCCAACCACAATCAGATAGAGCGCGACGATGTAGTTCAGGAGCCGCGGCATGATCAGGATCAGCACGCCGGCGATCAGCGAAATCAGCGGTGTGAGCGCGAGCGAGTGGATGGTCATGACCGTATTCCTTCCCACGAACAATGCGACAGGAGCCCGGGGCGAAATGCCCGTTGGGCAGGATCGCGGCGATACTCGATGGCGATGCCGCTCCCTATAACGGCGAAGCCGCGGGAAGGTTCATATACAAGGACGACGCCCGTTCAAGCAGCATCGCGATAGTATTTCGCCGTCGGCACTATGGACAGCGGCGTCAGCCGGTTGATGGCCGGATTGGCGAACATCATCCGCTGTTCCACGGCTGTCGACTTAAAGAACGGGAACCGTTCGAGTGTCTGGCGCAAGTTTTCGCCGCAGGGGATTTCGAACAGAGCGATCGGGGCAAGGACACCCGGGAACACCTTGCCCTCTGTCCTCTGAATGGCATGGAAGATACGAGCATAGTAAGCGGAATGCTCGATCTTGATCGGTGTAAGCACTGCAGTGAGACCAAAGTAAGAGGCGGCCACCATGCCAAGCCGGAGCGTCAGAAAAGGGAGAACTCCGGGCGCGGGCGCACTGTCGGCATCGGTTGCGAAGCGAGTCCCGTCGATGAACGTCTCTCCGCGGGCAAGCCGCTCGGCCAATATTTCCGGATAGGCGTCGACGGACGGTGAATAAGGGTGCTCTCGGGAAATGTAGTGGAGCCGTAACGTGCTGACCAGGTGTCCATCGAAATAGACGCCGAACCTATAGGAATTCGGCAGATTATCCCAGCGATCCTCGAACATCCCGCTGGCGATCGGGCCGCACATGCCCGATTGCAGGTAGGATTGATAGCGAAGGCGGTATATCGCCTCCAGGTCCTCGCCTCCAGTGATGAGACGGTAGTCGACATGCTCCAGCAATTGCATGATCGACTGGTTCAGCGCCGACCCAGCATTGGAACTGGCGCCAGCCCGCGCATCGTTTCTCGCAGCATCCATTCTCAAGTCCTCGTATCCGCCGGTAGACAGGCTATGCGAGTTGAAATGAGACACAAGCCGAAAATCGGACCCAACTGGTTTACCACTTGTTAACCTTAACAGCCGGAGATCCTTGGCTGCGGGGTGGTTGCTGAAGGAGCAGCCTGGACGTTCTAATCCAAGCCTTCCATTCCTATGAAGGGCGCTGCAAAGTTGGGCGCGAAAAGCACTGGAGCGTTCCGCTTTGACAGATGCACCGAGCCGGTCAAACCTTTTCGCTTCTTCAAAATCGGACCAAAACTACTGCGCGCTTTGCTTGGATTTTTTCGCGGCCGATAGAATATTCCGGCCCGCACCCGCGACACGATCCAAGCAACGCGCTTATCAACTTCGGAGTGGCAAGAGATATACGATGAAAAGCTAGCCGACTGTGCGCTTGGCGGCGAGACGCAAATCCGCGGCAAACGGCCAGGTGACGTTCGACATCGTTTCGATGCCCGACGCGCTGAGCGCAGCGCCGAACAGGAAGCCTTGGACAAGATCCGGCTTCACCGAATGCATGAGGACCTTAAGCTGCTCGAATGTTTCCACGCCTTCGATGGTGACGGTGAGCCCCAGGACACGGGTCAGGTCGACGACGCCCTTCAACAGCTCGAGCGAGCGCGGGTTGTGGGTGACGTCCATCACGAACGACCGGTCGATCTTGATCTTGTCGAGCGGAAGCTTGTGGAGATAGCTCAGGCTTGAATAGCCGGTGCCGAAATCGTCGAGGGCGATGCGGACGCCAAGCTGCTTCAGTTCCTCGATATACTGGCGGGTCAGGGATTTGTCGTCGAGCAGCGCGGTTTCCGTGACTTCGATCTCCAGGCGGCTAGCGTCGAGGCCGGAGTTCGCCAACGCATCGCGCACCTTTTGGATGACGTCGCGGCTGCGGAAATCCCTTGCCGAGAGATTGACCGAGACGCTGGTCTGGTCAGGCCATTTGGCGCATTCGGTGCAAGCTGCATGCAGCACAAAGGTGCTGATCTCGGAAATGATGCCCATCTCCTCGGCCAGCGGAATGAAGATCCCGGGCGAAATTGGTCCGAGATCGGGATGGTCCCAACGGCAGAGCGCCTCGCAGCTGGCGATGCGCATGGTATTCATCGCCACGATCGGCTGGTAGACGACCCGCAGTTCCCTGCCTTCCACGGCGCTGCGCAGATCCGCCTTCATCAGCTGGCGATTGCGGAAAGCGGCATCCATCGCCGCCTCGAACAGCCGCCAACCGTTCTTGCCGAGTTCCTTGGCCTTGTAGAGCGCCAGGTCCGCCTTGACGATCATGGCGTCAACATCGGTTCCGCCGACCTTGGACAGCACCGCGCCGGCGCTGGCCTGAATCCGCAACCCGTGGCCCGCCACGTCGACTTCTCCCTGCAACTCGGCGAAAATCTGGTCGAGCAGGCTCTCCAGATGGCTTTCGTCATCGATGCGGTCGAAGAACAGCATGAACTCGTCGCCTCCGAAGCGGCTGACGGTAAGGCCCTGCCCGGCGATGGCCGCCAGCCGGTCCGCCACGGCGTAGATCAGCCCGTCGCCGACGGGATGGCCGAGCGTGTCGTTGACGCTCTTGAAATCGTCGAGATCGATCACGGCGAGACCGCACAGGCGATCCCGGTCGCCGGAGGCCATCAGTTCGCCGACGAGTTCGTGGAAATAGGCGCGGTTGGGAAGGCCGGTGAGATTGTCGTAGCGCGCCATGAAACGGATCTTTTCCTCCGCCTCAACGCGCGCCGTGACATCCTCGAAGGTGATCACGCCGAGTTCCTGGCTGCCTTCGCGCGCGGAGAATTCGTAATGCTGGCCGTTGGCGAGCGAAACAAGCACCTTGCGGTCCCTGCCCTCGCGCAACGCGCGCGTCAGCTGCGCCTCGACGTAGCGGCAGTCCTTCGGCGCCAACATTCCGCCGGCGACGCCGCGCATCAGAAGGCCGTGGATGGAGCGCCCGAGCAGCGCGTCGGCCGATTTCAGCGACATCAGGTGGGCGGCCTCTGCGTTGGCGACCGCGACGCGCCCATCAGGGCCAAGCATGACCAGGCCGTGCGACATGGTGTTGAGCGCGCGGTCGAACTTGCGCGTTATGCTTTTCGCCTGCTTGTGGCCGATGACCGCCGAAAACAGTACATTGCGAACATGGTCGGCGCTGTTGATGGTAATAAACGTCATCGGGAAGATCATTAGACCGAGGACCACGGACGGTGCATCCAGACGCAGCAGCAGCGCTAGCGCCGCCGGACCGATGAAGGTCACCGAAAAAATCCGCACCATGCGCGGAGACCCGTAATTGCGGGCGACAACCGTGACCAGGGTCGCCAGGGTCAGCGACATTGCCGCCAGTTCGGCGAATGGGTCGGGATACACATAGATCGACACGAAGCACAGCGCACCCAATCCGAGGCCCTGCAAGCAGCCCTTGAGGATGTAACTGCGCTCCAATCGGTGTGCGTGTTCGACATCGGCAATCACGCCGCCCGTCTTCAAAAAGCTGCGGATACCGAAATAACGCAGAAGGCTGATCGGCAGCAGAATAAAAGAAAAGGCCAGAAACAACGGATTTTGCGTGCGCAGATAGATCATGAATCCAAGGATCCAGTAGCACGCGCCACCGATCACCAACATGTGCGCGTTGTCGAACAACGACCGCACAAATTGGATATAGACATCCGCGGGGATGCTTTCGGTCTTTGTTTTGCCCATATGATCGGCCCAACGCTAAGCCTTGTCATGCCACAACCGCCTTAAGAAAGGCTTAGACAGAGGGCTTAAGCTATGGCTTCGGCCCGCACGCCGCGACGAGAGGAAGCTGCGGCAGGCTTCGGGCCCGAGTGGGGAAATCACTCAGCTGCACTGAGAACCGGTACCGGCATGGTTTGGGTCAGTCGCTGGAGCAGTCTGGAGCGCTCGCCCGCCGCCTTTTCGGCGCTTGCCTGCCGGACATGGCCATAGCCGCGGATCAGCCCCGGGACCGAGACCAGGGCTGCCGCGGCCTCGATCTTGCCCGGCGCCAGCAAGCTGGCCACGAGCTGTAGATCGGCCTCGTACTGCGCCAGCAATTGCCGCTCCATGCGCCGCTCGGCGGTATAGCCGAACAGGTCGAAAGCCGTGCCGCGCAGGCCCTTCATCGCGGCCAGCAGGCGAAAGCCTTTCATCATCCAAGGGCCGAAGCTCGATTTCCTGGGTTTGCCGTCATTGCCGCGACGTCCCATGATCGGCGGGGCGAGATGGAATTCAAGTTTCTCGTAGCTCTGGAACTGCTTGCCAAGCTCGGCTGCGAAGGAGCCGTCGGTATAGAGCCGCGCAACCTCGTATTCGTCTTTGATCGCCATCAGCTTGAACAGGCTTTTGGCGGCGGCTTCGGTCACGTCGGTCGAACCCGGCACGGCCTTCGTTTCTGACGCTTGCAGCGTCGATATCCTGTCGGCGTAGCGCTTGGCGTAAGCAGCGTTCTCATAGGCCGTGAGGAAGGCAACGCGGCGGGCGATGATATCGTCCAGTGTCTCGGCGACCGGACCGGCCTGTCCGGCCTTGTCGCCGAGGGTTGGGGACGGCTGGGCGATGAGGCCGCGTACGAAATCCGGCTGATGCGCGGCGCGGCGGCCCCAGCGGAAAGCAGCGATGTTCATCGCCACCGCTTCGCCGTTCAATTCGATTGCCTTTTCGACGGCTTCGGCCGAGAGCGGCAGACCGCCGTACTGGAAGGCAAAGCCGAGCATGAACATGTTGGCGCCCAGCGAATTGCCGAACAGGGCTGTGGCGGTGCGGGTGGCGTCGAAGAAATGCGCCTTGTCGTCACCGGCCGCTGAGCGGATAGCCTTCTTCAGGCGCTCGATCGGCAGCGAGAAATCGGCCGATCGGGCAAATTCGCCTGGCATGATCTCGGCGGTGTTGGCGAGGAATATCGTATGCCCCTCTCGCACCGCCGTCAGCACCTTCTTGGCGCCCGACACGACGAGATCGCAGCCGAGCACGAGGTCGGCCTTCCCCGCCGAAACGCGGATGGCATTAATGTCTTCGGGTGTGCGGGCGATGCGGACATGGGTGAACACCGAGCCGCCCTTCTGGGCGAGGCCGGCCATGTCGATCATGCCGCAGCCCTTGTTCTCGAGATGCGCCGCCATGCCGAGGACGGCACCGACGGTGACGACGCCGGTGCCGCCTACGCCGTCGATAATCGCCGCCCAGCCCTCGACGCCGAGCGGGAATTCGGCTGGCATCGGCACGCCTTCAAGCGGGTCGGTCCCGCCAGCCAGGCCCTCGGCCTTGCGGATCTTGGCACCGTGCACGGTGACGAAGGACGGGCAGAAGCCGTTGACGCAGGAGAAATCCTTGTTGCAGCTCGACTGGTCGATCTTGCGCTTGCGGCCGAATTCGGTCTCGACCGGCTGGATCGAGACGCAGTTCGACTGCACGCCACAATCGCCGCAGCCTTCGCAGACCAGTTCATTGATGAACACCCGCTTGTCGGGATCGGGAAAGGTGCCGCGCTTGCGACGACGGCGCTTTTCGGCGGCGCAGGTCTGGTCGTAGAGCAGGATCGATACGCCCTTGACGTCGCGCAGCTCGCGCTGGACGAGGTCGAGGTCGTCGCGGTGGTGGATAGTGGCGCCGGCCGGGAATTCAACCTTCCCGGCATATTTGTCGGGTTCGTCGGTGACGATGGCGATGCGGTCGACGCCCTCTGCCCGCACCTGCCTGGCGATCATGTCCACGGTCAGCCCGCCCTCATGCGGCTGGCCGCCAGTCATGGCGACGGCGTCGTTGTAGAG
This sequence comes from Mesorhizobium sp. LNHC209A00, assembly GCF_000502915.1. Lineage (NCBI taxonomy): Bacteria > Pseudomonadati > Pseudomonadota > Alphaproteobacteria > Hyphomicrobiales > Phyllobacteriaceae > Mesorhizobium > Mesorhizobium sp. LNHC209A00. The sequence goes on from NZ_AYWT01000002.1 coordinate 266,494, forward strand.
GATCTTGTAGGTGATGTTGGCCTCGCTCGACAGGGCGAAGCGGATCGCCAGCGTGCCGGAATGGTTGTAGGTGCCGTCGCCGAGATTCTGGAAGATGTGGTCGCGCCTGGAGAACGGCGCCTGGCCGACCCATTGCGCTCCCTCGCCGCCCATGGCGGTAAAGCCAACTGTGTTACGATCCATCCACAGCGCCATGAAGTGGCAGCCGATGCCGGCGGCGGCGATCGAGCCGTCCGGCACCTTGGTCGAGGAATTGTGCGGACAGCCCGAACAGAAGAAGGGTGTGCGCGAGCCGATGTCGGAGGCATCGGCCAGCATCGCCTGGAACTGGCGTAGCTTGGCTACCCTGGCCGAAATCTCTTCGGACGGGCCGATGGTCTTCAGGATCCTCTCGCCGAGCGCAATGGCGATCTCGTTGGGGTCGAGCGCCCCCTTGGCTGGAAACAGCCAGTCGCCGCGCTCGTCCTTCTTGCCGACGATGACCGGCTGCGAGGCCGTGCCGTAAAGGCTTTCGCGCAGTTGCACCTCGATCAGCGAGCGTTTCTCCTCGACGACAACGATGGTGTCGAGACCGCGCGCGAAGTCGGCGATGTGCTGCAGGTCGAGCGGCCAGGGGCAGCCGACCTTGAACAGCCGCACGCCGATGCGGTTGGCGGCCGCCTCGTCGACGCCGATATCCTCCAGCGCCTGGCGGACGTCGAGATAGCTCTTGCCCAGCGTGATGATGCCGAGTTTCGGATTGCGGCCGCCCGAATAGACGATCCTGTTCAGCCCATTGGCATGGATGAAGGCGGAGGCCGCGGCACGCTTGTGCTCATACAGCCGTTCTTCCTGGCCGAGCATGTCGATCTCGTGGCGGATGTTGAGGCCGCCCGGCGGCATATCGAAATCCGGGACGACGATGTTCAACCGTTCGAGCGAGGCATCGACCGAAGCCGTCGATTCGATGTTGTCCTTGACGCATTTGATCGCCGCCCAGGTGCCGGCGAAGCGCGACATGGCAAAGCCGTACAGGCCGTAGTCGATAATCTCCTGGACACCGGCCGGATTGAGGATCGGAACCATGGTGTCGACGAAGAGGAATTCGGTGGCGTGCGCATTGGTCGAGGATTCGGCCATGTGGTCGTCGCCCATGAGCGCAAGGACGCCGCCATGTCTGGACGAGCCGGCGAGATTGGCGTGGCGGAACACGTCGCCCGAACGATCGACGCCCGGCCCCTTGCCGTACCAGACCGAAAAAACGCCATCATGGGTGCCCTCGCCCAGCAGTTCCGTCTGCTGCGAGCCCCAGCAGGCGGTGGCGGCCAGCTCTTCGTTGAGGCCGGGCTGGAAAACGATGTCGGCCCCGGCGAGCTGCTTTTTCGCCTTCCACAGCTGCATGTCGAGACCGCCGAGCGGCGACCCGCGATAGCCGGAGACGAAGCCTGCCGTGTTCAGGCCGGCGCGGCGGTCCCGCTCGCGCTGCATCAGGAGCATGCGGATGACCGCCTGAGCGCCGGACAGGAAGATGCGCTCCTTTCCAAGATCGAACTTGTCGTCGAGCGCGACATCATGCAGCGTCATCAGGCATTTCCTCTGCGAAGGCCGCGCGGGGCAGCAGCCAACGTCGGGATCGGATGACGCATCCTTTCTTCCCTTGCAAGGCAGGTCAAACAAAATCGAAAGGACCGGCGAAGGCGCGACAAACAGTTCGGCGGGCGCTGGACCACGCGTGAAACGGTGCGCCGACAGCGCGATGGCGCACGAAATTTCCAGCCGAACTCGATGCCGTCGGAAGGTGTCAGCCGGCTTTCGAGCAGTCCGGCTTCGGCTCGCCCGGGAGCTTGCCGTCGGGATGGCCGACAAGGGCGGGATTGGCCGTGTAGAGCTGGTCGATGACCAGCGGCCGATCGGGCAGGATGGACTGGTCTTCCGTCGACATCAGCGTGGTGTCGAGGGTCTGCAGGACCGCGCCGTCGGCGCCCTTGATGCTGATGGCGATGGCATAGGGCTTGTTCTTGACGACGCAGGTCAGCGCCGGGCTTTCCAGGCTGACCTTGTCGAGCTTTGGCCAGATCTTCTGCTCGACCACGATGGGATCACCACCGGCGGGGTTCTGGAAGCTGGCAACCGCCACCTGACCCTCGCCCATCGGCCGCAAGGGCCTCAGCGTCACGACATAGGTCGCCCTGGCGAGGCGGTAGTTGAAGACGAATATCTTGCCGGAAACTTCGAACAGCTTGCCTTCACCGCCGGTATCCCGGCAAGCGCCAAGCGTCATCGCTGCAATCAGTGCCGCGCCAACAACCGTCGAGCGGGAAAGAACTCTAGGCATTCCTGACCTCATTGGCCGCCATGCGGCGGCGATAGTGACGGCTTGCCTTTTGCCTGTTGCCGCACACCGCCATGTCGCACCAAAGGCGGCTGGAATTGCGGCTTCTGTCGACGAACAGCCAGGTGCAATTGGGACAGATCCTGAGCCTCGCTATGGTGTCGTCACGCAGCAGGGAAAGCGCCGAAACCGCCAGTGCCGCCTCGAAGGCGATCGGCGTCGCCGGATCGCCGAACGGCCGTCCCCGCGCCCCGATCTCGGTCTCGCCGGCGGCCAGGCCGTCGGCGCAGGACCGCAGGAATTCCGGCAGATCGGCGGTGGGGACCGCGCCTTTCGACACAGCGCCTCGAAACAGCCTATCAGTCGTCTCGCGGATCGACAGCACGACGGGCGCGATTGCCGCCGGCGAGGGCACCGCCAGCCGCCTGTCGCCAAGCTCGGCGGCGCGAAAGCCGCTGGCCGCGTCGGCGAAGCGGGCGATTTCGGCCGGATCGTCGAAGCGGTCGAACGTGCGCTCCGGATCGCCTCGCAGCACGACGGTGTTCGCCGTGTCGAGCGCGAGCAGACCGCCGGTGAAGCGGTGAGGAGTCCAGGCGACTGTCATTTCCGAAAATCTAACCGATAAATCGCGTTTGACAAGTTAGATTCGACGATGCAAAGCTCAGATGCGCAGGGGTATTGTCGCCTTGTCCGCTCCGCGCCTGTCCTATTTCCCTCATGGGCGGGATGCTTCTGGTGTAGTCGAGCATGCTTTACTTCTTCCAGCAGGTGCTGAACGGGCTGCATTCGGGTGCGCTCTATGCGCTGCTCGCCTTCGGCTATGTGCTGACCAACGGCATTCTGCACCGCACCAACCTCGCCTTCGGGGCGCTGTTTGCCTTTTGCGGCCAGGCAATGATCCTGAGCGTCGCCTTCGGCTACCAGGTGCTGTGGCTGACGCTGCTGGCTTCGGTGCTGTTCGGCGTCCTCGCGGCGTTCCTCTATGCGGCGCTCATCAGCCATGTCCTGTCGCGCGGGGTCTTCGAGCCGTTGGCCGACCGATCGCCCAACGCCATCGTGGTGACGACACTTGGCATCCTGCTCGTCCTGTCGGAAGCAAGCCGCATCGCCGCCGACACGCATGATCTATGGCTGCCGCCGATGCTGGCCGAGCCCGTCGTTTTCGCCGAAGGTTCCGGATTCAAGGCGACGCTGACGCTGATCCAGGTGCTCGACTGCGCCGTGGTCGTGGCGGCGGTTGCCCTCGCCACCTGGGCATTTGCCCGCTCAAACTTCGGCCGGTGCTGGCGCGCCGTCTCCGACGACCCCAGGGCCGCCGCCCTGTGCGGCGTCGACGTGCGCGGCGTGTTCCGGCGTGCCGTACTGTTTGGCGGCTTCTGCGCCGCGCTGGCCGGGGTCATGGCCAGCCTCTACTACGGCAATGTCAGCTTCGGTTCCGGCCTTGTCTACGGTCTGAAGATCCTGTTCGTGACGGCCGTCGGCGGTTATCTCTCGCCGCCAAAGGCGGCGCTGGGCGCGGCCGTTTTCGGCATGGCCGAATCACTGTGGGCCGGCTATTTCCCAGTCGAATGGCGAGATGCCTGGATGTATCTGTTCCTGGTTGCCATGCTTATCCTGATCGGCGCCGGTCGCGACACCGGCAAGGTCGTCTGATCCCGTCAGACTTTGGTTGCATGACGTTTCGTCAGGCCGCGGTTTTCCAGGGTACCGCGTGCGCCAAATGGCCTGCATCCTTCCTCCCCGTGTTGACCAACCGGACCACGCACTGCATACGGTTGGGCCAGGCGGCGCGACGAAGAAGGGCGATCGCGCGTCACCGCATCAGGGAGGAATGCATGGCAGGGCTTCTCGCTCTATCCAGAACGATCGATCGTATGAACGAGTTCATCGGCAAATCGGTATCCTGGCTGATCCTGCTGGCGATCCTGGTGAGTGCGGCCAACGCTGTCATCCGAAAAGTGTTCGACACCTCGTCCAACGCCTGGCTGGAGCTGCAATGGTACCTTTTCGGCGCCGCCTTCATGCTGGCCGCCGCCTACACGTTGAAACAGAACGAGCATATCCGCATCGACATCGTCTACGGCCTGTTTTCACGCCGCGCGCAGCACTGGATCGACCTCTTCGGCCACGTCTTTTTCCTGATGCCGTTCGTGACGCTGATGGTGTTCTATTTCGTGCCCTACGTGTCGCTGTCCTTTCACAGCGGCGAGATGTCGACCAACGCCGGCGGCCTGATCGTGTGGCCGGCCAAGGCGATCCTGTTGGTCGGCTTTTTCCTGCTCGCGCTGCAGGGCATTTCCGAGATCATCAAGAAGATCGCCATCATGCGCGGCGTCATTGAGGATCCCAACCCGTTCATTTCCGTGCACGAACAGGCTGAACTCGAAGCCAAGGCGCTGGCCGAAGAGGTGCGTTCGTGATGGAATTCATCGCCCAGAACATGGCGCCGATCATGTTCGCCTCGCTGATCCTGTTCATGCTGATCGGCTATCCCGTCGCCTTTTCGCTCGCCGCCAACGGTCTGATGTTCTTCTTCATCGGTGTGCTTTTGACGCCCTATTCGGGCGGCGCGATCAATCTCGCCTGGCCGCTGCTCTATGCGCTGCCGGACAATTTCTACGGCAGCCGGGTGATGTCGAACGACACGCTGCTGGCGATTCCGTTCTTCACCTTCATGGGCATCGTGCTCGAACGATCGGGGATGGCCGAAGACCTGCTCGACACGATCGGCCAGTTGTTCGGACCCGTCCGAGGCGGCCTCGCCTACGCGGTGATCTTCGTCGGCGCACTGCTGGCGGCGACCACAGGCGTGGTGGCGGCGTCCGTCATCGCCATGGGGCTGATCTCGCTGCCAATCATGCTGCGCTACGGTTACGACCGCCGGGTGGCATCCGGCGTCATCGCTGCCTCGGGCACGCTCGCCCAGATCATTCCGCCGTCGCTGGTGCTGATCGTTCTCGCCGACCAGCTCGGCCGCTCTGTCGGCGACATGTATGCCGGCGCCCTGATCCCCGGCCTGGTGCTGACCGGCCTATACACACTTTACATCGTGATCATGTCGATCGTCCGACCAAAGTCGATGCCGGCCCTGCCGCTCGAGGCGCGGACGCTCGGCCATGGCGTGGTGTCGTTGCTGATCGCGTTGATAGCGGCCATTGCGATCGCCTATGCCGCCTACCGTTACCTGGTGCCCGCTCATGGCGACAATGCCGATATTCTCGGCGCGACGGTCGGCGTCATCTTCATCTACATCGTAGCGATCCTCGACCGCAGCCTGAACATCAACATGATGTCGCGGTTGGCGCAGCAAGTCGTGATCGTGCTGATCCCGCCGCTGGCGCTGATCTTCCTGGTGCTCGGCACTATCTTCCTCGGCATAGCCACCCCAACCGAGGGCGGCGCGATGGGCGCGGTCGGCGCGCTGGCGATGGCGGCAATGAAGGGCCGGCTGTCGATGGATGTGATCAAGCAGGCGCTGGCCTCGACGACGCGGCTGTCGTCCTTCGTGCTGTTCATCCTGATCGGCGCGCGGGTGTTCTCGCTGACCTTCTACGGCGTCAACGGCCAGATTTGGGTCGAGCATCTTTTGACCTCGCTGCCGGGCGGCGAAGTCGGCTTCCTGATCGGCGTCAACATCCTGGTCTTCTTCCTCGCCTTCTTTCTCGATTTCTTCGAACTGGCCTTCATCATCGTGCCGCTACTGGCGCCGGCGGCCGACAAGCTCGGCATCGACCTGATCTGGTTCGGCGTGCTCCTGGGCGTCAACATGCAGACCAGCTTCATGCATCCGCCATTCGGCTTCGCGCTGTTCTACCTGCGCTCGGTCGCCTCCCGCGTGCCCTATCTCGATCGCCTGACCGGCAAGCAGATCGCGCCGGTGACAACGGGCCAGATCTATTGGGGCGCGGTGCCGTTCGTCTGCATCCAGGTGATCATGATCGGCCTGACCATCGCCTTCCCGCAGATGGTGATGCGCTACAAGGGCACGGCCGTCGATTCCGGCACGATCGACTACACGGTTCCCGAGGTGCCCAGCCTGTCGCCGCTCGGCGCGCCGGAAGGTGGCGGCGCGCCTGCCAATAGCGGCGCCGCAACGACGGCACCGGGCACGCCCGATCTGTCGCAGCCGCCGAATTTCGGCGATGCGCCGCCGGCCAAGCCGGCTGCACCCGCGCCGGACCTGTCGCAACCGCCGAGCTTTAATTGATGGAGATGATGCCATGAAAGCCGTGCGGTTGGAGGCAGTAGGCAGCATCTCGTTGCGCGAGATCGCCAAGCCGGTCCCTGGCCCGAACGACCTCCTGGTGCGGATCGAGGCATGCGGTGTCTGCGGCACCGACCGGCATCTTTTCCACGGCGAGTTCCCCTGCAGGCCGCCAGTGACACCCGGGCACGAATTCTCCGGCATCGTCGAGGAAGTCGGCACCGCCGTCTCCGGCTTTGCCGTCGGCGACCGCGTCACCGGCGATCCCAACATCGCCTGCGGGCGCTGCGGCCAATGCCATGCCGGCCGCGTCAATTTATGCAGCAATCTCACCGCCATCGGCATCCACCGCGACGGTGGCTTTGCCGACTATGTGGTGATGCCGCGGAAACAGGCCTTTGTCCTTCCCGCGGATCTGAAGCCAACACATGGTGCTTTCTGCGAGCCGCTCGGCTGCTGCCTGCACGGTGTCGACCTTGCCGAGGTCAGGCCCGGCAGCTCGGTGGTCGTGCTCGGCGGCGGCGTCATTGGCCTGCTTACAGTTCAACTGGCGCGGCTGGCCGGGGCCACCACCATCATCCTGTCGACACGGCAAGCCTCGCGGCGCGCTCTTGCCAGGGAACTCGGTGCCACGGCTTCGGTCGATCCCACCGCCACCGATGTGATCGACGCCGTCACCAGTCCGGCCGGACTGATGCCTGGCGGCGCCGACGTGGTGTTCGAATGCGCCGGTGTGCGCGAGACCGTCGAGCAGTCGATGCGGCTGGCAAGGGCGGGCGGCACCGTCGTCATCGTCGGCGTGACGCCGCAAGGCATGAAGGCGGAATTCGAGCCCTTCGACCTGTTGTTCCGCGAACTGAAGGTAGTGGGCTCATTCCTCAATCCCTACACGCATCGCCGCGCCGCCGGGCTTATCGCGTCGGGCGTGATCGAGATCGATCGGCTGATCTCCAGGCAAGTCACGCTTGAGGAGGCGCCAAGGGTGATCGCCAATCCGCCGGCTCCGGGTGAAGTGAAGGTGCTGGTGGTGCCAGCCATGGGCTGAGGTTCAGGCTTCGGGCATTTGGCAATTGCCTTCGCGTCGAGCAAAAAAAGCCCCGGAGAACAAAAGTGCCCCGGGGCTTCGAAAAGCAAAGTCGCCTACAGCTTGCCGTTGCGCTGCTGGACCATCATGAAGGTGTCGTAATTGTATTCGGCCACCTGCGCCCAGAGATAGTGCTCCTTGCGGAAGCCCTTGATCGATTCCCAGATCTTCTTGAACGGCGCGTTCGAGGTTTCCATCTCGGCGTAGACCTCGTTGGCCTTCTCGAAGCAGGCGGCCATGATCTCTTGGCTGAATGGGCGCAGTTTGGCGCCGCCGGCCACCAGCCGCTTCACCGCCGGAGGGTTCACATAGTCATATTTCTGCAGCATGTTGGCGTCCGCGGCCTGGGCGCACGTGCGCAGCAGCGACTTGTAGGTCGGCGAAAGCTCGTCGTATTTCGCCTTGTTGAACATCAGGTGGACGGTCGGGCCGCCTTCCCACCAGCCGGGGTAGTAATAATAGGGCGCGACCTTGTAGAAACCGAGCTTCTCGTCGTCATAGGGGCCGACCCATTCGGCGGCGTCGATGGTGCCCTTTTCCAGCGCCGGGTAGATGTCGCCGCCGGCGATCTGCTGCGGCACGACGCCGAGCTTCTGCACCACTTTGCCGGCAAAGCCGCCGATGCGCATCTTGAGGCCGGAGAGGTCGGCGACTGTATTGATCTCCTTGCGGAACCAGCCACCCATCTGCACGCCGGTGTTGCCGCCCGGCAGGCCGAACAGACCTTGCGTGGCAAGGAATTCATTGAACAGGTCGATGCCGCCGCCGTGGTAGTGCCATGCATTCATGCCGCGCGCGTTGAGCGAAAACGGCACCGCCGCACCCAGCGCCCATGTCGGGTCCTTGCCCCAGTAATAATATGCCACCGTGTGGCAGGCCTCGACCGTGCCGGCCGTAGTGGCGTCGGCGGCCTGCAGGCCGGGAACGAGCTCGCCGGCGGCAAAGACCTGGATCTGGAAATTGCCGTCGGTGGCTTCCGACAGCATCTTGGAGAACACTTCGGCCCCGCCATAGATGGTGTCGAGCGACTTCGGGAAGGACGACGCCAATCGCCACGTCACCTTGGGGTTGGACTGGGCGATTGCCGGTGCTGCGAGCGTGGCCGCCGCCGCGGCTGCGCCGACGCCGGTGACGCCGGCCTTGCGGATAAATGAACGACGATCCATGCAGTTCCTCCCTTTTGGACCAACAAACCGACGCTCGGGGAATCCTCGGGCTCCGCATCGGTTCGCCGAAACAATACACGGGCAAGGAGTCGAGTCCAGCACGGCGGCCGGATTTGGTGTCAAAGCCATGCGACCCTGCAACTATAGTCTAAACAGGCGGTTTCGTGGCCCATGCGACACGCTGAGACTTGGCTGGAAAAACACCATGGGATCGCTTATTTTAAAGGCAGGACATCCCTTGCCAGATGGAAGACAGACACAAAATGCAGCAGCCGCTCGTCGCCATATCGACCGACGTCCGTCAATTCGACAACTACACCTGGCATGCCGCCCCCCAACAATATCTGGAAGCAGCAATCGTAGGTGCCGGCGTTTTCCCACTGCTCGTGCCCTCGTTCGGCGACCGGCTGGACTTCGACGAGCTTCTGTCGTCGGTCGACGGCGTCATGCTGACGGGCTCGAAGTCCAACGTCGACCCCTCGCTCTATGGCGGCGATCCCAGCGAAGCGAACGGGCCCTATGACACCGCGCGCGACTCCACGACCCTGCCGCTGATCCGCAAGGCGATCGAGCGCGGCGTGCCGCTGCTTGCCATCTGCCGCGGCATCCAGGAATTGAACGTGGCGCTCGGCGGCACACTGGGCACCGAGATCCAGGAGCGCGAGGGGTCGCTGGACCACCGTGCGGCGGTGAGCGACAAACAGGATGAGCGCTTCGCCATCCACCAGACCATTTCGATCAAGCCAGGCAGTTGCCTGGCCGGCCTGTTCGGCGCCGGCGACATCAAGGTCAATTCCTTGCATCGCCAGGCGATCGACCGGCTGGGATCGAAGCTCGAGATCGAGGCTGTCGCGACCGACGGCACGGTCGAAGCGGTTTCGGTCAAGGGTGCCCGCGCCTTCGCCGTCGGCGTCCAGTGGCATCCCGAATACTGGGTCAAGTCGGACAGCAATTCCGCCAAGATTTTTCGCGCTTTCGGCGACGCGGTGCGCCTGCATGCCGCCGCGAAAGCCGGCGCACGGGCGGCGGCGGAGTAGTCAGTCTCGGTGTTTCAAGCCACCGCCTGATGCCAGCGACAGCAACGGTAGGACCGGCGCGTAGGATTCGTAGCCATCGCCATCAGCCACGGCAAAGGTGACGATCGGATCGATGCCGTTGGCGCTGAATGCGACGGTTCCGTGGCTTTGCTCGCGCCAGAATTTCGCCCGCTCGAGGCCCGGCAGGAGCCGTCGGCAATTCGGCGCCACCGTCAGCAGCGACAGGCCATCCGAGACCGTGGCGCCGCGCGTGATCGCGCAGGCGCCCTCATCGCCATTGGCGACCAGCCTGTAGGTATTTGAAGGGGTGGCCTCATTCGCAGCGCTTGCCCCGCTGCCGTCATGAAGCAATTGAATGCCGCCCAATAGCGCGGCGGCGGCGATCAAGGCGGAAAGCGTTTTCATCATTCTTCATCCGGCACACAGGATGAATAATGATTTCAGAGGGTTAATCCGACGTTAATAATTATGGCAGCGCCACCGCTCAAGGGCGAGCCTTCACATGCGCCGTCTCCGGCACTGGTGTCAGCGGCCTGCGGTCGCTGAACCACGACACCAGATTGTCGACGCACAGATCGGCCATGGCGCGGCGTGTGTGCTCCGAGGCCGAGCCGACATGCGGCAACAGAGAGGCGTTTGGTAAGTCGAGCAACGCCTTGGGGACATTTGGCTCGTCGGCGAAGACATCGAGGCCTGCGGCGGCGATGGTGCCGTCGGCGAGAGCGGCCGCAAGCGCCGCCTCGTCAACGGTGCTGCCGCGGCCGATGTTGACGAAGACGCCGTTCGCGCCGAGCGCCGACAGGATCTCGGCATTGACCGCTTTCTGTGTCGAAGCACCGCCAGGCGCCACCGAAATCAGCGTGTCGACTGCCTCGGCCAAGCCCTTCAGCGTGTCATGGTACTGGAAGGACAAGCCTTCGACCCGGCGTCGGTTGTGATAAGCGATCGGCAGGCCGAAGGCCTCCAGCCGCCTGGCAATGGCCTGCCCGATGCGGCCCATGCCGAAAATACCGACGCGGCGCGCGCGCAAGGTCAGCCGGCTCAGCGGATAGTTGCCCTTCTTCGCCCAGCTGCCGTCACGCAACCAGGTCTCGGCACGCGGCAGGTCGCGCACCGTGTTGATCAGCAGCCCGATGGCGGTGTCGGCGACCTCTTCGGTCAGGACGTCGGGTGTGTTGGTGACCATGATGTTCTTCGCCCGGGCATGGCCGACATCGACCGAATCATAGCCGACGCCGAAAGAGGCGATGAGTTCTAGGTTCGGTAATGCATCCATCATCGCCGCACCAATCCCGGCAAACGAAGCGATGCCACGCACCGTGCGGCGCATCTCCTCGGTGACCAGCGCCGGATCGGCGCGCTCGATGCCGACGCGCCTGAATGTCCGCTCGATCCGCCCGACGGCGTGATCGTTGAAATCCGCCGGCACCAGAATGGCAACGGCTTCCAATTGTTCGGCCTTGGTCATGCACGCTCCACCGGCTTGCCGGTCGACTGGCGCACGTGCAGTTCCGGCTTGATCAATTCTTGCGAGGGCCGCACCGTCTGTCCGTTGAGCTTGTCGAGCAGCGCGCTGGCGGCGCGGCGGCCGACCTCGCGCTGGCCATTCCAGACGGTGGTCAGCGCCGGCGTGGCGATAGCCGCCTCCTCGAGGTCATCATAGCCGGTAACGGAGATGTCGACGCCCGGCACAAGGCCGGCACGCGCAATGCCGTTCATCAGGCCGATGGCGACGAGGTCGTTCCAGCAGCAAGCGGCGGTCGGTCTGTCCTTCAGCGCCAGAAACTGCCCAGCGGCCTCGAAGCCAGCCTGCTTGGTGCGCGGGCCCGATATGCGCCAGGACGGTCTGACCTCCAGCCCGGCCGCCTCCATGGCGTTGACATAGCCCTGGTAGCGATCGCGGCCGGTCGAGGTCTGGTCGGTGCCGCCGATCATGGCGATGCGCTTGTGGCCGAGCGATATCAGATGATTGGTGGCGAGGCCCGTGCCATAGGCATCGTCGCCGCGAAACACCGGTACGTCGGCTCCCTCGACGGTGCGTGCGATCAGCACCGCCGGCAGCCCATTCTCCTCGGCCATGACGATATCGGACGCCGGCGTGCCGATGGCCGGCGACATGATGACGCCATCGGCGCCGAGCTGCAGCAATGTATCGATGAAGGTGCGCTGCTTTTCGAGCTGATCGTAGTGATTGGACAGGATGAAGGTCTGCCGGCTGCGGTCGAGCTCACTCTCGATCGAGCGCAGAATCTCGGCGAAGAACGGGTTCATGATGTCATGGACGACGACACCGACAATGCCCGAGCGCGAAGTGCGCAGGCTCGCGGCGCGGCGGTTGTAGATATAGCCGATGGCGCGCGCATGTTCCTTGATGCGGTCGCGTGTCGAGCCGGCAACCAGCGGGCTGTCGCGCAGTGCCAAGGACACGGTGGCCGTGGACACGCCGAGCGCATCCGCGATCGTCGACAGCTTGATCTTCTGTGCCAGCCTTCCGCTCCCCGTCGCCTTTTTTAAACTGTTTAAGGGCGGCCTTATGCCATCGATCCGGGCCAAATCAAAGTTTTTTTGCCAGCGCCTCGGCCTCCACATCCGAAGCCGCGCGGCTGCGCAGCCTGAGCCGATGTTCGCGATGGACGATGTAGAGGCCGCTGGCGACGATGATGGCGGCGCCGACCAACGTCCAGCGGTCGGGGAACTGCTTGAAGACAAGCCAGCCCGAAATGATCATCCACACCATTTGCGAATAGGGATATGGCGCGAGCGCCGTGGTGGTCGCCAGCCGATAGGCCTGGACCAGCAGCCAATGGCCGACACCGCCGAACACGCCAAGCATGAGCAGCACGAACCAGTGCCAGCCATCATGCGGCAGCGAAAAAGAAAACGGCAGCAGGGGCAACAGCAGGACCGTCGGCGCCAGGGCCGAGAACAGGATCAGGCTCTCGGGAGTCTCGTTCGCCGACATGCGGCGCGTCATGATGACATAGAAGCAGTTCGATAGCATCGAGCCGAGCGCGAAGAGATGTCCGATGCCGAAAACGCCGACACCGGGCCGCGTGATGATCAGGACCCCGGCGAAAGCGGCCAGGATCGCCAGCCAGCGCCGCCAGCCGGCCCATTCGCCGAGCAGCGGTCCGGCAAGGGCGGTGATCACCATCGGCCCGAAGAAATAGATGGACGTCGTCTCGGCCAGTTGCAGGGAGCGCAGCGCCAGGACATTGAACATGGTCGAGCCGAACAGGAATGCGCCGCGCATCACATGCGCCGGCAGGTTGACCGGTCGAAATCGCATCGGTTCGCGCCAGCCACGCAGCAGCGCTCCAACGAGCACGACATGCACGGCAAAGCGTACCCAGGCGACGATCAGGACGGAGACGCCGGCCAGGACGAGATATTTGCTGCTGGTGTCGAGGAAGGTGAAGAAGACATAGGTGGTCAGCATGCACAGGATCGCCACCGGGGGCGTCGCGCTTTCGACATATCTTTGGGAAGGATTCACGTGCAGGCCGGGGAAAAGCTGGGCTGGACCCCAACTTTGCGGGAATTGCGGCTTGCCCGCAAGCCAATTGTCGCCCGCAGCCGCGCCTAAGCTCGCTGGTACAACAACAGCCGCCGCCAGGCTTAGTTCCGGGCGCTACGTATGCATGCGGGCGCCCTTGGTTATCTTGTCGACCACCTTCTTCTCGGCTCGCAGCGCCATGCCGACCACCTTGGCATCTTCGGGCGCGAATTCGGCAAAGACGGCGCGGTTGGCTGCATCGAAGCCGGTCGAGAACATCTCCTCGACATAGAGCGAGGTGGTGACGCCGCGTTCCAGCGCACGCCGATGGATCGCACTTATCGTTGCCCGGTCGGCCGAGAGCACGATGACCGGCTGGATCGACAAGGGATTGTAGAGGTTGCCTGCGCGATCGCGATAGGGTTCGCCGATGATGTCGGGGGATTGCGCGACGATGCCGCTGGTCAGGAAGGCGGTGACGTTGAGTTTCTGCCAGACGGCCAGGTCTTGCCGCAGCACGATTGCAAATTTCGTATCGAACATGAGAAAGTGAGCCATTCAAAGTTAGGCCCCTGTAGCGGGGCTGAAGGAGACGATGTCGTTCGATCTAGACCGCCAGGCCTTCGAGGGTCTTGGACGTTTGTGCGCCGATGCCGCTGAAAACTGCATCATCTCCGCTCCCGATCCCGCGGGGATGGAACGCATCGAGGCGCGGTTTCACGGCAGCGCCTTCGATCCGCACCGCCACGACACCTACGCGATCGGGGTGACGCTGCGCGGCGTGCAGACCTTCCGCTATCGCGGCGCGGCACGGCTGAGCCTGCCCGGCCAGGTCATCGTGCTGCATCCGGACGAGTTGCACGATGGCGGCGCGGGCACGGAAGAAGGCCTGCGCTACAGGATGCTCTATCTGGAGCCGTCACTGATGCTCGGCTGTCTCGGCGGCACGGCGTTGCCCTTCGTCAGGGAGGGCGTGGTGACGGACGAGGCCTTCTGCGCGACGCTGCTGTCGGCGCTCGGGCCATTGGAGCAGGAACTCGACGAGCTGTTCGTCGACGACTTCCTGGCGCGGCTGATGCAAAGTCTGAACCGGCATGCCGGCAAGCCGGCAAAGCCAATAGCCGAGACGGCGTGGCGAGCGGCGACGCTGGCGGGTGAGTATCTCACGGAAAACCTCGACCGGCCGGTGCGTTCGGGTGAGTTGGAAGCCGTCACGGGTCTCGACCGCTATGCCCTGTCGAGACATTTCCGCGCGGCCTTCTCGACCAGCCCGCATCGCTTCCTGGTAATGCGCCGGCTTCAGCGGGCGCGCAGGATGATCGCCGCCGGCGCGTCCCTGGCACAGATCGCGATCGAGGCCGGCTTCAGCGACCAGAGCCACTTCAACAGGCAATTCAAGAAAGCGTTCGGCATGACGCCGGGCCGTTGGTCGTCCTTGATCCACGGAAATGCCGTGGCAGCCTGACGGCCGGAGAGATCAGTCGTCCGTCTCGGCGTCGTCGTCGATCAGCACCAGCTCCTCGTTGGAGAGGTTGGCCTCGATGCGGGCGAGCAGCTTGAACAGCGCCTTCTGGTCCTTCTTGTCGAGGCCCCTGAGCGCCTGCTTCTCTGTCTTCTTCACTGACTTCTCGATGGCGCGGATGGTTTCACGGCCGGTATCGGTGAGGAAGATATGGGCCTGGCGGGCATCGGAGTCCGACGCGCGTTTCTCCAGAAAACCCTGTGCCTGCAGCCGGTTGATGGTCTTGGTGATGGTCGGCGGACGCACGCCGAGGCGACCGGCGAGATTGCCCGGCGTCTGGCCGTCCTCACGGTCCAGCGCCAGCATGATCTGGTCCTGGCCGGCGTAAAAGCCATGCGCCAGGAGCCGTGCCGCCAGGGCGGTCCTTGCCAGCCTTGCCGCTGAATGCAGCCGGCTCATCGTTGCAGTCTTGTCCGCCTTGGCCATGGTCATCCCTCTTCGGCCGGGCCGGTGCGCACAGCATAGACGCAGCCGGCCGGTTGGCAATCGACGATCGAAAAAGATTCCGGCATCCGAAACAGCTTTGCCGGCAAGCATTCGCGGCGTCCGCCGTGGTGATGCCAGATGTTTATTTCAGTTAGATGACAAACGACTTTCGCGTGAAGGGAATTCGGAGCGCCACTGCGTGAATGCGATTTGACGACCGGGCAGCTCTCGCACCAGGCCCTTGCTCTTCCACGCGGGAGCGGCGGCGGCTTTCCGCGGCCATGATGTCGGGACGATCCCGGTCGGCAGCTTTGGCCCATGGTTTTGCCCCGTGCAAAAGCCCGGCGCACATCCTATATGGAACCGACAATCCCTTTTTCGCGGCCTGAATTTCAGGGCCTAGTCATTTCGAGGCAAGCCATGAGCGAAGCGCAGACACAGATCCCCGTAACCGTCCTCACCGGCTATCTCGGCGCCGGCAAGACGACGCTGCTCAACCGCATCCTGTCGGAAAACCACGGCAGGCGTTACGCCGTCATTGTCAACGAATTCGGCGAGATCGGCATCGACAACGACCTGATCGTGGAATCCGACGAGGAGATCTACGAGATGAACAATGGCTGCGTCTGTTGCACGGTGCGCGGCGACCTGATCCGCGTCGTCGAGGGCTTGATGCGGCGGCCCGGCCGCTTCGACGCCATCGTCGTCGAGACCACCGGGCTGGCCGATCCGGTGCCGGTGGCGCAGACCTTCTTCATGGACGACGACGTGCGCTCCAAGACCAAGCTCGATGCCGTGGTGGCCCTGGTCGACGCCAAGCACCTGCCGCTCAGGCTCAAGGATTCCAAGGAAGCCGAGGACCAGATCGCCTTCGCCGACGTCGTCGTGCTCAACAAGACCGACCTCGTCACCCCGGAAGAACTCGCCAAGGTCGAGGCGACGATCCGCGCGATCAACCCGGCCGCCAAGATTCACCGCACGACGCGCGCCGGCGTGGCGCTGTCGGAAGTGCTCGACCGTGGCGCCTTCGACCTGTCCAGGGCGCTGGAGAACGATCCGCATTTCCTCGAAGCGCATGATGAACATGATCACCATGATCATGATCATCACGACCATGATCATCACGACCACGATGGGCACGACCACCACCATCACACTCATCCGTCCGACATCCATGACGTGACGGTGGAGTCGGTGTCGCTGCGCGGCGGCGAGATGGACCCGAAGAAATTCTTCCCGTGGATCGAGAAGGTCACCCAGATGGAAGGCCCCAACATCCTGCGGCTGAAAGGCATCATCGCGCTCAAGGGCGATGACGAGCGCTATGTCATCCAGGGCGTGCACATGATCATCGAGGGCGACCACCAGCGCGCCTGGAAGGACGGCGAAAGGCATGAGAGCCGGCTGGTCTTCATCGGCCGCGAGCTCGACGCCGAGCGGCTGAAGAAGAGTTTTGACGCCTGCCAGGCGGCTTGATTGTTTGGCAGAGGACCGGGTGATGCCCTAATCCGTGGTTAGCAAGATCGGACATGAGCCTCAGGTCGCGATCAGTACGTCCGAATTGGTGAGAGCATCCACTTCGGATTTCGCGCTTATCTTAGATTTGGTCTAGCACCCTCCAGAGCCGAATGCGACGTTGCTTAGGGCGGTCACGGCGGTACCAAGTCCCTTGTAGCGACAATTTCCAACGGCCGGCGCCGCCCCTCATCCGCCTGCCGGCACCTTCTCCCCGTATAGTGACGGGGGAAGGGGACTGGCCGCAGGGCCGATGCCTATTCTGCAGCGCTGGCGATAGGCGAACCCATCCGCGACAGCGTCTTTCTCCACGTCACTATACGGGGAGAAAAGTCCGGCAGGACAATGAGGGGCAGCGCCATAATTGGCGATTGGAGACAGCCTATGGTTCCGACTTCGCGACCTCATAGTTGCCGGACGTGCAAACGTCGAGTAAGCCGCCCTCTGCACTTTCATTGAACAAAGATAGCCCATGCCCACAGTTGCCCCGCTTGATCTCGAAGGCCATTGCGTCGCCGCCGTCTTCCTTGGCCACGTGCCGCATTTTGCGCTGGCTGACGGTGCTGTCCATCGGCTCGACAATGGCCACAAGACGGTGCAGGCCAATGACGGGCTGCTTGCCGCCTTCCATGACGCGGCCAATGACCGGCTGATCACCGGTGGCGAGGACGGCAAGGTCTTTGCCGTGAAAGCCGGCGGCGAGACCCAAGAGGTGGCGAACGCCGGGAAAAAATGGATCACCAGCGTCGCCGCCGGGCCGCAAGGCGCCATCGCGTATGCCACGGGCAAGACCGCCTTCGTGCGCTTCACCGACGGCAAGACCCGGGAATTTGCGCATCCGCGCTCGGTCGAGGGGCTGGCCTTCTCGCCCAAGGGCATGCGCTTCGGCGTCGCCCGTTACAATGGCGCGACGCTGCATTTCCCCGCCGCCGAGGGCAAGCCGGTGGAACTGGAATGGGCGGGCGCGCACACCGGCATCACCTTCTCGCCGGACGGCGCCTTTCTGGTCACCACCATGCAGGAAAACGCCCTGCATGGCTGGAAGCTGTCCGACGGCAAGCACATGCGCATGAGCGGCTATCCCGGCAAGGTCAAAAGCCTGTCATGGAGCGTGAAAGGCAAGTGGCTGGCCAGTTCGGGCGCGCCGGCGGCGATCGTCTGGCCGTTTTCGGGCAAGGACGGCCCGATGGGCAAGGCGCCGCTGGAACTTGGCACGCGCGGCAATGCCATGGTGACGGCGGTCGCCTGCCATCCGAGCCAGGACGTCGTCGCAGTCGGTTACGACGACGGCATGGTGATGGCCGTGCGCTTTTCCGACGCCAAGGAGGTGCTTTTGCGGCGACCAGGCAAGGGCGCCATCACCGCGATGATGTGGGACAGGGAAGAACGCCGCGTCGCCTTCGGCAGCGCCGCCGGCGATTGCGGCGTCATCGACATCATGGCCTAGCGGGGAATGGCCGATCACTCGGCGCCGCAGGAGACCTTGCCGGTCAGATCGATGGGCTTGCCATCGCTGTTCTTGTCGGCCGTGCTGTCATAGACAGCGAGCTTGTAATCCCCGTCATAGACGCCCTCGTCACTGGCCCTGGTCAGGACCGTCAATTCGACCGAACTGTAGGTCTTGGCGACCTCCTGCTCGTGGTAGATGTTCAGCCGCAGTTCCTTGTCGTCGAGCCAGTACTGGGTGAGGTTGGCATCCTCGAACACCGTCTTGTGCAATGGATCGCCGGCGGGCCTCGCCTTGATTTCGAGGTCGCCGCGGAAATTGAACGTCGGGCCGCCCATGCCCGTGGTGACGCCGGCATCGACCTGGAATTTGGCCTGCGGATCATCGACGGTGCACCAGATACCGCCGGTCGCGAACGCCGTGCCGGCGGACAGGAAGAGCATCGTCACGCAGATCATCGTCCGCATTCTTCCCCCCGCTCGTCGTTGCCCACAGCATTGGCGCCGACTTCGCCAGCGGGGTCAAGTGCCGCCGCTGGCGGCTGAGCCAATGCAGAAAGGACGCACGGCCAATTGCCGTTGCCAAGGTGGATTGGCTAAGAGCAACGAGCCAGAGGGATTTTTCATGCACGGCAACGACAGTTCAAAGACCATCGGCGGGATTAGCCCCGACCGCATCGCGCGATTGCGGGAGATGGAAGGGGCAGCCTTCCGCGAGGCGCGGCCGAGATCGCAAGCCAAGATCGGCAACGGCCTGCCCGGCTTCTTCGGCGGCGTGCCGATGCACTGGATGAATGATTGGCCGACACCGTTTCCGATCCTGGTCGACAGCGCCCGAGGCGCCACGATCACCGACATCGACGGCAACAAGCTCGACGATTTCTGCCTCGGCGACACCGGTTCGATGTTCGGCCACTCGCCTCCGCCGGTGGCGCGCGCCATTCGCCGCCAGGCCGGACGCGGCCTGACCTATATGCTGCCTTCCGAGGATGCGCTGGCCATCGGGCCGCTGCTGCAGCAGCGCTTCGGCCTGCCGTTCTGGCAGATCGCGACCACGGCGACCGACGCCAATCGCTTTGCGCTGCGCGTCGCCCGCGCCGTTACCTCCAGGGAAAAGATCCTGGTCTTCAACGGCTGCTATCACGGCTCGGTGGACGAGACGATGGTGCGGCTGATCGACGGCAAGCCCGTCAACCGGCCGGGACTGGCGGGCGAATTCCGCGACCTGACCCGCACGGCCAAGGTCATTGAGTTCAACGATGTCGCCGCTCTCGAGGCCGCATTGAAGGACAGGGACGTCGCCTGCGTCATCGCCGAACCGGTGCTGACCAATTCCTGCATGGTGCTGGCCGACCCCGGCTACCATGAGGCGCTGCGAAAGCTGACACGTGAAGCCGCCACCCTGCTCTTGATCGACGAGACGCATACGATCTCGACCGGCCCCGGCGGTTACACCGGTAAATATGGGCTGGAGCCCGACTTGTTCGTGCTGGGCAAGCCGATTGCCGGCGGCGTGCCGGCGAGCGTCTGGGGCATGAGCGAGGAGGTCGCCTCGCGCTATGCCGACTACAACAGGACGAAAGAGCCGGGATATTCCGGCATGGGGACGACGCTGTCGGCCAACCCGCTGCAGTTCGCCGCCATGCGCGCCACGCTCGAGGAGGTGATGACGCAAGAGAATTACGACCGCATGGATCATCTGGCGCGGCGGCTCGATGCCGGACTGACCGGCGTGATCGATCGTTACAATCTGCCCTGGCATGTCTCCCGCGTCGGGGCACGCGTCGAGTTCATCTGCGCGCCCGGCCCGCTGCGCAATGGTGCCGAGGCGGAAGTTGCGCATGCGCCGGAACTGGAGGCTGCCATCCATGTCGCGCTGGTTAATCGCGGCGTGCTGATCGCACCGTTCCACAACATGATGCTGATCTCGCCGGCAACGTCAGGCACCCAGGTCAACCGCCTGATCACCGCGTTTGGCGCGGTTGCGGCAAAGCTTGCGGCGTGAGACAAGCGCTCAAGCCAATCCGAGTGCGATCATGACCTCACCTTCGGGCTCGACGCCCACCGAGGCGCAAGCCTTCCTCGACGCCCATCCCGAGATCGAGGCCTTCGATATCGTGCTGACCGACGCCAATGGTGTGGGGCGCGGCAAGATCGTGCGCCGGCATGAGCTGAAAAGCATTTTCGAGGGCGGCCGGCATATGCCGATCTCGATTCTGGGCCTCGACATCACCGGCGAGGATGTACACGAAACCGGGCTGATCTGGGACAGCGGCGACGGCGATCTGAGGGCCTGGCCGATTCCGGGCACGCTGGTGCCGCTTTACGGCACGAAGCCACCGCGCGGCCAACTGCTGATGACGATGTACCATCTCGACGGCCAGCCAATGTCTTCGGACCCGCGGCTGGCGCTGGCCCGGCAGGTCGACATATTGGCCGCCAAGGGGCTCTATCCCGCTGGGGCCTTCGAACTCGAGTTTTTTCTGCTGGCCAATGAGCGCGATGCCGACGGCAAGGTGCAGCCGGCGCGCGCGGTGCTCGATGGACGCGTCTCGGGCAAGACCGAAGTTTATTCAGTCGACCATCTGCACGGCATGGAGCCGTTGTTCTCAGACATCTACGCCGCCGCCAAGGCGCAAGGCATTCCGGCCGAGACGGTGATTTCCGAATATGCGCCCGGCCAGTACGAACTGACGCTGAATTACCGCAAGAACGTGATGCGGGCGGCCGACGATCTGGTCATGCTGAAGCGGCTGGTGCGGGCGCAGGCGCGCCGCCATGGTGTTACCGCCTGCTTCATGGCCAAGCCGATCGAGAAATATGCCGGTTCCGGTATGCATTTCCATGTCTCGCTGCAGGACAAGGTCGGCCGAAACGTCTTTGCGGAAGCCGCCGGCGAGAGCTGGTCGCTGCCGCTGCTGCGTGGCCTCGGTGGGCTGATCCAGACAATGGCGGAATCAATGCTGGTGTTTGCGCCGCATGCCAATTCCTGGCGGCGCTTCGTCTCGCAATCCTATGCGCCGGTGGCCCCGAGCTGGGGCGTCAACAACCGCTCGGTGGCGTTGCGCGTGCCAGCGGGCGATGCGAAGAACCGGCGCATCGAGCATCGTCCATCAGGTGTCGACGCCAATCCGTATCTGATTGCCGCGACGGTGCTTGCCGGCATCGTCAAAGGCCTCGACGAAGGGCTCGATCCTGGCCCCGAAACGACCGGCAATGGCTATGAAGCGGCCGTCACCCGCACGACCATGCCGGCCGATTGGCGGGCCGCCATCGAAGCGGCCAGGGCGTCGAGCTTCCTGAAGGGCGCGCTCGGCGATGACCTGCACCGCACCTTTGTGGCGATCAAGCAGTCCGAGTACCTGCGCGTGGCGCGCACAGTGAACGAGCTGGACTATCATCTTTATCTGCACGAGGTCTGATGCCTGAGACCGGCGGCGATCACTTTTTTCGCCGTCACCATCAAAAGATATGGCGCATTGGCCTTCCAGAACATATCATGAACGGATGAGCGCACTCCCTGTTCGTGAGAAACTGGCGATACTGTCCGACGCCGCCAAATACGACGCCTCCTGCGCCTCATCGGGCGCGGCGAAAAAGGATTCTTTGAAATCCGGCGGCATCGGCTCCACCGAAGGCATGGGCATCTGCCATTCCTACGCGCCGGACGGCCGCTGCATTTCGCTGTTGAAAATCCTGCTTACCAATTTCTGCATCTACGACTGCAGCTATTGCATCAACCGCTCGTCCTCGAATGTCCGGCGCGCCCGCTTCGGCATCGACGAGGTGGTGAAGCTGACCATGGATTTCTACCGGCGCAACTATATCGAAGGACTTTTCCTGTCCTCGGGCGTCATCCGTTCGCCTGACGAAACCATGGGCGAGATGGTCGAGGTGGCGCGGCGGCTGCGGCTGGAAGAAAAATTCTCCGGCTATATCCATCTCAAAACCATCCCCGAGAGTTCGGCGGAGCTGATCGAGAAGGCCGGGCTCTATGCCGACCGCTTGTCGATCAATGTCGAGTTGCCCACCGACGAGGGCGTGAAGAAACTGGCGCCGGAGAAGAGGCCGGAGACAATCCGGCTTTCGATGGCCAATTTGCGTCGGAAAATGGAGGAGAAAGCCGAGCCGACATTGCGGACCAAAAAACGCGAACGATTCGCGCCGGGCGGCCAGTCGACGCAGATGATCATCGGCGCGGACAAGACCACCGACGACGGCATCCTGCATGCTAGCGCCCGGCTTTATGGCAGCTACCATTTACGGCGCGTCTATTACTCGGCCTTCAGTCCGATCCCCGATTCCTCGTCATCGCTGCCGTTGCGGAAGCCGCCGTTGATGCGCGAACACCGGCTCTACCAGGCCGATTGGCTGATGCGCTTCTACGGATTTTCGCAGCCTGAAATTTTGGCCGGCAGCAGCGATGGCATGCTTGATCTCGCTATCGATCCGAAACTTGCCTGGGCGCTGCGCAACCGGGGACGCTTCCCCGTCGACGTAAACCGCGCCGACCGCGAAGCGCTGCTGCGCGTGCCTGGCCTGGGAACCAAGGTTGTCGCGAAAATTCTCGAAACCCGCCGCTACCGGCGATTGCGGCTCGAGGATGTCGGCCGGCTCTGCCATTCGATCGCCAAGCTCAGGCCCTTCATCATCGCCGAAGGCTGGTCGCCAGGCGCGCTCACGGACAAGGCCGCACTGCGCGGCAAGATCGTGCAATCCTGCGAACAACTAGCGCTGTTTTGACGATGCGGCCGGCCGAATTCGACCTCACCCGCCACACCGTCTGGCTTGAAAGCCAGACCGACTTCGCCGGCTGGCGCGACGCGGCTCGGCGGCTGGCGTTAAATGAGGTCAGACCCGAGGACGTCAGCTGGCGTGTCGTAGCCGGTCTCGACCGGCCGCCAAGCGACTTGCCTGACGTGCCGCAAGGCGCTGAGCTCATTGTGCCGCGCGATTTCATCGGCCACGCCGAGACCGCCTTCTGCCATTCCGATCCCGGACGTTTCGCCTTTCTCTACAGGCTGCTGTGGCGGTTGCGCATCNCCGAGACCGCCTTCTGCCATTCCGATCCCGGACGTTTCGCCTTTCTCTACAGGCTGCTGTGGCGGTTGCGCATCGAGCCCAAATTGCTGGCGATCGCATCGGATCCCGACACCAAACGGCTTGAAACCATGGAAAGGGCGGTGCGGCGCGACAGCCACAAAATGCATGCCTTCGTCCGCTTCCGGAAGATCGGCGTCGGCGAGGATGAGCGCTATGTCGCCTGGTTCGAACCCGACCATTTCATCGTCGAGCGCAATGCGGATTTCTTCGTCAGGCGTTTTACCGGCATGCGCTGGACGATCCTGACGCCTTACGCGTCCGCCGATTGGGATGGCGAGAGGCTGGCGATCGGGCCCGGCGCGGCCAAGGGGGATGCGCCAGACAAGGACGATACCGAGACGCTGTGGAGGACTTATTTCGAGAACATCTTCAATCCGGCACGCCTCAAGGTGAAGGCCATGCAAAAGGAGATGCCGAAAAAATATTGGCGGAACCTTCCCGAGGCCTCGCTCATTCCTGACTTGATCGCGGGAGCGGACAAGGCCGCCAGGGATATGATTGCGAAGATACCGACGACGCCCGCGCCGCACCACGCCAAAGTGCAGGCGAGGCACTGGCCGAAGCATCAACCAGCCGAAACGCCTGATGACGGTGACGCGCACACGGTTTCCGAATTGCGCGAGGCCGCCAAGGGATGCCGCCGCTGTCCGCTTTGGCGCGATGCGACGCAGACCGTATTCGGCGAGGGGCCTGACAACGCCAAGGTGATTTTCGTCGGCGAACAGCCGGGCGACCAGGAAGACCTCGCCGGCCAGCCGTTCGTCGGCCCGGCGGGCAAGGTCTTTGATGCCATATTGGACGATGCCGGGGTCGACCGGCTGAAAGTCTACGTGACCAACGCGGTCAAGCATTTCAAATTCGAACCGCGCGGAAAACGCCGAATCCACTCCAAGCCGAATGTCGGCGAGGTCCAAGCCTGCCGCTGGTGGCTCGACCACGAGTTTGAACTGATCAAGCCGAACCTCGCGGTGGCGCTCGGCGCCACGGCGGCACTATCCCTGCTTGGCAAGGCGATCCCGGTGACCAAGATGCGGGGCCAGGTGATCGAACGCGAGGATGGCTTGCGTGTCTTTCTCACCATCCACCCCTCCTTCATCCTGCGCATTCGGGATCACGCCGACAAAGAAGCCGAACGCGAGCGGTTTTTTCAGGACATGAAGCAGGTAAAGAAGCTCATGGCAGCTTGATTTACCGGTTTAGCGAACGAGAATTGCTCGGAGATCATTCACGTTCGTGCCGGTCGGGCCGGGCACGAAGAGATCGCCGACGGCATTGAAGGCCGTCCATGCGTTGTTGCCGGCCAGCATCGCCTTGGCATCCACACCTGCCGCGCGCATGCGCGAAACGCTCGAACCATCGGCGAAGGCGCCGGCATTGTTTTCCGAACCGTCGATGCCGTCGGTATCTGCGGCAAGGGCGTGAATGCCTTCGACGCCGTTGATGCCGATGGCGAAGGCAAGCAGGAATTCCGAATTGCGGCCACCCTTGCCTTTGGCCCTCAGCGTCACGGTGGTCTCCCCGCCCGAGAGGACCAGAACCGGCTTTTGAAAGGGCCGGTTGCGCGTCGCCATTTCGCGGGCGATTGCCGCGTGGACGCCGCCGGCAACCGTCAGGCTGCAATGGCCATGGTCGCTGAGATAGNAGGACCAGAACCGGCTTTTGAAAGGGCCGGTTGCGCGTCGCCATTTCGCGGGCGATTGCCGCGTGGACGCCGCCGACCTCGCGTGCTTCGCCTTCGATGGCATCGGAAAGAATGACGGCTTCGATGCCTTGCCGCCTCGCTTCCACCGCTGCCGCTTCCAGCGACACGCCAGCTGATGCGATCAGATGCACCTCGTTGCGCGCAAAGCGCTGATCGTCAGGATCGGGTGCGTCAGCCGCCGGCGACTGGATATGCGCCATGACCACGTCCGGCAGCTTCATGCCATAGGCTGTTATCGAAGCCAGGGCATTCTCACGGCCGCCAACATCGGGAACGGTTGGGCCGGACGCCACAAGGGCCGGATTGTCGCCGGGTATGTCGGAGACCACCAACGATACCACCTTGGCCGGCCAGGCCGCTGCAGCCAGCCGGCCGCCTTTGATGGTGGAGAGGTGCTTTCGGATGGTATTCATCGCCGCGATCGGCGCGCCGGAGGCGAGCAGCGCCTCGTTGACGGCGATCTCGTCGGCCAGTGTCAGGCCGGCGGCCGGAGACGGCAGCAGCGCCGAACCGCCGCCGGAAATCAGCGCCACGACCAGATCGTCCGCTGTCAGCCCTTGCACTTTTTCCAGCAGGCGCCGCGAGGCCTTGAGCCCGGCGGCGTCCGGCACCGGGTGCGCGGCTTCGATGATCTCGATGCGCTCGCATTTGGCGCCATAGCCGTAGCGGGTGACGACCAGGCCCTCGATCGTGCCCTCCCAGATCTTCTCGAATGCCGCCGCCATCTGCGCCGAGCCCTTGCCGGCACCGATGACGATGGTGCGGCCCTTCGGCTTTGCCGGCAAATGATGCCTGATGGTTCTCTCGGGATCGGCGGCCGCGACCGCCGCGTTGAAGATATCGGTGAGAAAGGACTTGGGGTCGAGCACGGTCATTCGGCCTCTGAAGGCAATGCCAGCCCGAGCCTATCGATGTCCAGGTGATCGCACAGCGCATCGACCACTACGCCATGATCCTGCCGCTCCGGCAGGCCGGACACCGCGATCACACCGATGACACCGGCGCCCTTGACCGTGACCGGGAAGCCGCCGCCGGCCAGCACATAGTCAGCAATATCCAGCCCCTCGCCGATCTTGAAGGTGCGGTCGGGGCGCTGCTGCTCCAGCACCAGCCGGTAAGTGCTTCCGAGATAGCGCTTCACGACATTGATCTTGCGCCGCGCCCAGTCGGGGTTGGAAGCATTCGAACCAGGCATCGCCGCATAGAACAGGGGCCGGTCCCATAGCCTGATATCGACTATGATCGGCAGGTTCTCGGCTGTTGCACGACCACGGATGGCCGAACCGATCTCGAAGGCGACAGCCTCGTCGAAGGCCGTGAAGACAAGCGTCTCTTCCTGTCTCTTGATCAGAGCGATGTCGTCAGCAACGGCCATGTCGTTCCCCTGTCAACTTCGCCGCACGCTTTGACCGATGGCTGCCGCCGGGTCAAGCAGGGAACACGCCGCTGCGCTAAATTGCGATGTCGCTCCTGGCAGGCCGCCCCGCGACATACACCTCGCGCACGGCGCGGTCGTCTCCGAGCGTCTGCAGCAGGAACAGTTCCTGCGCCAGCGTCTCGACCGTTTCCATCCTAAGCCGCATCGCTGGCGTCGCCCTGGCATCGAGCACGACGATGTCTGCATCGGTGCCATCCTCCAGCGTCCCGATCCTGTCCACTACCGACAGCGCCTCGGCGTTGCCGCGCGTGATCTGCCAGAAGGACTGGAACGGGTTGAGCTTCTCGCCATTGAGTGCGATGACCTTGTAGCCCTCGTCCATGGTACGCAGCATCGAATAGTTGGTGCCGCCGCCGACATCGGTGGCGGCAGCGATGCGCAATGGTTTGTCGCGGCGGCGAAAGCGCTGATAGTCGAACAGGCCGGAGCCGAGGAACAGGTTGGAGGTCGGGCAGAATACCGCCACCGAACCGCTGTCCGACAGCGCGTCCGCCTCACGCTCCGACAAATGGATGCAATGGCCGAACAGGCTCTTTTTGCCAAGCAGCCCGTAATGTTCGTAAACATCGGTGTAGTCGCGCGACCAGGGGTAGAGCTGTTGCGTGAAGGCGATCTCGGCGTGGTTTTCCGACAGATGCGTCTGCATGTGCAGGTCGGGATGTTCTCGGCACAGCGCGCCGGCCATCTCCATCTGCTCCGGTGAGGAGGTGATGGCGAAGCGTGGCGTGATGGCATAAAGCTGGCGGCCCTTGCCGTGCCACTCGGCGATCAGCGCCTTGGTGTCGTCATAGCCGGATTGCGGCGTGTCGAGCACGCCTTCGGGCGCATTGCGGTCCATCATTACCTTGCCAGCGATGTTGAGCATGTCGCGCGCGTGCGACTCGGCGAAGAAGGCTTCCGCCGACGCCTTGTGCACCGAACAGTAGGCGGCGACCGTCGTGGTGCCATGGCGTACCGTCTCATCAAGGAACAGGCGCGCGACCCGGCGGCCATGCTGCGCGTTGACGAATTTTGTTTCCTCGGGAAAGGTGTAGGTGTTCAGCCAGTCGAGCAGTTCGGCGCCATAGGAAGCGATGATCTGCATCTGCGGGAAATGCACATGGGCATCGATGAAGCCCGGCAGCAGCAGATGCGGCCGGTGATCGATCTTTTTTGTCCACTCGTCCGCCTGTTTCTCGACATCGGGGTAGGCGCCCGATGCAACGATCCTGCCGTGGGTTATCAGCAGGCCGCCATCTTCCTCGTAGCGCCAGGCGGAGTGGTCGTCGATGGCTTGCGGCCAGCGCACGAAGGACAGCGTGCGGCCGCGCAGAAGTGTCGAGGTCATGCTTATTTCCCCGCGCCTTCGAACCAGGCGACCAGCAGCGCCCGCTCCTTGTCGGTGATCTCTGTGACATTGGCGGGCGGCATGGCGTGGCTGCGGCCGGCCTGAAGGTAGATCTCGCGGGCATGATCGGCAATGCCCGCGTCCGTATCCAGCATCACCCCCTTGGGCGCGTGGTAGATACCCTCGTAGACCGGCTCCGCGGCATGGCACATCGAGCAGCGGCCAAGCACGGTGTCGCGCACCGCCGGGAAATGCGCCGAGGCGATATAGACTTGCGCCGAGGCGGAGGCCTTGGGTTCACCGGTCAGCACCTTCGGCACGGTCGACAGCCAGATGATGATGAGGAACACGACAAGGGCGCCCAGCCAGGTCCAGTGCGGGTTGCCGGCACGTTTGTGCACGCTGTTGAAATAGTGGCGGATCAAGACACCGATGATGAACACCAGCGAAGCGATGACCCAGTTGAACTGCGTTCCGAAAGCCAGCGGATAGTGGTTCGACAGCATCAGGAACAGCACGGGCAGCGTCAGATAGTTGTTGTGGAGCGACCGCTGCTTGGCGATCTTGCCGTACTTCGGATCCGGCTTGCGTCCTGCGATGAGGTCGGCGACGACGATCTTCTGGTTCGGAATGATGATCATGAAGACATTGGCCGACATGATCGTCGCGGTGATGGCGCCAAGATGCAGGAAGGCGGCGCGGCCGGTGAACAGATGCGTCAGCCCCCAGGCTATGAACACCAGCACGCAATAGAGCACCAGCATCAGGCCGGTGTCGCTTTTGCCGAGCGGCGAGCGGCACAGGAGATCATAGACCACCCAGCCGACGCCGATCGTCGCCATCGACAGCAGGATGCCTATTGGCACCGACATCGGCAGCACATTGGGATCGATCAGGAACAGGTCGGCTCCGGCGTAATAAACCACGCACAGCATGGCGAAACCTGACAGCCAGGTGGCGTAGGATTCCCACTTGAACCAGGTCAGATGCTCGGGCATCTCGGCCGGCGCCACCAGATATTTCTGGATGTGATAGAAGCCACCGCCATGCACCTGCCATTCCTCGCCGAAGGCGCCGACGGGCATGCCTGGTCGCTGGCGCAGGCCCAGATCGAGCGCGACGAAATAGAAGGACGAGCCGATCCAGGCTATGCCGGTGACGACGTGCAGCCAGCGCACGGCGAAGCTCAGCCAATCCCAGAAAATCGCGAAATCCATCATTGAAGTCGTCCCTGCCGATGACGCGACTTTAAGGTGTGGCGCGTAAACGGAAAGAGGCGAGGTGTGCGATGACTTTCAAAAAAAATTGGAAAATACTAGGCTGATCGCCGCAAACCGGCGAAGGTGCTCCGCATGGCCTATCTCGACAACATCGCCGTCTTCGTCCGCGTCGTCGAGCTCGGCAATCTGTCGGCGGCCGGGCGCGACATGCGCATTTCGCCGGCGGTCGCCTCCAATCGTATCAAGGAACTGGAGAAGCATCTCGGCGTCCGGCTGTTCAACCGCACGACGCGGCAGTTGATGCCGACCGAACACGGCACCGTGTTCTACTCGGGCGCCAAGCAGGTTCTCGAGGCGATCACCGAAGCGGAGGCGGCTGTCTCGGCGCTGTCGGGCCAGCCGCGCGGCACCATCAAGGTGACGGCGCCGCTCGGGCTCGGGCGCCGGCTGGTGGCCTCGGGCATTCCCGATTTTCACGACAAATACCCTGATATCGAGGTGCGGCTCAGGCTCTCGGACCACAATGTCGACATCATGAAAGAAGGCATCGACGTCGCCTTCCGGCTCGGCATCATCGAGGACTCCAGCCTTCGGATGCGCGGCATCATGGAATGCGAACGTGTGCTGGTCGCCGCACCCAAATATCTTGAGGCGCGCGGCGAGCCCATGGATCCGCAGGAATTGATCGCCAGAAAACATGACTGCCTGATGCTGCGCTATTCCGGCGCACGCGAATATGTCTGGACCTTGCAAACGCCGGCCGGCCAGCAAAAATTCGAAGTGCACGGGCCCTACGACACCGATGACGGCGACGTGCTGACCGGTTGGGCTCTGTCGGGACGCGGTATCATCAACAAGCCGCGCTTCGAGGTCGAGCCGTTCATCCGCGACCGGCGGCTGAAGGTCATTCTCGCCAGCACTCCGCCTACGCCGGTGCAATTCGCCGCCGTATATCCGCACAAGAAGCTGCAGGACCCCAAGGTGCGCCTGCTGCTCGACTTCATGGCGGAGCGCTGCCAGCGGCTGATCAAGGACATCCTGGCCGGCAAGTGACGGGCTCCTGGCCCATCGCATCCGGTTGCCTTGCCCGAAAGCCGGCCTAGGTTGGAGCCGGATGGCTGTGCGATGTCGCTGGCAGCCAGATAGGCCGCAAGATGCATTTCGCCGTTTCGCTCGATATTGCTTCTGTCGCAGGGCAGGCCGGCCCCGGCCGCTATGCGCGTCATGCGCACAGAGGCGACGACNGATGGTCATGATCTCGGATTCCTTGCCGGACGGCGAGCGGTCGACCAGCCCGTTCGAAGCAACCACCCTCGTCGCCGCGCTGGCGACCGTGACCGAAAAGATCGGCCTTGTCGCCGCGGCTTCGACCGTTGCTCACCAGCCGTACAATCTGGCGCGCCGTTTTGCTTCGCTTGACATCATCAGCCATGGCCGCGCCGGCTGGAATGCGACCATGACGCAAGCGCCAGACGAAGCGGACAATTTCAGCCGACCGGAAGAGTTCTCCGATGACGATTTTCGCCGCCGCGCCGAGGAATATGTCGCCGTCGTCCGGCGCTTGTGGAACGGCTGGGATTCGGACGCGCTCCTGTTCGACAAGAGCGGCGGCCGCTTCCACGACCCCGAAAAGATGCACCTGCTCGACCACAAGGGCGAATTCTTTTCCGTGCGCGGCCCGCTGAACGTCGCGCGCTCGCCGCAGCACACGCCGGTGCTGGTGCTGTCCGGCCTGTCGGAGGCCGACTTCGACATCGCCGCCCGCACCGCGGACGTCATAGTATGCGACGAATGGCCGGCGGCAGAGAGTAAGGCACGCTATGACGACTTCCGGCGCCGCGTTTCCATGTGCGGGAGCGAACCAGATACCTTGAAGGTGCTGACCTGCATATTGCTTCCCAGCGAAGGCATCACCGGGCTGGCCGACAGGCTGGAGGAACAATTTCGGGCGAAAAGCTGTGATGGGTTCAACATCGTGATGTCACCGGAGCCTGCGGTGCTCGATGATTTCGTCCATCGCGTTTTGCCGGAACTGCGGCGACGCGGCCTGTTTCGAGAGAACCATGTCGGAACAACCCTGCGCGCGCATCTCGGCCTTGCCAGCGGAGGTGACCGATGAGCGCGCGCATGAAGCTCGGCGCCTTCCTGTGGGCGACGGGCCATCACATCGCCGCCTGGCGCCATCCCAAGACGCATGTGACCGCTGGCATCGACATCGATCACTACATCGCACTGGCGCGCACGGCGGAAGCCGCCAAGTTCGACATGATCTTCTGCGAGGACGCCGCCGGCCTGCGCGAAGCCGATGTCGGCATCGCCAGCCAGACGTCGCGCTCGATCGGCTTCGAGCCGATCAGCCTGCTTTCGGCGCTGGCCGTCCAGACCAGCCGCATCGGCCTCGTGTCCACGGCATCGACCAGCTACAACGAGCCTTACGGCCTAGCGCGGACCTTCCTGTCGCTCGACCATCTGAGCGGCGGCCGGGCGGGCTGGAATCTGGTCACGTCGGCCAGCTCGATCGAAGCCGCCAATTTCGGTGCGACGGGCCTCAAGCCTCACGCCGACCGCTATGAGCGGGCGCGTGAGTTCGCCGAGGTTGTCACCGGGCTGTGGCACGGCAAGGTATCAGGCCATGTCGGCCAGAGTTTTTCGGTGCGCGACCCGCTCGACCTGCCGCCTTCGCCACAGGGCGCGCCTGTCATGGTCCAGGCCGGCGCCTCGGATGTCGGCCGTGATCTTGCCGCCCGCACCGCCGACGTGGTGTTTACGGCCGCACAGACCTTCGAGGAGGCGAAGGCCTTCTACGACGACCTCAAGGGGCGCATGGCGGCCCATGGGCGCGAGCCCGACGACATCAAGATCATGCCCGGCGTCGCGCCCGTGGTGGCGGAGACCGAGGCCGAAGCGCGCGAGAAATTCGAGGAATTGCAGGAATTGATCCCGGACGACGTCGGCGTAGCGCTGCTGTCCAGCTATCTCAGCATCTCCGACCTCTGGCGCTATCCGATCGACGGACCGCTGCCCGAACTGCCCGAGAGCGAGGGCATGAAAAGCCGCCAGGCCCTGGTCGTCGAGCAATCGCGCCGCGACGGTCTTTCCATTCGTCAGCTTGCGCGGCATTTCGCCGGGGCGCGCGGGCATTGGCGCATCGTCGGGACAGCGACCCAGGTCGCGGACGAGTTGCAGGCGCGGTTCGAAGGCGGTGCCGCCGACGGTTTCAACGTCATGCCGGCTTATTTCCCTGGCGAGCTCGATGCCTTTGCCACGCTGGTGGTGCCGGAACTGCAGCGGCGTGGCCTGTTCCGCATGGAGTATGAAGGCACCACGCTGCGTGCGCATCTGGGCCTGAAGCGACCGAGCTAGCCGGCCATCGCGTTGCCCTGCGGAGCGTGATGCACTGAGTTCGAGGCCGCGTTATGAACAATTAGCGCCGTCATGATCTCGGCGGCCGCCAGTGCGGCAATAACGGGCGGGCGCTTGTCCCTGATGGCGGCGCCGCCGATCGGCGAGACGAGGCGGGCGAATTCAGCGTCCGCGCCGTCCGCCGATTTCAGGAACCAGTTTCTGAATGTCGCCTTCTTGGTCTTCGAGCCGATCATGCCGACATAGGCCGCGTCACCGCGTTTAAGCGCCTCCGCGACGATCAGGAAATCGAGCGCGTGGTCATGGGTGAGGATGGCGAAGGCGGTGCCGGCCGGGGCGTTGCGCACCTCGGCTTCCGGCATCGGCGTCAGCCGCGTCTCGATGGTTTCCGGCATGCCTTCCAGCGCCTCCGCCCGCGTCTCGATGACGACACAGTGTACGGGAAGAAGCGCTACCGTGGACGCGAGCGCCTGGCCGACATGGCCGCCGCCGAAGATATAGACATGCGGCAGCTGCGCCTCCTCGGCTTCCGCCGCCGCAACCAGTTCGGCGGCCAGCGCCGCATTGACCAGCCGGATCAGCACCTCGACCCGTCCGCCACAGCACTGGCCAATTTCGGGGCCGAGCGGGACGTCAAGCGAGGCGCAGACTTCGTCGGCCTCGACGCGGGACGCCGACCGCAGGCGGTTCGATCCACCCGATGGCGCCACCATCCGCCGCGCCTTGTCGATGGCCATGTATTCGAGCTGACCCCCGCCGATCGTGCCAAAGATCGCCGCCGACGAAACAAGCATGAAGGCGCCCTTCTCGCGCGGCGTCGAGCCTTTGGTACCGGCCACTTCGACCAGGGCAAGTCGCGCGGCGCTGCCGAGAAAGGTTTTCAGGCTTTGCACGTTCGAGTTCATGGTTCACGGTTCCCAGATGCAAAATATAGGCTTTTTCGGCTGGGATTGCACGTTTGCCGACCTTCAGGTGACAGCCTTGGCCTCTTTCTTGAGCCGCTCGATCGCCATCAGCACGCGTTCGGGTGTGGCCGGCGCGTCGAGACGCGGGCAGATCTTGTGGTCGGCGACGCTGGCAACGGCATCCGACAACGCGTGCAGCACCGCCATGCCATGCGGCAGCGGCGGCTCGCCGACCGCCTTGGAGCGATGGATGGTCGGCTCATAGGCCTGCGACCAGTCGGTCAGCGCGACGTTGAAGACCTTCGGCCGATCCGAGGCCAGCGGGATCTTGTAGGTCGAGGGCGCATGGGTGCGCAGCCGGCCCTTGTCGTCCCACCACAGTTCCTCGGTGGTCAGCCAGCCCATGCCCTGGATGAAGCCGCCCTCGACCTGGCCGAGGTCGATGGCCCGGTTCAGCGAACGGCCACAGTCGTGCAGGATATCAGCGCGCTCGACGACATACTCGCCGGTCAACGCGTCGACCGACACTTCGGCGCAGGCCGCGCCATAGGCGTAGTAGTAGAAGGCGTGGCCTTGGCCCTTGCCGCGGTCCCAGTGAATCTTCGGCGTCTTGTAGAAGCCGGCGGCCGAGAGCTGCACACGCGCGATATAGGCCTGCTTGACCAAATCGTTGAAGCTGACTTCCTGGTTGCCGACGCGCACCCGGTTGGGCAGGAACACCACTTGGTCGACAGGAATCTGGTATCTCTCGGCGGCGAAGTCGGTCAGCCGCTGGCGGATCTGGCGCGCCGCGTTCTGCGCCGCCATGCCGTTGAGGTCGGCGCCCGAGGACGCCGCCGTCGGCGCGGTGTTGGGCACCTTGGCGGTGGTGGTGGCGGTGATCTTCACGCGGTCGAGGTCGATCTGGAACTCCTCGGCCACGACCTGCGCCACCTTGAGGTGCAGGCCCTGCCCCATTTCAGTGCCGCCATGGTTCATGTGCACCGAACCATCGGCATAGACATGGACCAGCGCCCCGGCCTGGTTGGACTCGGTCTTGGTGAAGGAGATGCCAAACTTGACGGGCGTCAGCGCCAGGCCGCGCTTGACGAATCGGCTGTTGGCGTTGAACGCGGAAATCTCGCGACGGCGGCGCGCATAGCTGGCGCTCTCTTCCAGTTCCGCCACGATGCGCTGGATGATGCAGTCCTCGACCTTCTGGTGATAGGGCGTGACGCAGCGGCCGCCGATCGCCTCCATGGGGTCGTAGAAATTCAGCTTGCGGATCTCAAGCGAATCCTTGCCGACGGCGAAGGCGACCTCGTCGATGACCCGCTCGGCGCCGATCATGCCTTGCGGGCCACCGAAGCCGCGGAAGGCGGTGTTGGAGACGGTGTTGGTGTAGAGCGGCGCCGACTTGGCCAACACCGCGGGATAGAAATACGCGTTGTCGCAGTGGAACAGCGCGCGGTCGCCGACCGGGCCGGACAGGTCGGCGGAAAAGCCGCAGCGCAAGGCATAGGTGAAGTCGACGCCGAGGATGTTGCCCTCGTCGTCGAAGCCGACTTCATAGTCGATGGCGAAATCGTGCCGCTTGCCGGTGGCGGTCATGTCCTCGTCGCGGTCGAGCCGGACCTTGACCGCCCGCTTCAGCTTCTTGGCGGCGATGGCGGCGATCGCGGCGCACTGGTTGGCCTGCGTTTCCTTGCCGCCGAAGCCGCCGCCCATGCGGCGCACCTCCACCGTCACCGCGTTGCTCGGCACGCCGAGCGTGTGGGCGACCAGATGCTGCGTCTCGCTCGGCCCTTGCGTCGAACAGTAGACGATCACCTCGTCGTCCTCGCCGGGGATGGCGAGCGACACTTGGCCTTCGAGGTAGAAATGGTCCTGGCCGCCAAGCCACATGCGGTTCTTGATGCGGCGGGGGGCGGCCTCGATTGCGGCGGCCGCATCGCCACGCTTCAGGATCAGCGGCGTGGTGACCTGCTTGTCCTTGGCCGGATCGAGGTCCCAAATGTCGATGACGGCGGGAAGCTCGTCATACTCGATCCCAGCCAGGTGCACGGCGCGCCGCGCCGCCTCGCGCGTCTCGGCAACGACCGCGAAGATCGGCTGGCCGAAGAACTGCACCTTGCCTTCCGCCAGCACCGGATCGTCATGCATGTTGCTGGGCGAAATATCGTTCTCGCCCGGCACGTCGGCATAGGTCAGCACGTCGACGACGCCAGGGGCCGCGCGCACCGTCGAGAGATCGACACTCTTCAGGACGCCATGCGCCACCTTGGACAGGCCAAGACCGACATGCAGCGTGCCGGCCGGCTCCGGCATGTCGTCGATATAGATGGCGCCGCCGCTGACGTGCTTGTGGGCGGAATCGTGCCGCTGGTCGGTGGCGACGCCGCCGACGATCTTCTCGGCCTTGAGGTTTGATGGTGCGTGCTTGTTCATCAGGCCGCCTCGCTGCGTGAGACCTGGAACGGCGCCTTGGTGCCGGTGGTTTCCACGTAAAAGCGCAACAGAAGGTTCTTCGCCGCCAATGCTCGGTATTCGGCGGTTGCGCGCATATCGGTCAGTGGGGTGAAATCGCTGGCATAGCAGGCCATAGCCGCTTCTACCGTCACTTCGTTCCAGGCCTTGCCGAGCAGCGCCTTCTCGACAGAGGACGCCCGCTTCGGCGTTGCCGCCATGCCGCCATAGGCGATGCGGATATCGGCTACCGTGCCGTCGTTGGCCAAGGCCAGATAAAAGGCGCCAAGGGTCGCGGTGATGTCCTCGTCGCGGCGTTTGGTGACCTTGTAGACGGCGAACTTTGTCCCCTTTGCCGGCACCGGCACATGCACGGCCTCGACGAACTCGCCTGGCTGACGGTCCTGCTTGCCATAGGCGATGAAGAAATCCTGCAACGGGATCATGCGCCGTGTCTTGCCCCTGCGCAATGTCAGCCGTGCACCGAGCGCGATGAACGGTGGCGGCGTGTCGCCGATCGGCGAGCCATTGGCGACGTTGCCGCCGATCGTGCCCATGTTGCGGACCTGTTCGCCGCCTATGCGGTCGAACAACGGCCCCAATGCCGGGATGCGTTTCGACAGCGTCGAAAAGGCTTCGGTGTAGGTGACGCCGGCGCCAATCGATATGACCCCATTGTCTTCCGTGATGGTGCAAAGCCCGGGCAGATTGCCGATGAAGATCGCCGGCGAGATATCCCGCATCTGCTTGGTCACCCACAGGCCAACGTCGGTCGCACCCGCGACGACGGTGGCGGTCGGTTGTTTTTCGAAGACAGTCGCGAAATCGTCGGCGTCGGCCGGCACAACCAGCCGCGTCCCGCCGGCGCCGATCTCGACCCTGGCGCCGTCGCGCAATGCCTGTAGCCGTGTGGTGACTTCCCGGCGCTCCGCCGCCAAGGGGTCCTTCGCCACCTTGCCGTAGCTCGATATGGCGTGCGCGGCGCGCATGATCGCCTCATAGCCGGTGCAGCGGCAAAGATTGCCTTGCAAGGCTTTTTCGATGGCCGCGTCCGAAGGGTCCGGTGACTTCATCCACAAGCCGTAGAGCGACATGACGAAACCCGGCGTGCAGAAGCCGCATTGCGAGCCATGGAAATCGACCATAGCCTGCTGGACAGGATGCAACTGGGCTGCTTCGCCGCGCAGGTGCTCGACCGTCACGACATGGGTGCCGTCGAGCGAGCCGAGAAAGCGAATGCAGGCATTGACGCTTTCATAGACCAGTCCGGCGGCCGAAAGTCTGCCGATGAGCACCGTGCAGGCGCCGCAATCGCCCTCGGCGCAGCCTTCCTTGGTGCCGCGCAGCGAACGGTCGAGCCGCAGCCAGTCGAGCAGGGTCGCGTCAGGCGCCACGGATGACAGCGCGACATCCCTGCCATTCAGAATGAAGCGGATTTCGTTACGGATATTGACCTTGGCCATGCCTCAGCTCCCCCTGTAGGTGGAATAGCCGTAAGGCGAGATCAGCAATGGTACATGATAGTGCAGCGCCTGCGCCATGCCGAAGCGGATCGGCACGCTATCGAGGAAGGCCGGCTCGGGCAGCTTCGTTCCTTGGCCGCGCAGATAGTCGCCGGCCGCGAACACCAGTTCGTATTCGCCGGTGCGGAAGTCGGCACCGGCCAGCAGCGGCGCATCGCAGCGGCCGTCGGCATTGGTGACGACCGTCTTCAAAAGCGTGCGGGCCAAACCCTCGAGGCGGTAGAGCGCGATGGAGAGCCCCGCCGCCGGCCTGCCGGTCGCGGTATCCAGGACATGGGTCGTCAGACGCCCGCCATCGGTTTTCGATGTCTCTGCCATTGGCCGCCTCCCATTTTCCAATACGAACAAATTGGCCGGTACAATCGAACACTACAGATGAATTGTGCGCCAATTAAAGGCGATGCATAAGTCCCGGTCGAGCGGAGTGCGACAAAAACACTTTCAAAAATTTTGAGGGGAATGCGAGAAGCACCCTTTCGATATCCTGATCATACTTCCGGTGATGCCGGGCGGAGGGACGATGCGTTACACCAGGGACATGCGGGGCTACGGAGCCAATCCGCCGGATCCGAAATGGCCTGGCGGCGCGCATGTCGCCGTGCAGTTCGTCGTCAACTACGAAGAGGGCGGCGAGAACTGCGTGCTCCACGGCGACAAGGCTTCTGAAGCCTTCCTGTCCGAGATCGTCGGCGCGGCGCCCTGGGTGGGCCAGCGCCACTGGAACATGGAATCGATCTACGAGTATGGGGCGCGGGCCGGCTTCTGGCGGCTGCTGCGCCTGTTCAGCGACGAGCAAGTGCCCGTCACCTGCTATGGCGTCGCCACGGCGCTCGCGCGCTCACCCGACCAGGCCACGGCGATGCAGGAAGCCGGCTGGGAAATCGCCTCGCACGGGTTGAGATGGATCGACTACCGCGACCACGATGCCGAGGACGAGCGCCGCGACCTCGAAGCGGCGATCAAGCTGCACTACGAGGTGACCGGCCAGCGCCCGACAGGCTGGTATACGGGCCGAACGTCGATCAACACGGTGCGGCTGGTGGCAGAGGAAGGCGGCTTCGACTACGTCTCGGACACCTATGACGACGAACTGCCCTACTGGTTCGAGCATGAGGACGGCACGCAGCTCATCATCCCCTACACGCTCGACGCCAACGACATGCGCTTTGCCACACCGCAAGGCTTCAACTCGGGCGACCAGTTCTTTGCTTATTTGAAGGACAGTTTCGATACGCTCTATGCCGAGGGCAAGGCCGGCCGGCCGCGCATGATGAACATCGGCCTGCATTGCCGCCTGGTCGGGCGGCCGGGCCGGGTGGCGGCGCTTAAACGCTTCGTCGATTATGTCAAATCACACGACAAGGTCTGGCTGGCACGGCGCATCGACATCGCCAGGCACTGGCAGGAAAACCACCCCTATCAGCCGGCCGCCCTGCGCCCCTCGAAGATGGAATTCGAGACGTTCGTTCACGCCTTCGGCGGCGTTTTCGAACATTCGCCCTGGATCGCCGAGCGGGCCTACGAGCTGGAGCTCGGCCCAGCGCACGACACGGCGGGCGGCCTCCACAATGCGCTTTGCCGCATCTTCCGTTCCGCCAGCGAGACCGAACGGCTCGGCGTGCTCAACGCCCATCCCGACCTCGCCGGCAAGCTGGCCAAGGCCAAGCGACTGACGGCGGAATCGACCAGGGAACAGGCTTCCGCCGGTCTCGACGCGCTGACCGACAAGGAACGCGAACTGTTTTCCAAGCTCAACGCGGCCTACGTCACCACCTTCGGCTTTCCGTTCATCATCGCGGTGAAAGGCAAGACAAAAGAGGAAATCCTCGCCGAATTCGAAGCCCGCATCGGCAACAGCCGCGGCGTCGAATTCGAAACCGCATGCAAACAGGTCGAGCGCATCGCACTGCTGCGCCTCAAGGACATGCTTCCACAATAGGTTTGAAAAATGGATACGATCAGGATGCCCGAGCGCACCTATTATGCCCCAAAGGGCGGCCATTCCGGCCAGAGCGAACTTCTGACCGGCCGCGCCGTCTTCACCGAGGCCTATGCGGTCATCCCCAAGGGCGTGATGCAGGATATCGTCACCAGCGCCCTGCCGTTCTGGGACGAGACGCGTGTCTGGATCCTGTCGCGGCCGCTGTCCGGCTTCGCCGAGACGTTTTCGCAATACATCGTAGAGGTCGCGCCCGGCGGCGGTAGCGAGCGGCCGGAGCCCGATGCCGGCGCCGAAGGCGCCCTGTTCGTGGTCGAGGGCGAACTCACGGTTCTGCTCGACGGCATGAAACATGTGTTGCGCCCCGGCGGTTTTGCCTTCCTGCCGCCGGCCAGCGGCTGGACAGTCCGCAACCAAGGCAAGGCGGCTGTCCGCTTCCACTGGATACGCAAGGCTTATGAGGTCGTCGATGGCCTCGAGATTCCCAAGGCCTTCTTCACCAACGAACAGGAGATCGCGCCGACGCCGATGCCCGGCACAGAGGGCCGCTGGGCAACGACGCGGTTCGTCGATCCCGCCGATCTGCGCCACGACATGCACATGACCATCGTCACGCTTGAGCCTGGCGCAGTCATTCCTTTCGCCGAAACGCATGTCATGGAGCATGGGCTCTATGTGCTCGAAGGCAAGGCTGTCTATCGGCTCAACCAGGACTGGGTCGAGGTCGAGGCCGGCGACTATATGTGGCTGCGTGCCTTCTGCCCGCAGGCCTGCTATGCCGGCGGCCCCGGCAAATTCCGCTATCTGCTCTACAAGGACGTCAACCGGCACGCCAAGCTCGGCGGGGCCGGCATCGCGAAGCGGACGTCATGAGCCGCATTGTCGCGCGGACGTTGACCCGTGAGGCCTTCGCCGAATTCGGCGATGTCATCGACATGGGCGGAGACAACCACTATCCGATCAATGGCGGCAAGGCCGAGCGCTACCATGACCTCGCCACCGCGCAAGCCACGGGGCCGAATGCGCGCGTGCTGATCTCGATGGTGCGCGGCACGCCCTATGACATGCCGCTGAAGCTGACCATGGTGGAGCGCCACCCCTTGGGCAGCCAGGCTTTCATACCGCTGTCGCCGCGTCCGTTCCTGGTCGTCGTCTGCCCTGACGGCAGGGACGGGCCTGGCGAGCCGCATGCCTTCGTCACCGCACCGGGGCAAGGCATCAACTATTTCCGCAATCTCTGGCACGGCGTGCTGACGCCGCTCGGAGAGCCTCAAGACTTTTTGATCGTCGACCGTGGCGGCGACGGCTCCAACCTCGAGGAATTCCACTTCTCGCACGCCTACGAAATCCATCTCCCCAACGAGAACTCGTGATGACCGACATTTCCCTGATCGATCGCCTGCTCGAGGTCATCGAGCACGACATCGTGCCGAAGACGGCAGAAGGCGTCGCCCACGGCAACAAGCTGTTCGGCGCGGCGATCCTGCGCAAGGATACCCATTCGCTGGTACTGGCCGAGACCAACAACGAGATGGAAAACCCGCTTTGGCATGGCGAGGTGCACTGCCTGAAGCGCTTTTACGAGATGCCCAGGGCCGAGCGTGTCGACACCAAGGACGCCATCTTTCTCGCCACACACGAGCCATGCTCGCTCTGCCTGTCGGCGATCACCTGGGCCGGCTTCGACAATTTCTACTATTTGTTCAGCCACGAGGATTCGCGCGACAGTTTTGCCATCCCGCATGATCTCAAAATTCTGAAAGAGGTCTTCACCCTCGATCCCGGCGGCTACAATGCCGAGAATGCCTATTGGAAAAGTTTTTCGATCCGCGGGTTGGTGAGGGCGCTGCCCGGGGCCGAACGCCAGCGGCTGGAGGAGCGGATCGGGAAAATCTCGGCGCGCTACGATGAGCTGTCGGGTGACTACCAGGCGGGCAAGGCTGAGAACGACATTCCGCTGAACTGAGCTTCCGTCTCGACAATCGCCGCTTGGGTTACCCCCTTTATGGGGGCGAAACGCAGACCCACATACGATCTTGATGCAATCAAGACGACGTTTGGGTCTGTCGACACGCTGGCGATCACAACGTCCGCACTGCGGGATGCTGTTGGGCTGGGCTTCGATCGCGCCGGTGTGATCGAGGTGATCGAGGTGATCGACAGCCTGACGCGGAAGATGTTTGTGAAGTTGATGACGACTTTCGCGGATCATCGAGTGTGGCAGAATGTCTATCACGTGCCAGCGCGTGATGGTCTCCCCCGAAACCGGAGAAACGTTGATGCGCGGAGTCCGTCCATTCACCGTGACCTATAAGGGCGAAGCATGATCGTCGACCTATCCGCCATCGGATGGCGAGGGTGTCCATATCGGCGACGAATGGCCGCCGTTCATGCCGCGCTGCGGCGACGGCGGGGCCGGCCCCGTCAACCATCCGCCGCATACGCACGAAGCTCAAGCTGTCGCAGCGCGAGGCCGGATCCTTGTTCAAGGTCGGCGAGAACGCCTTCGACAAGTATGAAAGAGGCTTGATCGAACCGAGTGGCCCGACCATTCAATTGATGACATTGCTGGAAACATCCCGGACTGCTCGACGAATTGCGGTAGCGGCACAGGTCGCATATTTCACTGCTCCAGTCGCGAATGGCGATTGAAAGTTCTTGTGGCGCGGAGCGTTATGCATGCCATGAAAATCATCACCGAATTTCCCCGCAAGGTCGTCGAATTTCCCGATATGGGCATCGTCATGCCCGATGGCTGCCGGCTGTCGGCTCGGGTGTGGATGCCGGAGGATGCGGGCGACGATCCGGTGCCTGCCATCCTCGAGCACCTGCCCTACCGCAAGCGCGACGGCACGATCTTTCGCGATCAGCTTACCCATCCCTATTTCGCCGGCCACGGCTATGCCTCGATCCGCGTCGACATGCGCGGCAATGGCGATTCCGAAGGGCTGATGGACGACGAATATTCCGAGCAGGAACTGCAGGACGCCTGTGATGTCATCGCCTGGGCGGCGGCCCAGCCCTGGTGCAACGGCAATGTCGGCATGATGGGTATTTCCTGGGGCGGCTTCAACTGCCTGCAAGTGGCGGCCAAACAGCCGCCGGCGCTCAAGGCGGTGATCAGCCTATGCTCGACCGTCGACCGCTATGCCGACGACATCCACTACAAGGGCGGCTGCCTTTTGAACGAGAATTTCGGCTGGGCCTCGACCATGCTGTCCTATTCGTCGCGGCCGCCGGATCCGCTGATTGCCGGCGACAACAGATGGCGCGACCTCTGGATGACCCGGCTGGAGAACCAGTCGTTCCTCTTGCCGCTGTGGCTCAGCCATCAGCATCGCGACGGCTATTGGAAACGCGGTTCGATTTGCGAGGATTTCTCTGCCGTCAAGGCGGCTGTGCTGTCGATCGGCGGCTGGCACGACGGCTACCGCAACACGATCTCGCACCTCGTCACCAACATCGAGGCGCCGGTCAAGGGCATCGTCGGGCCATGGATCCACAAATACCCACACTATGCCGGCCCCAAACCAGCCATCGGCTTCCTGCAGGAAGCGCTGCGCTGGTGGGATCGCTGGCTGAAGGGGTCGGAGACCGGCGTCGAGGCCGATCCCGACTACCGCGCCTATGTCATGGACAGCGTGCGTCCCGCGCGCTGGCATCCGGAGCGGCCCGGCCGCTGGATAGCCGAGCAGGAGTGGCCATCCTCCAACATAACGATTGAAGCGCTCGAGCTCATGGCCCCGCGTGCAGGATCTTCAACCGTCGCTTCGCCGCAAACCTGTGGGCTTGCCGGCGGCGAATACTTTCCGTTCACCTTCGGACCGGAACTGCCGGGCGATCAGCGGCCTGACGATGGGCTATCGGCCTGTTTCGACCAGCCTGAGCTCACCAAGCC
The DNA here is from genome assembly GCF_000502915.1 of Mesorhizobium sp. LNHC209A00. Lineage (NCBI taxonomy): Bacteria > Pseudomonadati > Pseudomonadota > Alphaproteobacteria > Hyphomicrobiales > Phyllobacteriaceae > Mesorhizobium > Mesorhizobium sp. LNHC209A00. Next base: position 309,564 of record NZ_AYWT01000002.1, read on the forward strand.
GATCGAGATCGTCGGCGCGCCGGAGCTTGAGGTCCAGCTTGCCTCGGATCGGCCCCAGGCCAACATCGCTGTCCGGCTTTGCGACGTCCATCCCGATGGCGCCTCGGAACTGATCTCTTATGGCGTGCTCAATCTGACGCACCGCAACTCGCATGAATTCCCCGAGGCGCTGGTCCCCGGGGAGACGATTTCGGTACGTGTCGTGCTCGATCAATGCGCCTACCGCGTGCCGGCCGGCCATCGTCTGCGCGTCGCCGTTTCGACCGCCTACTGGCCCGCTATCTGGCCCTCGCCCGAGCCGGTACGACTGACCGTGTCGGCAGCCACGCTATCGCTGCCATTGCGCCTGCTGGCAACAGGCGACGAAGCCGTTTTCGCCGAGCCGGAAGGGGCTACGCCGTGGGCGACCGAGACGGTTCGGCCCGCCAATTCCGAACGCCATGTCGACCACGACGAAAAGACCGGGATTGTCACGCTGTCGATTACGGACGACTTCGGCGAAGTGCGCGATCTCGACCACGGATTGGTCAACGGCAGCATCGCCCGCGAAACCTGGACCATCCAACCTGACGATCCCCTGTCAGCCTCGGGAAAAACACACTGGACGCAGACCCTGTCGCGAAATGGATGGTCGGTCCGCACCGAGACATGGGCGCGGATGCGGTCGGACACGCAAAACTTCATCGTCAGCGCCCGAATCGAAGCCTATGAGGGCGAAAAACTCGTCTTCGAGCGCAATTTCGACGAAAAGGTCCCGCGTGCGCTTGTTTGAGCGTTGAAATCATTGATCCAAATGCGACGTGCGATTTACGCCACGGCATGTCGCATTCGGTCTTGCTTACCGCTTTCCCTTGCGGTCATTATTGCCTTTAACAAGAAGCAAGAAAATCGACCGTAGAGTCGAACCAACAGAGTGAGGAACTCAAATGTCAAACGAACTGGAATTCCTTAGCCGGCGGGTTGCGTCCGGCAAACTGAGCCGTCGTGATTTTCTCGGCCGGGCGGCAGCGCTCGGCATCACCGCACCCTTCGCCAACGCGCTGCTTTCGAGCGCGGCGCGGGCGGCGGGTCCGGTCAAGGGCGGTACGCTGAAGGCCGGCCTGGTCGGCGGTGAATCCACCAACAGCCTCGACCCGGCGCTGATGATGACGCAGGTGCCGTTCGCCTTCGGCAAGTGCTGGGGCGAAATGATCGTCGAGCTGTCGCCGGAAGGCAAGCTCGAGAATCGCATCGCTGAAGACATCGGCTCGTCCAAGGACGCCAAGACCTGGACGCTGAAGATTCGCGACGGCGTCGAATTCCACAACGGCAAGACGGTGACGGCGGAGGACGTGGCCGCCACGCTGGAGCGCCATTCGGACGAGAAGTCGAAATCCGGTGCGCTCGGCTACATGAAAGGCATCGACACCATCAAGGCCAGCGGCAAGGAAGTGGTGCTGACGCTGAAGGAGGCCAATGCCGACCTTCCCTATCTGCTCAGCGACTATCACCTGATCGTCCAGCCCAATGGCGGCAAGGACAAGCCCGATGCCGGCATCTCGGCAGGGCCGTACGTGGTCAAGACCAATGAGCCTGGCGTGCGCCATGGCGCAGAGCGCTTCGCCAATTACTGGCAGGGCGACAAGATGGGCCATGCCGACCAGATCGAGGTCATCGTCATCAATGACGCGACCGCCCGCACGGCAGCGTTGCAGGGCGGCCAGGTCAACATGATCAACCGCGTCGAGCCGAAGATCGTCGACCTGATCAAGCGCGTGCCGGGCGTGACCATCCGCAACCACGCCGGTCCCGGCCACTACGTGTTCATCATGCATTGCAACACGGCGCCGTTCGACAACAATGACCTCAGGATGGCGCTGAAGCTGGCGATCGACCGCGAGGAGATGCTGACCAAGGTGCTGCGCGGCTACGGCTCGCTCGGCAACGACTTCCCGATAAACGCGTCCTATCCGCTGTTCAGCGAGATCGAGCAGCGCAAGTACGATCCCGACAAGGCCAAGTTTCACTACAAGAAATCAGGCCATGACGGCACCGTGCTGCTCAGGACCTCGGACGTGGCCTTCCCCGGCGCCGTCGATGCGTCCCAGCTGTTCCAGCAGAGCGCGGCCAAGGCCGGCATCAAGATCGAGCTCAAGCGAGAGCCCGGCGACGGCTACTGGAACGAGGTCTGGAACAAGCAGCCCTTCTGCGCCTCCTATTGGGGCGGCCGCTCGACGCAGGACCAGATGTACTCGACCGCTTATCTGTCTACGGCAGACTGGAACGACACGCGTTTCAAGCGCCCGGACTTCGACAAGATGGTGCTGGCGGCGCGCGCCGAACTCGACGAGGCCAAGCGCAAGCAGATGTACCATGACATGGCTGTCATGGTCCGCGACGACGGCGGCCTGATCCTGCCGATGTTCAACCAGTTCATCGACGCCACCGGCGCCAAGGTCGATGGCTGGGTGGATGATCCGCACCAGGAACTGATGAACGGCTACGCCCTGGCGAAGTGCTGGCTGCAGGCCTGAGTCCGGCTTTGCAGAGATGTCTTCACCCATCCTGAAACTCATTGCCCAGCGCATTGCGCTGGGCATCCTCCTTCTGTTGGCCATTTCGGTCCTGATCTTCGCCGGCACGCAGATTCTGCCAGGCGATGTCGCGCAAGCCATTCTGGGACAATCCGCGACGCCGGAATCGCTCGCCAATCTGCGCGAGCAACTCGGGCTGAACGACCCGGCCTATGTCAGGTATTTCCACTGGCTCGGCGGCGTTTTGACAGGCGACCTCGGCACGGCGATGTCGAGCGGGCAGGATATCGCGACCTCGATCAAGTCGCGCTTGTGGAACACGCTGTTCCTCGCCTTCTGGGCGGCGATCGTGGCCGTACCGCTGGCCATCGTCCTGGGCCTGATCGCGGTGCGCTACCGCAATGGCTGGGTCGACAAGCTGATCTCCGGGCTGGCTCTGGCCTCGACCTCCTTCCCCGAATTCTTCATCGGCTATGTGCTGGTCTATTTCTTCGCCGTGAAGTGGCAGATTTTTCCCGGCATCTCGACTGTCTACGAAGGCATGCCCTTCGGTGAGCGGATGCAGGCGATCGCGCTGCCGGCGACGGCGCTGACGCTGGTGGTGCTCGCCCACATGATGCGCATGACGCGAGCGGCGATCCTCAATGTCATGCAGTCGGCCTATGTCGAGACGGCGGAACTGAAGGGCCTGTCGGCGTTCAACGTCATCCGCAAGCACGCCTTCCCCAATGCCATCGCGCCGATCATCAACGTCGTCATGCTCAACCTCGCCTATCTCATCGTCGGCGTCGTCGTGGTCGAGGTGATTTTCGTCTATCCCGGCATGGGACAATATCTCGTCGATCACGTCACCAAGCGTGACGTGCCGGTGGTACAGGCCGTCGGCCTGATCTTCGCCGCCGTCTACATCAGTCTCAACATCATCGCGGACATAGCGGCGATCGTCGCCAATCCGCGTCTCCGCCATCCGAAATAGGGGGGCTGATATGCTCGATATCAAACGCATCCCCATCCCTGCGCTGATCGGCATTGTCCTGACGGCACTGTTCGTGCTGGCGGCGATCTTCGCGCCTTGGATCTCACCGCATGACAACGCCGAAATTGTCGGCGATGTCTGGGAGCCGATGTCGGGGGCGCATTGGCTGGGCACCGACAATCTCGGCCGCGATTTGTTGTCCCGGATGATTTATGGCGCCCGCATCACCCTTTTTATCGCGGTGCTGGCCACCGCGCTGTCGTTCTCGCTCGGCGCCATACTTGGCTTTTCGGCGGCCGTGTTCGGCGGCTGGTTCGATACGATCCTGTCGCGCCTCGTCGATCTCCTGATGTCGATCCCGACACTGATCATGGGCCTGGTGGTGCTCTCAGTGCTGCCAACCAATCTGGTGACGCTGATCCTGGTGATGGGCATTCTCGACTCGACGCGCGTCTATCGCCTGTCGCGGGCGGTCGCCGTCGACATCAACGTCATGGACTATGTCGAGGCCGCCAAGCTGCGCGGCGAAGGCAGCGCCTGGATCATCTTCCGCGAAATCCTCCCCAACGCGCTGTCGCCGCTGATCTCCGAGCTCGGCCTGCGTTTCATCTATGCGGTGCTGTTCCTGTCGACGTTGTCCTTTCTCGGCCTCGGCGTGCAGCCGCCGGACGCCGACTGGGGCGGCATGGTGAAGGAGAACAAGGACGGCATCGTGTTCGGTATCGGCGCCGCGCTCATTCCCGCAGCCGCGATCGCAGCGCTGGCGATCTCGGTCAATCTTGTGGCCGACTGGGTCCTGAACCGCACGACAAGCCTGAAGGGAGGACGCGGATAATGGCCGACGGCAAGGCAAAGTCCACCCCTCTGCTCGACATCCGCAATTTGCGCATCGAGGCGACGGTCTATCCGCCAGGTGAGGCGCCGAAGAACATCGTGCTTGTGCACGATGTCTCGCTGACGCTGGAGAAGGGCAAGGTGCTCGGCCTGATCGGCGAATCCGGAGCCGGCAAGTCGACCATCGGCCTGTCGTCCATGGGCTATGGCCGTGGCGGCGTGCGCATCACCGGTGGCGAGGTGCTGCTCAACGGCCGCGACATCCTGAAGGGCGGCAAGGAAGGTTTCCGCAAGCTGCGTGGCCGCGAGGTCTGCTATGTCGCGCAGTCGGCGGCGGCCGCTTTCAACCCGGCGCACAGGCTGATGGACCAGGTGGTGGAAGCCACGCTGCTGCACGGGACGGCGACACGGGCGGAGGCCGAGAAACGCGCGGTCGCGCTGTTCAAGAAGCTCAGCCTGCCGAACCCGGAAGCCATCGGCGAACGCTTTCCGCACCAGGTGTCAGGCGGCCAGCTGCAGCGTGTCATGACAGCGATGGCGCTATGCTCGGAGCCTGACCTGATCGTCTTCGACGAGCCGACCACGGCGCTCGACGTGACGACTCAGATCGACGTGCTGGCGGCGATCAAGGACGCCATCCGCGACACCCATGTGGCGGCGCTCTACATCACGCATGATTTGGCCGTCGTCGCCCAGGTCTCGGACGAGATCATGGTGCTGCGTCACGGCCGGCTGGTCGAATGGGGCGGCACCCGCCAGATCATCAAGGAACCGCGCCAGGAATACACCAATGCGCTGGTTTCGGTGCACGAGATCGAACATGCCGAGCAGAACCCCGGCACCACACCATTCCTGTCGGTCAAGAACGTCACCGCCGCCTATGGCGGCGGCCAAGTCAAGGTGCTGAAGAACGTTTCGGTCGATATCTATCCCGGCCAGACACTGGCGGTGGTTGGCGAATCCGGCTCCGGAAAGTCGACGCTGGCGCGCGCCATAACCGGACTTTTGCCACCCGAGCAAGGCACCGTCACGTTCGACGGACGCCCCTTGGCCAACCGGCTTGCCGACCGGCCGAAGGAGGACTTGCGCCAGCTGCAGATGATCTATCAGATGGCCGATGTGGCGATGAACCCGCGCCAGACCGTCGGCACCATCATCGGCCGGCCGCTCGAATTCTATTTCGGCATGCGCGGCAAACAGCGCGATGCCCGCGTCGCCGAACTGCTCGACAAGATCGAAATGGGCAAGGGCTTTGTCGACCGTTACCCGGCCGAGCTTTCCGGCGGCCAGAAACAGCGTGTCTGCATCGCCCGCTCGCTTGCGGCAAAACCCAAGCTGATCATTTGTGACGAGGTGACCTCGGCGCTTGACCCCTTGGTGGCGCACGGCATCCTGAAGCTTCTGCTTGAACTGCAGAAGGAGGAGAACGTCGCCTATCTGTTCATCACCCACGATCTGGCGACGGTGAAGTCGATCGCGGATTCGATCGCTGTGATGTATCGCGGCGAGGTGGTGCGCTATGGTTCGAAAAGCAAGGTGCTGACGCCCCCCTTCGATGACTATACCGACCTTCTCTTGTCATCGGTCCCGGAGATGGAGATCGGCTGGCTGGAAAAGGCGATCAAGGGGCGGCGCATGGCCAGCGCGGGGAACTAGCGCAGTTCGACACGCGCTTTAAGCGGCCGGGATTCGACAAGATGCTGTTCACCGCGCGCGGCGAGCTGGACCAGGACAAGCGTAAGGCGATCCACCACGACATGGCGGTCATGATGCGCGACGAAGGGGCCGGATCGTGCCCTTCTTCAACCAGTTCATCGACGCGGCCGCCACCAACAAGATCAGCGGCTGGGTCAAGAACCCGATCGGCGAAATGATGGATGGGTATGCGCTGGGAGAATGGTGGCTGAACGCCTGACATCTGTCTCATATTGAAAAGCGCCGCGTGTCGAACGACACGCGGCGCATCGTTTCAACAGACAATCGCATGGAGCACCCCGTGGCGATCCAATCCAAGCTTCTGCTGATCATCCTCGATGGCGTTCCCTACCGCAACTGGCGCCGGCTGATGGGCAATCTCGAGGGCTGGGTGCAATCGGGCGAGGCGCGGGTGTGGAAGATGCGCTCGGTGCTGCCGTCGACCTCTGCCTGTTGCTATGCCTCGATCCACACCGGCGTGTCGCCGCAGGTGCACGGGATCCTGTCCAACGAGAACCGGTTCCGCGTCGGACAGCCCGATATCTTCTCGGAAGTCAGCAAGGCCGGCGGCAGGACCGGCGCGGTCACCCACTCCTACTGGTCGGAATTCTTCCGCTCCTACCCGTTCGACCTCATCGAGGACATGGAATATGACGAGCCCGGCGGACCGATCACGCATGGCCGCTTCCACACCATGACCGGCTACAATCTCAAGAACCAGATGACGCCGAGCGATGTCGACCTGTTCGCGACGCTGACCATGCTCACCCGGCGCCACCGCATCGACTACGGCATCCTGCACACTTGCACGCTGGACTCGATGGGCCACCGCTTCGGTCATGACTGCCACGAGATGGACCAAGCCTGCTACGCCATGGACGGCATGCTGGCGGCCTTCCTGCCGGGCTGGATCGAAGCCGGCTACGAGGTCATGGTCACCGCCGACCATGGCCAGACCGACCGCGGCCACCATGGCGGCCATGACGACGAGATGCAGGATTTCGCGTTGTATCATTTCGGACAGGGCAAAGGGCCGGAAGCCGATACGCTGCTCGACCAGTTGCAACTGGCGCCGACGGTGTTGAGCCGGCTGGGCGTGCCGGTGCCGGCGACCATGAAGGCGAAGGCTTTTCTCACCTGATCGAGCGGCTGGCGCCTACCCTCATCCGCCTGCCGGCACCTTCTTCGCGTAAGCGGGACGAAGGGATGCTCTGGCAACCGCCCAGATCTTCGGTTAGCCTCGCAAAATTCCTTGGCGGAGGATGAACCTTTTTGGACCGATCGGCGACAGAGCAGACAGGAGCCAGGCGGCTCGACCGGCCATGACAGCGGCGACGGAGACCGATCGCGCGCTTGTCGACCGGGTCGCGAAGGGCGACCGGGCCGCCGTGCGGCTCCTGTTCATGCGTCACCACGCGCGGGTCTACCGCTTCGTGGCGCGCCAGACAGGATCGGAAATGATGGCTGACGATATCGCGAACGAGGTGTTTCTCGAACTGTGGCGCCAGGCGCCGGGTTTCGAAGGGCGGTCCGAAGTCTCGACATGGCTGCTCGGCATCGCCCGCTTCAAGGCGCTGTCATTGCTGCGCAAGAAGAAGGAAGACTGGATCGACGACGAGGCCGCCGCCGCGGTGCCCGATAGCGCCGACACGCCCGAGGTCGTCACCATGAAGGAGGATAAGGCCGCCGCCTTGCGCCGCCTGATTGACGCCCTGCCCGAGGAGCACCGCACGGTGATCGACCTCGCTTATTATCAGGGCCAATCGGTGACCGAGATCGCCGAGGTGCTCGACATTCCGGTCGCGACCGTCAAGACCCGCATGTTCTACGCCCGCAAGAAACTCGGCGAAGCCCTGAAGGCCGCCGGTTACGACAGGGGGTGGCCATGAGCGCCGCTGAAAAGATGTCGCGCCGCGACGAAATGGAAACGCTGCTGCCGTTCTACCTGAACGGCTCGCTGGAAGGTTCGGATCTGGAAGCCGTCGAAGAATGGCTGGCCAACGATCCCTCGGCACTTGCCGCGCTTGGCGAGGCGGAAGCCGAGTTCTCCGGCACGTCGGCGGCCAATGAAGCGATCCGCCCGCCGGCCGATGCGCTCAGCCGCTTCGCCAAGGCGCTGGACGCGGAGGCCGGGCCTGCACGCGGGCCGGCAGGATCGTCCTGGCTGGCGCAGGCCTGGGGCCGTTTCATGGCGGTGCCGGTCGGCGTCGCCTGGGCGGCGGCCGCGGTTCTGCTGGCGTTGATCGCGGTGCAGTCGCTGGTGCAGCCCGGCGGCAAGGGCGGCAATTTCGAGATCGCCGGCGCACAAGACGATCTGGCCAAATTGCCGTTTGCGCTGGTCAAGTTCAAGCCGGAAGCCAGGATGGCCGACATTGCCGTCTTCCTCGACGCCAACAAGCTCAAGATCATCGGCGGACCGACCGCCGACGGCGTCTTCAGGCTCGCCATTCCGGCGACGACAGCCGCCGACTACGAGAGGGCGCGCAGCCTTATTGCCGCCCAGCCTTTCGCCGAGACTGTGATCGAGGGAAGGAAACCTGTTGATGGCGGCTGAGGCGGTCATTCGATTTGCGGCTATCCTTGCGGCGGCGATGACAATCGCCGCCGTGCCTGCGTCGGCGCAGACCAACGACGGTAATCCCGAGCGGGCCATAATCGATTGCAGCAACGAGGCCAATGCAACGGCGGCCGACTGCCTCAAGGACGGCGGCGCCACCGAAAACGGGGCGGGCACGGCCCAGGCCAGCGCCGTTTTTCTGCCCGCCTTGATCGTCGACCTTTTCCCCAATCCGGCCGCCCCTCCCGCGCCGGTGCCGACACCGCGGCCGAAGCCCGCGACTTCCCCCGGGGGCAACCAGGCCGGCCCGCCAGCAAGTGGACCGATCGTCTCGCCGACCGATCTCATCGCCGTCCAGTCTCGGCGCGCCGTGACCGGGGACTTCGTGCCGGACGAGGTGCTGGTGACGGTCGATGGCGATGCCGGCGCCGTGCAGCAGATCGCCGCTTCCTTCGGCCTAGAAGTGCGCTCGCAGCGCCAGTCCCGGCTGCTTGGCGCCACTTTGGTGCGTTTCGGCATTCCCGATGGCCGCCCTGTCGGCGTGGTGCTGGCGCAGCTAGCCGGCGACGGCCGCACGCGGCGCCGCGAGCCCAACCACATCTACTCGCTGCAGCAGGCGGCCGGCATCGTCAACTATGCCTTCGACCGCATCGCGCTCGACGCCAAACAGGCCAGCGGCGAGAACGTGCGCGTCGCCGTCATCGATACCGGCATCGACGATAGCAATCCGGCGCTTGCCGGGGTCATTGCCGCGCAGTTCGATGCCATGCCGGACGTGCCGATCGAAAAGCGCGACCACGGCACTTCGATCGACGGTCTGATTGCCGGCGTCGGCCAGCTGGAAGGCATGGCGCCGGGCGCCAGGATTTACCATGCGCGCGCCTTCGAGGGCGGCAAGTCGACCATGGACGTCATCTTGTCGGCGCTCGACTGGGCGGCGGACCAGAATGTCAGCATCATCAATATGAGCTTCGTCGGGCCGAAGAACGACCTGCTCGGTACTGCCTGCCGCAATGCACGGGCGCTTGGCATGGTGTTGGTGGCGGCGGCCGGCAATAACGGGCCGAAAGCGCCCTATGGCTATCCGGCCGCCTTTGACGGCGTCATCGCCGTGACGGCCACGGATGCCAAGGACGGCCTGATGCCGCAGGCCAATCGCGGCGCCTATGTGTTCATCTCGGCGCCGGGCGTCGAGATGGTGGCGCCGAGCGGCGGCGGCTCGGACGTCGTCACCGGCACCTCGTTTGCCGCGGCAATCGTCAGCGGCGCCATCGCCAACCTCATCCATGCCACGCCCGACCGCTCGGCCGACGACATCGAGAAGGCGCTTGCGGCGACCGCGAAGGATCTCGGGCTTAAGGGGCGCGACAATGATTTCGGCTACGGCCTGCTGGACCTCAAGGCTGCGGGGACGGCGAAGGAATAGCCCGCGACGGCTCAGGCCGCGCTTTGCTGGGACGAAGCAGGAACCAGAACGCGGCGATGTGCGTAATCATCAGCAGCGGCACGTAGATGATCGGGATCGCATAGGTGGCTCCCAACTGCTCCGCGTGCTCGGGAAGTCCGGCCTGGATGGCGTGGTAATAGTCGACAACGAGGTCGGCCATTCCGACGAGATTGAAGGCGACGATGAATGCCCAGAAGAGCGGGCGAACTCTGACTGTCAGCAATGCCAGTATGGCCAGCACTCCGGTGGCGAAGTCTCCATAGGCGGCGAACATGGCGAAGCCGGCAGGCAGATTGGGGCCGACGACTCCCGGAAGCAGGAAGACGAGCCCGAAGAAGCGGAAACTGTGCAGCGTGGCAATGGCGCGTTGCGTCGCCATCCGATCCAGCGAGTCCAGCCATGGCAGGCCATAAGCACCGAAGCAAAGCAGCCATGCGACATAGCCCAGGACGAGCTGGATCTGGAACAGCATCTGCGTTGACATCGGTTTCCTCTCAACAGGTGGCCGTGCGGTCCTGCGCACTTCGATCGTTAGCTAAGACTGCTTTCATGGTTCGGCCATCCGCTGTAATCAGAACAGCCTATGAAGCAGAGCTACACAATCCGGCACGGTGCGTTAGACGGGGTCGAGGTGTTCCTGGCCGTCGCGCGGCATCGTAGCTTCCGCCGTGCCGCGGCCGAGCTGGCGGTGACGCCGTCCGCGGTGAGCCAGGCGGTCCGCGCGCTGGAAGCACGCATTGGTGCGGCCCTGTTTGCCCGCACGACCCGAAGCGTCGGCCTTACCGAGGCTGGCCAGCGGTTCCTCGACCGAGCCGGACCTGCCTTCGAAGAGATCATGGCCGCGGGCGAGGTCGCCCGCGATGTCGGCCAGCGGCCGACCGGGCTTTTGCGACTGTCCGTGCCCCGCGCGGTCGTGCCGCTGATCCTGGAACCGATGATCGCGTCGTTCTGCCGGACCTATCCCGAGATCGAACTGGAGATCGCCGCCAGCGACGAGATGGTCGATCTCGCCGCCGGCGGATTCGATGCCGGCGTCCGGCTAGGCCAGTTCATCGCGCCCGACATGATCGCGGTGCGGCTGACGCCGCCATTCTCCTTCGTGGTCGTCGGCAGCCCGGACTATCTCGAGCGCCACGGCCAGCCCGAACAGATTACCGATCTGCGCCACCACGCCTGCCTGCGCCTGCGCCGCGCGAACGGCGCCGTCGCGCCCTGGTCCTTCGTCGACGGCAACGGGGCTATCGAGGCGGTCGTCTCGGGCCCGCTGATCGCGCATGACTATCCAACCTTGCTAGGGGCCGCGATCCAAGGCGTCGGCCTGGCGCAGACGCCTCGGCCCGTCGCCGACGACGCAATAGAACAGGGAAAACTCAAACCGGTGCTGGAGGACTTTGCCGGCGCGACACCGGGCGTCTTCCTTTATCATCCTGGCAAGCGCCAGGTCCTGCCGAAGCTGCGCGCCTTCATCGATCATCTTAAGCCCGCGGGCCGAGACAATGGGTAGAGGCAGCGAAGAAGTCGTTCCAGCAATTGACCCTACTGGCGGTGGTCAGGCCGGCGCGCCGGCGACCGATCCCCTGACCACCAGGTCGACCGGCCAGACCTCGCCGCGCGCGCCCTCCTCAAGTCCCGATATCCGTGCCGCGAGCCGCTCGGCGATGCGTGCGCCGGCCAACCGGATCGACGACCGCGTCGTCGACAGCGGCACGGAAAAATTCTCCGGCTTCAGCCAGGGAAAAACGTCGTCATGGGCAATCAGCGAGACGTCGCCGGGAATGCTGAGGCCAAGGTCGCGCACCGCGCGCACGACGCCGAGCGCCATGATCAGGCTGGAGCAGGCGATTGCCGTCGGCGCGCCGTCCTGTTCGAGCAGGCGCCGGGCGGCGCGATAGCCGTTCTCCTCGGTCATGACGAGTGAGCAGACATGGCGATCGTCCAATGCCAGGCCACTCGCGGCCAGCGCCCGGCGCAGGCCGCGCTCGCGGTGGATGGCAAAGGTCTCGCGGTCGTCGCCATTGATCAGCGCCAGCCGCCGGTGGCCAAGCTGGACGAGCAGCCGCGCGGCCTCGTGGAAGGCGCCTTCATTGTCGATGTCGAGATAGGGATAGTCGAAATCGAAACCTTCGCTTCGGCCATGGACGATGAAAGGAATGCCGAGCGTATTGACCAGCGCCACGCGGCTGTCCTGCGGCCTTGGCGAAGAGATGTAGACGGCATCGACCTGCCGGTTGGCGACGATGCGGCGGTAGGTCGTTTCCTGGTCATCGGCATCGGTCGGTGACAGGACAAGATCGAGCTCATGTGATCGGGCATAGTCGCCAAGACCCGACAGGAATTCGACGAAATGGGGATCGATGTCGACGGCCGCACCCGTCGGCAGGACGTAGCCGATCATTCCGGACTTGCCGGTGGCCAGCCGGCGCGCACTCGGATTGGGTCGATAGCCGTGGCGCTTGGCGGCGTCCATGACACGCCCGCGGGTTTCCTCGTTGACTTCGGGATAGCCGTTCAGCGCCCGGCTTACCGTGGTCTGGGAAAGCGCCAGCATATGCGCGAGTTGCTTGAGGTTCACGAGAGGCCTCCCTGCCTCAAAGCGCTTTTAAATTGAATCGACCCAACGCCACAAGTGCATGGCGAATGCCGCCAGGACCATAAGCGTGCCGGGGCCCGGTTTGAAACGAAAATTGCTGCTGCAGTGCCGAAAAAGCATGTTGCGGTGCAAATCTTGGGCCATGGCGGGCGGCGACTAAATCGATTAGTTCCTGCTCCCCCTTGACTCTCGCCCGATTCAGTGGCGAGATCAACAAAGCCAAAGCGCTTTGGAAGACTGTACTAAAGGTTGCGGTTCCCTTGCGACTGAGTCACAGTCCCGCGGCGTCGGCGGGGCGGAATGGAGGTTCCGTCCGGTGTGTATGACCCACTGGGAGGAATACCGATGAAGAGAATGCTTTTGCTGGGTGTTGCGTCTGCCGCATTCGCCCTGAGCGCGCCCGCGCATGCCGAACTGAAGTTCAAGCCGGGCGAGGACAAGCGCTTCAACTGGGCGAATTACGAGGACCTCAAGAAAGTCGATCTCAAGGGCGAGACGCTGACCATCTTCGGACCGTGGCGTGGCGAGGACGAGACGCTTGTCCGGTCGGTACTCGATTATTTCTCCGAAGCCACCGGCGCGGAGGTCAAATATTCCTCGTCCGAGAATTACGAGCAGCAGATTGTCATCGACACGCAGGCCGGCAGCCCGCCCAACATCGCGGTCCTGCCGCAGCCTGGCCTCATCCAGGACCTTGCTTCCAAGGGCGTGCTGACCCCGCTCGGCGACGACGTCGCAGCCTGGGTCAAGGAGAATTACGCCGCCGGCGACTCCTGGGCCAAGCTCGGCACTTACAACGGCAAGGACGGCAAGCCAGGCTTCTATGCCTTTCCCTACAAGATCGACGTGAAGGGGCTGGTCTGGTACTCGCCCGACAATTTCGAGGAAGCCGGCTACAAGGTGCCGAAGACGCAGGAAGAACTTGCCGAGCTCGAGAAGAAGATCATCGCCGATGGCGGCAAGCCGTGGTGCATCGGGCTTGGTTCAGGCGGCGCGACGGGCTGGCCGGCGACCGACTGGGTCGAGGACATCATGCTGCGCACGCAGACTCCCGAAGTCTACGACAAGTGGGTGAAGAACGAGATTCCGTTCAACGACCCGGCCGTGGTCAACGCCATCGACATCTTCGGCAAGATCGCCACGGACGACAAGATGGTCGACGGCGGCGCCAAGGCCGTCGCGGCGACCGACTTCCGCGACAGCCCGAAGGGCCTCTTTACCGTACCGCCGAAATGCTACATGCACCATCAGGCGTCGTTCATCCCCTCCTTCTTCCCGGAGGGCGTGAAGCTTGGCCAGGATGCCGACTTCTTCCCCTACCCGCCCTACGCCGCCAAGCCGGAGCTCGGAACGCCGCTGGAAGTCGCCGGAACGCTGGTAATGATCACCAAGGATTCCAAGGCATCGCGCGAATTCATCAAGTTCCTGCAGATGCCGCTCGCGCATGAATTGTGGATGGCACAGAAGAGCTTCGTCACGCCCTTCAAGGGGGCCAACAAGGACGCCTATGGCAGCGATGCGCTGAAGAAGCAGGGCGAGATCCTGGTCGGCGCCACGACGGTGCGCTTCGACGGCTCCGACCTGATGCCCGGCAAAGTCGGCGCCGGCTCGTTCTGGACCGGCATGATCGACCTGGTCGGCGGCAAGTCCGCGCAGGACGTCGCCACCGACATCCAGAAGAGCTGGGACGCCATCAAATAGGCCGCTCCGGCGCGACCTAATCCTTCCTCATCTTGCTACTGGATCCGGGCTACGGCCCGGATCCGACCGGCGGGGCACGCCGGAAGCTTCGCGTTTCGATTGTTCCGAATAACTGAAAGTCGGTGCATCGGTCGCCAGCATCGCTGGCCGGTCATGCGCAGGGAGAGGGACCCATGGCGGCTCAGATTTTCTCGGCAATATTCGTCATCATCATCGGCGTCGGCGGCTGCGTCGCCTATTTCTGGGGCGCCAACAAACTGCTTGACCTGATCTTCCCCGCGCGCGGGGTGTCCGGAACGGCCGCCGTCAACAATCTGCGCCGGCAGGGATTGGTGCGGCCTTGGTTGTTCGTGGGTCCGGCGCTGATCATCCTGACCATCTACCTGGTCTATCCGGTAATCGCGACGCTGTGGCTGTCCTTCTTCGATCGCGGCGGCACGAGTTTCGTGGGATTCGCCAACTATGAATGGGCGTTGCGCGATCCGGATCTGCGAAACGCCATCCGCAACAACATATTGTGGCTGGCGGTGGTGCCGGCGGCCTGCACCTTCCTCGGCTTGATCATCGCCGTGCTCACGGACAAGATATGGTGGGGAACGATCGCCAAGAGCCTGATCTTCCTGCCGTTGGCCATCTCCTTCGTCGGCGCCAGCGTGATCTGGAAGTTCATCTACGAATATCGTGGCCAAGGCCAGATCCAGATCGGCCTTCTCAACGCCATCATCCAGTATTTCGGCGGCCAACCGCAGGTCTGGATATCACTGCCGTTCTGGAACAACTTCTTCCTGATGGTCATCCTGATCTGGATCCAGACCGGCTTCGCCATGGTCATCCTGTCCTCGGCGTTGCGCGGCATCCCCGAAGAAACACTGGAAGCCGCGGTCATAGACGGCGCCAACCCGTTCCAGATCTTCTGGAAGATCATGGTGCCACAGATCTGGGGCACCATCGCGGTGGTATGGACCACCATCACCATCCTGGTGCTGAAAGTGTTCGACATCGTCCTGACCATGACCAACGGTCAATGGAACAGTCAGGTGCTGGCCAATCTGATGTTCGACTGGATGTTCCGCGGCGGCGGCGATTTCGGCCGCGGCGCGACCATCGCCATCATCATCATGATTGCCGTCATTCCGATCATGGTCTGGAACATCCGCCAGGCCAACAAAGAGACGGGAGGGCACTGAGATGGCCGTCGCGACCGGAAATTCCTTCGCCAGCCGTTTCGGCGTCCATATCGCGGTGCTCGTCTTCGTGGTGATCTGGACCATCCCCACGCTCGGCATCCTCGTCTCGTCGCTGCGCGACAAGGACCAGATCATCGCCTCGGGTTGGTGGAATTCCTTCGCCAGTTCCAGCCAGACAGAAGCCGGGCGACTGCCGGCCGCCTCCACACAAGTAGAAAAGGACGGCAAGTTCGTTCTCCAGGGCAACATCTTCGGCGACGGGGCCAAGCGCGCGATAAGCGCCTTCGGCGTCAAGGCGGCGGCACCGACGCAATATCCTGCCGGCACATCAGCCGATCTCGGTGACGGGGTGACCCTGCGGCTCAACGCGGACGGCAGCTTCGTCATGGCCTCGCCAAAGGCGTTCGAGGGCGACCGGGGCCAGCGCGTCTACTACGCTTCGTCGGCGCCGCCGAAATTCACCACCGACAATTATCAGACCGTGCTGTTTTCCGAAGGCATCGGCCGCTCCTTCATGAATTCGCTAACGGTCACCATCCCGGCGACCGTCATCCCGATCCTGATCGCGGCCTTTGCGGCCTACGCACTGGCCTGGATGCGCTTTCCAGGCCGCGCGCTCCTGATCGCCGTCGTCATCGGCCTGCTGGTGGTGCCGCTGCAGATGTCGCTCATTCCGCTCCTGAAGCTCTACAACGGCGTCGGCACGTTCTTCGGCGTGCCGTCCAAGACCTATCTCGGCATCTGGCTGGCGCATACCGGCTTCGGCCTGCCCTTCGCCATCTATCTCTTGCGAAGCTATATTGCCGGGCTACCGCGCGAGATCATGGAATCGGCGCGCATCGACGGCGCCAGCGATTTCGAGATCTTCGTCAAGATCGTGCTCCCGCTGTCCTTCCCGGTGCTTGCCTCCTTCGCCATCTTCCAATTCCTGTGGGTATGGAACGATCTCCTGGTGGCAATGGTTTTCCTCGGAACGGCGCCCGATCAGATCGTGCTGACGGCCAAGCTCAATGCGCTGCTTGGCTCGCGTGGCGGCAACTGGGAGATCCTGACGACATCGGCCTTCATCACGATCATCGTGCCGCTGATCGTCTTCTTCTCGCTGCAGCGTTATTTCGTCCGCGGGCTGCTGGCCGGCTCGGTGAAAGGAGGTTGAGACCATGCAATCGGCTTTGAAGGCGACTTCGAAACCAGACCCCGCCATCGACCGCGACTGGTGGCGAGGCGCGGTGATCTACCAGATCTATCCACGCAGCTATCAGGATTCCAATGGCGATGGCATCGGCGACCTCAAGGGCATCATCGGCAGGCTGCCCTACATTGCCGCGCTTGGCGCGGATGCCATCTGGATCTCGCCTTTCTTCAAATCGCCAATGAAGGATTTCGGCTATGACGTCTCGGATTATTGTGACGTCGACCCGATGTTCGGCACGCTGGCGGATTTCGATGCACTGACGGCGGAGGCGCACCGACTGGGCCTCAAGGTGATGATCGACGAGGTGCTGTCGCATACCGCCGATATCCACCCCTGGTTCAAGGAAAGCCGCTCGAGCCGCACTAATCCTAAGGCCGACTGGTATGTCTGGGCGGATGCAAGACCCGATGGCACGCCGCCCAACAACTGGCTGTCGATCTTTGGCGGCTCGGCCTGGCAATGGGACACCAGCCGCCAGCAATACTACCTGCATAATTTCCTGGCCGAGCAGCCGGACCTCAACTTCCATAATCGCCAGGTCCAGGACGCGCTGCTCGACGTCACCCGCTTCTGGCTGGAGCGCGACGTCGACGGCTTTCGCCTCGACACCATCAATTTTTACTTCCACAGCCAGGGGCTGGAAAACAACCCGCCGCTGCCGCCGGAACAGCGCAACGACCAGACCGCACCGGCGGTCAATCCCTACAACTACCAGGACCATATCTACGACAAGAGCCGACCGGAAAACCTCGCCTTCCTCGAGCGCTTCCGGGCGCTGCTCGACGAGTACCCGGCGACCGCGGCGGTCGGCGAAGTCGGCGATTCGCAACGCGGGCTGGACGTGGTCGCCGCCTATACCGCCGGCGGCAAGCGCGTGCATATGTGCTATTCTTTCGACTTCCTGGCCCCGGAAAAGATCAGTGCCGCCAAGGTCCGCTCGGTGCTGGAAGCTTTTGGCCGGGTGGCCAGCGACGGCTGGTCGTGCTGGGCGTTTTCCAACCATGACGTGATGCGACCGGCCTCGCGCTGGGCCGCCAACGAGGCCGACCCGTCGGCCTATCTCAAGGTCATCTCGGCATTGCTGATGTCGCTGCGCGGTTCGGTCTGCATCTACCAGGGCGAAGAACTCGGCCTCGGCGAGGCCGATCTGCGCTTCGAGGATCTGCAGGATCCCTACGGGATCCGTTTCTGGCCTGAATTCAAGGGCCGCGACGGCTGCCGCACGCCCATGGTGTGGGATGGCAGTGCCAGGAATGGCGGCTTCTCCCAGGCAAAACCCTGGCTGCCGGTGCCGGCCGCGCATCTGCGGCAGGCGGTCAACGTGCAGCAAGGCGACGAAACCTCCCTGCTTGAACATTACCGGCGCTTTCTTGCCTTCCGCCGCGCCAATCCGGCGCTAGCCAAGGGGGACATCGCCTTCATCGAAAGCCAGGGCGACACGGTCGCCTTCACCCGCCGGTCGGGTAATGATGAGATCGTCTGCGTCTTCAATCTGGGCGCAAGGCCCGCGAAGGTTGACCTCGGCAACCGAACCCTGCAACCTTTGCCGGGACACGGGTTCTCCGGGCAGGCGAGCACCGGGTCGGTCGAACTCGGCGGCTATGGCGCCTGGTTCGGACGAATAGGCTGAAACATCCGAGGAATCACTGGAGGAAACCAATGGCCGATGTCAATTTGAGACAAGTGAAGAAGTCCTATGGCAATCTCAACATTCTCCACGGCATCGACCTCGACATCAAATCGGGCGAGTTCATCGTCTTCGTCGGCCCGTCGGGCTGCGGCAAGTCGACCTTGCTGCGCTCGATCGCGGGGCTCGAGGAAATCACGTCGGGTGAACTCAAGATCGACGGCCAGGTGGTCAACGACGTGCCACCCTCGAAGCGCGGCATCGCCATGGTGTTCCAGTCCTATGCGCTCTACCCGCACATGACCGTCTACGACAACATGGCCTTCTCGATGAAGATCGGTAAGGAAAGCAAGGCCGAGATCGACAAAAGGGTTCGGCAAGCCGCCGAGATCCTGCAGCTGACCAAATATCTGGACCGTCTGCCCAAGGCGATGTCGGGCGGCCAGCGGCAGCGCGTCGCCATCGGCCGCGCCATCGTGCGCAATCCGAAGGTGTTCCTGTTCGACGAACCGCTGTCGAACCTTGACGCCGCATTGCGCGTCGCCACCCGCATCGAGATCGCCAAGCTCAAGGAATCGATGCCCAACACGACCATGATCTACGTCACGCACGACCAAGTCGAGGCGATGACGCTGGCCGACCGGATCGTCGTGCTGAAGGACGGGCACATCGAGCAGGTCGGCACGCCCATGGAACTCTACAAGAACCCAGGCAACCTCTTCGTCGCCCAGTTCATCGGCTCGCCGGCCATGAACATCCTGCCGGCGACGGTCGACAAGACGGGCAACCCGACCATCGTCAGCCATGTCGGCGGCCGAAAGGCGACGGTGCCGATCGCGACACCTGCTTCGGCAAAGGGAGCGGCGGTCAGCTTCGGCGTACGGCCGGAAGATCTCGCGATCGCCAGCGGTGCGGATTATCTGTTCGAGGGGAGCGTCGATTATCTCGAACAGCTTGGCGAGGTCCAGCTGGTCTATGTCGATATTGGCCGGGCCGACCTGCCGCTGGTGACCAAGCTGCCGGGCAATGTCGAGGTCAAGCGCGGCTCGACGCTGCGGCTGACCGCCAATGCCGGCGACCTCCATATCTTCGATGCGGAGGGTCGCTCCTTTGCCCTCCACGAAGCGGAAGCAAAGGCGGCCTGAAGACGGCCGTTCCGGTAACGCAAAAAACAAAAGCAGCGGCGGGCATGGCCCGCCGCTCTTTTTGTCTGCACAGGCTGGTTAGTTGTTGCCGAAGAGATTGCGATCGGCACCCTGATGGGCCGGCTTCTGCACGTCGCCAGTCGAATTGAGCAGCTTGTAGACAGGCGAATCGCTGTTGCGGATCGCACCCGTATGCGACGTATCGACATTGACAGTCGACGAAGCAGTGGGCTGGTTGGCGCCGTTGGAGCCATAGTTGTCGCTGCCGGCGAAAGCGCTGCCGGAGACGGCCAGAACGGCGGCGGCGGCAATGAGGATCTTGTTCATTTTAGGTAACTCCTGAATTTTGGAAGTCCCGCGGACCGGCGGGCAAAAGCCCACCGGCCGTGGGAGGCCATTAATGGCCGAAGAGGTTGCGGTCGCTGCCCTGCTGGACAGGCGCCGAGGTGGCCGGAGCCGACTTGCCGATCGACGCGGTGTTTGGATTGTCGGTGGAGGCAGCAGCAGCCTGGTTGGCGCCGTTGGAGCCATAGTTGTCGCTGCCGGCGAAAGCGCTGCCTGAGAGAGCCAGAACGGNGACAGTCGACGAAGCAGTGGGCTGGTTGGCGCCGTTGGAGCCATAGTTGTCGCTGCCGGCGAAAGCGCTGCCTGAGAGAGCCAGAACGGCGGCGGCAGCAAAGAGGATCTTGTTCATTTTAATACTCCTGAATTGTAGGGTCCACCGGCGCGGCAGGTTCACCCGCCGCGTGCCGGGGATGGTTATTAATTGTTGCCGAAGAGGTTGTGGTCGGCGCCCGTCACAGGCGTCTGGGCAGCCGGCTCCGACTTCTTGGTCGAAGCGGTGTAGGAACTGTCGACAGTGGCCGCGGGGGTCGCGGCGTTCGAACCATAATGGTCGCTACTAGCGAAGGCGCTGCCGGAAATAGCCAGGAGGGCGGCGGCAGTGAGCATGATCTTTTTCATTTTTGTACTCCAGTATTTTTCCCGTCCGTCTAGCGGCGTGTCTTGGGATTAAATCGCGTCGTTCGGACCGCCCCGATGTGGGAGAGCCCCCTTGCCGTTTCCAATCACGAAGTTGTTCAGCGTGGACCATGACTCTGCTACTTGAAATTGTACCAACGCCTTCTACATGTCTTATTTTTCTGTTCGATATCAAGTAGTTGACTAAGATGGCGACCCGATCACCAACTGTGTCGGAGGGCTGGGCGTTCACACCGTCCTGCACGCACCGTCAACAGAAACGAACCGTTCGGTTCGATTTTAGACTGTGCTAATAGTCACTTTTCGAAACCGTTAACCCTTTTCCGGCCGGCTGAGGGTCGAAAACGGTGCCCGCGTGCGCCTGGCGAGAAGAGGCGATTCCCCCTGCGGCAACCATGCCGGGACGATCCCGCATGCGTGTCGCGCCGCATGGATGCGATGTCGCTTTCGTGCCGATGTCGCAAACCCTGTCGTGATTAGATCAAGCCATCTCAGGTGCCGCTGCGTGACGACGGAGCGGAGAATTGGGAAGCCGGTCAGATTCCGGCGCTGCCCCCGCAACGGTGGTGGAGTTCAAGTCGCAACGGGAGACCACTGGGCGAAAGCCTGGGAAGGTGTCGCGACGGTCCGCCAGGACCACTCCAGAGCCCGGAAACCAGCCCGAGATCGCTAGAACTCGACTGATCGCGGTGGGCGGTCAAGGGGCGGATGGTGTTGTCCGGCTTTCGCCGGCTTGCGCCCAGTCCTTCCTCCATCACCACCAGTTCAGTCCTTGAAAATGAGGACAGGACATGGACGCGCGCAACGACATGCTGAGGCTTTTGAACGGCCGCAGACAGGGCCTTTCGCTGGAACAGCCCTTCTATACCGACCCGGACTACTTCAAGCTGGACATGGAGCTGATCTGGTATCGCGACTGGCTGTTCATCGGCCATGATTGCGAGTTGCCCAAGCCGGGCAGCTTCATCACCGTGCAGATCGGCGATTATCCGGTCGTGCTGGTGCGCGATCAGCAGGGCAATATCAACGCCTTCCACAATTCCTGCCGCCATCGCGGCAGCCGCGTCTGCAACACCGACAAGGGCATGGCCGCCAAGCTGGTGTGTCCCTATCACCAGTGGACCTACGAACTCGACGGCCGGCTGCTGTTCGCCCGCCAGATGGCCGATGGGTTCGACAAGAGCCAGTTCGGGCTCAAGCCGGTCGCCTGCGAAAGCGTCGCCGGCTATGTCTTCATCTGCCTGGCCAAGGAGCCCGCCGACTTCGCGCCGATGCGGGCGATGATCGAGCCCTATCTCCAGCCGCACCGGCTGAGCGAGGCCAAGATCGCCTTCGAGAGCACGATCATCGAGAAGGGCAACTGGAAGCTGGTCTGGGAAAACAACCGCGAATGCTACCATTGCGCGGGCAACCACCCTGAGCTGTGCAAGACCTTCCCGGAAGCGCCGACCGTGACTGGCGTGCAAGGCGTCGACAGCGACCCGGAGATGCTGGCCCACTGGGCGAAGTGCGAAGCTGTTGGCCTGCCCAGCAAGTTTCGGATCGACCCGGCCGGACAATACCGCGCCACCCGCGCGCCGCTGCTGCGCGATGCCCAGAGCTACACGATGACCGGCAAGCGGGCCGTGAAGAGGAACCTGTCCGACAGCGTCTCGGCCGACCGGATCGGCACGCTGATGCACTACCACTACCCGACAACCTGGAACCATATCCTCGTGGATCATGCGGTGACGTTCCGCGTGCTGCCGGTCAGCGCCACGGAAACAGCGGTGACGACCAAATGGCTGGTCCACAAGGATGCGGTGGAAGGCGTCGACTACGATCTGCCCGAGCTCACCCATGTCTGGACCGAGACCAACGACCAGGACCGCCGCATCGTCGAGGAAAACGCCTTCGGCATCCTGTCGCCGGCCTACGAGCCCGGTCCCTATTCGGAGCTGCACGAGGGCGGCGTCATCCAGTTCGTCGACTGGTACGCGCGCTTTATCGGCCCACGGCTTTCCGAAGACGGCCGGCCCGCTCTGCGCAGTGTCGCCTAGCGCATCTCGCCCAAAACCGTGCAGCGGTTTTGGGATCACGACATGCGCAAAATGAAAAGGTATGCAGGGATGAACGCCATGACTGATCTTGGCCTCTATCGCCATCTCGACCAGATGGCGCCGTGGAACGACAGGCTGCAGGTGCTGGAAGTGATCGGCGTCAGCGACGAGGCGCCCGACGTCAAGACCTTCACCTTCCGCTCGGACAACCAGACCTGGTTCCGCTACAAGCCGGGCCAGTTCGTGACGCTGGAATTGCCGACACCGGACGGCCCGCTGATGCGCACCTACACGCTGTCATCATCGCCGTCGCGACCATTCTCGATCGCGGTGACGGTGAAGGCGCAGGCGGGCAGCGTCGGCACACGCTGGATGTTCGATCACCTGACGCCCGGCTCGCACGTCAAGGCCTATGGACCGGGCGGCGACTTTTCGCTGCACAGCCACCCGGCGGCGAAATACCTGTTCATCTCGGCCGGTTCGGGCGTGACGCCGATGATGTCGATGCTGCGCTGGCTGAATGACTGCGCGCCATGGACCGATGTCGGATTCGTCAATTGCGCGCGGCGCCCTGAAGAGATCATCTTTCGCAAGGAACTCGAACTGCTCGGCGGCCATATGCCGGGCCTGTCGCTCGGCTTCATGATCGAGGAGCGGTCGAGCCGCGAGGGCTGGTACGGCCATATGGGCCGCATCGACGCCATCCGGCTGCCGCTCCTGGCGCCCGATTTCCGCGAACGCGAAATCTTCTGCTGCGGCCCCGATCCCTTCATGCGCGCCGTGCGCGGCATGCTGGAGGCCGCCGGGTTCGACATGGCAAAGTACCATCAGGAGAGCTTTGCCGCGCCGGCGGTGGAGGAAATCCCGGCGCCGTTTGCCTCGCCGGCTGAAGACGGCGGGGCGATTTGCGTCGAAGCCGCGACGCCGATCCGCTTCGCGCTTTCGGATGTCGACGCCGATTGTGTCGCCGGCCAGACCGTGCTGCAGACGGCGCGCGCCTCGGGCGTGCGAATACCGGCTGCCTGCGAATTCGGCCTGTGCGGAACTTGCAAGGTGAAGAAAGTCTCCGGCAGCGTCGAGATGAGCCACAATGGCGGCATCCTCGATCATGAGATCGATGATGGCTTCATCCTGGCCTGTTGTTCCAAGCCATTGTCGCCGCTTGAAATCGAGGCTTGATCCGCCCCGCTTTCGACTGATCCCGGAAATGGTCCCGCGTTGCCGGCAAAGGTTACCTTGCCAAGGAAGACCTGAAAGTTTACAGGCGTTGTCGGTGGAAGCGGTCCTGCTGGCGGGCAGGAAATGCAGGACGGGGCAACAATGACGCATGATTCCCACGCCTATGCGGTAGCGAGCCGGGATATCGTTTTCGAATCTTTCGATGGCGAGGCCGTGGTGCTCAATCTTGCCAATGGCAAATATTTCGGCTTTTCCGATTCCGGCAGCAAGGTGTGGCAGGCGCTTTCATCCGGCGCGGACGCCCAGGCCCTGGTCGGACTGAGCGCCGGCGGCTCGACAATAGGCCGGGCCGAACTCGAACACTTCATATCGCAATTGCTCGAATTGGGTTTGCTGGTGCGCTTGGACGCGGCGGCGCGGCCTTTGCCGGGCGATTTGCCTGCCGAGCTTGCCGCCACGAACGAGCCGCTCAATGTGAGCATTCACGACGACCTCGCCGACCTGATCGTCGTTGATCCCATCCACGAGGTCGAGGAGCCTCTCGGCTGGCCGGCGGTCAAGCAGGCTTCCTGACGGGGAGGCCGCAGCGTGATGGAAGGCGATTGATGCCGCGCGTCACGCTCGAAACCTTGCCGGATTACGCCCGGTATCTCATCGCCGCCGCTGAAGGCGCGGCCGCGTGCTATCCGACCATGCGAAAGGTTCGCCTGCCGTGGCTTGAACTGACCGCGCATCTCGGTCACGGCGTGCTTGCCGATGCATTGGACCATGCTTTTGTCGAGGCCGGGCATGATCAGCCGGCACCGTCCACGGGTCGCATCTTCATCGCGCATCCCGGCATTGACGGCATCCCGGAGCCGGCGCACTGGGGCGATGCCCATTTCACCGAGCACGGTTTTGCCAAACAGCTCGCCGAAGCCGGTTTGCGCGGGCACCATTTCCACGACCTGGATTTCTGGCAAGTCTACGATCCGCACCGCCGCGTCGGCGTGCAGCTGATGGCCTCGGCCGATGCCTTTCCGCCCTGGGAGCCTGGAGCACCGCTGCGCGCCTTCCTGCACTGGGAATATGCCGCGCGCGGCATGCGGCTGACCCATGCCGGCACGCTCGGCATCGACGGCAAGGGTATTCTGCTTGCCGGCTCGGGCGGGGCCGGGAAATCCGGCACCGTCGTCGCCGGCCTGCTTAACGGGCTCGACAGTGTCGGCGACGACTATGTGCTGATCGATCTCACCGACGGCGTGACCGCGCGCCCCCTTTTTTCGACGTTGAAGCAGGACACGGAAGGTTTCGCTCGGCTGGGCCTGCGGCAGCGGCTGACGCAAGGCCCGCTGAACTGGCAAGGCAAGCACACGTTCCATATTCATGATGTCGCGCCTCGGCCGGTGCCCGCCATGCTGGACATCGTCGCGCTGGTGGTGCCACATATCAGCGGAGGCGGAGCAAGTTCGATTATGCCGATGTCGCGCAAGGATGCCATGATTGCCTTGGCGCCGTCCGGCATCGCCCAGATGCCGGGCGAGCGCGAAAGCGGCTTTCGCTTCTTCAGCGAATTGGCGCGCCACCTGCCGTGCTTCCGATTGTCCCTCGGCACCGACCCGGCAGAAATCGCTGGCACAATCGAGGATTTCCTGACACGAGGCGCCCGGTGAAGCTCAGCGTGATCATGCCTGTGTACAATCGCGAGCGCTATGTCGTCTCGGCGCTGCGCTCGCTCGTGCGGCAGCACGATGCCGCCGATCTCGACATCATCGTGATCGACGACGGCTCGACCGACGGGTCGGCGGAGGCCGTGCGTTCAATGAGGGCCGAGAACGCCTGCATTCGCCTTTTCCGGCAAGAGAACATGGGCGTGACGCGGGCCCGCAACGCTGGTCTCAGACTGCTCACGCCGGAAACCGAGCTCGTGTCGTTCCTCGATTCGGACGATGTCTCGCCCGCGGGACGATTCAAGGCCGATATTGCATGCTTTGACGCCGACCCCGCTCTGGAGCTTACCTATTCCCTGATGATGATGGTCGAACACATCGACGACGATCTGCTGGAACCCTGCCCCGGCAGCCATTGCATGACCGTGCGGGGAATTCATCTGTCGTCGGGCATTTTCTCGCGTAAGCTCATTGAACGGATCGGCGGCTTCGACGAGGCCTTCGGCCAGGCCGAAGACACCGACTACTTGCTGCGCACCTTTGAAAGCGGCCCCAGATTCGTCCTGCCGGATACCGTATCGCTTTACTACCGACGTCATCCCGGCAACATGACGAAGCAAGTCGACACATCCCTTCGGGAATTCTTGCGGGCCATCCACAAATCGATGAAACGGCGCAAGGCCGACCCTTCACTGCGCGGGATCGAAGGCATATTCGATGTAAAAGAACTCGCCAACTGGCGCTTCATGTAGCATGCGGAACTATGGCGTCGTCATACCGGCCTTCAACGCCAGCGGCACCATCGCCGAGACGCTGCGATCGGTCGCGGCGCAGACAGTGCGGCCCGAGCTGGTGGTGATCGTCGACGATGGATCCAACGACGATCTCGCGGCGGCGATCGGCGGAACGGACCTGCCGCTGCAATTGCTGCGCCAGGCAAATGCCGGACCTGGCAGCGCCACGACCAGGGGCATCGCCGCCTTGTCGACGCCGCTCATTGCGACGCTCGATGCCGACGATCTGTGGCTGCCGAGCAAGGTCGAAACACAGCTCGCGCATCTCGAAAGACATCCCGGAACGTCGGGCGTCTTCTGTCATTTGCGAAACTTCCGCAATGACCGGCCCGACGCTCCCGAGGACGCGATCGTACCCGGTTGGTCCCGGACCACGATGCTGATCCGGCGCGAGGTCGCCGAGACCGTCGGACCAGTCGTCGATCCGCCGGGCGGCCGCGGCGAAATGATCGACTGGATCGCGCGGGCACGCGAGGCGGGCCTTGCCCTCGACATGGTGGAAGAGGTGCTGGCGCTGCGTCGCATCAGGCCCGGCAGCCTGTCCTACGGGCGCGATGCCGCGCGCGACCGCGGCTATCTCGAAGTGGCGCGGCTCGCCATGCTGCGACGGGCCCGGAACAAGGCCGGCGCGGGCTGATGGCGGGCATCCGCCGCATCAGCCGACGTTTCCCGGACTATGGCTGGTCCTGGCCGACGGGCGGGCTCGACCAACTGCTCAAGGCCGCGCTTCTTGCCGATGAGGACGCGGCCGCCGGTTGCGCCTTGCAGTGGCTAAGCGCGAACGACATAGACCTCGTCTCCTTCAGGGAACATCGGCTGCTGGCCGCGATCTGCGACCGGTTCGGGCGGAAATTGGCCGGCCATTCCGCCTATCCGCGCCTTATCGGCCTGCAAAAGATGCTGTGGACCAAGTCGCGCATGGCGATGCGCGAGGCCGAACCGGCGCTGCAGGCGATGACGGATTCCGGCTGCCTGGTGATGCTGATCAAGGGTGCCAGCCGCATTGCCTTGAACGCCTCGGCGCAGCGTGGCCGGGTGGCGCACGACATCGACATATTGGTGCGGCCGCAGGATATATCGGCGGCGTTCGGCGTGCTGCGCGACCGCGACTGGCAGATCGCCACCGGGGTAAGCCCACAGTATCTGAGGACAAGACTGGCGTCGCTACGCTCGATGAATTTTTTCAAGGGCAGTTATGGCGATATCGACCTGCACCAGCTTGCCTATGACGGTTCGCAGCAAAGCGACGAGGATGACCAGGCGATCTGGCAGCGCGCGGCGGCGGCCGAATTCAGCGGTGTCGGCGTGCTGGTGCCGTCGCCTGCGGATCGCATCGCGCTCGCCATCGCGCATGGCGGGCTCGATGCCCACACCCACAGCGATTGGCTGGTCGATTGCGCGGTGGCCATTCGCGCCGGCGGCGTCGACTGGGACGTGTTCCTCGATGTCGTCGCCAGGCGTGGCCTTGCCGTTGCCGCGGCGGTGGCGCTTTCCTACCTTGCGCTCGATGTTGGCGTGACGGTGCCTGACAGGGTGCTGGCGCGCGTGCTGGTCATGGCCGACCGCACCGGCCTTGCACGCTGGTCGGCATTGCTGCAGGCCAAGCCGCGAACCGACTTCGGCAGGCTGACCTGGCTGTCGCGCGGCTTCGCCAAGCAGTTGCGGCTGAGACGCAAGAGCGGGCGGCTGCGGCAGGAGCCGCCCGCCAGGGCATGGCGCGGCAGAGCATGGCGCGGCAGGCAGGCACCTCGCGAACCGCTGGAAGGACAGTCGCCCCCGGCCTTCTCGCAGACCATACCGTGCCCCGCGACGGCAGGGGAGATGATGCTGGACATCACGATCAGGATCAGCGTCCCGCCGGTCCGGCGCCGCATCGAAATGGAGATCAATGTGGGCGACGACCACGTCGCGCGTCTGCGTGCGATGGCCATCAGCCGGTCTGGTGGAGAGCGGGTGCTGCGCTTTCGCGGCAAGGTTACGTTCGACGGCCGACAGCATGCCCTGACGCTGGAGGCGCGGCCGTCCCGGCAGTTCCGCCAATGGGACGATCAGGCGACGGTCGCCGCCTACGGCGCATTGCCCTTCCATCTGGTCTCGGCGATTTTTTCACCGCTGCGCTGAACTGAACTATCGCTGGTCGCCCAAAGGTCGGCGGCGCCGTGCGGGGCGCGAACCCTCGCCTATACGGCGCCCTTGTCGGGCTTCGTCACCCGCCGCAACGTCAGATTGATCCTGCCGCCGTTCTTGAGCAGCGCCGAGGTCGAAGGGTAGATGCGGTCGACGCCATGGAAGGCAAGACGGCCCTCGCCGCCAAGCACGACGACATCGCCGCTTTTGAGCCTGAACGATTTGGTGGCGCCATCGCGGGTTGTCTGGCCGACCCTGAACAGGCAATCGTCACCCAGCGAGACGGAGACGACCGGTGCTGAGAAATCGGCCTCGTCGCGATCCTGATGCAGGCCCATCTTGGCTTCCGGCGTGTAGAAATTGACCAGGCAGGCCTGCGGGGGATTGGGATAGCCCGACACCTGCCGCCACAGGTCGAGCAGACTGTCGGGGATAGGCGGCCACGGCTCTCCGGTCAGCGGATGCGTCGGCTGGTAGCGATAGCCGCGTTCCTTGTCGGTGACCCAGCCGAGCGGACCGCAATTGGTCATGCGCACGCTCATCTCCTTGCCGGTCCGAGGCATGGCCGGCACGAACAGCGGCGCCTGCTGGACAATGCTTCTCACCTCCTCGACCAGCGTCTCCTGGACGGCGCGCGACAGATGGGCCGGAATGTGACGGATGCCTTTGGGCAGAACGAGCATGGGTTGGCTCATGAGAATGGTTCGGAGCCTCAGCATGCCACCGCCAGACGAAAACGGCGACCCGAAAGCGGTGGTGGTTTTTACCAGGGAGGGCAGCGATGAATTCGTCTTGGCCAGATGGGCGGTTGACGAATAAAGATGACTAACATACCGACACGTCAAACACCGCCAAGAACGATGCCGCCGTCTATCTCGATGCCTCGGCCTCCTACGATCTCGGCGCCACCGACAAGAGGTAGGAAGGTGTCTCGGCCGCTTTCGCCGTCCGCGACATTGCCGACGACCGCGCGACGGTGTGCAACTCGGGTTATAGCTACAGGACCAGGGCCGCAACATCACGGCTTCGCTGAAGCGTCTCTGGTAAAGGCAACGCCAGCACCTTTCGGACGCGCGGCGTGTTGCCGACGGAAGGGAAACCTCACATCCGCAATGCAAAATTGAAAGTGGTTTTGCGGGCACGATTTGCGTGTTGCTTAGTCGTTCTCCACGCGACCGCGCAGCTTCTTGATCGTACCGCGCCCGGCCTTGCTCTTCAGCCGACGCTCGACCGCGCCTTTCGAGGGCCGTGTCTTCTTGCGCGGCGGCGGCGGCGGTTCGGCGGCCTTGGCGACCAGTGCCGTCAGCCTCGCCCGCGCATCGGCGCGGTTCTGCTCCTGCGTGCGAAAGCGTCCGGCCTCGATGATGATGACACCATCCTTGGTGGCGCGCTGGCCGGCAAATTTTATGGTCCGCTCGCGTACGCGGTCCGACAGGCCCTCGGCGTTCCGCGCGTCGAAGCGAAGCTGCACCGCCGTCGCCACCTTGTTGACGTTCTGGCCGCCGGGACCGGACGAGCGGATGAAATCCTCGTGCAGGTCGCCCGGGTGGATCACGGCTTCGCCAGATATGATGAGGTCGTCGTCGATCGGCATGCCGCAGTCATGGCGCGGCGAGCCGAAAAAGAAAAGGCCCGATCGAAACCCGGCCTCCTGCCTGGCCACAACGATGCCTTGACGATTACTCCGCAGCTTCCTGCATGCGGGGCGCTGCGCCCAGCACGACGGCGTCGACATGGCTTTCGAACTTCTCGAAGTTGACGGCGAACATGCCCACCAGCCTTGCCGCCTGCCGGTCATAGGCAGCCTTGTCCATCCAGGTGGAGCGCGGATCGAGGATGGCGCTATCGACACCAGGCGCCGCCACCGGCACCTCGAAGCCGAAATTGGCGTCGGTGCGGAAAGCGCCTGCCTGCAGCGAGCCGTCGAGGGCGGCGGCGAGCAAGGCGCGCGTCGCCTTGATCGGCATGCGCTTGCCGGTGCCATGGGCGCCGCCGGTCCAGCCGGTGTTGACCAGCCAGCAATCGGCGCCGTGGCGAGCAATGAGCTCGCGCAGAAGATTGCCGTATTCCGACGGATGGCGCGGCATGAACGGCGCGCCGAAACAGGTCGAGAAAGTCGCTTCCGGCTCGGTCACGCCCCTTTCCGTTCCGGCTACCTTGGCCGTGTAGCCGGAAAGGAAATGATACATCGCCTGCGCCGGCGTCAGCCGGGCGATCGGCGGCATCACGCCGAAAGCGTCGGCGGTCAGCATGATGATGTTCTTCGGGTGACTGGCGCGCCCGGTCTTCGAGGCATTGGGTATGAAGTCGAGCGGATAGGCGCAGCGTGTGTTTTCGGTGAGCCGGCCGTCATTGAAATCCGGCACGCCATCGGCGTCGAGTACGACGTTTTCCAGCACGGTGCCGAAGCGCTGCGTGGTGGCGAAGATCTCCGGCTCGGCTTCCGCCGACAGCTTGATCGTCTTGGCGTAGCAGCCGCCTTCGAAATTGAAGATGCCGTGCGGACCCCAGCCGTGCTCGTCATCGCCGATCAAGGTGCGGGACGGATCGGCCGACAGCGTGGTCTTGCCGGTTCCCGACAGGCCGAAGAAGATGGCGGCATCGCCGGCCGGTCCCTCATTGGCCGAGCAGTGCATCGGCATCACGCCTTTCTCCGGCAGGAGGTAGTTGAGCATGGTGAACACCGACTTCTTCATCTCGCCGGCATAGGAGGTGCCCCCGATCAGCACGATCTTGCGCGTCAGGTCGACGGCGATCACCGTCTCGGTGCGGCTCCCGTGACGGGCGGGATCGGCGCGGAAGGACGGCAGGTCGATGATCGTCATCCCAGGCACGAAGTGTTCGAGTTCGGCCGCCTCGGGACGGATGAGCAGGTTGCGGATGAACAAGGAGTGCCAGGCAAGTTCGGTGATCACCCTGGTGGGCAGCTTGAGCTCCGCGTCGGCACCGCCGACCAGATCCTGCACATAGAGGTCCTTGTCCGCGGCGTGAGCCTGGAAATCGGCGAGCAAGGCGTCGAACTGTGCGGGCGAGATCGCCTTGTTGTTGTCCCACCAGACTTGCGGCTCGGTGGCGGCGTCGCGGACGATGAACTTGTCCTTGGGCGAGCGACCAGTGTGCTGGCCGGTCTCGGCGAGCAGCGCGCCATTCGCGGTCAGCCGGGCTTCACCGCGCCGGATCGCTTCCTCGTAGAGCGCGGCCGCGCCGAAATTGTAGCGCACCGTCCCGGAGGTTTTCAGATCGATACGATCGATCGCGCAGGCAGGATTGCGTTTGCCGACTTCCGACATTGGTGACCCTTCTCAAGATTTGCCGCATCTTTGCCGGCGTATTTCCGGCACACCCACTAAGCAGGCTATGATGGTCAGAACCAGAAAAGCCAAATGATATCAAATCATTAATCGATTTAAATATTTTGAAAGTTGTTTAAATCGTTTATATATGCGAAAACTTTCACGGTTGCCCAAAGGGTTGCGAGGTTCGTTCGTCCAATCCGTGTCAAGGTCGGATTGTGGCCGGCGGCACCCCGCGCGTGACAGCGGTTACGGCCTATGCCACATTTTGTACCTAATTTGTCCTGCAAAAGCCCCTTCTCTACGACAGAAGGGACAGCCCATGAGGGAGCCGCTTGAAATGGCTACAATCGCGCTTGTCGATGACGACCGCAACATTCTGACGTCGGTGTCGATCGCCCTTGAATCCGAGGGGTATCGTGTCGAAACCTACACGGATGGTGCGTCCGCGCTGGAAGGCCTGGCCGCCAGGCCGCCGAATCTCGCCATCCTCGATATCAAGATGCCGCGCATGGACGGCATGGAGCTCCTGCGCCGGATGCGTCAGAAATCCGACTTGCCGGTGATCTTCCTGACCTCCAAGGACGACGAGATCGATGAATTGTTCGGTCTCAAGATGGGCGCCGACGATTTTATCCGCAAGCCGTTCTCGCAGCGCCTGCTGGTGGAGCGGGTGCGCGCCGTGCTGCGCCGTGCCAGTGCCCGCGAGGCCGCGGCAAAAGCGCCGAGCCAGCAGGCCCGCTCGCTCGAACGTGGCCAACTCGTCATGGACCAGGAACGCCATACCTGCACCTGGAAGGGCGAGCCGGTGACGCTTACCGTCACGGAGTTCTTGATCCTGCATTCGCTGGCGCAGCGTCCCGGCGTGGTAAAAAGCCGTGATGCTTTGATGGATTCGGCCTATGATGAGCAGGTCTATGTCGATGACCGCACGATCGACAGCCACATCAAGCGGCTGCGCAAGAAGTTCAAGGCTGTCGACGACGACTTCGAGATGATCGAAACCCTTTACGGAGTCGGATATCGGTTCCGCGAAGCGTAATTTGATGTATGTCGAGCGAAAGCGGTCCCTAGCTGGGGCTGCGACATACTTCAAACCTGGGACTAGCGGGAGCTGCTATTCGATGGCAGTGGAAGCACAGCGAACAAGACCGGCGGGCGCCGCCAGGCGGCCGTCGCGCATCATGCCTTCCTTCGTGTCGAAAATCACCGTGCCGATGCGCCGCTTCCTCGGCCACCATATCTTTTCCAGCCTGACGCGGCGTATCCTTTTCCTCAATCTCGCCGGGCTGGCGGTGCTCGTCACCGGCATCCTCTATCTCAACACCTTCCGCGACGGGCTGATCGACGCGCGGGTCGAAAGCCTGATGACGCAAGGCGAAATCATCGCTGGCGCGATTGCGGCCTCGGCGACGGTCGAGACGGATTCGATCAGCATCGACCCGGAAAAACTGCTTGAGCTGCAGGCCGGCGAAAGCCTGGGGCCTGGCTCGGACCAACTCGACAATCTGGATTTTCCGATCAATCCAGAGCGCGTGGCGCCGGTGCTACGGCGGCTGATCTCGCCGACTCGCACCCGAGCCCGCATCTATGACCGCGACGCCAATTTGCTGCTCGATTCGCGCCATCTCTATTCGCGCGGTCAGATCCTGCGCTACGATCTGCCGCCGGTCGAGGAAGAGGAGCCCGACCTTGTCGAGCGCGTCCAGAAGTTCATCTTCGACTTCTTCCGCAACACCGACCTGCCGGTCTATCACGAACAGCCCGGCGGCAACGGCGCCGCCTTCCCGGAAGTGGTCAAGGCGTTGACGGGCAGTCCGTCGACCATTGTGCGCGTCTCGGAACAGGGCGAGCAGATCGTCTCGGTGGCGGTGCCAATCCAGCGTTTTCGCGCCGTGCTCGGTGTGCTGATGCTGTCGACCGAAGGCGGCGATATCGACAAGATCGTCGCCGCCGAACGCAAGGCGATCCTGCGCGTCTTCGGCANTGCTGTCGACCGAAGGCGGCGATATCGACAAGATCGTCGCCGCCGAACGCAAGGCGATCCTGCGCGTCTTCGGCATCGCGGCGCTCGTCACAGCCATCCTGTCGATGCTTTTGGCATCCACCATAGCCAACCCGCTGCGCCGGCTGTCGGCGGCGGCCGTACGGGTTCGTCGCGGCGTCAAGAGCCGCGAGGAAATCCCCGACTTTTCCGACCGCCAGGACGAGATCGGCAATCTGTCGATTGCCGTGCGCGACATGACCAACGCGCTCTATGCGCGCATCGAGGCGATAGAAAGCTTCGCGGCCGATGTCTCGCATGAATTGAAGAACCCGCTGACGTCGTTGCGCAGTGCTGTCGAAACATTGCCGCTGGCGAAGAATGACACCTCCCGTGCGCGCCTGATGGAGATCATCCAGCATGACGTGAAACGGCTGGACCGCCTCATCACCGACATTTCCGACGCCTCGCGCCTCGACGCGGAATTGGCGCGCGAAGATGCCGGCACCGTCGACCTGAAGAAGTTCGTCACCGACCTTGTCGCTGTTTCGCGTGAAACCACGCGCAACAAGAAGGCGGTCGAGATCGAGCTCAAGGTCGCCAAGCTGCCGCAGGGCGCCAAGGGCTATGTCGTCGTCGGTCACGATCTGCGCATCGGCCAGGTCATCACCAATCTGATCGAAAACGCTCGTTCCTTCGTTCCCGAGGACCATGGCCAAATCAGTCTGTCGCTGGCGCGCGCCGGCAAGTTCAACATCCTGACCGTCGACGACAACGGTCCTGGCATCCGCGCCGACGCCATCGACCGCATCTTCGAACGTTTTTACACCGACCGGCCCGCCGGCGAGGCGTTCGGCCAGAATTCCGGCCTTGGCCTGTCCATCTCCAGGCAGATCGTCGAGGCCCATGGCGGTACGTTGACCGCCGAAAACATACCAGGCATCAAGCCCGGCGAGATCAAGGGCGCACGCTTCGTGGTGACGCTCCCGGCCGAGGGATGACCGCCAATCGCCAAGGATCGCGACGTGCAGCCTGACAACATACACGCCACGGCGCTGCTGATCGGCGAGAGCGGCATTCTCATCAGCGGCTCATCCGGGTCGGGCAAGACAACGCTGGCCCTGACGCTGATCAGCCATTGCCTGCAGCGCGGATTGTTCTCGCGGCTCGTCGGCGACGATCAGCTTTTCGTCGAAGCCCACGCCGGGCGGCTGGTGTGCCGTGCGCCCGCCACCATCGAGGGCCTTGCCGAGGTGCCGGGACATGGGCCACGGTCCCTGCCGTTCGAACCGGCCTGCGTCGTCGATCTGCATGTGCGCCTGTTGCCGGCCGGCGAAATCGCACGCTTCCAGGAGGATGCAAGCGACGACATCGCCGGCTGCGCGGTGGCGCGCATCGATTTGGCAGAGCGCAATGTCGCGGCCGCCTCGCTCGCAGTGATGGCGCGGCTGTCGATCCCGCCTTTTCTATGATCCGCGCTGGGTTTTTTGCTGCAATGCGTCAAAATGGCGTGGGCCGGCGCAATTTTGGGCTTGTCAACGGGCCGCGCGTCGACAAGATAGCGCTCCCGCCGCCTGGATTGGCTGGCGAGCATAAAATGCGCCTGTGAAGCGGCGATGACGGGAGCCACCAAAGAATGATCGGACTCGTGCTTGTAACGCACGGTCAACTGGCCACCGAGTTCAGACATGCCGTCGAACATGTCGTCGGGCCACAAGACAATTTCGAAACCGTGGCGATCGGTGCCGACGACGATATGGAGCAGCGTCGCCGCGACATCGTCGACGCCGTCGCCCGTGTCGATACGGGGGCGGGTGTGATCGTGTTGACCGACATGTTCGGCGGCACGCCCTCCAACCTTGCCATATCGGTAATGGAGTCCGGCCGCACCGAGGTGATCGCCGGCATGAACCTGCCGATGCTGATCAAACTGTCGTCGATCCGCAAGGGCGACAACATGGCGGCCGCGCTCGATGAAGCGCAAGCCGCGGGCCGCAAATATATCAACGTCGCCAGCCAGCTTTTGAGCAGCAAATGAGTACGCTGTCGCCTGACAAGGACCAGATCGTCAGGGAGTTTCCGATCGTCAACCAGCGCGGCCTGCATGCGCGCGCCTCGGCGAAATTCGTCCAGCTTGCCAGCGGTTTCAACGCTTCGGTCCATGTCGAGAAGGACGGCGTCAAGGTCGGCGGCACTTCGATCATGGGCCTGATGATGCTGGCGGCCAGCCCTGGATACTCGATCCGCGTCACCGCCAGCGGTCCGGAGGCGCTCGAGGTCATGGACGCGCTGGAGCAGCTCGTCGCCTCCCGTTTCGGCGAGGAGTGCTGACCAGGAAGTCAGCCTCCGAGACATGCACGAATAAAGATTTCTTTATATCCCATTGTCGTGCGAAGCCCGATCTGCTAGTCAGGCCGGCAATTCGCGCCCTTCGACGCGCCGACCGGCGCGGGTGCATCCGCAACCAATTCGCAAGCCAAACGATCAATTCACAGCAAGACAATTCGCATCGGAGCACTGCCATGACGGGTAGCAAGGATTATGTGGTCGCCGACATCTCTCTTGCCGGCTGGGGCCGCAAGGAACTCGATATCGCCGAAACCGAAATGCCGGGCCTGATGGCCTGCCGCGAGGAATTCGGCGCCAAGAAGCCGCTCAAGGGCGCGCGCATCACCGGCTCGCTGCACATGACAATCCAGACGGCGGTGCTGATCGAGACGCTGAAGGCGCTCGGCGCCGATATCCGCTGGGCTTCCTGCAACATCTTCTCGACCCAGGACCACGCCGCCGCGGCCATCGCCGAGACCGGTATTCCGGTCTTCGCCGTCAAGGGCGAGAGCCTCGAACAGTACTGGGACTACACCGACAGGATCTTCCAGTGGGCCGATGGCGGCCTCTCCAACATGATCCTCGATGACGGCGGCGACGCCACCATGTACATCCTGATCGGCGCCCGTGCCGAAGCCGGCGAGGACGTGCTGTCCAATCCGCAGAGCGAGGAAGAGGAATATTTCTACGCCCAGGTCAAGAAGCGCCTGAAGGCTTCGCCGGGCTTCTTCACCAAACAGAAGGAAGCGATCCGCGGCGTCACCGAAGAGACGACGACCGGCGTCAACCGGCTCTACCAGTTGCAGAAGAAGGGCCTGCTGCCCTTCCCGGCCATCAACGTCAACGATTCGGTCACCAAGTCGAAATTCGACAACAAATATGGCTGCAAGGAATCGCTGGTCGACGGTATCCGCCGCGGCACCGACACGATGATGGCCGGCAAGGTCGCGGTCGTCTGCGGTTATGGCGACGTCGGCAAGGGTTCGTCCGCCTCGCTCAAGGGCGCGGGCGCCCGCGTCAAGGTGACCGAAGTCGATCCGATCTGCGCGCTGCAGGCGGCGATGGACGGCTTTGAAGTGGTCACGCTGGAAGATGCGGCACCAACCGCCGACATCGTCATCACCACCACCGGCAACAAGGATGTGGTTACCCTCGACCACATGCGCTCGATGAAGGACATGGTGATCGTCGGCAACATCGGCCATTTCGACAACGAGATCCAGGTTGCATCGCTGCGCAATCTGAAGTGGACCAACGTCAAGCCGCAGGTCGACATGATCACCTTCCCGGACGGCAAGCGCATGATACTCCTTTCGGAAGGCCGTCTGCTCAATCTCGGCAACGCCACCGGCCACCCGAGCTTCGTCATGTCGGCCTCCTTCACCAACCAGGTGCTGGCACAGATCGAGTTGTTCACAAAGGGCGAGCAGTACCAGAACCAGGTCTATGTGCTGCCCAAGCATCTCGACGAGAAGGTCGCACGCCTGCATCTCGACAAGCTCGGCGCCCGCCTGACCGAGCTGTCGGGCGAGCAGGCCGCCTATATCGGCGTCACGCCGCAGGGGCCGTTCAAGCCGGAACACTACCGCTATTAACCAAAGCCGAATTCGCTACAAGATATTGATGCCGGGCGATTGACTTTTGCCCGGCATTATTTTTGCGCCGAATGATTCTTCACGCCGATTCCAGCAGGCGCTATTGTTGTGATTCGCGGGTCCGGGGGCGAGGACCGGCGGACGCGTCAGGGCGGTCTTGCATTCAGGCGGCGAAGAGGACCAAGACATGCCGGGGGAAAACCCGCTTCACGCGGGACAGGCCGTTTCCGGCGGCCATCAGGATTCGGGGACCACTGGCTCCGCCACCCGGGCACGGTGGCGTGGCCGCGCGGGGCTGTTGCTTGCCGGCTCCATACTTGCCGGTCCGCTGCTTGGCGGGGTTGCATGCGCCCAGGGCGCCGAAGTGGCTGCCGGCCTTTCGGTCAGCACGATCGAGGTCATGCAGCTTGCCGTCTTTGCCGGTGTGATGGGAGCGGCATTCCTATCGGCCATCGTTCTCATTCGCGAACGCGCGCGCATCTCGGCGGAAAATGTCGAGCTGAGAGGCCGCGTCACCGATATCAGCGCGGCGTTGCGACGTTCGGAAGCACTGCTCAATCTGCGCGACCAGCGCGTGGTCGTCTGGGCCTCGGAAAACAAGAAACCCGAACTCATCGGCACATTGCCGACCGAAAGCGGCGCGCCAGAGGAACGGGCGGCATTCCTCGCCTTTGGGCGCTGGCTGATGCCGCGCTCGGCGGCGGCACTTGAACATGCCGTGACGGGTTTGCGAGAAAAAGGCAGGCCTTTCGACCTGGTGGTGGAATCGCAGGCCGGCGCTCCGTTGGAAGTGCATGGTCGCAAGAGCGCGGCCCATGTGCTGGTGCGCTTTGTCTCGCTGTCCGAGACACAGCGCAGCCAGGCCCGGCTCAAAATCGACAACCAGCGGCTAGCCGCCGACCATGACACGATGATCGGCCTGCTCGAGGCGCTGAAGATGCCGGCATGGCTGCGCGACGAGCACGGCCGGCTGAAATGGGTGAACCGGGCCTATGCCGACGCGGTCGAAGCCGAGAACGCTGAAGCCGCCGTGCGTGACGCCCAGGAGTTCCTCGGCGGCCAGGCGCGCGAGGCCATCGCCACCCAGCACAAGTCGCATCCGGTGTTCGAGCAATCGCTTTCGACGGTGATCGAAGGCGACCGCCGCGTGTTTGCCGTGACCGACTTTGCCGGCGCCGACGGTTCGGCCGGCCTTGCCTGCGACACCAGCGCCATCGAGGCCATCCGCGCCGAATATGAGCGGACCGTGCGCAGCCATGCCGATACGCTCGACCAGCTCAACACGGCAGTCGCCATCTTCGACACGAACGAGAAGCTGCGCTTCTTCAACCAGGCTTTCCAGAAACTGTGGGGGCTCGACAGCGGCTTCCTGCACAGCGCGCCCGACAACGCCCTTTTACTCGACCGGCTGCGCAGCGAGGGCAAGATCGCCGAACAGCCGGAATGGCGCCGCTGGAAGGAGGGCCTGCTCGGCGCCTATCGTGCGGTCGAATCGCAGGAACACTGGTGGCACCTGCCGGACGGCAAGACCATTCGCGTCGTTGCCAACCCGCAACCCAAGGGGGGCGTCACCTGGGTGTTCGAGAACCTGACCGAGAAGATGGATCTCGAAAGCCGCTACCGCACCGCGGTCCGGGTCCAGGGCGAAACGCTCGACAATCTGGCCGAAGGCGTGGCGGTGTTCGGCCCCGACGGCCGGCTGCGGCTGTCGAACCCAGCCTTTGCCACGCTGTGGGGGTTGGGCACGGAAGCCGCCAAGCCCAATGTACACGTATCCATCATACGCGAGCTCAGCGATCGGCAGGCGATCGAGAGCCCCTGGCCCGGCTTCGTCGCCGCCATCACCGGCTTCGACGACGAGCGCAGCGAGCGCCACGGCCAGACCGAGCTCAACAACGGCACCGTGCTGCGTTATGCCGTGATTCCCCTGCCCAACGGGCAAGTGATGATGACCTTCGTCGACGTCACGGACAGCGTCCATGTCGAACGCGCGCTCAAGGACAGGAACGAGGCGCTAGAAAAATCAGACCAGCTCAAGAACGACTTCGTGCAGCATGTGTCCTACGAACTGCGTTCGCCGCTGACCAACATCATCGGCTTCACCGAGTTGCTGTCGCTGCCGGCGACCGGCCCGCTGACGCAGAAGCAGCGCGAATATGTCGAACATGTCGGCTCGTCCTCCTCGGTGCTGCTGACCATCGTCAACGACATACTCGACCTGGCGACCGTCGATGCCGGCATCATGCAGCTCGACATTTCCGAGGTGCATGTCGACCGCACCATCGCGGCTGCCGCCGAGCTTGTCGCCGACCGGCTGGAGGAGCATTCGATACGGCTCGCGGTCGATGCCGCCGCCGCGCCGAAGACATTCCATGGCGACGAAACGCGCATCCGCCAGATCCTTTACAATCTGCTCAGCAACGCCGCCAACTACGCGCCGGAGGCCAGCACCATCCGGCTGGCCTGTCGCCAGCTGGCGGACGGGGTCGAGTTCTCGGTTCACGACGACGGGCCCGGCATGCCGCCGGATGTGCTCGATTCGGTGTTCCGCCGC
Source organism: Mesorhizobium sp. LNHC209A00 (assembly GCF_000502915.1). NCBI lineage: Bacteria > Pseudomonadati > Pseudomonadota > Alphaproteobacteria > Hyphomicrobiales > Phyllobacteriaceae > Mesorhizobium > Mesorhizobium sp. LNHC209A00. The sequence continues at coordinate 349,554 of NZ_AYWT01000002.1, forward strand.
TTCGAGCCGCGCGCCAATGGCGGCCGCCGGCGCGGCGCCGGCCTCGGCCTGTCGATCGTCAAGAGCTTTGTCGAACTGCATGGCGGCGCCGTTCGCATCGAAACCGGCAAGGACAAGGGCACGACCGTCATCTGCACCTTTCCCGACGTGCCGGGTATCCGCGCAGCGGCCGAGTAGCGCGCTCGATGACGGAACCGGTGCTGGAGCGTTTGCTCGCCGACGAGACCCAGACAGCGCGGCTGGGCGAGGATCTGGCTTTGGCGCTGCGCGCGGGCGACGTGCTGGCGCTCAAGGGCGATCTCGGCGCCGGCAAGTCGACGCTGGCAAGGGCACTGATCCGGGCGCTGGCCGACGATGCCGGTCTCGAAGTGCCGAGCCCGACCTTCACGCTGGTACAGAGCTACGATACCCGCGTGCCGGTTCACCATTTCGATCTCTACCGCCTGACCTCAGCGGCCGAGCTCGACGAACTCGGCTTCGAGGAGGCGCTGGCGCAAGGTGCCGCCCTGATCGAATGGCCCGAACGGGCTGACGGCTATCTGCCCAAGGCGACGGTGCTGATCGAACTCGTCCAACATGGCGAGGGCCGGCTGGCCCGACTGTCGGGGCAAGGCGTTACCTTCGACCGTATCGCGCGCTCGCTGGCCATGCGCGGCTTTCTGGAGAGCGCCGGCTGGGGGCAAGCGCAGCGCCGACATTTCATCGGCGATGCCTCGGCCCGCTCCTACGAGATCGTAACGCTTGCCGGCGAGGCGCCACGCGTGCTGATGAACTCGCCGCGGCTGGTGCTCGGCCCGCCCGTGCGCGACGGCAAACCCTACGCCGTGATCGCCCATACGGCGCAGTCGGTGTCCGCCTTCGTCGCGATCGACCGTGCGCTGCTGGCCGCCGGGGTCGCGGTGCCCAGGATCGACGCGCAAGATCTCGACCAGGGTTTCCTGCTGCTCGAGCATCTGGGCTCGGAAGGTTTCCTCGACGGCAATGGCGAGCCGGTCGCCGAACGGTACGAGGCGGCGGCGCAACTGCTTGCCATGATGCACGGCAAGGCCTGGCCTCACCGCATGGAGGCGGCTCCCGGCATCGTCCATGACGTGCCGCCCTTCGATCGCGACGCCATGCTGATCGAGGCGGACCTGCTGATCGACTGGTACGTGCCGGCGATATCGGGCGAGCCGGCAAGCGAGGCGCTGCGTTCCGGCTATCACAAGATATGGAACGCGCTTCTCGAGCGGCTGCAAGGCAGCGAATACACGCTGATGCTGCGCGACTTCCACTCGCCCAACATCATCTGGCGCGGCGAGCGGTCCGGCCTCGACCGGCTCGGCATCGTCGACGTCCAGGACGCGCTGATCGGGCCTTGCGCCTATGACGTCGCCTCGCTCGCCATGGACGCCCGCGTCACCATGGCACCTGAGATCGAGAAGCGGACGCTCGACGCCTATGTCGCCGCGCGTCATGCTGCGGGCGGCTTCGACGAAGAAGGCTTCCTCGAAGCCTATGCAATCATGGCCGCGCAGCGCAATTCCAAAATTCTGGGCATTTTCGTGCGCCTCGAAAAACGTGACGGCAAGCCCTATTATCTCAGGCACCTGCCGCGCATCCGCGACTATCTCAAGCGGGCGCTGGCACATCCCGCGCTCGCCGATTTGCGGAATTTCCATAGCGCGCACGGGCTGCTGGAGGAACGAGCGCTGTGACAACGAAGCCGGACACCGCCATCGTCCTTGCCGCCGGGCTCGGCAAGCGCATGCGGCCGATCACCGACGCCATCCCCAAGCCGCTGGTCCGCATCGCCGGCAAGACGCTGCTCGACTGGGGCCTCGACAGCCTGGCCGCGGCCGGGGTCGGCAAGGCGGTGGTCAATGTCCATTATCTTCCCGAACAGATCGTCGCTCATGTCGCCGCGCGCCGCGCGCCGCGCATCGTTATTTCCGATGAGAGCGACCGGCTGCTCGATTCCGCCGGCGGCATCGTCAAGGCGCTGCCGGAGCTCGGCCAGGGGCCGTTCTACATCCTCAACGCCGACACATTCTGGATCGACCACGGCCCGCTCAATCTCGGGCGGCTTGCCCTTGCATGGGACGCCGCGAAAATGGATATTCTGCTGATGCTGGCGGATCTCCATCAGGCGACAGGGCACTGTGGCGGCACCGATTTCCTGGTTGCGCCGGATGGCGCCCTGCGGCGTTCAAAAGGCGACTCCGCTGGCCTGATCTATGCTGGCGCCGCGATCATCCATCCGCGCCTGTTCAAAAACGCACCCGCCGAACCGCATTCGCTCAATGCTTATTTCGACAAGGCGATTGCCGCCGGCCGCCTGTTCGGCATGCCGATGCATGGCCACTGGATAACCGTCGGCACGCCCGATGCCATTCCGCTCGCCGAAGACGCAGTGGCCGCCGCACACATCGGATCGCAATGAGCGGCTCGAGCCGCGTTTTCTCCATTCCCTCCGGAGCGCCGTTTCTGCCGACGCTGGCCGAGGCGCTGCTTGACGGCCGCCTTGTCCCCGGGTTTCGGTTCGACGGTGACCCCCTCGCTTTGGCCGACGTTACCATCTATGTGCCGACGCGCCGGGCCGCACGTGCCTTGCGCGGCGTGTTTGTCGACAGCCTGAAGGCGCGTGGGGGCGGCGGTTCCGCGATCCTGCCGGTGATCCGGCCGCTCGGCGAATTCGACGAGGATGAGGCCGCATTCGAGGCCGATCCAACGGCGGCAATCGATCTCGCGCCCGCGATCGCCGCCACCGAGCGCCTGTTGCTGCTGACGCCACTGGTGCGGGCGTGGAAACGCCGGTTGCCCGCCCATGTCGCGGCCCTCTTCGCCGAGGAGATCGTCGTCCCAGCCTCCACCGCCGACGCGATCTGGCTGGCGCGCGATCTGGCCGGGCTGATGGACGAGATCGAGACGGAAGGCACCGATTGGGCTAAACTTGCCGGCCTCGTCAGCGGCAACCTTGCCGGATGGTGGCAGGTCACGCTCGAATTCCTCGGCATCGTCACCGATGCCTGGCCGAAATTCCTCGCAGAGAGCGACCGCTCCAACCCAGCCGCGCACCGCAGCGCCCTGATCCGTGCCGAGGCCGCGCGGCTGCGGCGCAATCCACCCGCCGGGCCGGTCATAGCCGCGGGGTCCACCGGCTCCATACCCGCCACGGCGGAACTGCTTGCGACCATCGCCGGCCTGTACGGCGGTGCCATCGTGCTGCCCGGGCTGGACCAGATGCTCGACGAAGCCTCCTTCCAGGCTCTCGTCGCTCCCGGCGCGCGTCCAGCGGTGCTGGGCCATCCGCAATACGGCCTGGCAAAGCTGATCGGCAAGATCGGCGTGCTGCGCGGCGATGTCGAGGAGATCGGTGCGTCCGCGCCGAAGCTCGCGCTCCGCGCCGCCCTTGTCGGCGAGGCGCTGCGGCCGGCCGAGACCACGGAATTGTGGGCGGAAACACGAAACGGGTTTTCAGCGTCCGATATCGCTGGCGCCTTCGCCGACGTGACGCTGCTGGAGACGGCAAGCGAGCGCGACGAAGCCGTCGCGATCGCCGTCGCGCTCAAGCGCGCGGTCGAAGAGCCAGGCCAGAGAGCGGCGCTTGTCACTGGTGACCGCGCGCTGGCACGCCGCGTCTCGGTCGAGCTCAAGCGCTTCGGTGTCATTGCCGACGATTCCGGCGGCACGCCGCTGTCCAACACGCCGGCGGCCAGCCTGCTCAGACTGGCGCTCGAAGCGGTGTTCCGGCCAGGCGATCCGGTCGCCCTGTTGTCGCTGCTCAAGCATCCCCTGCTTGGCCTGGGTCTGGAACGGGTCAACGTGCGCCACGCGGCGGAATTGGTCGAACTGGTGGCGCTGCGCGGCGGCACCGGCCGCCCCGACATCGCTTCGCTGCCGAATCTTTTCGAGGCCCGCCTCACCGGGCTAGGCGACGGCAGCCGGCCGCCGTTCTGGTTTGCCCGCCTGACCGTGCGCTCCATTGAGGTCGCGCGGACCCTTCTCGCACGCCTGGCGGACGCGCTGGCGCCGCTTTCGACCTTTCGCGGCCAGGCGGAGGCCGGCCTTGCCGCGCTGGTCGAGGCCAGCGTCGCTGCCCTGGAAAATCTCGGCCGTTCGGCCGACGGTGGTCTTGGCGAACTCTACGCCGGCGATGCCGGCGAAAAGCTCGCCGAACTGCTGCGCGGGCTGGTCGCGGCTTCGGCGCCGCTGTCGTTCGCGGCAATCGAATGGCCCGATGTGATGGAGGCGCTGATCGCGCCCGAGACCGTCAAGCCGGCGCAAGGCACCGACAGGAACATTGCCATCTGGGGCGCGTTGGAGGCGCGGCTGCAGGATGTCGATACGCTGATCATCGGCGGACTCAACGAAGGGGTCTGGCCGCGCAAGCCGGAGAGCGACCGCTTCATGTCGCGGCTGATGAAGACCGGCATCGACCTCGAACCGCCGGAGCGGCGCATCGGGCTTGCCGCGCATGATTTCCAGATGGCCATGGGCGCGAGACGTGTGGTGCTGGCCCGCTCGGCGCGTGCCGGCGACGCGCCGGCCGTGCCGTCGCGCTGGTTGCAGCGGCTGCTCACCTTCATCGGCAACGATCAGGCGGCGGCACTGCGCCGGCGCGGCGATGAGCTGCTCGCCTGGGCGCGTGCGCTCGACACAGGGCCGAAGCGGGATTTCGCGCCACGGCCGCAGCCGAAGCCGCCGCTCTCGGTCCGCCCGACACATTTCTCCGTCACCGAGATCGAGACGCTGCGCCGCGACCCCTACGCCGTGTATGCCCGGAGGATCCTTGGCCTGACGCCGCTCGATCCGCTCGTCCGCGATCCGGGTGCGGCGGAGCGCGGCACGCTGTTTCACGCCATCCTGCATCTCTTTTCGTCCGAGGTGGCCGACCCGCGCGCGCCGGACGCATTGGCCGGGCTCATCGCCGCCGGCCGCGCCTGTTTTGCCGAGGCGGTGCTTCCGGCGGATGTCGAGGCGGTGTGGTGGCCGCGGTTCGAAAAGCTCGCCGCCAACATCATCGAATGGGAGCGAACGCGCGCCGACGCGGTGATCCAGCGGCATGCCGAGGAGCGCGCCGGCAAGACTGTGGTCGGACAGTCCGGCGTAACGCTGTCCGGCTATGCCGACCGTGTCGACCTGCTGGCCGGCGGCATGGCGGACATTCTGGACTACAAGACGGGTTCCTCGCCTTCCAAGGCACAGGCCCACACGCTACTGGCGCCGCAACTGGCGTTGGAAGGGGCGCTGCTCAGGCGTGGCGCATTCAAGGATTTGGGCGCGCGCGAACCGTCGCAACTGGCCTTCATCAGGTTGAAGCCGAATGGCGAGGTGTTCGAAGAGTCCATACTGGAACACAACCGCCAACCACGCACCGCCGCCGATCTTGCCGAAGAGGCCTGGGCGCGGCTGGAAAAACTGCTGATCCATTATGCCGACCCGGCGACCGGATATCTGTCGCGCGCGCTGCCGTTTCGCGAAGGTGAAACCGATGGCGATTACGACCACCTCGCCCGCGTGCTCGAATGGTCCGCCGGCGGCGACGCCGGGGATGAGGGAGGGGAGGCATGAAAAAAACCTATCCGATCCCGAGCGATACGGCTTCGAGCCAGGCCCGGGCCGCCGATCCCGGCAATTCGGCCTGGGTGTCGGCCAATGCGGGATCGGGCAAGACGCACGTGCTGGCCCAGCGCGTCATCCGGCTGCTGCTCAACGGCACCGATCCCTCGAAGATATTGTGCCTGACCTATACGCGCGCCGCGGCCGCCAACATGTCGAACCGGGTTTTCTCCACGCTGTCGGAATGGACATCGCTGGCTGATCTGGAGTTGGCCGCCAGAATAGAGGCGCTGGAAGGGCGCCGGGCCGATCGCGACACCATGCGCCGCGCCCGCCGCCTGTTCGCCGAGGCGCTGGAGACGCCTGGCGGGTTGAAAATCCAAACCATCCACGCCTTCTGCGAATCCGTTCTGCATCAGTTCCCCCTGGAAGCCAACATCCCCGCCCATTTCGAAATGCTCGACAGCCAGATGGAGGCCTCGCTTTTTGCCGCCGCGCGCCGCGAGATGATCTCCGCCGCCGGCGACAGGACTTTGGCGGAGGCCTTCGCCGCTATCCTGGAACGCGGCGGTGAAGGCGGTCTCGATGCCTTGCTCGGCGAGATCGTACGCAAGCGTGAGGGATTGCGCGATTTCCTCGATGCTGTCGGGCGTGACAGCTTCCAGCCCTTGTTCGATGAATTCCATTTCCAGCCCGGCCAGACCGCCGAAGGCATAGCGGCATCTGTATGGCCGCTGCCTGGCTTCCTGCCGGACTATTTTGCCGGCTTTGCCCAGGCAACCGAAGCCACCGACGCCAGGTCGGTGTTGAACAACATCCTGCCCTATGCGCGCCAGGCCTTCGCGGAGAGCGACCCTGTCCGCCGGCTGCAGTTGCTTGCAAGAGCCTTCCTCAAGACCGATGGCGATCCTTATGATCCGGCAAAGGCGTTCAAAAAGGCGCTCACCGACCGGCTGCCTGACCTAGCCGAGCGCTATGTGTCGGCCGCCACCGCCATCATGGAGACTGTCGACCGGCTGGCGCTATTCCGGATGCTGGAGGGCACATGTGCGGCCCTGACCATCGCCGGCTGGCTGATCGCACGCTACGAAGTGCTGAAGCGCGGCCGCGGCTTTCTCGATTTCAACGACCTGATCACCCGCACGGTGAACCTTTTGGCGCGGCCCGATGCCGGCCCATGGGTGCAATACAAGCTCGACCAGGGCATAGATCACATCCTGCTCGACGAGGCGCAGGACACCAGCCCGGATCAATGGGAGGTGGTGAAGCGGCTGGCGGAAGAATTCTTTGCCGGCTTCGGTGGCCGCGACCGGGTCCACCGCACGGTCTTTGCCGTCGGCGACGAGAAGCAGTCGATCTACTCCTTCCAGGGTGCGGCACCCGACTCCTTCGCCGACAGCCGGTTGTTGTTCGCCGGGCGTGTGCGCGATGCCGAAGCGTCCTTCGCCGACCTCAAGCTGACCTGGTCGTTCCGCTCCACGGACGATGTGCTGGCCGCCGTCGACCGGGTCTTTGCCGATCCCATCGTGCGGCGCGGCATCAGCCACGATCCCGATCCGCTGAACCACAAGGCGATCCGCACCGATGCGCCGGGCTATGTCGAGGTCTGGCCGTCGATCGGTGCCGAGGCCGTCGACGAGCCCGACGACTGGGCGCAAGCGATCGACCATGCCCATGCGCCGGCGGTACGCGTCGCCGAGAATGTCGCGGCCACCATTGCCGGCTGGATCGGCAAGGGCGAAATCATCGAGGGCCGTGGCAAGCGGCTGCGGCCGGGCGACGTGCTGGTGCTGGTGCGCAAGCGCGACAGCTTCGTCCACGCGCTGACCCGCGCGCTCAAGCGCCGCGACATCCCGGTTGCCGGCGCCGACCGGCTGAGCCTGTCGGGCCATATTGCGGTCAAGGACCTGATCGCGCTCGGCCATCTTTTGATGCAGCCGCAGGACGACTTGTCGCTCGCCGCTCTGCTGCGCAGCCCGGTCTTCGACCTGCCGGAAGAGACACTGTTCACGCTCGCCGCGCAACGGCCGCCCGGCGTGTCGCTGGCGGCATCGCTACGCCAGCACGCCGGCGAAAGCGAAACGCTCGCGGCCGTCGTCGCGCGACTCGACGCCTGGGCTGACGAGGCCGCCTTCAAGCCGGTGTTCGAATTCTATGCTGCCCTGCTGGCGCGCGATGGCGTACGCGGCAAGATGATTGCGCGGCTCGGGCCGGAAGCCGGCGATATTCTCGATGAGTTCCTGAGCTTCTGTCTTGCCGAAGAGCGGACCGGCCTGCCCGGGTTGGAAGCCTTCCTGTCGACACTGGAAAACGCCGGCCCAGAGATCAAGCGCGAGATGGACCAGACCCGTGACGAGGTCCGGGTCATGACCGTGCACGCGGCCAAGGGCCTCGAGGCGCCCGTGGTGTTCCTGGTCGACGGCGGTTCCGCCCCGTTCAGCGACCAGCATTTGCCGCGCCTGATGCCTTTCGACGGCTCAGGCCGACATTGGGACGGCAGGGGTTATCTTTGGCGTTCGGCCAGCGACGTCGCCAACGGCTTCTCGAAGACGGCCGCCGCTCGCGCCCGCGAACTCGCCGACGACGAGTACCGCCGGCTGCTCTATGTCGGCATGACGCGTGCCGAGGACCGGCTTATCGTCTGCGGCTATCACGGCAAGCGGGCGCCGAACGCCGGCACCTGGCATTCTATCGTCAGCCGCGCGCTGAGCGCCGCGCCCGAAAGCGAACAGCGTCCGCATCCTGCCGACGGGGAGCCTGTCTACCGTTTCCACGTCACCAAACTGCCGCCGGTCGCGCCAAGTCCGGGCGAACAGGCGCGGCAGACCGATGCTTTCGGCCCCTTGCCGGCGACCCTGTTCAGGCCCTTGCCGCCTTTCGAGGACCTGCCGCGCCCCCTGTCACCGTCGGGCGCCTCGGCGCTGATCGACGAAGGCAAGGAAGGGGTTGTCGACAAGGCGTCGCCGGTGTTGGACGCCGCTGCCGAGCCAGGTTTTGCCGTGCTGCGCGGGCTCGCCCTACACAAACTGCTGCAGATGCTGCCCGGCATCGCCGAGGACGCACGGGAGGACGCTGCGAAGCGTTATCTCTCCCGAACGGGTGCGGCGTGGCCTGAGGGCGAGCGTGAAAAGGCCCTGGCATCGGTCATCGCCATCCTTTCCGACTCCGGCCTCGGCCAACTGTTCGTGCCCTCCTCGCGCGCCGAGGTCGCGATCATGGGCAGCCTGGAGGTCAAGGGCAAAATCCGCTCCATTTCCGGCAAGATCGATCGGCTGGCGGTGGCCCCGAATGCGGTCTCGATCGTCGACTACAAGACCAACCGGCCCGCACCCGCCTCCCTGGCGGAAGTCCCGCCGGCCTATCTGCTTCAGCTCGCGCTCTATCGCGCCCTGCTGCAGCCGCTTTATCCCGGGCGGGAGGTCAAGGCAGCCCTGCTGTTCACCGAAGCGCCAAGACTGATCGAACTGCCGTCCCGGGCCATGGACGACGCCCTTGCCCGACTCACGGGAGCGTGACACAAGAACTGCTTGAAGAAGGGCGCGACAACCACCACATTTGGTGGGACGAAAAATTTCGAAAGGATTTCCGCATGACCACCGTCAAGGTCGACAAGAACAATTTCCAGGCTGACGTGCTTAATGCCCAGGTGCCGGTTGTGGTTGATTTCTGGGCGGAATGGTGTGGTCCTTGCAAGATGATCGCACCGGCGCTTGAGGACATTGCCACCGAGCTCGGCGCCAAGGTCAAGATCGCTAAATTGAACATCGACGAGAATCCCGAGCTTGCCGCCCAGTTTGGCGTGCGTTCGATCCCGACGCTGATGATCTTCAAGGGCGGCGAAGTGGCCGACATCAAGGTGGGCGCCGCGCCCAAGACCGCACTGTCGCACTGGGTCAATGGCAATCTTGCCTGATCCCATCTGAATTCGAAGCAAAAAGCCCGGCCATCGCGCCGGGCTTTTTGTTGGCGTCATCGGTGCGCCGCTCTGGCCCTCACATCGGGGCACTCCATGTCCTCTGTTGGCAGCAGAAGCAGGGAGAGAAAAATGACCGGATCCGCCAAGGCCACCGTCTTCATCGACAACGAGCGCGTCATCGTCACCGAATACCGCTTCCAACCGGGCGACAATACCGGCTGGCATCGCCACGGCCACGACTACGTCGTCGTGCCACTGATGGACGGCAAGCTGAAGCTGGTGACCAAGGAGGGCGAAACCTTCGCCGAGATGAAGAAAGGCGCGCCGTATTTCCGCAAGGAGGGAGTGGAACACGACGTCGTCAGCGCCAATGAGGGTGAGTACGCTTTTATCGAGATCGAGCTGAAGTAAGCGGCACCGCTGACGTTGACCGAAACCTCCCCAACTTCGTCCATACCAGGGCGAAGCAGGTGCGAAGCTCCGTCGGGAAGACCCAAGTATCCATGCCGTGACGGCCATCGACGAATACAGCGGAAGGAAAATTCTGTACCGCTGCGGCGCTTTGAAGTCGCGGCATGGGTCCTGGCGTCTGCGCTGCGTCGCTACGCCCTGAGATAACCAGGCAATGGACGGCCTCAGGTCGGGGGCGTGCCGTTCTCGGCGAGAACCGTGCCGGCCAGGTACAGCGACCCGCCGATCAGGATGCGCGGCGTTGGGCCGTCCCAGGTGTCGCGCAGCAGCATCAGGGCGCTGGCGACGGAGCTTACCGGCTCGGCCGTCAGCCCGGCTTCCGTGGCACGGATCGCCAGTTCGTCATTCGGCACACCGGCATCGCTCATGCTCACGGGCACGGTGTAGACATGCCGGACGAGGCCCTTGAAGGCGCGGAAATAGCCGGCCTGGTCCTTGGTGTTGATCATGCCCGAAATGAGGAAGAGCGGACGCGGGTTTTTTTCTTCCTGCTCGGCCAGCGCTTCGGCGACGACGACGCCGGCACCGGGATTATGGCCGCCGTCGAGCCAGATGTCGGCGCCCTTCGGCGCCAGTTCCGCCAGCCGGCCCTGCGCCAGCTTCTGCATGCGGCCGGGCCAGGCGACGTTGGTCATTGCCTTCTCGGCGGCGCGGTGGGCGATCTCGAAGCCGGCCGCCTTGACGGCGGCGATCGCGGCGGCCGCATTGGCGAACTGGTGGCGACCGGGCAGGCGCGGCGCCGGCAGATCCATCAACCCATCATCGTCCTGGTAGACCATGCGGCCGTTCTCCTCGAAAGCGAGAAAATCCTGCCCGTAGACGAGGGTCGGGCATTCCAGCCGCTCGGCCGCGTCGATCAGCACCTGTAGCGCCGTCTCGCTTTCCTGCGCGCCGACGACCACCGGGCAGCCACGCTTCATGATCCCGGCCTTTTCGGCCGCGATCAGTTCGACGCGATCGCCGAGATAGGCCTCATGGTCCATCGACACCGGCATGATCACCGACACGGCCGGCCGCGCGATGACATTGGTGGCGTCGAAACGGCCGCCAAGACCGACCTCGATGATCGCGACATCGGCCGGATGTTCCGAAAACAGAATGAAGGTGACGGCGGTGAGAATTTCGAAGACGGTGATCTTCTGGCCTGCATTGGCCTTCGCAACGCGGGCAATGGCCTCCGCGAATATGTCGTCGTCGACCAGCCTGCCGCCGCCTTCGGCGGCCAGCCTGTAGCGCTCGTGCCAGCTGACCAGATGCGGCGAGGTGTGGACATGGACGAGCCGGCCGGAGGCTTCCAGCAGCGCCCGTGAGAAGGCGGCGCAGGAACCCTTGCCGTTGGTGCCAGCGATGTGGATGACCGGCGGCAGCAGGTCCTGCGGATTGCCCAATCGCTCCAACAGCCGCGAGATGCGGTCGAGCGAAAGGTCGAAGCCCTTCGGGTGAAGCGCCATCAGGGCTTCGATTTCACGGTCCGCGGCAAGCGTCGTCATGGCAAATCCCGTGCATGGCCTGGAGCCAGAATCGCTCCCGCAAAGACCACGGCTATCAAAAGGCTACAGCGCGCAACGGATGCCGCGCAATCGCTGTTCGCGGCGGCCAATGTCGCGTCAGGCCAGTCTCACGTCAGGCCAGTCTCGCGTCAGGCCAGTGTAGCGTCAAGCTTGCGGCCGGACCTCGGCGGCGACCACGGCCGGCGGCAGGATTTCCGGTTCCAGAGGCTTTTGCTCTTCCGGCATCTTGAGCAGCATCTTCAACAGGCGGGCGATGGTCTCCCGCAGCTCCAGCCGCGACACCACCATGTCGACCATGCCGTGCTCCATCAGATATTCGGAGCGCTGGAAGCCGTCCGGCAATTTCTCGCGGATGGTCTGTTCGATGACACGCGGCCCGGCAAAACCGATCAGCGCGCCGGGCTCGGCGATGTGCACGTCGCCCAGCATGGCATAGGAGGCGGTGACGCCGCCGGTGGTCGGGTTGGTCAGCACGACGATGTAGGGCAGGCCGGCTTCCTTCAGCCGGTCGACACCAACCGTAGTGCGCGGCAATTGCATGAGGGACAGAATACCTTCCTGCATGCGCGCGCCCCCGGAGGCGGCGAACAGGATCAACGGCCGCTTGCGCTGCAAGGCGACCTCGAAGCCACGCACGATGGCATCACCCGCGGCCATGCCGAGCGAGCCGCCCATGAAAGCGAAATCCTGCACCGTCACCACCACCGGCAAGCCCTCGACGGTCCCCAGCGCATTGATGATGGCATCTTCCAGGCCGGTCTTGGCCTTGGCGTCCTTCAGCCGGTCGACATAGCGTTTCTCGTCGCGGAACTTCAGCGGATCCTGCATGACCTTGGGATTGTCCAGGGTCTCGTACTTGCCGTCATCGAAGAAGAATTTCAGCCGCTCCTTGGCCGAGATCTTCATATGATGGCCGGAAGACGGGATGACGAACTGGTTGGATTCCAGGTCCTTGTGGAACACCATCTCGCCGGTCTCGGGATCCTTGATCCAGAGATTCTCGGGCATGTCGGTGCGCCGGCCGAGCATCGAATTGATCTTCGGGCGAACGTAGTTGGTGATCCAGTTCATCGCTTCGGCTCCTGTCCTGACGAAGAGTTGGGCAAAGACGTAGGGAAACTATTCGGCGGCAGCAAGGCGGGCCGAGCGCACGCCTTGCGCAAGGCCGCTCACCAGTGTGGCGACTGCCTCCGCCGGATCGGCGGTCTTTTCACCCTTCGGCCCCAGCACGTTCGCGACCGCGTTGACGATCGCCGTGCCGACGACCACGCCGTCGGCGTTGGCGCCGATCACGCGCGCCTGTTCGGCGGTCTTGACGCCGAACCCGACGCAGACCGGCAGGTTGGTGTGACCCTTGATGCGCTGGACCGCCGTGGCGACCTTGCCGGTGTCGGCAAGCGCCGAGCCGGTGATGCCGGTCATGGACACGTAGTAAACGAAGCCGGATGTGTTCTGCAGCACCTTGGGCAGGCGCTTGTCGTCGGTGGTCGGCGTCGCCAGCCGGATGAAATTGATGCCGGCCTTCAGCGCCGGGATGCAGAGTTCCTCATCCATCTCCGGCGGCAGGTCGACGACGATCAGCCCGTCGATGCCGCTGGCGATCGCGTCCTTCAGGAAACGGTCGACGCCGTAGATGTAGATCGGGTTGTAGTAGCCCATCAGCACGATCGGCGTTTCATCGTCGCCGGCGCGGAAGTCGGACGCCATCTTCAGCGTCTTGACCAGCGTCTGGCCGCCTTTGAGCGCCCTGAGGCCCGCCGCCTGGATCGCCGGGCCGTCGGCCATCGGGTCGGAAAACGGCATGCCGAGCTCGATGACGTCGGAGCCGGCGCCGGGCAGCGCCTTCATGATCGACAGCGAGGTTGCATAGTCGGGGTCGCCACCCATGAAATAGGTGACGAGCGCCGGGCGGCCCTCGGCCTTGAGCTTCGCCATGCGGCGGTCGATGCGGGTTGTCATGTCAGGCCCTTTGGACGAATTTTGTTCATAATCAACTCCCAAGTCGAACGGTCCAAAGGGCCTAGATCTCCATGCCCAGCATCGAGGCCACCGTGTGGACGTCCTTGTCGCCACGGCCGGACAGGTTGACGATGACGATCTGGTCCTTGTCCATGGCGGGCACGATCTTGACCGCATGGGCGATGGCGTGCGCGGATTCCAGCGCCGGGATAATGCCTTCGACGCGCGTCGTCAGCTTGAAGGCTTCGAGCGCCTCGTCGTCAAGGATCGGCACATATTCGACACGGCCGGAGTCGCGCAGCCACGAATGCTCCGGGCCGACGCCGGGATAATCGAGGCCGGCCGAAATCGAATGGCCGTCCATGATCTGGCCGTCGGCATTCTGCAGGAGATAGGTGCGGTTGCCGTGCAGCACACCGGGGGAGCCGGCATTCATCGAGGCGCAATGCTCGATGCCGTCGAGGCCGCGCCCGCCGGCTTCGATGCCGATGATACGAACCTCCTTGTCATCGAGGAAGGGATGGAACATGCCGATGGCGTTGGACCCGCCGCCGACGGCGGCGATGATGGTGTCGGGCAGCCGCCCTTCCTGTTCGAGGATCTGCGCGCGCGCCTCGGTTCCGATTACCGACTGGAAATCGCGCACCAGTTCGGGATAGGGGTGCGGACCGGCGGCGGTGCCGATCAAATAATAGGTGTCCTCGACATTGGTCACCCAATCACGAAGGGCTTCGTTCATGGCGTCCTTCAGCGTACCGTGACCGGCGGTAACGGGCCGCACTTCGGCGCCGAGCAGCTTCATGCGGAAGACGTTGGGGCTCTGGCGGGCGACGTCTGTCGCGCCCATATAGACGACGCAGGGAAAGCCGAAGCGGGCGGCGACCGTGGCGGACGCCACGCCATGCTGGCCGGCACCGGTCTCCGCGATGATGCGCTTCTTGCCCATGCGCTTGGCCAGCAGGATCTGTCCGAGGCAGTTGTTGATCTTGTGCGAACCGGTGTGGTTCAAATCCTCGCGCTTAAAATAGACTTTCGCGCCGCCCCCGAGGCCCTTCGCCGAGGAAACCTCACGAAGATGTCTGGTCAGGCCCTCGGCGAAGTAGAGCTTCGACGGCCGGCCGGCATAATGGGTCGAAAGACCGGTCAGTTCAGCCCTGAAATCCGGATCGTTCTTGACCTCGTTCCAGTTTTTCTCCAGGTCGAGGATCAGCGGCATCAGCGTTTCGGCAACGAACCGACCGCCGAAAATGCCGAACATGCCCTGTTCGTCGGGTCCGGTGCGGAAGGAATTGGGTGTCGCCGGCTTGTTCATCGCCGATCTCCTGCATCTTGATTGGGAGTACGCTCAGGCGGCGCGATCATCGCGTGCTGCCCGGACGGCTCGGAAAAACTGTTCGATCAGCGCCGGATCCTTGACGCCCGGGGCGCTTTCCACGCCCGAGGAAATGTCTATCGCGGGCGGATTGGCAAGCCGAAGGGCATCGCCGATGTTGGCGGCGTTGAGCCCACCGGAAAGCATGTAATCGATCCCGGCGTCAAGGCCGGCGAGAATGCGCCAGTCGAAGGCGACGCCATTGCCGCCCGGCAGCTCCGAGCCCTTTGGCGGCTTGGCGTCGAACAGGAACCGGTCGGCGATGCCGACAAACGGCTTTGTCCGTTCGAGATCGGCGGCCTCGCTGAGCGGCAACGCCTTCATCACCGGCAGCCCATGGCGGGCTTTCAGTTCAGCCACTCGCTCGGGGGTTTCGGAGCCGTGCAGTTGCAGCATGTCGGGCTGCAGCTTTTCGACGATTTCGTCGAGGAAGGCGTCTCTGGCATCGACGGTGACGGCGACCGCCAAGGCCTTGCCACGAGCCGCTTCGCGCAGACGGCCGGCTTCGGCCGGCTCAACATAACGCGGGCTTTTTGGAAAGAAGATGAACCCGACATGGCTGGCGCCGCCGGCCAGGGCCGCGGCCATTGCCTGGTCGGTCTTCAAGCCGCAGATCTTGATGTCGAGCGCCATGGCGCGGAATTGGCACGAAAAGCGCCGAGAGTCGAGAAAAAGCATGCTGTTTGCCGGCAAGGCCAAAGGCGCTACCTATGGACGGACAGCATGCAAGGCGGGAGCACAGCCATGGACGACCAGACCGTTGCCGAACTGAAGCAAAAGATCGCGCAGGCGCGTGAGGTCATAGCGCACCTCATGGACAGGGCCGCCTTCAACGGCGCCGAGGCGCATCGGGCGCTGGATTATTTCGGCGGCGAAGCTTTCGATCGGAACTTTCTACCCTGGCCGCAGCATGCTGACGAAGGGTTGCGGCCGGATGAGCTCAATGCGGCGAACGATGACTGAGGCGCCCTACTCGAACACAATCGCCTGCAGGGCGCCGCCATTGCGCTTCAGCCAGTCCTTGCAGCGGTCGGTGTCGGGGCAGAGCTTTTCGCACAGTTTCCAGAATTTCGGCCCGTGGTTCATCTCCTTGAGATGCGCCACCTCATGCGCGACGAGGTAATTTATGACAGGCTGCGGCGCCATCATGATGCGCCAGGAAAAGGACAGATTGCCTTCCGAAGTGCAGGAGCCCCAGCGGCTGGAGGTGTCCTTGTAGCGGATCGCCTTGGCGCGCTTGCCAAGCGCCTCCGTATGCTTGACGACCAGCTTCTCGATCTCTTTCTTGGCCTCGCGCTTCAAAAAATCGGCGATGCGGCGCGGCAGATGGATGCGGTCGCCATGCACGATCAGCAGCGGGCCGCGGTCGTCGCGCGATATGGTGACAGTGCCTCGCTTTGACGGCTCATGCACGATACGGTGGGCCACGCCGCGTACCGGAATCCTTATGCCCGGACGCACCTGCGGCCGCGTCGGCACCTTGGCCAGCCGCTGTTCCAGCCAGTCCTGGTGGCGGTCGAGGAACCTGTCCACTTCGCCGCGGCGCAGGCCCGGCGGCACGGTGATGCGCAGGCCCTGTCCGCCGGACTCGATGCGCAGCGTCAGACGCTTTGCCCTGGCGCTCTCGACGATCTTGAGCGGCAGCGTGCGGCCGGCGACGCAATATTCTCGCTCCACGACAGGCGTGGGTTTGGGCTTTGTCAGATTGCGGAAGAACCCGATGGTCATGGCGGGACGATACGCGATTCGAGGCGAACGAATAGAACAAAAAAGAAACGGCGCCGCTCGCGCGACGCCGTCATCATACCTTGGCCCTGTCGCCGGGCTTCAGTCGTCGAGCAGGTTCGAGCCTTTGCCACGCTTGGTGGGGGTCGCTCCGGTGCTCGGATCGGTCTTGGTGCTCGGATCGNGTCGACTTGTTGCGGTTGGCCATGAAGCGGTCGAACTCGTCCTGATCCTTGGCGCGGCGCAATTCGCGGGCATACTCGTCGAACTGCGTCAGCATCTCGTCGAGCTTGCGGCGCTCTTCGTCCAGGCGCTCAAGCTCCTTTTCGCGCCAGTCGTCGAAAGCGACGTTGCCGGTGCGGGCGGAGCCGTTGCCCCAGCGCGTGGCCTTGTCGGAGCCACGGCGACAACCGGCGAAGATGCCGTCGGTCGCGCGGTTGACGTCACGCTTGAAGCCCTCGAGCCGGTCGCCCCAGATGATGTAGGCGAGCATGGCGAAGCCGAGCGGCCAGAACACCATGAAACCGATCACCATCAACGCGATGGTCGCCGGCGTCCAGGCCGGGCGGATCAATGCAGATGTGTTCATTTTCTCCCATTCCTTCGGTTGGAGACAGCCAGAACCGGCTGCGTGGAATCGAAATGGGAAGGCGAAAACGGCGATTCAAGACAATGTCCGCCAAAACCGAACAAGGGCCTGAAATGATTATCGCTTTTTGAGCATATCGAGGAAAAGCACGACCAACCCGGCGATCAGGCCCCAAAATGCGGCGCCGACACCGAACAGCGTCAGCCCGGAGGCGGTGACGACGAAGGTGACGGTTGCGGCCATGCGCTCGCCCTCGTCCTTGAGCGCGATCGCCAGCGCGTTGGCGAGCGATCCCATCAGTGCAAGTCCCGCCACCAGCACGATCAGGCTCTGCGGCAGGACGGCGAAGATCGCCACCAGCGAAGCGCCGAAGATGGCGAAGACGAGGTAGGCAAGCGCGTAGAACGGCCCGGTCTTCCAGCGCTCGGCGGGATCGGGATGGACGTCAGGCCCGGTGCAGATGGCCGCCGAGATCGCCGCCAGATTGGTGGTTCCGGCACCGAATGGTGCCGACAGGAGCGAAAACAGGCCAGTGACGCCGATCAGCGGGCCAGGTTCGGGGTGGTAGCCGGCCGCCCGCAGTACCGCGAGCCCCGACAGGTTCTGCGAAGCCATGGTGACGAGGTAGAGCGGCAGCGCCAGGCCGATGATCGCCATGGCGGTGAAATGGGGAGCGATAACCGTCAGTGTCGATAGTTCGGGCGCGGGCAGGCCGCCGACACGGCCCGTGAGGAAGGCGGCAAGGCCACCGCCAACCAGCACCGCCAGCACCGACAGCGCCGGATTGAACAGCCGGATGACGAAGAATGCCGCGATCAGCGGCAGGATGAGCCAAGGGTCCGCCGGAATGGCCTTCATGGCATTGATGGCGAAGGTGACGACGATGCCGGCCAGCATGCCGGAGGCGACCGAAGCCGGTATTCTCGATATCAGCCGGGTGAGCGGCCCAAACAGGCCGGTCGCGACCAGCAGCACGCCCGTGACGATATAGGCGCCGACGGCCTCGCCCATCGAAAAGCCGCTCGAGGCGGCGACCAGTGCAAGGCCCGGCGTCGACCAGGCGGTGATGACAGGCATTTTCGTGCGCCATGACAGCCACAGGCACTCGGCGGTCATGGCCAGGCAGATCGCCGTCACCCCGCTCGCAGTCTCGACCTGCGTCGCGCCGACCGCCTTGGCGGCGGCAATGACGATGGCCAGCGTGCCGCCGAAACCGACGATGGCCGCGACGAAAGCGGAGATCGGGATGGACAGGCGCATCGTCACTGGCCTCGCTTGGCCAGGTCGCCGACCGCCCGCACCAGCATGTCGAGATCCTGGGGCCGCGACAGGCGATGGTCACCATCGGGGATCAGCGACAGCGTTACATCGTCGGCAGGCAGCAGGCTGACCAGCCTCAAGGCGTGGCTCGACGGCACGTCCGCGTCGGCCAGCCCCTGCAAGATGTGAACCGGGCAATGCGTGTCGATCGGCCCGGTCATTACCCGGTTATTGCGCCCATCCTCGATCAGGGCGCGGGTGTAGACGTAAGGCTCGGCGGAATAATCCGAGGGTTCCGCGAAGAAGCCCTTTTCGGCGAGATCGCGCTTCTGCGCCTTGGTCAGCACCGGCTCGATCAGGTCGCTTGTAAAATCCGGCGCCGGGGCCAGCAGCACCAGGCCGACGACGGCTGCGTCGCCCGCCTTGCGCAATTCCTGTACCATGCGCAGCGCGATCCAGGCGCCCATCGACGAGCCGACCAGGATCTGATCGCCTTTGGCGAAATGCCGGAAGACGGCAAGGCTTTGCGCAAGCCATTTCGAGATCGTACCGTCGGCGAAGGCGCCACCGGATTCGCCATGGCCCGAATAATCGTGCCGCAGGAAGGCCCGGCCTTCAGTTGCCGCCCAGTCCGACAGCGTCTCGGCCTTCGTGCCCAGCATGTCCGACTTGTAGCCGCCGAGCCAGACGATGCCGGGCGTCGAGCCGTCTGAATGGCGCACCGCGATATCAGATCCGTCGACATCCAGAAAAACTGGAGCCAGAGAGGATGGAGGCGTGGCGATCATGGCTTTTCCTCAGGCCCGTCTTTTGGCACGCGGCCCTTGTGGCACAGCCGGAGGCGTGGCGAAAAGTACTCGCGCTGTTTCTTTGTTTGGTGCAGGCCGGCGATCAGGGTGATTTTCTGTCAATGCTGTGCTATTGACTCCGCCCGCGCGCTCACCACATTGGCGCGTCCACGTATCAAGACGACAAATCCCGAACGAAACGGCCAAGGAGACCACGACCATTCGCAGACCTTTCAAAGCAGCGGCGCCGACCAAGGATGGGCCGCGCTCCAATCGTGACATCCGGGTTCCCCGGGTCCAGCTTATCGACGCCGACGGCCAGAATCGCGGCGATATTTCCATCAACGACGCATTGCTGCTCGCCGAAGAGGCCGGGCTCGATCTCGTCGAAATATCGCCCAACGCGGTCCCCCCCGTCGTAAAAATCCTCGATCTCGGCAAGTTGAAATACGCCAACCAGAAGAAGGCGGCCGAGGCGCGCAAGAACCAGAAGGTCATCGAGATCAAGGAGATCAAGATGCGCCCGAACATCGACAGCCATGACTACGAGACCAAGATGAAGGCGGTGCGCCGCTTCTTCGAGGAAGGCGACAAGGTCAAGTTGACGCTGCGCTTCCGCGGCCGCGAGATGGCGCATATGGAACTCGGCATGCAGCTTCTGAACAAGGTGCGCGAGGAGGTGGCGACCATTGCCAAGGTGGAAGCCGAGCCGAAGCTCGAAGGCCGCCAGATGATGATGGTGCTGGCCCCGCGCTAAAGTTTGCGGAACCCACGTGGATCACGATGACGTCAGGCCCGGACATCGCGCTCTAAATCCGCCCGAATTGTGCTACAGGGCGTCCCGGCGATCGGCGGGACGCTCTATTTCTTAGATCAAAGCCGCGATCGCCGGCAAAGCTCTTCGACGATCGGATCCCGCATGGCCAACGAAAAGGTTTTGGACGTCAAGGACGTCAAACACGGGCTGGGCAACTACCAGCAGATGCGCCGGCTGGTGCTTGCCGTGCTCGTCCTGGTGCTGTTTCTGGCGCTGCTGTTCGGCCAGTCGACCTTCCCGCCGGACACGCCGGTGCACGAAACGATCGAGATGTTCGGCGTGCTCTTGATTTTCCTCGGCATCGTCGGGCGCCTCTGGGCGACGCTCTATATAGGCGGGCGCAAATCCTCCGAGGTGGTGACCGGCGGCCCCTATTCGATCACCCGCAACCCGCTCTACGTGTTCTCGACCGTCGCCGCCGCCGGTGTCGGCGCGCAGATCGGCTCGTTCTCCGGCATCATCCTTTTCGCGGTTCTGTGCGCCGGCGCCTTCCATATCGTCATCCTGCGCGAGGAGAAATTCCTCAAGGAAGCGCTCGGTGTAACCTATGCCGCCTATCTGGCACGCGTGCCGCGCTTCTTCCCCAAGCTTTCGCTCTACCAGGAAGGCGACACCGGCAGCTTCAAGCCGCGCCTGCTTTTGACCACACTGCTCGACGGGCTGGTGTTCCTGATCGCGCTGCCGGCTTTCGAACTGATCGACGGCGCGCAATTGTCAGGCATGTTGCCGGTCTGGTTTAGGCTGCCGTGACCGGGGACAGTGCGTCCAGGGTGCCGAGGTGTTGCGCCCGCGCCATCTTTGATCTATAGCACCGCCGTTCCAAGAAAACCGCCCGGCAGGGCATGCCGTGGCGGTTTCATTTGCTTTTCGGGCTTTGGTCGGCCCGGAGCGAACAAGAAGCGCGATCGTGCGCCAACAATACGGAGTAGCAAAATGCCCAAGATGAAGACCAAATCGGCCGCCAAGAAGCGGTTCAAGATCACAGGTACGGGTAAAGTCCTGTCGGCTGCGGCCGGCAAGCGTCACGGCATGATCAAGCGTTCCAACAAGTTCATTCGAAATGCCCGCGGCACGATGGTTCTGGCTGAACCGGATGGCAAGAAGGTCATCAAGAATTTTCTTCCGAACGGCCTTTAAGTTTTTAAGGAGATCATGACATGGCACGCGTAAAAAGAGGCGTCACCTCGCACGCCAAGCACAAGAAGGTCCTGAAAGCCGCGAAAGGCTTCTACGGCCGCCGCAAGAACACCATCCGCATCGCCAAGCAGGCGGTGGAAAAGTCGCTGCAGTACGCTTACCGCGACCGCAAGAACCGCAAGCGCTCGTTCCGCGCGCTGTGGATCCAGCGCATCAACGCGGCGACGCACGAGCATGGCCTGACCTATGGCCGCTTCATCGACGGCTTGAACAAGGCCGGCATCGAGATCGATCGCAAGATCCTGTCCGACATGGCCATCCACGAGCCGCAGGCTTTCGCCGCCCTGGTGGCCAAGGCCAAGGTCGCGCTCGAATATCTGAAGAACACCACGCCGAATGCTTTTGAAAGCGCTGTCGCCTAAGACCAGCGCTTCCCAAACATTCGCAATTCTGATTATGGGGAACCCGCGCTGGCACGGCTGGCGCGGGTTTTTCTTATGCCTGATGTAACCAAAATGGCGACAGACGAACCAATATGGTGTCGATCGCCGATGGAGAGCTTCGCCGTGAACGCCACCGCTGGAAATCTTGAAGCCCTGGAAGATTCGCTTCTGGCCGACATCGCATCGGCCGTCGACGAGCCGGCCATCGAGGCCGTGCGCATCGCTGCCTTCGGCAAGAAGGGCACCGTGTCCGAGATGCTGAAAACGCTTGGCGCGATGAGCGCCGAGGACCGGCAGGTGAAGGGCCCGGCCATCAACGGCCTCAAGAACCGTGTCACCGAGGCGCTGACGGCCCGCAAGGCTGAACTGAAGGATGTGGCGATCGCCGCCCGTCTGGCGGCCGAGAAGGTCGACGTGACGCTGCCGGTGCGGCAGTCACCGGCCGAGCGCGGCCGCATCCATCCGATCAGCCAGGTCATCGACGAGATCGCCGCGATCTTCGGCGATCTCGGCTTCGCCATCGCCGAAGGTCCCGATATCGAGACCGACTACTATAATTTCACCGCGCTGAATTTCCCGGAAGGCCATCCGGCGCGCGAGATGCACGACACGTTCTTCTTCCAGCCGGACGAGAAGGGCGAGCGCAAGCTTTTGCGCACTCACACCTCGCCGGTGCAGATCCGCACCATGGAGAAGCAGAAGCCGCCGATCCGCATCGTCATTCCGGGCAAGACCTATCGCCAGGATTCCGACGCCACCCACTCGCCGATGTTCCATCAGGTCGAGGGGCTGGTGATCGACAAATCGGCCAACGTCGCCAACATGAAGTGGGTACTGGAAGAGTTCTGCAAGGCCTTCTTCGAAGTGCAGCAGCTCAAGATGCGCTTTCGCCCGTCCTTCTTCCCGTTCACCGAGCCAAGCCTCGAGGTCGATATCCAGTGCGACCGCTCGCGACCCGGCGAAGTGCGCTTCGGCGAAGGCTCCGACTGGTTGGAGATCCTCGGCTGCGGCATGGTGCACCCCAACGTGTTGCGCGCCGGCGGGCTCGATCCCGACGAGTATCAGGGCTTTGCCTGGGGCATGGGCATCGACCGCATCGCCATGCTGAAATACGGCATGCCCGACCTGCGCGCCTTCTTCGACGCCGACGTCCGCTGGCTATCGCATTACGGCTTCCGGCCGCTCGACATGCCGACGCTGTTCGGAGGCCTGAGCGCGTGACCGTCCTGAAGACTCCTGCTGCCAGCTATTACGGAACAGCCCAATGAAATTCACCCTCTCCTGGCTCAAGGATCACCTTGAAACCGACGCCACGCTTGACGAGATCGTCGAGCGGCTGACCTCGATCGGCCTCGAGGTCGAGCATGTCGACGATAAGGCGGGGCTGAAACCCTTCGTTATCGCCAAGGTGCTGACGGCGGTGCAGCACCCCGATGCCGACCGGCTGCGGGTGCTGACCGTCGATACCGGCGACGGCAAGCCGCCTGTGCAAGTGGTGTGTGGCGCGCCGAACGCCCGGGCCGGCCTGATCGGCGCCTTTGCCGCGCCCGGCACCTATGTGCCCGGCATCGACGTGACGCTGACGGTCGGCAAGATCCGAGGCGTCGAAAGCCATGGCATGATGTGTTCCGAGCGCGAGTTGGAACTGTCCGACGAGCATAATGGTATCATCGACCTGCCCGAGGATGCGCCGGTCGGCACCAGCTTTGCGTCCTATGCGCATCTCGACGATCCGGTCATCGAGATCAATCTGACGCCGAACCGGCCCGATGCCACCAGCGTCTACGGCATCGCGCGGGATCTGGCGGCGAGCGGGCTTGGCCGCCTTGTCGGCGGGGCGATCATGCCGCATGTCGGCAACGGCATGTGCCCGGTGAAAGTGACCATCGAAGCGCCGGAGCTTTGCCCCGGCTTCGCACTCAGGCTGGTCAAGGATGTCAGGAATGGCCCGTCGCCGAAATGGCTTCAGCAGCGGCTGATCGCCATTGGGCTGAGGCCGATCAGCGCGCTGGTCGACATCACCAATTACGTCACCTTCGACCGCGGACGGCCGCTGCATGTCTTCGATGCCGCCAAGGTCGCCGGCAACCTCGTGGTGCGCCGCGCCCGCGACGGTGAAAAGGTGCATGCGCTCGACGGGCGCGAATACACGCTGACGCCGGAGATGTGCGTGATCGCGGACGACAATGGCGTCGAGTCCATTGCCGGCATCATGGGTGGCGAACACTCCGGCTGTGACGAGAACACGACGAACGTGCTGATCGAATCCGCTCTTTGGGACCCGATCACCACGGCCCGCACCGGCCGCACGCTCGGCATCATCACCGACGCGCGCTATCGCTTCGAGCGCGGTGTCGACCCTGAATTCATGGTGCCGGGCCTCGAACTGGCGACCAAGCTGGTGATCGATTTCTGCGGCGGCACGCCGACCGAGACCGAGGTGGCCGGCTATGCCGGACATCAACCCAAAATCGTTTCCCTTCCGTTGTCGGAAGTGAAGCGGCTGACCGGTATCGAGGTGCCGAAGGCGGAGAGCCTCGACATCCTGTCGCGTCTGGGCTTCCACGCGCAGGGATCGGGCGACGTCGCCGACGTCACGGTGCCCTCCTGGCGCCCCGATGTCGACGGCAAGGCCGATCTGGTCGAGGAGATCATGCGCATCCATGGCGTCGACAACATCGCCCCGCAGCCGCTCGGCGCGCATGACGTGGTCAACGGCAAGATCCTGACGACGCTGCAGATCCGCACGCGTGCCGCCAAGCGTTCGCTTGCCGTGCGCGGCATGATGGAGGCCGTTACCTGGTCGTTCATCCCGGCCAAACACGCCCAACTCTTCGGCGGCGGCCAGACGGCGCTGAAGCTTGCCAACCCGATCGCCGCCGACATGTCCGACATGCGGCCCTCGCTGCTGCCGGGGCTGATTTCGGCCGCGCAGCGCAACGCCGACAAGGGCATTGGCGACGTGGCGCTGTTCGAGGTCTCGGGCACCTATGAGGGCGACGGCGCCGACCAGCAGCGGCGCGTCGCCGCCGGCGTGCGTCGCGGCACGGCAAAGCTCGACGGCTCCGGCCGCAACTGGGCCGGCAATTCGGGCCCGGTCGGCGTATTCGACGCCAAGGCCGACGCGATCGCCGCGCTCGAAGCCTGCGGTGCGCCGGTCGACCGGCTGCAGATCGAGGCGGGCGGCCCGGCCTGGTACCATCCCGGCCGTTCCGGAACGATCAAGCTCGGTCCGAAGACCGTACTTGGCACATTCGGCGAGTTCCACCCGAAGACGCTGGAAGGGCTCGATGTCTCGGGGCCGCTCTGCGGCTTCGAGGTGTTCGTCGACGCCGTGCCGGAGCCGAAGGCCAAGCCTACCAAGACCAAGCCCAGACTGGACCTGTCCGCCTTCCAGGCGGTGAAGCGCGACTTCGCCTTCGTCGTCGACAAAGCGGTCGAGGCCGGCACGCTGGTACGTGCCGCGCTCGCCGCCGACAAGAAGCTGATCACTGCTGTCTCGGTCTTCGACGTGTTCGAAGGCGCGTCGCTGGGCGAAGGCAAGAAGTCGATCGCCATCGAAGTGTCGATCCAGCCGACCGAGAAGACGCTGACGGACGAGGATTTCGAGGCGCTGGCCAAGCGCATCGTCGAGAATGTCGGCAAGCAGACTGGCGGCGTGTTGCGCGGCTGAGACTTGCGAGGGAATGGCGAATCGCTCTCCAAAGGGCGATGGACCATCTGCGCTATTCTGGGCTCTCCTTCGAGAAACAGCGTACGGCTTTTCTCGGCATCGTCGCTGCCGACCCGCTGCTGGCCGAAACGCTGGCGAGGGTCGGCATGCTTGCGCTGCCGGATTGGCTGGTGGTTTCCGGCGTGCTTTACAACAGCGTCTGGAACCACCTGACCGGCAAGCCATCCGGCTACGGCATCAAGGATGTCGACCTGTTTTATTTCGACGACTCCGACCTGTCCTACGAGGCCGAAGACGCGGTGATCCAACGGGCGGCCAGGCATTTCGAAGGATTGCCGCTGCCGGTCGAGGTGCGCAACCAGGCGCGAGTGCACCTGTGGTATCCGCAAAAGCTCGGCCGGCCCTGCCCGCGCTATGCGAGTGCCAGTGAATCCGTCAGCTATTTTGCCTCGAAGACCCATGCGGTCGGGGTTCGATATGATGCGGACGGGCAGCTGGACCTCGTGGCGCCGTTCGGGCTCGACGATCTCTTCTCGTTTCGAATTACGCCCAGCCGGCTGATGGACAACCGGAAAACGCATGAGGAGAAGGGCGCGCGAGCGCGGGCGTATTGGCCGGAGATTACGGTGGTGCCGTGGTAGCAAATTTGAGATGTCGGCGGGCCAGCGCGTCCAACTGTCTATGCCATGCGACAAAAGCGGCGCCGAAGCGCCGCTTTTCAGCTTGTGTGCTCACCCATTCACCAGCACCAGCAATTCTTCGGTATAGCGCTTGCCCATTACCTTGTCGGGGGACAGCGCATCGCCGATCGTCGCGACCTCTGCCGCGCTCATCACTATGTCAGCCGCCGCCGTATTCTGCTCCAAATGGCGGATTTTTCGCGCACCCGGGATCGGCACGATGAAGTCGCCTTGGTGCAGCACCCAGGCCAGCGCCAGCTGCGCCGAGGTGACGCCCTTCTCCACCGCCATCCTTTCCAGCGTGGCGATCACCTTGGCATTGGCTTCCATGGCGTCGGCCTGGAAGCGCGGCAAGGTGCGGCGCCAATCGTCGTCGCTCAGGGTGTCCGGCTTTGCGATGGTGCCGGTGAGCAGGCCGCGGCCGAGCGGGCTGTAGGGCACGAAGCCAATGCCCAACTCGCGGCAGACGGCGAATATCTCGTCTTCCGGGTCGCGGCTCCACAGCGAATATTCGCTCTGCACCGCGGCGATCGGGTGCACGGCGTGTGCCCGGCGGATGGTGCCGGCACTCGCCTCCGACAGGCCAAGCGCCCGCACCTTGCCCTCGCGCACCAGCTCGGCCATGGCGCCGACCGTATCCTCGATCGGCACCTCCGGGTCGACGCGGTGCTGGTAGTAGAGGTCGATGACATCGGTTCCGAGCCGCTTCAACGACGCCTCGGCGACGGCCTTGACGTGCTCGGGACGGCTGTCCACACCGGCCATGCGATCCATGCCGGTGCCCTCCTCCAGTATCTTGAAGCCGAATTTGGTCGCGATCGTCACCTTATCGCGAACCGATCTCAGCGCCTTGCCCAGCAGGATCTCGTTTTCGAAGGGGCCGTAGACCTCGGCCGTGTCGAAGAAGTTGACACCGATCTCGACGGCGCGGTGCAAGGTAGCGATCGCCTCGGCTTCCGGCTGGCCNTGTGCTCTTCCGATCTCGGCCTTGACGTGGTCGGGACGGCTGTCGACGCCGGCCATGCGATCGATGCCGGTGCCTTCTTCCAGGATCTTGAAGCCGAACTTGGTCGCGATTGTCACCTTGTTGCGCACCGACTTCAGCGCCTTGCCGAGCAGGATCTCGTTCTCGAAGGGGCCGTAGACTTCCGCCGTGTCGAAGAAGTTGACACCGATCTCGACGGCGCGGTGCAAGGTAGCGATCGCCTCGGCTTCCGGCTGGCCGCCATAGGCAAAGCTCATGCCCATGCAACCGAGGCCGACCGGGAAGACTTCAAGTTCAGTTCCTAGCTTGCGGGTTTTCATCACGCATCTCCTTGTTGTGATGCCCAGGAAATAACGCCTTGCCGCCCGTTCGATAATCGGCTCTTCTTCGTACGGGTCGTTCCATGAAATAGATCAATGAACCGAGCACATCTCTCACAGCTTGCGGTGCTGGCGACCGTTGCCCAATGCGGCAGTTTTCGCGGCGCGGCCAGGGAACTGGCGATAGCTCCCTCCGCGGTGAGCCACGCGGTCTCCAGCCTGGAGGCACGGCTTGGCGTGCGCCTTTTGGCGCGCAGCACGCGCAGTGTCGCTCCGACCGAGGAAGGCGCGCAATTGCTGGAGCGATTGCGCCCGGCGCTTTCCGAGATCGACCTGGCGCTGGAGACGGCCGTCGAGGCCCGCGACCGGCCCGCCGGGAACTTGCGGCTCAGCGTGCCGCGCACGTCAGCGCATCTGGTGCTGACGCCACGGCTCAGCGCCTTTGCGTCAGCCTATCCCGACATCGTGCTGGAGATCATCATCGAGGATCGCTTCACCGACGTGGTGGCAGGCGGTTTCGATGCTGGTGTCAGGCTCGGCGAGAGCCTGCAGCGCGACATGATCGCGGTGCGCATCGGGCCGGACATTCGCGGCGCGGTGGTGGGCGCCCCATCCTATTTCGAGGCCATGCCCCGGCCGCGCCATCCGCGCGACCTCGCCGAGCATCGCTGCATCCGCTTCCGCTTCTCCAGCGGCATTCTCTACCGCTGGGAATTCGAAAAGGACGGCGAGGAGGTCGAGATCGCGGTGCAAGGGCCGCTGATCCTCGACGAGGACCATCTGATCGCTCAGGCCGCGGTCGACGGCGCCGGGCTCGCCTTCGTTTTCGAGGACTATGTCCGCGCGCCGCTTGCCGACGGACGGCTGATCCGCGTGCTGGAGGACTGGTGCCCACCCTTCGACGGATTCTTCGTCTATTACCCAAGCCGCCGCCAGATGCGGCCGGCGCTGAGGGCTTTCGTCGATTTCTTCAAGGTGAGCGGGTAGGCAACTCTCCTCCTCGTCGGCAAGGGGAAGAAAGCTGACCGCGCCAACGTTCGCCTCGCATGCAGGCTTCAATCACCAACACCGCGACCCGCTATGGATGGGCAACCATCGTCCTCCACTGGCTGATCGGGATTATTTTCATCGGCCAGTTCATGCTCGGCTTCGTTATGGTCAGGACCCCGAGCCAACGCACGGCCTTCGA
Organism: Mesorhizobium sp. LNHC209A00; assembly: GCF_000502915.1. Taxonomy (NCBI): domain Bacteria; kingdom Pseudomonadati; phylum Pseudomonadota; class Alphaproteobacteria; order Hyphomicrobiales; family Phyllobacteriaceae; genus Mesorhizobium; species Mesorhizobium sp. LNHC209A00. Next base: position 377,930 of record NZ_AYWT01000002.1, read on the forward strand.
ATTGATCCAGCTGCACAAATCCCTGGGCTTTCTGCTGCTTGGGCTCATCATCCTGCGTATCGCCTGGCGGCTCGGCAATGCGGCACCGCCCTTGCCGCCTTCTGTCCGCGCCCTGGAGCGCCGCTCGGCGCCGCTGGCGCATCTGGCGCTCTATGCCTTCCAGATCGCCCTGCCCCTGTCAGGCTGGGCGCTGGTGTCGGTCTCGACGCTGGAGATTCCCAGCATGCCGTTCAACTTGTTCGTGATGCCTAACCTGCCGCTCGCCGAATCCGATGCCGCCGAAAGCTTTTGGACGTCGGCACACTGGTATCTCGCCTATACCGGCGCGGCGCTTGTCGCCCTGCATGTCGCGGCGGCCCTGCGCCACCATTTCCTGCTTCGCGACGGGGTGCTCACGCGTATGATCACGCCTTCGTCAACCGGGGAATAGAACGCGCCTTGGTCTCGTTTGTGGGGTGAGGACGCCAGAGAGCGCTGCCTCCTAACAAGGAACACCCCAATGCGTGCGCGAATCCTTGGATTGGCGGCTGCCGCCGCCTGCCTGGCCATGCCTGTTTACGCGGCGGTCGTGCTCGGCGATGCCGCCGGCAGCTATACAATCAGCCAAACTAGGTCCGCGATCCGCTTCACCATCGGCAAGGCCGGGGGAGGCGGGTTCGACGGCGCCTTTGCCCGTTTCAAGGGCATGATCCGCATCGACAACAATGATGTCAGCCGTTCGAAGGTCGACCTCACCATCTATCCCGAAAGCGTCGGCACCGGCCAAGGCCGCATCGATGCGTTCCTGCGCTCCGACGCGGTGTTCGACGCGGCCAACAGTCCCGAAATCCAGTTCCGCTCGACCAGTGTGACCCGCACCGGCGACACGTCGGCCCTTGTCTCCGGCAGGCTGACGGCGCGCGGCAAGACGTTTCCGGAAAAATTCACCGCCGAGCTCGACGGGTTGAAGGGCGGGACGATCAAATTCCATGTCACCGGCAAGGTGCTGCGCTCGCGTTACGGCATGGATGTCGGCACGCCGCTGTATTCCAACGTCGTCGATTTCGACATGACGCTGACCGGGAAAAGGGGCTAGCGCGCGGCTGAGGTACCTGTGTCCCTGCCCGCTTTCATGGGCGAGGAACCGAGCGACCCGCATTGGCTTTTCCGCCGATTTCAGGCAAACCTCATTGCCTGTAATCGACATGGAGAAGCGTGATGTTCCGATGGGGTGTGTTGTCGACGGCCAAGATCGGCCGCGAGCAGCTGTTGCCGGCAATCGTCGAAGCGGAGAACGGCGTCCTGTCGGCGATCGCCAGCCGCGACCTGTCGAAGGCCAAGGCATTGGGCGACCGCTTTGGCGCGCGCCATGCGTTCGGCTCCTATGAGGAGTTGCTCGCTTCCAACGAGGTTGACGGCGTCTACATCCCGTTGCCGACTTCGCAGCATGTCGAATGGACTGAAAAAGCCATCGAAGCAGGCAAGCATGTGCTGGTTGAAAAGCCGCTGGCACTCGATGCCAAGGACATCGCCCCCCTCATCAAGCTGCGCGACCAGAAGAAGGTGCTGGTCTGCGAAGCCTTCATGGTCATCTACCATCCGCAATGGATCAAGGTACGTGATCTCATCGCCAGCGGCGCCATCGGCCGGCTGCGCCATGTGCAGAGCGCCTTCTCCTACTACAATGTCGACCCCAACAACATGCGCAACAAGCTCGATCTCGGCGGCGGCGCGCTGCCCGATATCGGCGTCTACCCGACCGTGTCGACGCGCTTTTCGACCGGCAAGGAGCCGCTGCGCGTACAGGCGACGATCGAGCGCGATAAGACATTCGGCACCGACATCTATTCATCGATCCGCGCCGATTTCGGCGATTTCGAACTGTCCTTCTACCTGTCGACGCAGATGGCGGCGCGGCAGGTGATGGTGTTCCACGGCGAGAAGGGTTTCATCGAACTGTTCTCGCCCTTCAATGCCGGGCTCTACGACCATCACCGCGTCGAGTTGCACAACCAGAACCACACCGAGGCGCAGGTGTTCCGCTTTCCCGGCACGCAGCAATACCGGCTGGAAGTCGAGACCTTCGCGCGGGCAGCACTTGGCGGCAAGGAGCGGGTGTTCACGCTGGAGGAATCCGTGCTCAACCAGAAGGTCATCGACGCCATCTTCCGCGCCGGCGACACAGGCGGCTGGGAAACCGTCTGAAACCCGCCTTACATAGCCGGCTAATTCTGGGGAAGAAAAATGGCTGACGACGCGGATGTGATCATTGTCGGCGCCGGCCTTGCCGGACTGGTTGCCGCCGCCGAGCTTGCGGAAGCGGGCAAGAAAATCATCATCGTCGACCAGGAGCCGGAGCAATCGCTGGGCGGCCAGGCGTTCTGGTCATTCGGCGGGCTTTTCCTCGTCGATTCACAGGAGCAGCGGCGCATGCGCATCCGCGACTCCCATGACCTGGCGCTCGAGGACTGGATGGGCACCGCTGCTTTCGACCGGCCGGAAGACCACTGGCCACGCAAATGGGCCGAGGCCTATGTCGGCTTTGCCGCCGGCGAGAAGCGCTCCTGGCTGATCGAGCGCGGGCTGAAATTCTTTCCTGTCGTCGGCTGGGCCGAGCGCGGCGGCGGTAACGCCATCGGCCACGGCAATTCGGTGCCGCGCTTCCACATAGCCTGGGGCACCGGTCCTGGCGTGCTCGAACCTTTCGTGCTGCGCGTGCGCGAGGCGCAAAAGCGTGGATTGATCGACTTCAGGTTTCGTCACCGAGTCAATGCCCTGACACGGACGGGTGCGGCCGTGACCGGCGTACAGGGGGACATCCTGCAACCGAGTCCTGTCGAGCGCGGCCACAAGAGCCCGCGCGACGTCTCAGGCGATTTCGCGTTGCAAGCTCAGGCGGTGATCGTCGCCTCCGGCGGCATTGGCGCCAACCATCAGCTGGTGCGGGAAAACTGGCCCAAGCGGCTGGGCAACGCGCCGCAGCGCATGATCACCGGCGTGCCGGACCATGTCGATGGCCGCATGCTGGCCATATCAGAACAAGCCGGCGGCAAGCTCATCAACCGCGACCGCATGTGGCACTATGTCGAGGGCATCAAGAACTGGGCGCCCATCTGGACGGACCATGCGATCCGCATCCTGCCCGGCCCATCCTCGCTGTGGCTCGATGCCCGGGGAAAACGCCTGCCGGTGCCACTCTATCCGGGCTTCGACACGCTGGGCACGCTTAGCCACATCATGGGCACCGGCTTCGACTATTCCTGGTTCATCCTGACGAAAAAGATCATCCAGAAGGAATTCGCGCTGTCGGGCTCGGAGCAGAACCCGGATCTGACCGGAAAAAGCTGGCGCCAGGTACTCGGTCGCGCCACGTCGGGCATCCCGGCTCCGGTCAAGGCGTTCATGGAAAAGGGCGAGGACTTCATCGTCGAGTCCGATCTTTCGAAGCTGGTCGCGCGCATGAACGCGCTGGCCGGCGGCGAACCGCTGCTAGACGTCGCAATGGTCGAGCGCGAGATTCGCGCCCGCGACATGCAACTCGACAATCCCTTCTCCAAGGACATGCAGGTCACCGCGTTGCGCGGCGCGCGCGCCTATCTTGGCGACCGCCTGATCCGCACGGCAAAGCCGCACAAGATGCTCGACCCGGTGAACGGTCCGCTGATCGCGGTGCGCCTCAACATCCTGACCCGCAAGACGCTCGGCGGCCTGCAGACCGATCTCGACAGCCGCGTGCTCGATGCCGACGGCCAGCCGGTGCCTGGCCTCTATGCGGTCGGTGAAGTGGCAGGCTTCGGCGGCGGCGGCGTGCATGGCTACGCTGCGCTCGAAGGCACATTCCTGGGCGGCTGTATCTTCTCGGGCCGCAGCGCCGGCCGGGCGGCGGCACGCTCGGTGGGGTGAGGCGGCAACGGCGCGTTGCCGGCACTTGGCTGAGCCGCTGCCATCGGCCGTGCAACCAATAAACCGCAGCTTAGGAAATTTGGCGCGCCCGAAGAGATTCGAACTCCTGACCCCCAGATTCGTAGTCTGGTGCTCTATCCAGCTGAGCTACGGGCGCGCATCAGGCCATGTTTTCGACGGCCCCGCGATCCGGTCCGAAAGACCGGCCACGAATGTGTGCAGTTCCCTAACGACTGAATTTGCGAAAAGCAAGCCGATCCGGCAAAGTTTTGTCGCAAGCCTGTCATGCGGCGATGCCGGCGCCGATTCCGGCACTTCGAGCCGCTGTGACCGGCCTGATCCAGATGTTCGGGAACTGTTGAGGAAAGCGGCGTCAGGAAGGGGTAATCCCGGGAACGGCACGGAGCCGTCAGGCCGGGCGGCGCAGGCTGCCACGGGCCTGGTCGAGCCGCACCGGCTGGTCGGGGATGGTGACGGCGAATGTGGTGCGCCCGCCGATCGATTCGACCAATTCCACCGTGCCGCCGTGCGCCCTGATCAGTTCATGCGCGATCGCCAGGCCAAGGCCGGTGCCGCCGCTGCGCGCCGAGCCGCGGAAGGCCGCGAACAGGTTTTCGCGCGCCTTCGGCGGCAGGCCGGGGCCGGTATCGGTGACTGCGATCCGGCTGACGCTGCCCATGCGCTCGGCCGAGACCGCCAGCCGCCGCACCACGGCGCTTTCGGTATCGGCCGCCATCGCCTGCACCGAGTTGCGGCAAAGATTGGTGAGCACACGGAAGAGCTGGTCGGAATCGGCATCCACCTCGAACGCCATCTCGACGGCGTTGATGAACTCGATGCCCTGCTCGATGTCGAGGAGGCCGTGCACGTCCTCGACCAGTTGGCGCAGCCTAACTCTGCGGCGCGACGGCGGCGGCTCCTGCGTGCGGCCGTAATGAAGCACGCCCTCCGAATAGGACACGGCGCGGTCGAGCGCGCGCAACAGTTTCGGCGCGAAGGCCTGGACGGTCGGATCCTTGATCAGGCGAAGGCGGTCCGACATTAGCTGGGCGGAGGCCAGGATGTTGCGCATGTCGTGGTTGATCTTCGACACGGCGAGACCGAGGTCGGCCAGATGCTTCTGCTCGGCCAGCATCTTTTGCAGCCGCTCCTGCATCTGCGACAGTTCGCGCTCGGCCACCCCGATCTCGTCGGAACGGGCGGCGGGGCGGATGATCCGTCCAGGGTCGTCGGGAGCTTCCGAGAAGGAGAGCATCGAGCGCGTCATGGTGCGGATCGGCCCGATCATGATCAGGTCGATCGCCGCATACACCAGCATGGCCGTGAACAGCGAGATCAATAGCGAGACGAAAGCCACGTTGCGCGAATAGATGAGCATGGCCTTGCGGAGCGAGTAGTCCGGCATGATCAGCTCGAACTCCTTGTCACTGTCGCCGACGGGTCCGAAGACGCGCAGCATCCTGTCGCCACCGAAAAACAGCGTATCCAGCGCGCCGGTCATGCCCTTGACCATGCCGACGCTGGCGAGATCGATGTGTTCATCGACCTGCGGCGGCATGTCGGCCACCACCAGAAGCCGCGATACGCCGCCGTCGCGAACCGCGATCGCCTTGGCGCCGATCGCCATCAGCACGTCATTCTGGGCCGTACGCGACAACGAGGTCGACTCGCCCTGCACCAGCACGATCGACACGGCTGCGGCCGTGCTCAGCCTCTCCTTGAGCCAGCTCAGCCGGTAGCTCGCGATCCAGGGCAGGAAGATGAGCACTTCGGCCAGCAGCACGAAAACGATGGTGAGCAGCAGCAGCTTCGTCGACAGACCGCGCGACAGTGGTACCGTGCGGACAGCGGCTGACGCCGGTCCGGTCCCTTCCCCTGCTTGGCTGGCTTCGCTCATGCGACTCGATCTTCACAATCACTTGATCAGCCAAGATTAGGCGATTACGGCTTTTTTGCCAATTTCTCCCTTGGTCGGAAAAATAGATGCTCCAAAACAGGTGCGTCCTTAGGGCGCCGACGCCGGATTGACTTCCAAAACCCTTCTTTCTATAAGCCCGCTCACGCTCGGGCCATTCGTCCCGGCGCGGTTTCGATCGCGCCAAAACCGGCCCGGCAAAGCTCCTGTTACAAAGTGACAGAATCAAGAAGGGCCGCACCCCGCGGTATTAAAACAAATGAAGCGTACCTACCAACCGTCCAAACTCGTCCGCAAACGCCGGCACGGCTTCCGTGCCCGCATGGCCACCAAGGGTGGCCGTGGCGTCGTCGCAGCTCGCCGCAACCGCGGCCGCAAGCGGCTCAGCGCCTAAGCGAGACGAGATCGTTGCCCGCAACCGGCAAGCCAGTGGGGCAAAATCCCGAGCGGCTTCTGAAACGCGCGGAATTCCTGGCCGTCCGTCGTGGTGAAAAGCGACGCGGACGGTTTTTCCTCGTCGAGGTCCTCGACCGCGGCGACGGCGGGGTGCCGCGCGTCGGCTACACCGTCACCAAGAAGGTCGGCAACGCCGTTGTGCGCAACCGCGTCAGGCGGCGGCTGAAAGAAGCCGTCCGCGTCCATGCCGCAGATGACATGGTGCCCGGCAATGATTATGTCATCGTCGGGCGCGACGATGCGCTGCGCGCCCCTTTCGGCCAGTTGAAGGCCGAACTCTCCCGCCGACTTCGCGGAACACGATAGGCCAAGGGCTCTCGATGGAAAACAACCGGAACTTCTTCATCACCATCGCCCTGTCGGTGCTGATCCTGGCGGTATGGCAGTACTTCTACGTGCTGCCGCGCAGCGAGGCGCAGCGCGAGGCCGCCAAGATCGAGCAGCAGCGCGTCGAGGAACAGAAGAAGGCGGCCGATGCGGCCAATCCGGGCGCATCGACACCGGCCCCAGGCACGACCGCCCCCGGCGCCATTCCCAACGCCCCTGGCGGTGACGTGGTTACCGTGGCCGGCCGCGATCAGGCGCTGGCGGCATCCAAGCGCGTCAAGATCGACACGCCGAGCCTTGAGGGCTCGATCAATTTGACCGGCGCGCGGCTCGACGACCTCAAGCTCAAGCACTACACCGAGACCGTCGACAAGAATTCGCCCGAGATCGAGCTGCTCAACCCGCAGGCGCTGCCCACCGGCTATTTCGCCGAGATCGGCTTTGTCGGCAACGACAAGACCGGCGCGGTGCCGGGTGCCGAAACGGCGTGGAGCGTGGACGGCAATCCGACGCTGACCCCGTCCACGCCGGTGACGCTCACCTACACCAATGACAAGGGCCTGACCTTCAAGCGCACCTTCTCCGTCGACGCAAATTACATGTTCACCGTGTCGGACACGGTGCAGAATTCCGGCTCGAGCGCGGTTTCGCTGTTCAATTATGGCCGTGTCACGCGCTATGACAAGCCGGCCGTCGCCAGCACCTATGTGCTGCATGAAGGCCTCATCGGCTTCACCGGCACGGAAGGCCTGCAGGAACACAAATACGCCTCGGTCGAGAAGGACAAGCAGTACCAGCCCGGCAAGTCGACAGACGGCTGGCTCGGCATCACCGACAAATATTGGGCCGTCACGCTGGTGCCGACCGAAAAGCAGCCGTTCCAGCCGCGCTATGCCTATTTCGAGGATGGCCGTCACCGTTACCAGTCCGACTTCCTGACCGACCCGATCAATGTCGAGGCCGGCCAGTCGGCGACCGTCGAGACCGAGGTCTTCGCCGGCGCCAAGGAAGTCGGCAAGATCAACGCCTATGCCGAAGACCGCCATATCAAGCGGTTCGACCTTTTGATCGACTGGGGCTGGTTCCACTTCATCACCAAGCCGATGTTCTGGCTGATCGACACGCTGTACAAGTTCCTCGGCAATTTCGGCCTGGCGATCCTGGCCACCACCGTCATCGTGAAGGCCATTTTCTTCCCGCTCGCCAACAAGTCCTACGCGTCGATGGCGAACATGAAGAAGGTGCAGCCCAAGATGCTCGAGATCCGCGAGAAATACGCGGACGACAAGATGAAGCAGCAGCAGGCCATGATGGAGCTGTACAAGACCGAGAAGATCAATCCGCTCGCCGGCTGCTGGCCGGTGGCACTGCAGATCCCGGTCTTCTTCTCTCTCTACAAGGTGCTCTACATCACCATCGAGATGCGGCACGCGCCGTTCTTCGGCTGGATCCAGGATCTGGCAGCGCCCGATCCGACCTCGATCTTCAATCTGTTCGGGCTCGTTCCGGTCACGCTGCCGCATATGCTGATGATCGGCGTGTGGCCGCTGATCATGGGTGTCACCATGTTCCTGCAGATGCGCATGAACCCGACCCCGCCGGACCCGACGCAGGCTGCGATCTTCACCTGGATGCCGGTCATCTTCACCTTCATGATGGCTGGTTTCCCGGCAGGTCTCGTCATCTACTGGGCCTGGAACAACACGCTGTCGATCCTGCAGCAGGGCGTGATCATGAAGCGGCAAGGCGCCAAGATCGAGCTGTGGGACAATCTGGTTGCGCTGTTCCGCAAGAAACCTTCGCCGGCGGAATAGCCGGCGCCTCTTTGGCAAGAGAGCCCGCCCCGGCCGGCTGAGCCATAAAGTTGGGCGGTCTCGGCAAGCAAGCAGATTTGACGGCTGGGTCCTGTGATCTACAGGACTCAGCTTTTTCGTTTCAGCGATGCGGCGGCCCGGCACGCGATAAGAACAGGGACCGGGCCGGCATATTCCTGGTCTCCGTCATTGCGGCAAATCAGCCGAACCTCGCCGCTGCCGGATTGCCCCGCATGGAACATAACCTGCGTTCAAGAGTTCGCGCAAAAGGCTTCCTAAGCTCCCGTGGGAGGATCAGGTCGGCGCGCCCCTCCAAGGCACTGCAAAGAATCGACCTCATCACATGCTACTTGCAGAGAGGCATTCCGATGAGCAGCAACATTCACCCAAAGACAGCCAAGCCCACCAACAAGGATTTGAAGCAGAATCCCGGAATCGGCGCCTCCAGGGGCACGATCAAGGGAGGCAATCTTCTGGACGAGGACGAGGAACTGGACGGCGAGAACACTTTCAAGGGAGATGTCGATAACGGCACCACGCCGCAAGGCGGCGTCAATCCCCGACAGACCGGGCGAACCAACCGATAAGCCTGCGCGATCGGCGTGGGCTGCCGTGGAAGATAGGATGTCCGTGCCCGGGAGCCGGGAGTGCGAATGCCACCGAAAACGACTTCGCTCTTGAGATGACGTCGATCCGATCAATCGCCTGATTGGAGACTCTCATGCTGGATTTCGAGCACGCCAGGCATCGGATGGTGGAGGCGCACATCGCGCGCCGTGGAGTGCATGACAAGCGGGTTCTGAATGCGGTGCGCCGGGTTGCGCGAGAGCAATTCGTCGACGAGGGTTTCGAGGAATTCGCCTATAAGGACAGCCCGCTGCCGATCGGCAGCGGACAGACGATCTCGCAACCCTTCATCGTGGCGAAAATGGCGGAGACGGCCGAGATCGAGGCGACCGATCGCGTGCTGGAAATCGGCACCGGCTCGGGCTACGCGGCGGCCGTGCTGGCCGAACTTGCTGAACACGTCTTCACCATCGAGCGGCATCGATCGCTCGCGCAGCGGGCGGAGCGGCGGCTCAATGCCGCCGGGTATCGAAATATCGAGGTCAGGGTCGGCGACGGCACAAAGGGCTGGCAGGAAAAGGCACCCTTTGACGCCATCGTCGTCGCGGCCGCCGGAACGTCCATCCCCCTCGGCTTGCAGGAGCAGTTGGAGATCGGCGGCAGGCTGATCATCCCGGTCGGTGAAGACCTCTACTCCCAGCGGCTCATTCGCGTCACGCGGATTGCTGCAAACAAATTCGAGGAAGAGGACCTCGGTGGTGTCATGTTCGTGCCGCTGATCGGCGAGCATAGCGGGCACGACGAAAACGCTTCGGTGCGCGAGGTACGCTCTCCTCCATTGCCGCAGGGAATTGCGCGGGCGGCCGAAGATTTGCCGCAGATCGACGATCCGGCCTTCGGCGCAATGTTCGATCGGTTCGGCAGCCGGCGCGTCGTCCTGCTCGGGGAAGCGAGCCACGGCACTTCGGAATTTTATCGTGCCCGTGCGGCTGTCACCCGACGCCTCCTCCAGCGACACGGCTTCACCATCGTGGCTGTCGAGGCGGATTGGCCGGATGCGGCGCAGATCAACCGGTATGTTCGCGGAGGGGAGCGGCAGTCGGATGCGCAGCCGCCCTTCCGGCGCTTCCCGACCTGGATGTGGCGCAACACCGAGGTGTCCGAATTCATCGGCTGGCTGCGTGAATACAACCGGAATGTATTCGATCATGCGCGGAAAGCAGGCTTCTATGGGCTCGATCTCTACAATATGAGCGGCTCGATCGCCACGGTGCTTGCCTACCTGGACAAGGTCGACCCCGAAGCGGCCGCCGTCGCCCGCGAGCGCTATGGCTGTCTGATGCCCTGGCAGAACGAGCCCACCACCTACGGACGCGCGGCGCTGCGGCCGGGCTACAGAACCTGCGAAGAGGCCGTGGTGCGACAGTGCATGGACCTGTTCGAGCGATCCATGACGGAGGACGACGGCGATCTCCTCGACGCCAAGCAGAGTGCACGTCTGGTCGCATCGGCCGAGCGCTACTACCGCGTGATGTATTATGGTGGCGCCGAGATCTGGAACCTCCGCGATCGGCACATGTTCGAAACGCTTGGTCAGCTTCTCGACGCGCATGGGCCGGACTCGAAGGCCGTGGTGTGGGCGCATAACTCGCATATCGGGGACGCGCGGCATACCGACATGGGCACTGTCCGTGACGAGCTGAACGTCGGTCAGCTCTGCCGGGAGCGCTTCGGTGACCAGACGGCGCTGATCGGCTTCGGGACGGATACCGGTACTGTCGCCTGTGCCTCGGATTGGGACTGTGGGATGGAGGTAAAGGACCTGAATCCATCGCTGCCGGGCAGCTTCGAGCGGCTGTGTCACGAGAGCGGCAAATCGTCGTTCCTGCTGGATTTTGGGCGCCATTGCCATCTCGGCGACGATCTGGCGGCCCCGAGACCGGAACGTTATATCGGCGTCATCTACAGGCCGGAGACTGAACGGCTCAGCCATTACATGGACTCGTCCGTCTCCCGCCAGTTCGACGCCTTCGTCTGGTTCGATCGAACGTCCGCGGTCACGCCGCTCAGCAAGCCGGCTGGCAGAATCGGCAAGGTACCGGATACATTCCCCTTCGGGATCTGAATGTCCGGACTTAATTCCAGTGCCTGACGGGTCGGCCTGCTCAATGCGCAGCCCGTGGAAAAAGCTTGGTGCGTCTAGAGCAGGCCTTCGTTCACGTTCCCGTGATCGGCGAAACTGCGAGCACTCGCGGGGCGTGACTGCTTGTGCGTTTCCAAAGGCTATCAATTCCGATCAGCCCTCACCGGAGGAAGACCACATGCGCTTGCCCACATTCAGGACCATCGCCGTATCAGCCCTTGTAGCCGGCATGGCGATTGCCGCCCCAGCCTACGCCAAGAACCCGAATGTCGGCGGCGCGCCGATGTACGCCACCAAGAACATCGTGCAGAACGCGGTCAAGTCGAAGGATCACACGACGCTGGTCGCCGCCGTGAAGGCCGCCGGCCTGGTCGACACGTTGCAAAGCGCGGGCCCGTTCACCGTGTTCGCCCCGACCAACGAAGCTTTCGCGGTACTGCCCGCCGGCACCGTCGATACGTTGCTGAAGCCCGAGAACAAGGACAAGCTCACCAAGGTGCTGACCGCGCATGTCGTGGCTGGCAAGATTTCAGGCGCCGAGATGATGAAGAAGGCGAAGGCGATGGGCGGCAAATACGAGATGAAGACCGTCTCCGGCGACACGCTCACCGCCGAGATCAAGAAAGGCAAGCTCTACATCATGGACGAGTCCGGCGGCGAGGCGAAGGTGACGATCGCCGACGTCAACCAATCGAACGGCGTCATTCACGTCGTCAACAAGGTGCTGTTGCCGAAGTAACGGCTTCCGGCGAAAGGGGGCGTTGGCAGGCCGTTGGGGCTTTCTCGGTCCGCCATCCCCGCCTCGCGACGAGGTGCCATGTTTCTTGGGAAGCCGTATCGGCGAGGCCGGGGTCCTGTCGTCCCTCACGGGACCCCGGTTTCTTTTTACGCCCTGTGAGGACGAATAGGCGTGAGCGGCGCTCAATTTCCGACCGCTTCCACCGCGTCATTCCATGGCAGCGCTGTGGTCGATCTTGGCCGGCGTTCCGGTTTGCGTAGCAGGAGCACCCAGCGGGATGGCAGCCAGCGAGAGGATCAGCCGCCGCAGTTCTGCACGTTTAGCTGGGATCTCCACACGATGGCCGGCGATCAGAAGGTCGTCGGAGGCAGCTTCATGCTGCCGCCCGGAGCGTCGAACGTGCAAGTCTATCAGGGCAGTGGGTTCGACAGCGCGCTGTCCAATCCGATCGTGATCTGCCGCGGCAACAAATGAGCAGTCGAGCAAGGAAGGCTCGCTCGTCAGCCGATTGATGCTATAGGGCGGATCACGTTATTTTGACCAGGCGCGCGGATTGCGGATCGGCGTGGCTGTCACTTCCTGGACGGACTTCGACATGGACGGACCCAACCCCGGCATCAAGCACCCGATCCCGATGCACACGCGCGTCGGCTTCCTGAAGCCTCTGGTGACAGTGCCGAATATCGAGATCCGCGACTTCACCTATTATGACGACCCCGACGGGCCGGACAAGTTCGCCGAAAAATGCGTGCTGCATCACTATCCATTCATCGGCGACAAGCTCATCATCGGCAAGTTCTGCGCCATAGCCGAAGGCGCGCGCTTCATCATGAACGGCGCCAACCACGCCATGTCCGGCTTTTCGACCTATCCGTTCAACATCTTCGGTCATGGTTGGGAAAACGGTTTTGACCCGGCCACGTGGTCGAAGGAAGTGCGCGGCGACACGAAGGTCGGCAGCGATGTCTGGATCGGCATGGAGGCTGTGATCCTGCCCGGCGTGGAAATCGGCCATGGCGCCATCGTCGCCGCCAAATCGGTGGTGACGCACGATGTGCCGCCCTATGCGATCGTCGCCGGCAACGCGGCGAAAGTGGTCAAGATGCGTTTCAACGACAGGACGATCCGGCGGCTGCTGGCAGTGGCATGGTGGGATTGGCCCGTGGACAAGATCGGCCGCAACCTCGACGCCATCAGGGGCGCCGATATTTCTCTTCTGGAGGCAGCAGCTTGAACGTTCCCAACAGCACCGCGATCGGCACCGACCTGTTCACGCGCGGGTGGATCTTCATCCGCGGCGTGCCGGCCATGAAGTTCCTGCCGCCGGAGGGGCCGCCCGAGATTGCCTTTGCCGGCCGCTCCAATGTCGGCAAGTCGTCGCTGATCAATGCCCTGGTCAACCAGAAGGGCCTGGCGCGCACCTCCAATACGCCGGGGCGCACGCAGGAGCTCAACTATTTCGTGCCGGATGGATTTTCGGGTGAGGGCGCCGACCTGCCGCCAATGGCGCTGGTCGACATGCCGGGCTACGGCTATGCCACCGCGCCCAAGGAGAAGGTCGACGAGTGGACGAAGCTGGTCTTCGACTATCTCAAGGGCCGGGTCACGCTGAAGCGGGTTTATGTGCTGATCGATGCCCGCCACGGCATCAAGGCCAAGGACGACGAAGTGCTGTCGCTGCTCGACAAGGCGGCGGTGTCCTACCAGGTCGTGCTGACCAAGACCGACAAGATCAAGGCCGCCGGCGTGCCGCGGCTGATCGAGGAGACGCTGGCCAAGATCAAGAAACGTCCCGCGGCGTTCCCGTTCGTGCTGGCGACGTCGTCGGAAAAAGGCGAAGGCCTGGAGGATTTGCAGGCCGCGATCGTGCTCGCCGCCAATGGCGGCTAGAGCCGCATGATTCAAGGTCAAGTCGGCCTGAAATTCGAATCCGTGTCTAAATCAAAGATATAGAGCATGACGTCTTCCGAAAAGCGCTTCAAACTTTTTGGCACTATGTTCTAATCGTGGTGCGCGCATCCGTTGACCGGGCCTTGGCAATTCGTCAGCATCGCAGCGTCGTTTGAGGGCATTCGGATGCGTATCGTTTTTCGTTGTGATCCCGCGCTTGCCGAAACGCTGCCCCGGCCGGTTCCGGCGCGCGGCCTGCTGCCTGACTGGCTGCGCAAGATGCCTCCAAAAGCCTTTTCGGAAATCCATGGGCGAGAAATCCGGACGGTAAAGCAGTGCCCGCCCTTCGTCGATGCCATGACACATGGCTTCATGATCCTGCTGCCATGCGATGTGACAGTGGAGAACGGCGCCTTTGAATGGCGATGGGACATCGCCGAGCCGTCAACGAAGGGTCATCCGCGTTCGCCGCTCAGCTTCCATGTCGCCGAACAGCTCGCCGGAGCACCGCTCTCGAATGGGCTTGCGGCCATAAAGTTCAACAGTTTCTGGACGATCGAACTGGAGGAAGGCTGGTCCCTCTTCGCCACTCATCCAGTCAACCGCGATGATCTTCCTTTCCGACTGGTGACTGGTGTTGTGGATGCTGACCATTTCCAGGACGCCGGCATCAACTTCCCGGCAATTTGGACCGACCAGGGTTTCTCGGGCGTACTGGCGAAGGGCACGCCGGTTGCGCAATGCTTTCCCGTGCCACGCGCCGCGCCCGAACTCGTTTTCGAAAGCTTCGACGCCGTGCGCAAGGCTTCCTACGAAAAGACGGTCGCCGATGTTCTTGCCGAGCCCGGCGTCTACCGGAAGCAGTTTCGCGTAAAGCGCGCCCGCTAGAACTTTTCCTGGAGCTCTCTAGCCGCCAAGCAAGCCCTTCAACGTTTCGCGGTCGATCCAAAGCTTGCCCTGCGGCGCTGACGTCAGGGCCATCGCGATAATGCCGAATGTCGTGGCGCGCTGCTCGTAGGCCGATCGATAGGCCTCCATCGCGGCGTCCATATCGCCCGTCTCCTGCAGCGCCACCCCAAGGTTGACCGCCGCCTCGGGGTCGTCGGGACGTATCTCCAAGGCTTGGCGATAGGCGGCCGCTGCCCCCACATGATCATGCAGATCCTGCCTGACAAGGGCGAGATCGAACCATGCCGATGCCGGCGCGTCGCCGTTTACGGCCCGCTCCAGCAAAGGTGCCGCATCGGCAGGCATTCCGTCCTCGAACAGCATGCGGCCCAGACGCGCCGCCGCTTCCGCCGACAAGGGATCGGCAAGTGTCACCTGCCGCCACGCCTCGAGCGCCCGCATCCGGTCGCCCGCCTCATCGAGCGTTCGAGCCCGCTCGACAAGCACGGCAGCGTCAGGCGCCAATGCCGCCGCACGTGAAAGATGGGACAGCGCCTCGTCAAAATCCCGTGCCGCCCGCGCCAAGCGGCCGGCGAGCAATTGAGCGGATGCGTTGTCCGTCCTGACCGCCAGACTTGCATGAATATGGATGCGGGCTCCCGATATCTCTCCCTTGGCGAAAAGAAGTGCAGCCATAAGGTGGTTGAGAGCCGGGTCGTCCGCGGTCCGGCCAAGAGCTTCCTCGCAAAGCAGCCGCGCCTGCTCGTGGCGGCCGGCGTTGAAGTCCGTCACGATGCGCCGCATCTGATCCTGAAGCTTAGGATCGCCCATACCGATCCGCCTTCACGCCTGCGGCACGGCTTTTTCGTCCTCGACGAGCCTTTGGGTGCCGTAGGCTTTCAGGAACATGTCGACGCCCGACCTGACGATGTGGTCGATCTCGTCCTGGGTCGGGGCCTTGGTGCGATAGGCGAAGATGCACTGCCGGAAAAGACCGGCAAGGCACAGTTCGGTGAACTGATAGGCGGCGAGGTCGACGTCGTCGATCTCTAGCAGGCCGCGCTCGATGGCGGCGTTGAGAAACGTCACCACCTTGTCATGGCCGCGCTTGGGTCCGCGTTCGTAAAAGCGAGCGCCCATGTCGGGTATCCTGTCGGAGGCGCCGATCACCGTACGCTGCGCCTGGATGACCCTGGCCGAGGTGATCTTCATCGACAGAACCTTGCCGAACTTCACCAGCGTCTGGCGCAAGTCGTCGGCGCGATCGAGCATGTCGTACATGTTCTTGAAGATGGTGCCGCGCTCTTCCTCGATCAGCGCTTCGAACAGCTCTTCCTTGTTGGCGAAGTAGACGTAGATGGTGCCCTTCGAGACGCCGGCCTCGCGGGTGATATCGTTCATCGAGGCGGCCTCGAAGCCCTTTTCGATGAAGACACGACGGGCGCCATCGATGATCTGGCTGCGCTTGGCCGGATCCTGTCCCGCGGCCGGGCGGCCGCGGCGCAGACCGTCCAGCAGGTCTTCGCACGGATCGGTTTCGGTGTTGCGCACAATCTCAACCATAAAAGTCAGACCTCGAAATAATTCGAACCAACCGGTTCGATTGCCCCTTGATATGGTCTTCTTTACGCGCTATGTCAACGGCCTGATCGAACCGAACGGTTCAGTATTATAACTTTAGAGAGTTGTCATGTCCTCGACCGCGCCAACATCAGCAGAAGTCCGCCCTTTCCCCCATGCCAAGGTCGCGCCGGCGACGGAAGCCCCTGAAATTCCCCTCCGGCCGGTCATCGCACCGCCGCCGGCGGAAGAAGCTCCGGCCAAGAAGAAGCGCTCGGTGCGCTCTTTCCTGCTGCCGATCATCGGCCTTGCCCTTCTGAGCGGCGGCGCCTGGTATGGCTATGACTACTGGATCTCGGGCCGCTTCATGATCTCGACGGATGACGCTTATGTCCAGGCCGACA
This sequence comes from Mesorhizobium sp. LNHC209A00, assembly GCF_000502915.1. Classification (NCBI taxonomy): domain Bacteria; kingdom Pseudomonadati; phylum Pseudomonadota; class Alphaproteobacteria; order Hyphomicrobiales; family Phyllobacteriaceae; genus Mesorhizobium; species Mesorhizobium sp. LNHC209A00. Next base: position 394,515 of record NZ_AYWT01000002.1, read on the forward strand.
TGGCGTTCGTCTCGCCCAAGATTTCCGGGTATGTCGACCAGGTCCTGGTCAGCGAGAACCAGAAGGTCAAGGCCGGCGATCCGCTTCTGACGATCGACGCCGGCGACTACAAGATCGCCGTTGCCCAGGCCGAGGCGCAGATCGCCACGCTGGCCAAGACACTCGACCGCATCGACGCGCAGACCAAGGCCGCGCAGGCCTCCCTGCAGCAGGCGCAGGCGCAGAAGGTCGCAGATCGGGCCGCCGCCGACAATGCCGGCCGCGCCCAGCAGCGCGCCGCGCAACTGGTCAAGACCCATGTCGGCACGCAGGCACAGCTGGACGACGCCCAGACCGCGCTCGACCAGGCCAATGCCGCGCTCGTCGGCGCCGACGCGCAGATCGCCGCCGCGCAGGCCAATATCGGTGTGCTCGAGGCACAGCGCGCGGAATCCGCCAGCACGCTGGCATCCCTGCAGCTCGGTCGTGACAAGGCCGCGCGCGACCTCTCCTTCACGGTGCTCAAGGCGCCTTATGACGGCGTTGTCGGCAACCGCTCCGTAGAACAGGGCGATCTGGTCAGCCCCGGCCAGAAGCTCGCCGTGGTCGTCCCTATGGACAAGCTATACATCGTCGCCAACTTCAAGGAGACGCAGCTTGCTAGGCTCGTGCCCGGCGAAAGGGTCAACATCTCGGTCGACGCTATCGACGGCCAGCCCATCCAAGGGACTGTCTCCTCGCTGGCGCCGGCCTCGGGCGCAGTGTTCTCGCTGCTGCCGCCGGAAAACGCCACCGGCAACTTCACCAAGGTGGTGCAGCGCGTCCCGGTCCGCATCGACGTGCCGGCCGATGCGCTGAAGACGGGCAAGCTGCGCGCGGGCTTGAGCGTCGTCGTCGCCGTCGACAGCCGTACCGCGCCTGCCGTCACCAGTAACTGATCGCTTTTCGGAGGGCGGCTTGGTGGCTGACTGATGCACCGAGCCGCCCGGTCTGCTCTCAACGAGGCCCCAAGGAGGGCCAGGAAATGGCAACCGCAACCATCACCGCAGGATCGCCGCCGGCAATGCCGGCTGCCCCCGACACGATCTCGACACGCCGCGTCATCGCCTTCCTGGCGATGGTGTTCGGCATGTTCATGGCGATCCTCGACATCCAGATCGTTTCGGCCTCGCTGGCCGAGATCCAGGCCGGTCTCAGCGCCAGCTCCGACGAGATCCCGTGGGTGCAGACGGCCTATCTGATCGCGGAGGTGGTCATGATCCCGCTGTCGGGCTTCCTCAGCCGGATGCTGTCGACGCGCGTGCTGTTCACCGTCGCGGCGGCGGGCTTCACCGCGGCGAGCGCCCTTGCCGCGACCGCCACCAACATCGACCAGATGATCGTCTACCGCGCCGTGCAGGGCTTCATCGGCGGCGGCATGATCCCGAGCGTTTTCGCCGCGGCCTTCACCATCTTCCCGCCCTCGCGCCGCGCCATCGTCTCGCCGATGATCGGCCTGGTGGCGACGCTGGCGCCGACCATCGGCCCGACCGTCGGCGGCTATATCAGCCACGCCTTTTCCTGGCACTGGCTGTTCCTGGTCAATGTCGTGCCTGGCATCCTGGTAGCGACCGCGGCCTGGTCGCTGATCGATTTCGACAAGCCCAATCTCAAGCTGTTCTCGAAGTTCGATTGGTGGGGCCTTGCCGGCATGGCCGCCTTCCTCGGCTGCATGGAATACGTGCTTGAAGAAGGCCCGAACAATGACTGGCTGCAGGACCAGGGCGTCTTCATCTGCGCCATCGTCATGACCATCGGCGCGGTGATCTTCTTCTGGCGCGTCTTCACCGCCGAGGAGCCGATCGTCGATCTCAGGGCGTTCAGCAACATCAACTTCGCCTTCGGCTCGCTGTTTTCCTTTGTCATCGGCATCGGTCTCTATGGCCTGACCTATCTCTATCCGGTTTTTCTTGGTCGCATCCGCGGTTACGACTCGATGATGATCGGCGAAGCGCTGTTCGTCAGCGGCCTGGCCATGTTCGTCACCGCGCCCATATCCGGCATCCTGTCGAGCAAGATGGACCTGCGGCTGATGATGATGATCGGCCTGTTCGGCTTCGCCACCGGTACCTGGTGGATGACGCACCTGACCGCGGACTGGGATTTCTACGAGCTGCTCATTCCGCAGATCCTGCGCGGCTGTTCGATGATGCTGTGCATGGTGCCGATCAACAACATCGCGCTCGGCACCTTGCCGCCGGACCGGTTGAAGAATGCGTCGGGACTGTTCAATCTGACCCGCAACCTCGGCGGCGCCGTCGGCCTCGCCGTCATCAACACGGTGCTGATCGACCGCAATGCCTTCCACTATGCCCGGCTCTCCGAGCATGTGCAGTGGGGCAGTGCCGCCGCGCAGACCAAGCTGCAGAACATGACGCTGAATTTCGAGCAGACCACCGGCCTCGACGCCACCAGTGCCGCGATCTCCAAGCTGTCGGGCATGGTCCAGCAACAGGCGGCGCTGCTGTCCTTCATGGACGTGTTCTATCTGCTGACCGTGCTGTTCGGGACGCTGGGTTTCTTCACCATGCTGATCAAGAAGCCGGCCGCGCCAGGTGGTGGCGGAGGCGGCGGGCACTGAAGCAAAGGAATCGTGGCAACGGTTTTCGGGAAGCTCCTCCAGTCCACGCCCGAAAAGCCCTGACCACGCAAAAAACTCCGGGCCGCAAAGCCCGGAGTTTTTTATTGCCTTGGGTCGTCAGGCGGTGGCGGGCTTGAAGGTCAGCGCCACCCCATTGATGCAGTGGCGCAAGCCGGTCGGCGCCGGACCGTCGTCGAAGACATGGCCGAGATGGCCGCCGCAACGGCGGCAATGCACTTCGGTGCGGGTCATGCCCAGCGACCGGTCCTCGGTCTTGCCGATGCCATTGGCGATCTCTTGCCAGAAACTCGGCCAGCCGGTACCGGAGTCGAATTTCGTCTCAGAGGGATAAACCGGCAGGTCGCAGCCGGCGCAGGCGAAGATGCCCTTGCGGTGTTCGTTGAGCAGCGGGCTGGTGCCTGGATATTCAGTGCCTTCCTTGCGCAGCACGTTGAAGGCGGCCGGCGACAGGATGGCTTTCCACTCATCGTCGGTCTTGGTGACCTCGAATTTTTCGGCGGCCTGCGCGGCCTGCGGGCTGCCCATGCGCAGCATTGCCGCCGCGGCCCCAATGGCGCCGATGGCGGCGGCGCCGCTCAAAAGAAAGTCGCGACGATTCATGACCAGTTCCTCCTGTCGTCTGTTTTGCCAAACTATGCCGCCGCCCGAAAGTCAAAAGCCGGTGACGGTTGCCCCAAACGACACTCCGCGTCGTCCACTTTTGATCGTGGACGGCGCGGAGCACGCGTGTCGATTGCGGATCACGTGAGCGAGAAAACGCAATCAACGGAGAGCTCTTGCAGCAGGTTCGCCCGCGGCAAGCGCCTCGTTACATCTTCCGCCCGATCACATCTTCGGGAGCAGAACCTTGTCGATGACGTGGATGACGCCGTTGGACTGTTCGACATCGGCGATGGTCACATTGGCGACATTGCCGTTCTCGTCGGTGACGGTGACCTTGCCACCGTCGGCCTTCAGCGACAGCTCGCAGCCGCCGACCGTCTTGACCTTGTGCGTGCCGCCATCGGCCTTGGCCATGGACATCACATCCGCCGCCATCGCCTTGGCGCCGATCACATGGCAGGTCAGGATCTTGACGAGCTTGTCCTTGTTTTCGGGCTTGAGCAGCGTCTCGACCGTGCCGGCAGGCAGCGCGGCGAAGGCTTCATTGGTCGGCGCGAAGACGGTGAACGGGCCGCCGCCCTGCAGGGTCTCGACAAGACCGGCCGCCTTGACGGCGGCGACCAGCGTCGTGTGATCCTTCGAATTGACGGCATTGTCGACGATGGTCTTGTTGGCAAACATGGCGGCGCCGCCGACCATCGGGTTTTCAGCATAAGCAGCCGTGGCAAGGGCGGAGACAGCGATCGTGCCGGCGAGCAAAAGGGTGGCGAATCTGCGCATTGTATCAAAACTCCTTGGGTTTCTCTTCCCATTTTTGGGGACGCAAGGAGATACGGAACACAGATGCGTGAGTTTCAGAATATTTCGCTGATTTTTGATTTGTTTCGCTGTGGAAAAAACTTTGGCACGGCAATTCACCGGCCTACTGGGTCATTTGGACATATGCGGATGGAAGATAGACTGAGCATGTTCTATTGGCGCCCCAGTGCGAAAGCTCGATCAGATGCCCTTCAAATCGCCCGCGGCAACCACCGGCCCGGTGGGCTGCCCGGTCGGCGAGCCGCCGGCCGGTTCGAGACTAACGGCCAGCACGGCGCCCTGCGCGAGTTTCCGCTGCGTGGTAGGCGAGACGCCAATATGCGCCGTCCCACCAGCCGGGATGACGCCCATCGAGATCGGCGCGTTCTTGCCCTCGATCATCCAGAGTTCGAAGTCCTTGCCGGCGGCGAGCGCGCCGGAAACATGCGAGAGGCTGACTTCATGCCGTTCGGAATCATAGACGGCGAGATATTTGACGTCACTGCCGTCGGCGGCCAGCGAAGCGACCAGCCGAGCCTGCGGCTGTTCAGCCGGCCGGTTGACATAGGGAACGGCGACGTAGAGCGCCAGCGCGGCAACAGCCGCCACAGCAAGGCCGCGCCAGAAGGCGAGGCTGGACCAGAGGCTGGCGCGTGCTTCAGTTGACGTTGCCGATGCCGACGAAAACAACCGGCGGTCGATCGCCGGCTTCACCGAAGCGGCGGGCTCGATTTCCGGATAGGCTGATGCCATCGGCGAGAGGTGAACTTCCCAGCCGTCGACAAGCCGTGCGAAATCGGTCTCGGCTTCGATGCGCCTGGAAGCGATCTGCCGCTCTTCGTCCGGCAGCACGCCAAGAACGTATTCGGCTGCGAACAGGTCGTCGCCTCCTCGTTCCGGTCCGTTGTCCTCTGCCAGCGTCATCTTTCCAGACATTCCCTGAGCTTCATCAGGCTGCGGCGCAGCCAGGTACGCATCGTGTTCAACGGCACGCCGTGGCGTTCCGCCAGCTCGGCATAGCTTTCGCCCTTGAGGTAAGCACCCCGGACGGCCGCCGCCCGGTCTTTCTCCAACTCATCGAGACAATGATGGATCCGCTCGGATTCGTCGCCCGCCACCACCATCGCTTCAGGTCCCGGCGCCGGATCGGCCACGTCGAGCGCGGCATCGATATCGACGGCCGGCTTGCGCCGCGCTCGGATGCGATCGATCGCATGATTGCGCGCGATTGCCACCAGCCAGGAGATCGGGCTCAGATCGGAGACAGCAAAGCGATCCGCCTTGGTCCATATCTTGACGAAGACTTCCTGCAGCGCTTCTTCAGCATCTCCCCGGTCGTTCAATACACGAAGGCATACGCCGAAAAGTTTCGCACTGGTGTGCCGGTAAAGCAGATCGAACGCTGCCCGATCCTTCATCGAAGTCCGGACGATCAGCTTGGTAATGTCCTGCGGCGTCATGCGCGCCAAATTAGGCAATTGCGCTGTATTTGCAACGCCGGAAATATGCTGTGCACCTAAAGTTCGGCGTCCAGGCGCAGGCTGCGATTGCCAAGGGAATTGCCGCTGACTAGCTTGGCGGGCAATGGGGAGCGCGCATGTCGGTTGAACGAATCCTTTGGGAAGAAGACGCAACCGGCCTTGCAGGTCTGGTGCGCAAGGGGGAACTGTCGGCGATCGAGGTGACCGAAGCGGCAATCGCCCGCGCCGAGGCGACCCGCCCCGAAATCAATGCCACGGCCGAGCCGCTCTATGAGACGGCACGGATGCGGGCAAAGAGCATCGACCATTCGCTGCCGCTGGCCGGGGTCCCCTTCGCCATCAAGGATCTCGGCATCGCCATCAACGGCGTGCCCTCGCATGGCGGCAGCCGCATTCCGGCCTGGGTGCCCGATTTCAACTCGGTGATGACCGAGCGCTATCTCGCCGCCGGGTTGATTCCGATCGTCACCTCGACGTCACCCGAGCACGGGCTGCGGCTGATGACGGAATCCAAGGCCTTTGGCGTCACCCGCAATCCCTGGAATGCCGGCCACACCACCGGCGGCTCGTCGGGCGGTTCGGCGGCGCTGGTCGCCGCCGGCGTCGTGCCGGTGGCGCATGCGTCGGATGGCGGCGGCTCGATCCGCGTGCCTTCGGCCTGCAGCGGCCTTGTCGGCCTCAAGACCTCGCGCGGCCGTGTCCCGCTATCCCCGCTGGTGAGCGAAAGCTGGTACGGCATGGTCGTCGATCACGCCGTCACCCGCTCGGTGCGCGACTGCGCGCTGCTGCTCGACCTCACCCATGGTCCCGATACGCTCGCGCCTTATGCCGCGCGGCCGCCAAAGGACACGTTCACTGCCGCTGCCGCACGGGATCCCGGCAAGCTCAGGCTGGCGGTGTACCGCAAGTCGCCGCTAGGCCTGCCGATTTCGGCCGAAACGCTGAAGGCGCTCGACATTGCCGTGGCGCTCGCCCGGGAGGGCGGCCACTCGGTCGAGGACATCGATCTGCCCTTTATCGGCCGCGATTTCTTCGCCGATTTCTGCACGACGGTCGCTTCCGCCGTCGCCGGCTCGTTGCGCGGTGAAGCGCTGCGCGTCGGCCGCTCCGTGACGGGCGATATCGAGCGCGCCACGCGCGTGCTCGGCCGGTTGGGCGAGATGGTCTCGGCCGGCGAAACCTATGCCGGCCTGCAGCGTCTGCATGCCACCTCGCGGCAACTGATCACGGAGACCGCGCGCTATGACGCGGTGCTGATGCCTATCATCGCGCACCCGCCGCTTGCCTGCGGCGCCATGGATCCGAAAGGCGCCGACGAACTGATCGAAAACCTGCTGGACAAGCTTCACCTTACCGCGCTGCTCAAGATCAAACCGCTGTTCGGCCAGTTAATGGACAAGAGCCTTTGGTTCACGCATTGGCCGGCGATCCACAATGTCAGCGGCCAGCCGTCGATCGCGCTGCCCGTCCATGTCACGGACGCCGGCCTGCCGCTCGGCATCCAGGCCGCCGGTCGGCCGGGCGACGAGGAAACACTTTTGTCGCTCGCCGCGCAGATGGAGAAAATCTCGGGCTGGCTGACGCGGCGGGCGCCGTTGATGGTGCCGTCACAATGACGACACCGTGAACCGACTATGACAGCAATGCCATTTGCGGCTCGCGTCAATTCCCGCTAAGACGCCGCCGTCTTTAGCTATCATCCAGGGAACCACGCCGATGACGGACGTCGCCGCCACCGCCGAAATGCAGGCAGCCCTCTTGTCGCGCGCGCTGCCCTACATGCAGCGCTACGAGCACAAGACGGTCGTGGTGAAGTATGGCGGCCATGCCATGGGCGATCTCGAACTCGGCAAGGCCTTCGCGCGCGACATCGCGCTGCTCAAGCAGTCCGGCGTCAACCCGATCGTCGTCCATGGCGGCGGACCGCAGATTGGCGCCATGCTGGCCAAGATGGGCATCGAATCCAAGTTCGAGGGCGGCCTGCGCGTCACCGACCAAAAGACGGTCGAGATCGTCGAGATGGTGCTGGCCGGGTCGATCAACAAGGAAATCGTCGCGCTGATCAACGCCGAGGGCGAATGGGCGATCGGCCTGTGCGGCAAGGACGGCAACATGGTGTTCGCCGAAAAGGCGCGCAAGACGATGATCGACCCCGACTCCAACATCGAGCGCGTGCTCGATCTCGGCTTCGTCGGCGAGCCGGTCGAGGTCGACCGCACGCTACTCGACCTTCTGGCGCGCTCCGAAATGATCCCCGTGCTGGCGCCGGTCGCACCCGGCCGCGACGGCCATACCTACAACATCAACGCCGACACTTTCGCCGGCGCCATCGCAGGCGCATGCAAGGCCTCGCGCCTGCTGTTCCTCACCGACGTGCCGGGCGTGCTCGACAAGGACAAGAAGCTGATCGACGAGCTGACGGTCGCCGAGGCCAAGGCGCTGATCAAGGACGGCACGGTTTCCGGCGGCATGATCCCCAAGGTAGAGACCTGCATCGAGGCGATCGAGCGCGGGGTTGAAGGCGTCGTCATCCTCAACGGCAAGACGCCGCATTCGGTGCTGCTCGAACTGTTCACCGAACACGGCGCCGGCACACTGATCGTGCCATAATGCTGCTTGTCAGCCGGCTAATCTTCTGCCTGGCAGGCCGCGATTTACGGCCGCGGGAAGGCCGGCTTTGTAACCGGCCGCCCGAAAGCCATCGATTCCTCCTCGGTGTCCTGCGGTGCGCCCCAGAATTCGGCGAGCGTCGGGCCGCCTTTCACCCGGCGGTCGGTCACCAGAAAACCCCAGACCTCCCGGAACCAGACGCGGCGGCCCATCCGCATATACCAGCGCATCGAATGCCGCTGCTCGGGATCGGGGTGGAACAGGATGCGCGCCAGCGCCTTCGGCCTCGACTGCACGGCGAGCTCAATCAGCTTGACCGAGAAGAACAGCATCCACGGCTTCAGCCGGGTCATGTGCAGCACCTGGTGCTTGTAATCCCACAGGCGAGCATCCCTCTGGATGACCTTGCGCTCCCGCGCGATCCTGAAAAACGGCGTCCAGCGATGCGGCGTCACATAGAGCGCCTGGATCTGGTCGGGGTCGTAGGCGAGGAGCTGGCGAAAGCCGCGCCACAGATCGCGAAGTCCCTCATCCTCGAAGCCGGCCACCCAGGTCGCCATGGACAGGATGCCGTGCGTCCGCAGCAGCCGTATCGCTTCACGATCGGACGAGGTACTGCCGCCCTTGCGGATCAATTGCAGCGTCTGCTCGTCGGTGTTTTCCATGCCGAGCAGCCAGCGGATGACACCGGCTCGGCGGTAGAGGTGTAGCATGTCGGCATCGCGCACGATGTCGTCGGCGCGAGTCGAGCCGACGATCAGCACCGGCACGTTCTCGGCAATCAACGCTTCGAGAAAGGCGCGCCAGGCCTTTTTAGAAACCGTCGGATTTTCATCCGCCAGGTTGATCAGTTCGACGTCATGCTCGCGGTGCAGCCAGGCGATCTCCTTGGCGAACTTGACTGGGTCGCGATGCCGCCAGCGGGTCCAGAAGCCGCGCTGGCCGCAATAATTGCACAGATGCGGACAGCCGCGCGAAAACTGCATGACCACCGCACGCTTGCCTCCCCAGTAGCTGTATCTGCGGTGGTCGATCAGCTCCCAGCCGACGCGGTAGGCGTCGAGGTCGGCGATGGTCGTCGCCGCTTGCGTGGCGAAGGGACGGTTAAGATCGTCGCGACAGGCGATGCCGGCCACGCTTGCCGGCGGCTGGCGCATCTCCAGCGCCTCGACCAGCGCCACCACGGTCGCCTCGCCCTCGCCGCGCACGATGAAGTCGAAGGCGTCGGTTGACGCCAAGATGTCGCGCCAGTGATAGGTGGGAAAGACGCCGCCATAGAGGATGATCGTCGCCGGCGCGCGCGCCTTGATCATCCCGGCGATCAACAAGGCGGTCGGATGTGCCGAGGTCGAGCCGGAATGGCCGATCAGAACGAAGTCGGGACAGTCCTTCAGGGCTTCCGAGACAACCGAGGCGAGCGGCATCGGCCCGAACTCGGCATCGACGAGCCGCACTTGATGACCGGCGTCGAGCAGCGGGCCGCCGATCGCCAGCAGGCCAAGCGGCGGCAAGTGATCGTCGGGCACGCCGCTGCCGATGGCGGTGTGTGGCGGATTGATCAGGACGATTTTCATGGCGGACCTCGGGAGGGATGGTCCGTGCATGCTGGTTCCAGAGCTGGTCGCCGAAGGGGCCGGTTCAGCAGTTTGCGGGCAGCTTTTCCGCAGAAACGCGGATGCGCATCACCGCCTGAGATGCGCGAGCGGCACGTGCCCGGGTCCCTTGATGTTCTGCAGCACCAGCTGCGTGTGGACGTCGCGCACGCCGTCGAGCCGCATCAGCCGATGCATGACGAAGGCGTTGAGCTCGTCGACCGAGGGCACCATGACATGCAGCAAAAAGTCGTGGTCGCCGGTCATCGTCCAGCACGACGACACCTCATCCATGCGCTGAACGGCTGCAATGAAGTTCTCAGGCGAGCCGTCGCTGTGACTGACGAGGCGCACCTGGATGAATACCTCGACCATCAGGCCGACGGCGCGGCGGCTGATCACCGCGGCAAAGCCCTTGATGATGCCGGCTTCCTGCAGGGCCTCGAAGCGCCGCGCGCAGGGCGTGGTGGAGAGGCCGACCTCCTGCGCCAGCTCGGAAACGGGTTTACGGCCGTTGCGTTGCAGGACATCCAGCATCTTGATCTCAAAATCGTCGAATTGAGGCAATTTCACTCCTCCTACGCGAACTGCGAGTGAATGTTATCTCGAATATGGCGAGGGAGCCATCATCAAAGCCAATTTGCCTCGACAGATCGGGTTAGCCTTGTGGCAGTCAACCATTGATGCTGTGCGAGGAGAAAACCCATGACGACGATGAGCGTTGCCGAATACGCCCGCGACTGCGCGGCGCAAGGATTGCGCGGCGACTATTCGGTGTGCCGCGCGGATTTCACCGTGGGGCAGGCTTATGACTATTCGACCGAGGAGCAGGCGGTGTGGCGCACGCTGTGCGACCGCCAGACCAAGCTGACGCAAAAGCTCGCCCATCACTCCTATCTCGACGGCGTCGAGAAGCTCGGCCTTCTCGACCGCATCCCCGATTTCGAGGACGTCAGCACCAAGCTGCGTAAGCTGACCGGTTGGGAAATCGTCGCCGTGCCGGGCCTCATTCCTGCGGCACCTTTCTTCGACCACCTCGCCAACCGCCGCTTCCCGGTCACCAACTGGCTGCGGACCACGCAGGAACTCGACTATATCGTCGAGCCGGACATGTTCCATGACTTCTTCGGCCATGTACCGGTCCTGTCGCAACCGGTGTTTGCCAATTTCATGCAGATGTATGGCAAGAAGGCCGGCGACATCATTGCGCTGGGCGGCGACGAGATGATTACCCGGCTCTACTGGTACACGGCCGAATATGGCCTGATTCAGGAGAACGGCCAGCCGCTGAAGGCGTTTGGCGCCGGCCTGATGTCGTCGTTCACCGAGTTGCAGTTCGCCGTCCAGAGCAACGACGCCCACCATGTGCCGTTCGACCTGGAAACGGTGATGCGCACCGGCTACGAGATCGACAAGTTCCAGCGCGCCTATTTCGTGCTGCCGTCCTTCGACGCCTTGCGCGATGCCTTCCAGACGGCGGATTTCGAAGTGATCGTCGCGCGCCGCAAGGGCCAGCCGGCGCTCGACCCTGCGAAGGTGTAGTTTCAGCGGCATGGGCACAACGTCCCGGCTGGCCGAGTTCTCCTTCGCCGCCGGGGCATCGCCATGTCCTACAATGCGTAGATGGTCCGGTTGAACTTCGTCTCCATCACCACGTGGGAAGCGGTTTTGACGACGCCGCTGATTTCATTCAGGGCATTCACCTCCCGGTTCAGCTTCTCGAGCGTCTCGGCGGCAAGGTGGATGATCAGATCCCATTCACCGGTTATGGCATAGACCGCCTGGATGGAGGGCATCGCCTTGATCCTTCTGGAGACGTCTGGATAGCTCTTGTTGTTCAGGGCGGCGAGGGTGAAACAGTGGACGGCGTTCTGGGCCACCGTCTTGGCCAGCCGCACGGTATAGCCTTCGATGATGCCGCCGGCCTCCAGCTTCTGGATCCGCTCCTGCAGCGCTGTCCGCGACACGCCGAGCTGTCGTGCCAGTGACGCGACCGGCTCACGCGCGTTCTTCTGCATCAGCGCGAGCAACTGACGATCCTTCTCGGTCAATTCCACCAACAAAACCTCTCGCTCGATCCGCTTACTAACCACCGCGCGATCCTATCGGCTGAACAGCCCTCGCGACAATCCGCAATACTGGAAGCGGCGAACGGAACAAGGCCAACATATCCGGCACTTTGTCGTCTCAAGGGACGCAATGACTGCGCGATCGCCATTATCCCGCATTTCGCCGGGTGGAACCCTTCTTTTTGCGACCTGACTGTCTGGGGTCACAAACGCCGGTCCCATCAGGGGGAATCAGCTTTGGCTGTGATGGGCAACGTCCGAAACCGATTCGGTTGAACCCGTCGCTGAAGCGCTAAGGTTCGACGTCGGCCACTCAACCTATCAGTTCAACCACAAGGGAGGGATAACTATGAAAAAGCTGCTCAATTTCGCCGTTCTTGCCGCCGCGACATTCGCCATCACGACGGCAGCCATCGCCGGTGAAACCCTGGACCGCGTCACGTCGAAAAAGGCGATGGTCATCGCCACCAACGCGGCCTGGCCGCCACAGAGCTTTCTCAACGACAGCAACGAACTCGCCGGTTTCGACATCGATGTCTCGCGCGAGATCGGCAAGCGGCTTGGTGTCGACGTCTCGTTCGAAACGCCCGACTGGGCGACGTTGACCGGCGGGCGCTGGCAGGGACGCTACGACCTTGGCGTCGGATCGGTCACGCCGACAAAGGCCCGCTCCAAGGTGATCGACTTTGTCGGCATCTATTATTACAGCCCCTACGTCTACGTCCTGCACAAGGACAGCGGCGCGAAGTCGGTCGCCGATCTCAACGGCAAGATCATCGGCGTCGAAACAGCCACCACCTCGGAGGATTTCATCCGCCGCAAGCTCGAAATCGACGCGCCTGGTCTGGCTCCCATCGAATACAAGCTCGAGCCGGGCGAGATCCGCACCTACGCGGATTCCATGCTTCCCTTCGATGACCTGCGGCTTGGCGACGGCGTGCGCCTGAATGCCGTGATCGCGCCGGAACAGACGGCGCAGAACGCCATCAAGAACGGCTATCCCGTGAAGATCCTGGAAGGCGAGTACGCCTTCCGCGAGCCGCTCGTCGTCATCGCCGAGAAGAAGGATCCCAAGTGGACCGCGAAAGTCGGGGGCATCATCACCGAAATGAAGACGGACGGCACGCTCGCCGCGCTGACCACGAAGTGGTACGGCAAGGACTACAGCGCCAAATAAGTCATGCCGCCGGCTGCCCCCTCGGCAGCCGGCGGGCGTCACCCCACCTCATGAATGCCCCTCACCGCAAAGTTGTCGATGGCCTATCCGGACACCTATTACGCCCGCACCCTGACCGACCCGAAGACGCGGCCCCCGCTCGAAGGCGAGGCGCGATGTGACGTGGCCGTCGTCGGCGCCGGATTGGCCGGACTGACGACAGCGCTGCAGCTGGCGCGCGCCGGACTGCACGTCGTCGTGCTGGAAGCCCAGGTCGTCGGTTTCGGCGCTTCGGGACGCAATGGCGGCTTCGTCACACCCGGCTTCGCCACCGGCGGCGACACTATCGCCGCACGTGTCGGCGGAGAGGCAGCGCGCGACCTGCACCGGCTGTCGATCGAAGGCATGGAATTCGTGCGCGACACTATCGAGGCGCTCGGAATATCGGCCGCCCAGCCGCGTGCCGGCCTGCTCAGCGTCTTGCGCTACGACGGCGGCGATGCGCTGAAGGCCTATGCCGACCAGATGGCCCGCGACCACGGTTACGAGCTTCAATATCTGCGCGGCGAAGACGTGCGCGCGGTGCTGAAATCGGCTCGCTACCACCAAGGCCTGCGCGACCCGAACGCCTTTCACATCCATCCGCTCAACTATCTGCGTTGCCTGGCCGACGAGATCGAGCGGCTGGGCGGCAATATCCATGAGAGTTCGGAGGTCGTCCAATGCGACCTGTCGGGACCGCAAAAGATGCTGCGCATGAGGCAGGGCACGCTTCGGGCGCCCCAGATCGTGCTCGCGACCGGCGGCTATACCGGCCCGGTGTTCGGCCAGCTCTACCGCGCCTTTCTGCCCATCGCGACCTATGTGATGGTTTCCGAGGTGGCTCCCCGCCTCATCGCGCAAGCCATCGCCACCACGGATGCCGTCGGCGACAACAGGCGGGCCGGCGACTATTATCGTCTGGTCGAGAGTGGCAATCGCCTTTTGTGGGGCGGGCGCATCACCACGCGTGCCGCTTCCGCCGACGCGCTGGCGCGCGAATTGCGCCGTGAAATGGTCGGCACCTACCCGCAGCTTGCCGGCCTCAAGACCGAATTGGCCTGGTCTGGTCTAATGTCCTATGCCCGGCATCTGATGCCCCAGGTCGGGGAGATGCAATCAGGCGTCTGGTACTGCACCGCTTTCGGTGGCCATGGCCTCAACACCACGGCGATTGCCGGAAAAGTAGTCGCCGAGGGCATTCTGGGCGCTTCGGACCGGTATCGGCAGTTCGCGCCATTCGGACTGAGCTGGGCCGGCGGCGCCGGTGGCCTGGCTGCCGCGCAGCTCACCTACTGGAAATTGCAGACGCAGGACTGGTGGCGGGAACGCCGCGCCACCACCAAGGACAAGGTGACGGCATGATCGGCAGGCTGATGCTCTCCCATCCAGGCCTCGCCCGCCACGCGGCGGCCGCGCTTTTTCCCGCGCTGCTGGCCGCGGCCCTCTACGCCATGGGCATCAAGTCGAGCTGGATCGGCTCGGTGATGCCGCTTGCATCCGACTGGTTGCAGGCCAATCCAGCCTTGTCGCGCGCCCTCTCGGCCGTGTTGATCGCGCTCCTGGTTCTGGTGAATTGCAAGCTGCTGCTGCTGCTGCCCCGACGCCAGCAGATCGCTGGCGTCTGGATCGAGCTGTTCGCGCTGCTGATGCTGTTCTTCTATTCCTTCGACCTCTCCTTTGCCTTCATTGCCAGGAAGGTCGGCTTCCTGATCACCCAGGGCGTCACCACGACGCTTTACATTTCGGCGATCTCGATTCTGATCGCAACGACCATCGCGCTTGTCGGGGCCATCGCCAAACTGACCGGCAACGGCATCGTTTACGGGCTGGCCACCTTCTACACGTCGCTGTTTCGCGGCCTGCCGTTGCTGATGCAGATCTACATCATCTATCTCGGCCTGCCGCAGGTCGGCTATGTGATCGGCGCGGTGCCGGCCGGCATCGTGGCCCTGTCGCTGTGTTATGGCGCCTACATGACCGAGATCTTCCGCGCCGGCATCGAAAGCATCCCGCGCGGCCAAAGCGAAGGCGCCACGGCGCTCGGCCTGAGCCCCGGCCAGACCATGGCGCTGGTCATCCTGCCACAGGCCATGCGCGTCATCATCCCGCCGACCGGCAACCAGTTCATCGCCATGCTGAAGGATTCCTCGCTGGTGTCGGTCGTCGGCGTCTGGGAGATCATGTATCTCGCCCGCACCATGGGCCAGACGGAGTTCCGCCACATCGAGATGCTGATCACCGCGTCGATGATCTACTGGATCCTGTCGATCGCACTGGAATTCGGCCAGGCCTATCTCGAACGGCGCTTCGGCCGATCGGAACGGCAGGCGTGATTGGCCGTCTCCGGGACAATTTCCGGAAAGTGTGGAGCGGTTTTGCATCCGGAATTGCGTAAAGTGAGAGTGCGGTTCAAGTACCTAAAGCGCGTCGCATGAATCCCTGTCAGGGCGACGCGCTTTAGACGCTTTGATCCCGACAGGTTATTGCATGGCGGCGGGGTTCATCCACAGGAATTCCCAGACGTTGCCGTCTGGATCTTCGATGTGGCGGTTGAACATGAAACCGAGATCCTGGGCCGGATTGGGATCAGCGCGGCCGCCTGCCGCCACGCCCTTCTCGATCAATGCATTGACCTCGTCCTTGCTGTCCGTGGTGAGGGCGATCAGCATCTGGCTCTCACGTTTGGGGTCGCCGATCCGCCGCGCTGTGAACTGACCGTAATGCTCGTGCGTCAGCAGCATGACACCGATGGAGTCCGAGAACATGATCGAGCTGGCCTGGTCGTTCGAGAACTGCGGGCTCAGTGTGCCTCCGATCGCGAGATAGAAGTTGGTCGCTGCCTGAAGATCGCGCACCGGCAGATTGAGGAAGATCATTTTGCTCATCGATTCAAGCCCTGCTTTCGTTGACGGGTACTAGCCAGTCTAGTACTATAACGGTGACTATCATGCGGGAACGGTACCGTCTAGTACTGGTCAAGGGAGGCCCATGGAGATCGACGGTGAGACTAGGTCGGCCCGCAAGGATCGTGAAATCATCCAGGCGGCCACGGCGGCGTTCATCGGCAAGGGCTATGATGGCACCAGCATGGAGGAAATCGCCACCAGGGCGGGAGCTTCCAAGCAGACCGTCTACAAGCATTTCAAGGACAAGGAGACACTTTTCGCCGAAGTCGTTCTATCAACCGCTACCCAAGTCAACGACGTCATCGAGTCCGTGACGACACTGCTTTCCGAGGCGAAATTCATGCAGGGTGGCCTGCAGCAGCTTGCTCGGCGTTTGATAACGATGCTGATGGATGAGGAGCTGTTGAAGCTGCGGCGCCTGATCATCGCCAACGCGGATCGAATGCCGCAGCTTGGTCGCAGCTGGTACGACAACGGTTTTGAGCGCATGCTTGCCTCGACGGCGTCCTGCTTTGAAAAGCTCACCAATCGAGGCCTGATGCGAACCAGTGACCCCCATCTGGCAGCCAGCCATCTGTTTGGAATGCTTCTCTGGATTCCCATGAATGAAGCTATGTTCACGGGAAGCAACGGGCGTTCCAAGGCCGAACTTGAACGGCATGCGGATGCCTCGGTGGAGGCGTTTCTTGTCACCTATGGGGTTCAGCCGAAATAGTTCCATTCCCCTGCCGACGTGTGCAGGAAAGCCGCGAACACATGGCACCCGCCTATAGCCCGCGGGCGTCCGGCCCTTCGGCCTTCAGCCGCTCGAGCTGGGCGCGCTGCAGGTCGAGCGCGGCGTTGACGAAGCGCGAGATGGTCGCGAGCTCGGCGTCGCTGAAGGTGGCGATCACTTTTTCGCCCTCCTTGGCGATGGCGCCGTAATAGCGCGCCGACAGCTCCCGCGTCGCCTCGGTCGCTTCGATCACCACCTTGCGCCTGTCCTCGAGACTGCGCGTGCGCGTCAGCAGGCCGCGCGCCTCCAGCCGGTCGATCAGCGCCGTCACCGCGGCCGGCGTCAGCCCGGTCGCGGTGGCGACCGCGCCCGCGGATTGCGGGCCGCCATGGAGCAGTCCGATACAGTGGCGCTCGGCCATGTTGAGGCCGAGTCTTGCCCCGACCGCCTCGTCATAGGCCTGTGTCGCGTCCTGCCATTGCATGACGGCAAGGCCGATCGCGGCCGTGATTTCGTTGCGATTCTTGCTTGACGAATTTACTTCGATCATCTAACTATCAATTTGTCTAACATTTAGACCGTTACAGCAATATGCGGCCGCAGCCTGGACAAGGCAAGGGCCGGCCGCCGGCAAGGAGTGAAAAATGAGCGTGATTCAACAACGTCCCCCTCTCTCGCACGAGGATGAGTTCAAATACGCCAAGCTGGCGATGGAATGGTATGGATGGGGTTCGCCCATCGGCCTCGGGATCCTGCTCGTGGCGCTGGCCGCCGCGGCAGTGCTGGTGCGCATCGCCATCTACGGTTTTTGAGCATGCCGAACTCATCCGGCGCCGTCATCGGCGCCGGGGGAGGCTTCAACGTCGCGGTCAAGTTTTACCCAGGCCACTCAGACGGCGACCACCTTGCTCAGATGTTCGCCCAGCCGGCAGGCCAGCGCGGTGATCGTCGTCGTCGGGTTGGCTTGACCGGATGTGCAGAACACCGCGGAGCCGCCGACATAGAGGTTGTCCATGCCGTGCACCTTGCAGTTGGCGTCGACCACGCTCCTGGTGACATCGGTGCCCATGCGCGCGCCGCCCATGTGATGGTGGCCCGCCGTCTCGTCATTCGTCGGATAATCGCCACCATTGCTGATCCAGTCGGCGATGCGCACGCGGCCGAGATTCTTCTCGATCAGCGTCGTGCCGAACAGCCTGAGCCCTTCGAGAACGGTACGGCGCTCCAGGTCCGACTTCTTCCAGTGCAACTCGATGCGCGGCACGCCGGCGTGGTCGACATCGGTCTTTGACAGCTCAATATGGTTGGACGCCAATGGCGCTTGCTCCCAAGCGACGTAAAGCTGGGCCGCGCAGCGCAGATTCTGGCTGAGCTTGGAGGACATCCACTCGGCCATGTTGGGCGCCGTGCAGGCGAGATCGGCGATCAGGCTCTTGACCCCCGGATAGGGCGTTTCGATCAGCCGGATGCCGAAATTCATGATCCGCAGCCGCTCCATCGCGGCGAGTGTCGGTGAGAAGAAGGCCTCGTTGACGGCATCGACCTCGAACTCGCCATAGTTGGCCAGGATGGCATTGCCGCCCTCGAAGGTCGGATGTTCCATCCAGTAGCGGCCAAGCGCCGCCGCATTGGGCACGACACCGCCGTTGGACCGCTGGTTCGACCACAGAAGCAGCCGCGAATTCTCCAGCCCGCCGGTGCAGGCGATGAAATAGTCCGCGCTGAAGGCGCCGGCATCCTGGCCGTTGGACCATAATCTGGCGCCGGTCACGCGCTTGCCGTCGCCGGCGAGCTCGGTGGCATAGGTGTTGAGCACGACCGCGATGTTCTGGCTCTTATCCAGTTCGTCGGCGTATTTTTCGGCAAAGCCCACCGCCGGGCTCTTGATCAGCTGCACCCAGCGTATGTCGTCCGAGATTGGCACATCCAGCCGGAATTCGGGAAGGTCGAGAATATCGCGCACTTCCGGCAGATAGGGCTCGATGTCGGTAAGGCGGATCGGCCAGCCCGTATCCTGCGCCCAGGCCTTCGGCTCGAAATCCAGCTTGTCGAGTACACGGCACCAGCCGGCCCAATGGTTGGAGCTGCCGCCCATGAACCGCAACCGCGTGATATCGAGATTGAAGTAGAAATCGCCGACCGTGGTGCCGCGGTAGAAATCCTGCGACTCGTCGCTGAATTCCCGCGAGCCGGCTTCCAGCACCACGACCGGGATGCCGGCCGCGCCAAGTTTCCTGGCGATCGTGGTGCCGGCGGGGCCGGAACCAAGGATACAGACCTTTGGCGCGAAATTAGCGGCGCGATACGCCTCGTAGCTGTCGAAGATCATGCCAGGTCACTCCGCTTCAGGATCCAGCCATTGATCTCGACGATCTCATTCGGGTCGGCCCGTGATGGTTCGACCCGCAATGGACCGCCATAGGCCGCGTCGGCCTCGGGCAGCTTGCGGAACAGGGACAGGGCAGGCAGGGCGATCAGCGCCTGCACGATCATGCGGCGTGGCATTTTCTTGAGGAAGAAACTCATGGCAGGTCTCTCGGATAGGGGGCTTCGATGCGCATGACATTCCTTGAACGGCACACGCATCTTCACAGAGGCCAGTATCGTGCCAAGGCCGGCCTCAAGGCAGTGAAGCGGCACAACCGAATGCAAACAGCGTTAGCAATTCCTTAACAGGCCGGTTGTGCCGGTCGGCTCACGCGGCCGCTGAAATGTCCGTATCGAGGATCGTCAGGTTGCGGCCCGCATGTTTGGCCTGGTAGAGGCGCCGGTCGGCGGCGCGCATCAGGTCCGATACGGTGACGTCCTCGCCACAGACGGTGCCGCCGATGCTGACGGTCAAAGGAATGGTTCGCTCATCGACAGGCCGGAAGCGGATCAGCTCGACCTCGCGACGGATCCGTTCGGCAACTCGCTTGGCCTCCTGTTCCGTGGCTCCGGTCAGAAACGCGCCGAACTCCTCGCCGCCGATCCGGCCGAGCACATCGCCGCTGCGCACGCCGCGCTCGATGGCGCTGGCGATCAACAGCAGCGCCTCGTCCCCGGTCAGGTGACCAAAACTGTCATTGATCTTCTTGAAATGATCGGCGTCTATGATCAGCAGCGCGCCACGGTCGGACTTGCGCCGGGAACCGTCAAGTGCGGCAAAGAAGCTTTCCCGGTTGAGCATGCCGGTCATGTCGTCGCGGCTCGCCTTTTCCGCCAGGCGGCGGTGCGCCGCGGCGAGTTGGGCGTGGGCACGGGCCAATTCGCGATGGGCATTTTTCAACCTGTCGCTCTGCCAGAACGTGCCGGCGCATGCCGTCCAGGCAAGGACCAGCGGACAGACTGTCGACGTCAGCCAGATCGTGCGCGTTATCGGGAATCCCATGGCTGGGACGATGATCAATGTCAGCAGGAGCGAAGCAGCGACGGAGGCGAAAGCGACGGCGGCGGATTTGAGAATAATGCTGTTCATCGCGGGCTCCACACAGGACTTGTCTCTGTGCCAGCAAGCCCTGAAGGCGACCTTTCGGGGATGGCTAAAATTTGAATCGTCAGGCCATTTCCGCCACTCTCGACGCGCAGAAGTTGTGGATAAAGTCCCTTTCAGAAGCCCTGTTTCATGCCATAAGGAGCGCATGACCACGCTTCCGGATCCCGCCCGCTTCGCCCATGTCACCGACTGGGTGTTCGACCTCGACAACACGCTCTACCCGCATCATTCGAATCTGTTCTCGCAGATCGACGTCAAGATGACCGCCTATGTCGGGGAATTGCTGGCGCTGCCGCGCGAGGAGGCGCGCAAGCTGCAGAAGGAGCTCTATCGCGAATACGGCACGACGCTGAACGGGCTGATGACGCGCCACGGCATCGATCCCGACGACTTTCTGGAGAAGGTCCATGACATCGACTATTCGTGGCTGGTGCCCGATCCCGTTCTCGGCACCGCCATCCGCCAGCTTCCCGGCCGTAAGTTCATCTTCACCAATGGCGACCGCAGGCATGCCGAACGCACGGCGCGCCAACTTGGCATCCTCGACCATTTCGACGATATTTTCGATATCGTCGCTGCCGGCCTCAATCCCAAGCCGGCGCGCCAGACCTACGAGAAGTTCGCCGAACTGCACGCCGTCACCGGCCACAATGCGGTGATGTTCGAGGACCTCGCCCGCAACCTGGCCGTGCCGAAGTCCCTGGGCATGACCACGGTTCTCGTGGTGCCGCGCAATTTCGAGCCGACCTTCTCGGAAATCTGGGAACGCGACCCGGCGCAGGAAGACGACGTCGACTACGTCACCGACGATCTCGCGGAATTTTTGACGGGAATAGTGAGTAGTGAGTAGTGGGGGAGACATCTTTCGCTCCCCACTACTCACCATCCCCTACTCACTCACTCCCTAGCTTGTAGAACCTGCTGATGATGCCCCAGGCTTCGTCGGCTGTGTCGACGAAATCGATGATGTCCTGGTCGCCGGGGCTGATCGTGCCCTGCTCGGCGAGGAAGTCGAGGTTGATCGCACGTTTCCAGAAGGACTTGCCGAATAGGATCACCGGCACGCGCTCCATGCGTCCGGTCTGGATCAGCGTCAGCGTCTCGAAGAACTCGTCCATGGTGCCGAAGCCGCCGGGAAACACCGCCACGGCCTTGGCGCGCATGACGAAGTGCATCTTGCGGATGGCGAAATAGTGGAAGTTGAAACAGAGCTCCGGCGTCACATAGGGGTTCGGCGCCTGCTCGTGCGGCAGCACGATGTTGAGTCCGATCGACGGCGCGCCGACATCATCGGCGCCGCGGTTTCCCGCTTCCATGACGCCCGGACCGCCACCGGTTACCACCACGTATTCGCGATAATATGACGTGGCCGACTGCTGCGAACACAGGCGGGCGAATTTGCGCGCCTCCTCATAATATTTGCTGTTCTCCTCGAGGTTCTTCTTCTGCGTCTCGTTCTTGGCCGCCCAGGCCTCGCCGCCGGGCTCCGGCAGGCGCGCGCCGCCGAACAGGATCACGGTCGAACGAATGCCGCGCTCGGCGAGGATCATTTCCGGCTTCAGCAGTTCCAGTTGCAGCCTGACGGCGCGCAGCTCGCGCCGGGTCATGAAGTCGGGATCGTTCCAAGCCAGGCGGTAGGTCTCGGCCCGAGTTTGCGGCGTGTCCGGCACGCTTTTCGACCGCTCCAGATCCTCATCCGAATGCGGCAACGGCGTCCATCCCGCCTTTTCCATGGGAGTCATCGAATCCACCCGTCCATTCCTTCACTTGCGTCGTCCCGTGACGCAGTCGCGATTGACCCCCATTGAGCCTTAACATAAGCAGGTTCCGCAAAAGTGTCTGGCGGTTTTGCGACAAGAACCTGCTAGTGCAAAGACTCAGGCAGGCAAAGCCTGCCGGGGGGTCCGCGCGACTTCTAAATAGGTTAAGGCGCACCCCTTAACAGCTTGGTAATGGAGCAAATTCATGTCGAAGCCCGATCTGGCGAGCCTCGAAAGGACCATCGACAGGGCCTTCGAGGAACGCGACGCCATTTCGACCGCGACCCGCGGCGAGGTGCGCGACGCCATCCAGTCGGCACTCGACCTGCTCGACCGCGGCACCGCCCGCGTCGCCGAGCGGCAGGCCGACGGCAAGTGGCATGTCAATCAGTGGCTGAAGAAGGCGGTGCTGCTCTCTTTCCGGCTCAATCCGATGGAGATCATCAAGGGCGGCCCCGGCGAGGCCGTGTGGTGGGACAAGGTGGCGTCCAAGTTCGACGGCTGGGGCGCCGTCGATTTCGAGAAGGCGGGCTTCCGCGCCGTGCCGTCGTCGATCGTGCGCCGTTCGGCCTATGTTGCGCCGGGCGCGGTTTTGATGCCGTCCTTCGTCAATGTCGGCGCCTATGTCGATAGCGGCACCATGGTCGACACCTGGGCCTCGGTCGGCTCCTGCGCCCAGATCGGCAAGAACGTCCACCTTTCGGGCGGCGTCGGCATCGGCGGCGTGCTGGAGCCGATGCAGGCCGGCCCCACCATCATCGAGGACAATTGCTTCATCGGGGCGCGGTCCGAAGTGGTCGAGGGCTGCATCGTGCGCGAAGGCTCGGTGCTCGGCATGGGCGTCTTCATCGGCCAGTCGACCAAGATCGTCGACCGCGCCACCGGCGAGATCTTCTATGGCGAGGTGCCGCCGAATTCCGTGGTCGTCGCCGGCTCGCTGCCGGGCAAGGCATTTCCAAACAACGAGCCGGGCCCAGGTCTCTACTGCGCCGTCATCGTCAAGCGAGTCGACGCCAAGACCCGGTCCAAAACGTCTATCAACGAATTGCTGCGCGATTGATCTTTCCGCCGGGCAGGCGCACCTTCCGCCGGCGCGACAATCGGTCGCGCTGGTTCAACTGGAGGGGTGACATGGACTGGAAATATCTGCTCACAAGCTTTGATGGCCGCATCAACCGGGGTAAGTTCTGGGCTGGCATCGGCGTATTCATCGTTATCGGCGTTATTGCTTTCATTCTCGATGCGATCCTCGGCACGCGTTTCACCACGGCCAGCGGTGCCCAGATCGGCATCATAGGCATCCTCTTCGCGCTGGCATCGATCTATTTCGCGATTGCCCTCTATGCCAAACGCTGGCACGACCGCAACAAGTCGGGCTGGTGGACGCTGATCGGCCTCGTACCCGTCATCGGCGGCATCTGGCTGCTGGTCGAACTCGGCATTCTCGAAGGCACCAGGGGTGCCAATCAATATGGATCGGACCCGCTTGCCTGAAAGATCGGATCTCAACTGGCTTTTCTTCAAGACCTCGGGCCGCGTCAGCCGCGCGGCCTATTTTCTCGGCGGGTTGCTCGTCGCCATCATCCAGGCATTCCCGCTATACCGCTTCACGCTGGTGCCGGAGGGTTCGGCCGAGAGCAACATGTGGTCGTTCATCTTCTTCATCGCCTTCATCGCCTCGCTGTGGTCGAACATTGCGCTGGCGGTGAAGCGGCTGCACGACCTCGACAGGCCGGGCATTGCCGCGCTGATCCTGTTCGTGCCGGTCGTCTCGATCGTCGCCTTCCTTGTGTTGTGCCTGTTTCCAGGGCAGCCTGGACCCAACCGCTATGGCCAGCGCACCAACGAGCCGGCAGAATCAAAGAAATAGAGCATGACGTCGTCGGAAAGCCGCTCCAAACTTTTCGGCATCATGCTCTAGGGGGCCGATCGGATATCTCGCCATGCGCTACCGCACGCTTGATCCGAAACTGATCATCGAAACCGCCGAGCGGCTGGAAGGGCGTGTGGCCGACCGTTTCCCGGAGGCCGGGTTGCGCGGCGTCGCCGCCGAACTTGTCTCGCTGTCTCGCGATCTGGCCAAGGCCGCGAAGACCCTGGAAGCGCCGATCTGGTGGCTGCGTGGCATCATCGTCGCCGCCGTCATCGGGGGCGCGCTGATCTTCCTGTTCGTTGGCACCATCCTGCCGCTCATTCACATCTCGCAAGCCGACGACGCGGTGCAGTCGGTGCAAGGCATCGAAGCCACGATCAACATGATCATCCTCGCCGTGCTCGGCTTCCTCGCCCTGATCCGCACCGAGGAGCGCATCAAGCGCAAGCAGGTGTTTCGCCAGTTGCATGGCCTCAGATCACTGATCCACGTCATCGACATGCACCAGTTGACCAAGGATCCGGCGGCGCTGTCGGCCAGCTTCAAGCCGACGGCGCATTCGCCGGCCCGTCTCACCAATGCCGCGGATCTTGCGCGCTATCTCGACTATTGCTCCGAAATGCTGTCGATCACCGGCAAGATCGCGGCGCTGTTCGCCCAATCCGTCAATGACGCTGTCGTCATAGCCGGCGTCAACGACATCGAGAACCTGGCGTCCAACCTGTCGCGCAAGATCTGGCAGAAGATCACGTTGATCGACGGCCGGCCGGCGGCGCCACAACCTTCTCCGGCACCAGGTCCGGCGAGCCAAGCCGCTCGGCTTCCGCCGCGCGCACCAGCGCCTTGATAAGCTGGACCGTCGGCGCCGGCGTACCGGCTTTTTCAGCGAGCCGCAAAACGGCGCCCTGCAAGTCGTCGATTTCTGTCGACCGGCCACGCTGCAGATCGTCCCACATCGACGAGCGCGCCTCGGGATCGATCGCCAGCATGCGCCGAGCCAGGAGCTTGAACAGCCAGTCGGGCAACCTGAGCACCTTCGGCAGCAGCGTCGGGCGCAGGCCGGCGATCCGGGCCGGCTCGATGCCGGAGGCCGTCATCGCCAGCAAGGCCTCGTCGATCTGGCTGGCCAGGATCAGCCGCCAGCGCCGGTCAGCAAGTTCGGTTGCCAGCGGCAGGCCTGACAGCGCCACCAGCGCATTGTTCAGGTTCATCAGAAGCTTGCCCCACAGCACGGCCTTCATATCACCATGCGTTTCGACAGCCAGGCCTTCAGCGTCGAGAAGGTGCGCAAGGCGGGCATCGCCGTCTTCAACCTTCACCTTGCCGTCGCTGGCGCGGTGGACGCGCAGCGGCAGCTCTCCATCGGCTGATTGCACGACATTGAACGGCACCATGCCAGCCAGCACCGTTCGCGGGCCAAGTGCCGCGCGGAGCCTGTCGGCGTTGTCGACGCCGTTCTGAAGGCTCACCACCACGGCATCGGGACGGGCATGGGCCTTGATGAGTGCCGCCATTTCCAACGTCGCGCCACTCTTGACGGTGACCAGGATCACATCGGCCCCTGGCAAGGCCGCGGCCGGATCGGTGGTGACGGCAAGCTCTGCCGGCTTGATCAGGCGATCGCGACCCTCGAGGTCGCTGACGCGCAATCCGCCCTGCCACAGCGATGCCTCGATGCGCGGCCTGGCAAACAAGACAACCTGCCGCCCGGCGAGCGCCAGGCAGCCGCCGACATAACAGCCAATGCTGCCGGCGCCGGCAATGACGATCCTCTTTTCGCCGTTTGCCATCTCTTACTCCGCGTCAGCCAGAACTATACGACATGAAAACCATAATGTCGGCGGTATCGTCGGCCATTGGCTTGGCCCTATGTCTGGCCGTGACAGGCCATTCGCTTTCGACTATCGCTTTTGCCATGACGCTGCCTACTGACCCCGCCGCAAACCTTGCCTCTCTCATCCGCTGTGCCTCGGTGACACCTGCCGAAGGCGGCGCACTGAGCGCGCTGGAGGCGATGCTGAAGCCGCTCGGCTTCCTGGTCGATCGGCCGGTGTTCTCCGAAGACGGCACGCCCGACATCGAGAACCTCTATGCACGGCGCTCCGGCAATGGCCCGCATCTGATGTTCGCGGGTCATACCGACGTGGTGCCGGTCGGCGACGAAGCCGCCTGGACGCATCCGCCTTTCGCCGCCGACATCGCCAATGGCGAAATGTATGGCCGTGGCGCGGTCGACATGAAGGGCGGCATTGCTTGCTTCATTGCCGCGGTGGCGCGCAACGTCGAGGCGAATGGTGGCCCGAAGGGCTCGGTCTCGCTGCTGATTACCGGCGACGAGGAAGGGCCGGCCATCAACGGCACGGTCAAGCTGCTCGAATGGGCCGCGTCCAAAGGCGAGAAATGGGACGCCTCGATCGTCGGCGAGCCGACCAATCCGGACACGCTCGGCGACATGGTCAAGATCGGCCGGCGCGGCTCGATGTCGGGTAGCATCGCCGTCAATGGCCGCCAGGGCCATGCCGCTTATCCGCAGCTTGCCGACAATCCGGTGCGGGGCCTGATGAGCCTGGTGGACGCCTTGCTGCATCCCGCCTTCGACAAGGGAACCAAGGATTTCCAGCCGACCAACCTCGAGGTGACCTCCATCGATGTCGGCAACCCGGCCACCAATGTCATTCCCGCCAAGGCAACCGCCACCTTCAACATCCGCTTCAACGACAGCTGGACGGCCGAGACGGTCCAGGCGGAAATCCACAACCGCCTCGATCAGGCGGCTGGGCGCAAGAAATACCGGCCGGGCAAGAAGACCCCAGTCGACTATGAGCTGGTCTGGCGCGACCGGCCGAGCCATGTCTTCCTGACCCGCGACGACAGGCTAGTCGAGACGTTGAGCGGCTCGGTCAAGGCGGTGGTCGGCAAAAAGCCGGCGCTATCCACCTCCGGCGGCACATCGGATGCGCGCTTTATCAAGGACTATTGCCCGGTGGTCGAATTCGGCCTGGTCGGCAAGACCATGCACATGGTGGACGAGCGCGTGGCCATCGCCGATCTGGAAACGCTGACGCGGATCTACCAGCGCTTCATCGACGACTGGTTCGGACAGGGCTGATCAGCATGCTTTCGGCGGACGAAACCCAAGCTTCGCTGACCGGCGCCTGGCGGCTGATGCTCGGCAAGGCCGACGGCCTGCGCCTGCTCGACCTGACGGCCGACGGCTTCTGGAATTCGTTCTTCGCCATCATCGTCGCGGCACCGGCGCTGATCGTCGGCTGGGTCGGCATCGCCAACGAGATCGGCGATCCCGATGCCTTCGCCGGCCGCTTCAGCATGCTGGTGCGACTGGCGACGGTCGATATCGGCTCCTGGGTGCTGCCGCTGGTGGCGCTCGCCTTGGTGGCGCGGCGCGCCGGCATCGGCGGGCGCTTCGTCCACTATGTCGTCGCCAGCAACTGGGCCTCGGCGATCACCGCCTGGCTGATGCTGCCTTCGGCGCTGATCAGGCTCTTCCTGTCCTCGACAAGCCAAGTCTCGAGCCTTGTGTCGCTGCTATTATTTTCCCTGTCGATGGTGCTGACCTGGCGCATGACCAACGCGACGATCGGCAGGGGCGCTGCCTTCGGCACCGCCGTTTTCGTCGGCATGTTCGTCGCTTCGCTGCTGGTGCTGTTCGGACTGCAGATGCTGCTTGGCATCTCCGTGCCCGACGATGTCGGGGCCCAGAGCCTTTCCGGGCTTTATCCTGGATAGAACCAGGGTTCTACCCCGGATAATCGACGCCGATGAGAAAAAGCCCGTCGGGCGGCGCTACCTGGCCGCAGGCTGCGCGGTCTCGCGCTTCCAACGCCGCCTTGAGGTCGCCCGATGTCCAGCCGCCGTCGCCGACCCGCTTCAGCGAGCCGACCATCGAGCGCACCTGGTTGTGCAGAAAGGATCGTGCCGATGCCCTCACCTCGATGAGATCATCGCCCGTTCGGCTCACGTCGAGCCGCTCCAATGTTCTGATCGGGCTGGTGGCCTGGCACTGCGTCGAGCGGAAGGTGGTGAAGTCGTGTCGGCCGAGCAGGAGCTTCGCCGCCTCGTGCATGGCGGCGGCATCGAGCCGCTTCGGCACCCACCATACCTTACCCTTCTCCAGCGCCGAGGGCGCCCGCCGATTGAGGATGCGGTAGAGATAGTGCCGACCGATGGCGGAGAAACGGGCATCGAAATCATCCGGGACGATCGTGGCCTTCAGGATGACGATGCGCGCACCGGCCGCCTGCAGGTGTGCATTGACGGCATCGCGCACCTTGTCGTCGGGCCACGCCTTGGCAAGGTCGACATGCGCCACCTGCGCGCTCGCATGCACGCCGGCATCGGTGCGGCCGGCGGCGCGCAGCCGGACCGCCTCGCCGCAGAAATTCTCGATCGCCTGCTCGATCGCCTGCTGCACCGAAGGCTGGTCGGCCTGATGCTGCCAGCCGGCAAACAGGCTGCCGTCATATTCGATATCGAGGCGAAAACGCGGCATTCCGGGACGGCGACGCTCTCGCCTAGGCGGCGAGAGCGGTGAAGGCGGAAGCGTAGACCAGCCTGCCGGCTTCAGGAGCGTCGCCCCAGGCCAGCGCCTGCAGCGCCTCGCCTTGGTATTCGCTCTCGAACTTCCCGGCACGGGCATGGCTGTAGCCGAAACGGCCGTAATAGGCCGGGTCGCCCAGCACGACGGCCAGCGTCTCGCCAGCCTCCTTGAGCCGGATATGGGCCTCCCGGATCAACGCGCCGCCGATGCCGGAGCCGTGAAAGGACGGCTCCACCGCCAGCGGGGCAAGCGCCACGGCGGCAAAGCTCTTGCCGCCGTGGCGCACGAACAGCCGCGAAAACAGGATGTGGCCAACGACCTGGCCGTCTTCTTCCGCCACCAGTTCGACGACGGCGTCACCGCCGGTCACCAACGCGTCGACCAGGCCGGCCTCCGTCTGCTGGCCGAAAGCGTGTTCCTCGACGAGGCGAATGGCCTCGCGGTCCCGCGGCGTCGCCGCGCGTATCGACATCATGCTCATGAGAATTTCAGTCCTTTTTCGATCTTGGCTCCGCGCAGGAATTCCGACGCGGCGGCGGGCTTTCCGCCCGCACGTTGAACTTCGACCAGCCTGACCGCGCCTTTTCCGCAGGCGACCGTCAGCCGGTCATCGAGAATTCCTCCCGACTCGCCCAAATCTTCCGAAGGCGACACGCCTTCGGATAGCGTCGAGCGAAGCAGTTTCAGCCGTTCCATGCGGCCGCCAATTTCAATCTCGGACCAGGCGCCGGGAAAGGGCGACAGGCCACGAATATGGTTGTGAACCTCGGCCGCGGGCCGTGTCCACTCCACGCGCGTCTCGGACTTATCGATTTTCCTGGCGTAAGTCACCCCTTCGGCCGCCTGCGCGGTAAATGCCAAGGTGTTCTGTTCCAGCCGCGCCAACGCTTCCACCATCAGGGCAGCGCCGACACTCATCAACCGATCATGCAGATCGCCGCCTGTCATATCGGGGCCGATGGCGCATTTTTCAACCAATCCGACCGGACCGGTATCCAGCCCCGCCTCCATGCGCATCACCATCATGCCGGTCTGCGTGTCTCCAGCCATGATGGCGCGCTGGATGGGCGCGGCGCCACGCCAGCGCGGCAAAAGCGATGCGTGGCCGTTGACGCAGCCAAGCCGGGGCGCCTCCAGAACTGCCTTGGGCAACAGCAATCCATAAGCGACGACCACGGCGATATCGGCGCCCAGGTCGGCAAAAGCGGCCTGCTCGGCCTCGCTCTTCAACGAGGTCGGTGTGCGCGCCTCGATGCCAAGCCGCCCGGCCTCGCGCTGCACCGGCGACGGCGTCAGTTCCAGCCCGCGCCGGCCGGCGGCGCGCGGCGGCTGCGTGTAGACGGCTGAAATCTCGTGGCCGGCCTCGGCGATGGCGCGCAGCGTCGGCACCGAAAACTCCGGCGTGCCCATGAAGATGACGCGAAGGGGCATTGCCCTACCCCACCAGCTTGCCCGGCGCCTTATCCCTGGCGAGCTTCTTGAACTTCTTCACCACCATGTCGCGCTTCAGCTTCGAGATGTGGTCGATGAACAGCACACCGTTGAGATGGTCGATCTCGTGCTGCAGGCAGGTTGCCATCAGCCCTTCGGCCTCGATCTCCTGCAGCTTGCCGTCGCGGTCGAGATATTTGACCCGCACCGAAGCCGGGCGCTCGACCTCGGCATAGTAATCCGGGATCGACAGGCAGCCTTCCTCGTAGACGGAGCGCGCGTCGGCGCTTTCGAGAATTTCCGGGTTGATGAAGACGTGTGGCGCCGGGGTTTCGTCTTCCTTGGCGAGATCGATCACCAGCATCCGCAGCGGCTCGCCGACCTGGATTGCCGCCAGCCCAATGCCGGGTGCGTCATACATGGTCGCCAGCATATCGTCGGCCAGTTTGCGCAAGGGCGCGTCGACGCGCTCCACCGGCTTGGAGACCTGGCGCAGGATGGGATCGGGGAGAATGATAAGCGGCTTGATCGGCATGGCGTTTCACCTAAGACCTCAATAGAAAGGCGTCAACCGGTTCGCCTGCGCGTCGTTCACGTTTTGATCTGTGCCAGACCGCCGAATCGGCTATGCTGTCCACATGAATGATCTGAGCACCATCCTTTCGGAGCCCGTCGCACGGCTCGGCGCCTCGACAATCACGCTTGGCCACGCGCTGGCCTTCGGCGCGTTGCTGTTTCTCGGCT
Source organism: Mesorhizobium sp. LNHC209A00 (assembly GCF_000502915.1). NCBI lineage: Bacteria > Pseudomonadati > Pseudomonadota > Alphaproteobacteria > Hyphomicrobiales > Phyllobacteriaceae > Mesorhizobium > Mesorhizobium sp. LNHC209A00. The sequence goes on from NZ_AYWT01000002.1 coordinate 424,948, forward strand.
TGTTCGTGACGCTCGTCGTTGCGCTGTGGCGGTCGGCCAAGGCGCGCGCGGCCGCCGCCGCGGAGGCCGCCGACCATGCCCGCGACGCCGAGGCGCGGATGGCCGGCATTCTCCAATCCCAGGCCGAGATGCAGGGCCGCATGGGCGCCATCGCCGAAGTGTTCGGCGCCCGTCAAGCCGAATTGACGCAGTCCATCGGCCAGCGGCTCGACGCCATGACCGGCCGCATCGGCCAGACCATGACCGAGCAGACCAAGTCCACTCATGAGAGCCTCGCGAAACTGCAGGAGCGGCTGGCGATCATCGACACAGCGCAGGGCAACATCCAGTCGCTGGCCGGCCAGGTCGTGCAGTTGCAGGCGATCCTCTCCAACAAGCAGACGCGCGGCGCTTTCGGCCAGTCGCGCATGGAGGCGATCGTCGCCGACGGCCTACCTCACGGCGCCTACGAATTCCAGGCGACGCTGTCGAACGGCAGCCGGCCGGACTGCCTGGTGAAAATGCCGAACGGGGCGCCGTCGCTAGCCATCGACGCCAAATTTCCGCTGGAAGCGTGGAATGCGATCCGGGCCGCCGATAACGCCGACCTGCAGAAGGTCGCGGCCCAGGCCTTTCGCCGCGATATCGAGGTCCATATCCGAGACATTTCGGAAAAATACCTGCTCCAGGGCGAAACCCAGGACACAGCCTTCATGTTCGTGCCGTCGGAATCGGTATTCGCCGAAATACACGAGAACTTCGAAGCGGTTGTCCAGAAGGCGCACCGTGCCCGCGTCATCATCGTCTCGCCTTCGCTCTTGATGCTGTCGATCCAGGTCATCCAGGCGATCCTCAAGGATGCACGCATGCGGGAGCAGGCGCATCTGATCCAGGGCGAAGTCATCAGGCTGATGGAAGACGTCCAGCGTGTCGACGAGCGCGTGCGCAAATTGCAGGGCCATTTCGGCCAGTCGGCCAAGGACATCGAAGACATACTCGTCTCGACCTCGAAAGTGACCAAGCGTGGCCAGAAGATCGAGGCGCTGGAATTCGGAGAAGGCGAGCCCGACGCCCCGCGCGGCGGCACCACCAAGGTGGAGGCCGCACCGCGCGTTGCCGATTCTAAGACCGGGCAGTTGAGGTTGAGGGTCGTCGAAGGCGACGACTGAACGCTACTGCTCTTCGACCGTCGTCATACCCTCGAATTCCGGAAGCCAGTGCAGCGCCGAGCGATGCCATTTCTGGTGTCTCGGGACCAGGTCCTGGCGCTGCCGCGAGGTCCGACCCTGATCCCATAGACCTTCGGACCGTCGCCGACCGATGTCGCATAAAGATGCGAGCCGCAGTCGGCACAAAAAGCCTGCGTTCGCTTGGCACCGCTCGCCACGGTCTTGATGTAGATTTTCGGTTCGCCGCTGGTGATCCGGTAATGATCCCCTGTCGCTGGAACGGTGACGCGAAATGCCGTACCGGTCAGTTGCTGGCAATCGGTACAATGGCAGATCGAAGTCTTTTCCGGGTCGACCTCCGCCTCATAGGTGATGGCGCCACAATGGCAGCCGCCGTCGATCTTCATCGTCATTCCTCCAACATCGATCGGCTGATTTTAGCGGCACGGGGACACGAGGCAACGGCGGGGCGCTGGTCCAGAGGCCAGAATCCCCAAAAGTGGACTGCGATGTCGGAAAAGTTCGTACTCGAATTCTATCCGGACGCGGATTCGATCAGCTTGCGCCGCTTTTCCCAGGTGCCTGACGTCTGCGGCTTGACGAACAGCCGCGAGATCTCAGGCATCTCTTTTTTCAACCGCGCCTCGATGCGCTCGACACAGGCCTCGATCTCCGGCGCCGACAAATGGTCCTCGAATTCGATGCTCAGGCCGGCAACGATTTCTTCCGGGCCCATATGCACCGTCAGCACACCGTTCGCCCGCTGCACCGCCGGATCCTGCTGGACGATCGCCAGCACCTTCCTCTGCACCTCGGGTGAGGCCGGCTCGCCGATGAGCAGGCCCTTGCTTTCACGCGCCAGGAAGATTGCCGTCGTGCCGAGGATAAGCGCGATGCCGATCGAGGCGGCGCCGTCGAGCTCGGGCATCTCGAAAATCTCCGCCGCCAATATGCCGGCAAAGGCGACGGCCAGGCCGAGAAGGGCCGCACTGTCTTCGAACAGCACCGTATAGACGCTCGGATCCTTGCTCGATTGCACAGCTTGCAGCCAGCCGAGCTTGCCCTTCTGCTTGCGGAATTCCTTCAGCGCCACCAGCCAGGAGCTGCCTTCGAACACGAAGGACAGGCCGAGAACGATGTAGTTCACTTTAGCGTTGGCGACCGGCTCTGGCGCCATGATGTGGATGATGCCCTCGTAGAACGACACGCCGGCGCCCAGCGCGAAGACCAGAAGGGCGACGATGAAGCTCCAAAAATAGAGTTCACGGCCATGGCCGAGCGGGTGCGAGCTGTCCGCGGGGCGTGCCGCCCGGTGCATGCCGTAGAGCAGCAGGCCGCCATTGCCTGTATCGACCAGCGAATGCACGCCTTCCGACAGCATGGCCGAACTGCCGGTGAAAAAGGCTGCGGCGAATTTGGTCAGCGCTATGGCGAGATTGCCGGCGAGCGCCGCGTAGATGACCGTTCTGGAGCCGCCGTGCCCTGCCATGCAGCTTCTATCCTCTTCGAGACAGTGTAGCGGCTCTGCCGCGGAGTTGCACAGCCACCACAACGCGCCAATCGTCGGGCCGTTCAATGTGTTCGAAACCGGCTGGCGGGAAGGCCAGCTATTCCTGGACCTCGTCGGTCCACACCTTGAAGCCCGTAAGCAACCCTGGCCCGAAAATGTGGGTCAGCGGCACATCCGCCGCGTCGCGGCCGGAGGCGATCAGGATACGGCCGATGCGTGGCGCGTTGTTGCGCGGATCGAAAGCGTGCCAGCGGCCGCCGAGATAGACCTCCATCCAGGCGCAGAAGTCCATGCTCGCCCAAGGCTTCGGCATGCCTATGTCGCTGATGTAGCCTGTGCAATAGCGCGTCGGGATATTGAGTGCCCGGCAGAATGTGACGGCAAGATGCGCGAAATCGCGGCACACGCCGCTCCGTTCGCGCCAGGCTTCCGCGGCGGTGCGCGTCACTCGTGCGTTGCCGTAGTCGAAGACGATGTGGTTGTGGACGAAATCGCACACCGCCTGCACGCGCGGGATGCCTGATGGCATGTGGCCGAACAGCCGCCATGCCTCGCTTGCCAAGAGGTCGCTTTCGCAAAACCGGCTGGGCAGCAGGAACAGTAGCGTTTCAGCCGGCAGGTCGCGCACCTCGTGCTGCCACGCCATCAACTCGCGCATCTCGAATGTGCCGTAGTCGCGGATTACCGCATCCGTACCGAAAGTGAAACGCCCGGGCGGGGCGACGAGCCGGTTGCACCAGTTGCCGAAGCTGTCGCGATAACTCTCGATCGGCACTGGCGGGTTGGAGGTCAGGAAATCCGGGCGCTCAAGATCGGAGGCGCGGGAATAGTGGACATTGAGCATTGCGATGAGCGGCGTTTCCTGGGGAAAGTCGAAGCTCATCTCACAGCCGATATGGATCCGCATTGTCGTCCTGACCGGCCTGCCTGACGATCACCCGGCGGTGCACGGGTCGATGCTGCAGTGCGAAGACAAGCATGGCATGGACAGCCGGGGTTTACGAGCAAATTAGAAATCGGTTGAAAGCGGCCTGCCGGCGCCGGCAGCAGGCACTCGCCTCTTGCAGTCCGGCCTTTGTCTTGTTTCACTCCGCTTCCCGCAACTGGAGGAACGAATCATGGCTAAAGGTGCGATGAAGGCAGGCAAGGAAGCCCGCAAACCAAAGAAAGACGCCAAGAAGCCTGTAGCCGCTCCGGCCCTGAAGGCGCCGCCGGTCAAGGCGATGAGGATCAAGGAAAAGTAGATATCGCAAAGCATGCATGGATTTCGCCGGCGGCGTCCGACATGCCGCCGGTGAGTTGTTGATTGGGCGTTCAGACGCCCTATAGCGACGATGCGGGGACGACCTCGCATTTCCCGAAATCCGGCTGGGACGGCCCGCCCATTGTGTGATTGAGCATTCGAGGACCTTTCGGCCGGATGTTCTGGATGGAGCGTTCCGATGTCATGGATTCTTCTGTTCTTCGCAGGCCTGTTCGAAATCGGCTGGGCGATCGGGCTCAAATACACCGACGGCTTCACCAGGTTTGTTCCGACCGTGCTCACGATCGCGTCCATGATCGTCAGTTTGACCTTGCTTGGCCTGGCGCTGAAGACGCTGCCTGTCGGCACCGCCTATGCGCTGTGGACCGGTATCGGCACCGTCGGCACGGCGCTGCTCGGCATCTGGCTGCTGGGCGAGCCCGCGACGGCGATCAGGCTCGGCTGCATCGCTTTGATCGTCTGCGGTATTATGGGGCTGAAATTCGCGGCCTGAACGGCCCTGTCCACCGGCTGATTATCTCGACCGAGATCACATCCATGAATCGACATCCCTGGATGCAGGGAGGCTTCCCGTGGGCAACACGACAAACGCGAAAAAGGGCCGCGCCTCGGCGCGTCCCCATTGATCATCGATCGACACGAGTGCGCTCTTAGCGACCCGTAAAGCCGGGCGGTGTCCTGCCGGTGCGCTGCTTGCGAGCCGCATAACGTGCGTCGCGCTTTGCCTTGCGCTCGGCTTCGTCGGCAAGCAAACGAGAGATACGCTCGTTCTCTTCAGCTTCCCGAAGCTTGGCATCGGCTTGCGCGGCCTCTTCGGCGGCAATGCGCGCAGCTTCGGCTGCTGCCTCACGCTCGGCTTTCTCAATCGCCTCGCGTGCCAGCTTTTCCTGCTTCAGCTTGGCCTTCTCGGCCTCGCGTATCTCACGAGCCGCAAGGATCGCCTTGCGTTCGGCCTGTCGTGCGAGCACCGCGGGATCGTCTGCTGCCGGCTTTGACTTGAAGCGCTCCAGAAGCGCCTTCTTTGCCTCGGTCGCGGCGTTGCGCCGCTCGAAAATGTCTTTTTCCCTGTAGATAGCCAAGTCCACTTCCTTGAAGTCTATTCGCGACGCTTACATACGCGCGAAAACCGGGAGTTCAAGCGCCAAAACGGTATGCCAGCCATGAAATTCCGGGATGTTGCACCCGGGAGACGCATTTTCCGCCGAAATCGACATGCACTGTTCACCAGCCAGCCTCTGGCGGCGCGACAGACGCGTCGTTACCTCTGAAGGATGATGCCGAAAGGATGAAGCGGTTTTCGGACGACATCATGCTCNAGCAGGATGACACTTAACGGAACTCGGTCTCTACACCTTCGCCGACGTCAGCCCGCAGCCGGGTCCGGGCGCCATCGGCCCGCATGAGCGGCTGCGCAACCTGATCGAGGAGATCGAACTCGCCGACCAGGTCGGGCTCGACGTCTTCGGCCTCGGCGAACACCATCGGCCGGACTATGCCGCCTCGGCACCGGTCGTGGCTTTGGCCGCAGCGGCGGAGCATTCGAAGCGCATCAAGCTGACCAGTGCGGTGACCGTATTGTCCTCCGACGATCCGGTGCGCGTTTTCCAGCAGTTTTCCACGCTCGACCTTTTGTCGGGCGGCCGCGCCGAGATCATGGCCGGGCGAGGTTCGTTCATCGAATCCTTCCCGCTGTTCGGCTACAATCTCGAAGACTATGACGAATTGTTCGCCGAAAAACTCGACCTGCTGCTGACCATCCGCGATCAGGTGAAGGTTACCTGGTCGGGCAATCTGCGCGCGCCGATCAACGATCGCGGTGTCTATCCCAGGCCCTTCCAGGACAGGCTGCCGGTCTGGATCGCCATTGGCGGAACGCCGCAATCGGCCGCTCGGGCGGGCGCGCTCGGCCTGCCGCTGGCGCTTGCCATCATCGGGGGCGAACCGGCGCGATTCGCGCCGCTGTTCGACCTCTACCGTGAGGCCGCCAAGCGCGCCGGCAGCGATCCGGCAGGGTTGGCCACAAGCATCAACGTGCATGGCTTCATCGCCAAGACGACCGAGCAGGCGGCGGACGACTTCTACGGCCCCCAGGCCGAAGTGATGAACCGCATCGGCCGTGAGCGCGGCTGGGGTCCGACATCGCGTGCGCATTTCGACCAGTCGCGTGGTCCGGACGGCGCGCTGTTCGTCGGCAATCCGGAGCAGGTGGCGGAAAAGATCGTGACCCAGCACAGGGTGTTCGGTAACGACCGCTTCCTGCTGCAGATGGCGATCGGCACCATGCCGCACGCCAAGATCATGAAGGCGATCGAGCTCTACGGCACCAAGGTGGCGCCGATGGTGCGCAAGGAAACGGCGAAGGCCGCCCCGCCCGTGGCGGCGCCTGTCGCGTGAACGTGATGAGGCCCGCGAGAACAGGGCCTCATTCCATCCGCTCGCGGTGGGCAGGCTTATAGCGTTATCCCATGCGCTGCCGCATCCATCATCGCGGCATGATGGATTTCGGTCGCCTCGTCGGCTGGGAACATACACTCGATGCGCAGTTCCTGGGCGGCGACGGTTTGGGGGGTGCCGACCGTGGTGACCATCGAAAAGTAGTCCAGGCGGCGACCGTCCTTGATGAAGCCAAGCGGAATGACCGGCATGAAGCCGATCGCCACCGGATTTTTCCAATCGCTGTTCACGTCCGGGTAGGCGAGCAACGCCGTCAGCAACTCCCTGGTCTTTTCGTCGACGACGCGGCCAATGGATTCGCGATAGACCCGCTCGAACAGGCTCCGCGCCACATCAGGCCAATTGGCGACGAACGGGCGCATGCCTTCGGGATCGAACATGAGGTGAAGCATGTTGCGCGGCCTTTCCCGAGCGGCCATGTCGCGGAAACAGCCGAAGAAGAGCGGTGCGGCTTCGTTGGTCATCAGCACATTCCAGTACCGGTCCATGACCAGCGCCGGATAGGGTTCATGCTGGCGCAGGATGCGCGTCAGGGCATCGGTGACGCTCTTCATTTCCATGGAGTTCCAGGCGCCTTCGGGGAACATCGGCGCGTAGCCTGCCGCCAAAAGCAGGGCATTGCGCTCGCGCAAAGGGACATCGAGCACCCCGGCGATCGCCATCAAGGTCTCACGGCCGGGAACGCTGCGTCCGCTTTCGATGAAGCTGATCTGTCTTTGCGAAATGCCCGTATCGAGGGATAGATCAAGCTGACTTCTGCCACGCACATCGCGCCAGTAACGCAAGAGCGTGCCCAGGTCGGGTGTCATGGCCGTTCTGGAATTGATCCTCATATCCCGCTGTCCTCGCAGTCCCTCGAACGATACACGCCATGCGATAACGCATCGCTTGACGGCGCATGCACCAGAAGATCCATGCGCCGTCGATCGGGTCAGGCGGCAATCACGGCGGCGGGAGACCATGCCTGCGGCTGGAAGCGCTCTTCGATCGGCGTGCCGGCCATGTTGGTGGTGGTTGCCGCCATGGTGGAGACGCCGACACCGGTTACCACTTCCAGGATCTGGGCTTCCGAATAGCCCGCCGAAGTAAACGCATCGATGTCCGCGTCACTCACATTTCCCTTGTTTTCGATCAGTGCCCTCGTCAGGGCCGAGAGTGCCGCATATTTCGGGTCCGTCGGCAACCTGCCATCCCGGATCGCCTTGACTTCGCTTTCCGCAATCCCATCCTCGATGGCGAATGTCGAATGCGCGGCGACGGTCCAGGGGCATTTGATGGTGACCGCGTTGGTCAGCAGCAGCACCTGCTTTTCGATCTCGTCGAAGCTCCCGCCGTGGAAACTGCCGAAGCTGCTGACGAAACCGTTGAGGAGAACCGGATTGTTGGCCATCGTCGCCATGACGTTCGGAAGAAAGCCAAACTTCTCCTCGAGCGCCTTCAACGCGGGCCTGGATTTCTCCGGCGCCGACTCGGCTGTTTGAAGGGTAAATCTTTGCATCGTGATGTCCTCTTTCAGGGGTAGGGCGTAACCGAGCCGGCGACATCCTCGCCGCGCCGGCCTTGCGAGCCCTTGGGTTGCGAAGGCCTGCTCCCGTACTAGGCCCGTCGCCTGCCCGGACTCAATTACACGGCATGTAATCGTGGAACGCTCGCAGCCGAGCCGACGGTTTGAGCTATCTTGACGGCGCCCCCGCTCGACGGCGGCCACGCCATCAGTGCCGGCTAACGGAACCTTGAAGCAGCGCTGGCGTTTCCGTCTGCGGATTGCATCAGTTGTGATGTGCCCGCCGAGGGGATCGCGATGAAGGCCGAACCCGCCGCTTTGGGCGCAGGCGTTGCCGAAGCTGAAGAGTCGCGTGTGGCGGCGCGTGCCGATACGCGCCTGATGCGCTCGTTGCTCATCGGTATCTTCCTGTTCATGACCGTCTATGCGCTCTATTTCGCGCGCGCTTTTTTTATGCCGGTCATCCTGGCCTTCCTGCTGGCGCTGACGCTGACCCCGATCGTAAGACTGCTGCGCAAGCGCGGCATTCCCGAAGTGGTTTCGGCGACGCTTCTGGTGCTTGTGTCCATCTTCGTCTTCGCGAGCGCCGGCTATGTGCTCAGTGGGCCCATTATCGATCTCATCAACAACACATCGTCCATCGGCCAGCAGCTGACCGAGCGGTTGGCGCAGCTGCGACGGCCTCTCGAGAGGATCATGGACATTGCGCACCAGATCGAAGGGCTCACCGAGACAACGCAGGAACCGGGCGTGCAAAAGGTCGCGGTAGCGCAGTCCGGCTTCTTCTCGTCGGCGGCGAGCAACATCCTGTCGGCTGGAACAAGCCTGACGATCATCTTCGTGCTGTCGCTGTTCCTGCTCGCCTCGGGTACGATGTTCTATGAGAAGATCATCCAGTCCTTCGCCAGCCTCACCGAGAAGAAGCGGGCGCTGCGCGTCGTCTACGACGTCGAGCGGGAAATCTCGCACTATCTCCTCACCGTCACCATCATCAACACCGGCCTCGGCACGGTCATCGGCCTCGGCCTGTGGGCTCTCGGCATGCCCAATCCCTTGGTCTGGGGCGCGGCGGCCGCCCTGCTCAATTTCCTGCCCTATGTCGGGGCCATGATCACGCTTGTCCTGGTCACCGTCATCGCGCTCATCACCTTCGACACGATCGCCTATGCGCTGTTGGCGCCTGCCTTCCTGGTTTTGTGCGACATCATCGAAGGCCAGTTCGTGACGCCGATGGTGGTCGGGCGGCGGCTCGAGATCAACGCCGTTGCGATCTTCATCGCCATCGCATTCTGGTCATGGCTGTGGGGCTTTGTCGGCGCGTTGATGGCGGTGCCGCTGCTGGTCGTCGTCAAGGTGTTCTGCGATCATTTCGAGAGCCTCAGTCACGTCGGCAATTTTCTCGCCGCACAACACACGGCGGTCGTTGAGGACGAAGCCGACGAGCAGGACGTCGCGGCAGCCGGATAACCGGCGCACGGTTTGCGACGGCGGGATCGAATGCCTATATCCGGCCGATCAGTGCCCGGTGCCTTCCCGATGAACGACGTTCCCTTCGACCTCGAAGCCTATTTCGCCCGGATCGGCCACGCCGGTTCCACGGAAGCTTCGCTCGACACGCTAAAGACGCTCCATTTCCTGCATCCGCAGGCGATCCCGTTCGAGAATATGGATCCGTTTCTGGGACGGCCGGTCCGATTGGATGCCGCCTCGCTGCAGGGCAAGATCGTCCTTGGTGGGCGTGGCGGCTATTGCTTCGAGCACAATCTCCTCCTCTTGCACGCGTTGAAGGCGCTCGGCTTCAAGGTCGGCGGCCTTGCCGCGCGTGTGCTTTGGGGTCAGAGCGACGACGCCATCACGGCGCGTAGCCACATGCTTTTGCGCGTTGAGCTCGACGGCCACACCTATATCGCCGACGTCGGATTCGGCGGCCTGACGCTTACGGCGCCTCTGCTGCTGGAGCCCGGCCGCGAACAAAAAACGCCGCACGAGACATTCCGCATTGTCGAGGCCGGCGATCATTTTCGCCTGCAGGCCTCGATCGGCGGCGACTGGCGCTCGCTGTATCGCTTCGACCTGCAGCCGAACTATGAGGTCGACTATTCCGTCACCAATTACTTCCTGTCGACCAACCCAGCATCGCATTTCCTCACCTCCGTCATAGCGGCCCGCGCCGCGCCCGACCGGCGCTACGGCTTGCGGGGGAATCGCCTGTCGATCCATCACATCGATGGCCGCACCGAGCAGAAGCAGATCGCCACCGCCGCCGAACTTGCCGACACGCTGGAAGGCCAACTCGGCATCACCATTCCCGACCGCAAGGCCTTCGAGGCCCGGGTGCGCGAGAAGAAGATCGTGGAGACCAGTATATGACCGAACTGTCCGTTCTCGACCTGTCGCCGATCGTCGAAGGCAGCGATGCCTCGCAATCGCTCGCCAATTCGCTCGATCTCGCCCGCCACGCCGAGCGGCTCGGCTACAAACGCTACTGGCTGGCCGAACATCACAACATGCCAGGCATCGCCAGTGCGGCCACATCGGTCGTCATCGCCCATGTCGCCGGCGGCACCAAAACCATCCGTGTCGGCGCCGGCGGCATCATGCTGCCCAACCATGCGCCGCTGGTGATCGCCGAGCAATTCGGCACGCTCGCCGCCCTGTTTCCCGGCCGCATCGACCTTGGCCTCGGTCGCGCTCCCGGCACCGACATGAACACGGCGCGCGCGCTGCGCCGCAATCTCGAGGCCGGCGCCGACAATTTCCCGCAGGATGTCGTCGAGCTGATGGGCTATTTCCTGCCGGCAGAGGAAGGCCAGCGTCTGCGCGCCGTGCCCGGCGAGGGCCAGACGGTGCCGATCTGGATTCTTGGGTCCAGCATCTACGGCGCGCAACTCGCCGCCATGCTCGGCCTGCCCTACGCTTTCGCCTCGCATTTCGCGCCGGCGGAACTCGATCATGCGCTGGACATCTACCGCTCGCGCTTCCAGCCGTCGGAGCAGCTCGAAAAGCCGCATGTCATGCTCGGCCTCAACGTCTTTGCGGCACCCACCGACGCCGAGGCGCGGCTGCTGTTCTCCTCGCTGCAGCAGGCCTTCGTCAATCTGCGCACCGGCAGGCCGGGAAAATTGCCGCCACCGGTCGAGAACTATGACCGGGATCTCGACCCCATGGCTAAGTCCATGCTCAGCCAGGCGCTGTCCTGCGCCGTCGTCGGCTCACCGGAAACAGTCCGGCAAGGCATCGATGCGTTCGTGCGGCGCACCGGCGCCGACGAGCTGATGATCACAGCGCAGATATCAGACCACGCCGCTCGCGTGCGCTCCTTCGAGATTTTGGCGGAGGCGCACAGATCGTTGTCGCAAGCGGCTTGAACAGGCGGCCTAGAGCTTTTGCCGACGTCGATGCTCTGCTAAGTGCGGGGTATCCTTTGCAGCAGCGAGCCTTGCCTTGCCCCATGATCTCGACAGACGCGAGCAGTTTGCCATCGACCTGGCGCGGCGCGCCGGCGAACTCGGCCTGAAATATTTCCGCGATCTCGACAGCCTGACCATCGAGAGCAAAGGCCATCAGGACCTGGTCTCGCAGGCCGACCGCGAGGTCGAGCTGTTCATCCGCGCTGCAATCGCCGCCGACTATCCGCAAGACGGCATTATCGGCGAGGAGCACGCCTCGGTGGCCGGCTCGACCGGCCATGCCTGGGTCATAGACCCCATCGACGGCACCGCCAATTTCGTACGCGGCATTCCGGCCTGGTGCGTGGTGATCGCTTGCGCAAGGGATGGCGAGACGATCGTCGGCGTCATTCACGAGCCCGCGACCGGCGAGACCTTCCACGGAAGGCTGGGCGGCGGCGCCTTTGTCAACGGCAGGCCGATCAAGACGAGTGCGGCCACCAGCCTGGAAGAGGGCTCGGTGGGCACCGGCTTCTCAAACCGGGCCGAAGCCGAGAACATCGCCGTGCTGATCAAGAAGATCCTGGCCGAGGGCGGCGTCTTCTTCCGCAACGCGTCAGGCGCGCTGATGCTTGCCTATGTCGCCTCGGGCCGGCTGCTTGGCTATGTGGAGGAACACATGAACCCTTGGGACTGCCTCGCCGGCATGCTGCTGATCGAGGAGGCCGGCGGCACGATCCTGAAGGCGGATCCGAAGACGGTGTTGCAGAGCGGGACACAAATTATCACCGGCGGCAAAGGCGTGTTTTCGAAGCTGCAGGAACTGTGTTCCGGTGTCTTCACGCCCTGATCAATTACCCGAAAACCGCTTCACCCTTTCGGCGTCATGCTCAGGCACTCAAGCTCTGCACCACCGCCCCAAGCGGGCGGCATGAATTGCGGATCATCAAACGGCCCTTGAGGACGAGCTTGCGCGGCGGCGCGTCCCTGTTGCCGGCGAGACGGTCGAGCAGCAGATTGGCCGCCTGTTCGCCGATCGCCTGAACCGGCTGCGCCACCGTCGTCAGTTGCGGCTGGAACACGTCGGACCAGGGAAAATCGTCGAAGCAGGCTACAGAAATGTCCTCCGGACAGGACAGGCCGATGTCGCGGATCGCCTTCATCGTGCCGATCACCATCGGGTTGTTGGCCGAGAAGATGGCGCTTGGCCGGTCGTGCAGCGACAGCAGCTGCATGGTCGCGTTGTAGCCGTCGATCTCGTGGAAATTGCCGGAGCGAACCAGCTCCTCGGCCACCGGCAAGCCGGCGGCCTGGAGCGCCTCGCAATATCCGGTCATCCGGTCATGCATGGGTGAAATATCCGAGGTGCCGGTAATGTAGCCGATCCGCCGATGGCCGAGATCGATCAGATAGGTGATGGCATCGAACACCGCGCGCTGGTTGTCGAGAACCACGGCGTCGGTGTCGACGCCCTCGCACAGGCGGTCCAGCAACACGACCGGCACATTGGCGTCGACGACGATCCGCTCGAGGATCGCACCGTCACCGACGCGGGCCACGATGAGCCCGTCGACCATGCGGTCGAGCAGCAGCCTGATCTGGTCGTCCTGGGTGTTCAAATCCTCGTCGGTGCAGCACAGCATGACGGCATAGCCGGCACGGTCGAAGGCCTGCTGGATCACCGAAACGACGGCGGTGAAGAACGGATTGGTGATGTGCGGGACGGTCAGGCCGATGGTGCGGGTCGTGCCCATCTTCAGGCTGCGGGCGATGGCGTTGCGCTTGTAGCCGATATCGCGGATTGCCTGTTCGATACGCTGGCTGAGCTCCGGGCTGACGGTCGCCGTACCATTGATCAGCGCCGACACGGTGGCGACCGAAACACGCGCCGCTTCAGCCACGTGGAGCATGGTGGGCGCGGTGGATTTGCGGTGTTTTTTTCGCCCTGACGCAGTCATTTTCGAAACGTTTCGTCACCCCTTTGCCGCCAATACCTACGGAATCCTCTCTTTTTAAGCAAGAATCGAAATGCATCAAACTTCTGGCACCTGATATCGGCTTGACACTATCGAAACGTTTAGATTAGCGTTTGCCTAGAGTTGACGACGACGGAAGGGAGGCCGCCATTGTCATGCAAGAGAGCAGTTCCCCTTCTTCGAAGCGCAATGCGGCATCGGATCGGCCGGACATCGTTCTGAGCGCCGAGCATATTTCAAAGAGCTTTGGCGGCATCACCGCGCTCGTCGATGTCGGCTTCGAACTGCGACGCGGCGAAGTCCACGCCCTGATGGGCGAGAACGGTGCCGGCAAATCGACACTGATGAAGATCCTCTCCGGCGTCTATACCGGCTATGAAGGCACGGTCAGCGTTGATGGCCGGCCGGTCGGCTTCGCCGGCGTGCGCGACGCCGAGGATGCCGGCATTGCCATCATCCACCAGGAACTCAACCTGGTGCCGGAGCTCAGCGTCGCCGACAACATCTTTCTTGGCCGTGAGAAGCTGATCGCCGGGCTGATCGTCGACCGCAAGGCGAGCAGCCGCGCGGCAAGCGCCCTCCTGCGGCGGCTCGGCATCGAACTCGATCCGGACGCTCGCGTCGGCGCCTTGCGTGTCGGCGAACAGCAACTGGTCGAAATCGCCAAGGCGCTGTCGATGTCGGCGCGCATCCTGATCATGGACGAGCCGACCTCGGCCTTGTCGCCGGCCGAATGCCAGCGGCTGTTCCGCATCATCGGCCAGCTTGCCGATAGCGGCGTCGCCATCGTCTACATTTCGCACCGCATCGACGAGGTGATGCATCTGGCCGGTCGCGTCACCGTCTTCCGCGACGGACGCCATGTGCTGACGCGGCCGATGGCCGAACTCGACGAAAACGCCATCATTTCGGCGATGGTCGGACGGGACCTGCTCGCATCCTCCCAAGGTGAGCGGGACCCTGGCGGCAGGACCGTGCTTTCGGTCAGCGACCTGTCGCTGTCGAAGCCCGACCGCCAAGGCTGGCGGCAGGTGATCGGCGGCGTCAGCTTCGATGTGGCCGCCGGAGAAATCCTCGGCATTGGCGGGTTGCTGGGCTCAGGCCGCACCGAGATCATGGAAGCGATCTTCGGCTCGAGCGATGGCCGTGCCGGCGGCGAGATCCGGCTCGATGGCCAGCCGGTGGATATCCGCTCGCCGCGCGATGCAAGACGCCTCGGCATCGCGCTGGTGACCGAGGACCGCAAGACGCAAGGCCTGCACCTGCAGGCCTCGATATCGGACAATGTGGCGCTGCCCCTGGTCGGCGCGCTGGCGCGCTTCGGCATTCGCTCGCTGGCCGGAGAGCAGGGGCTGACGCGGCAGGCGGTCAAGGCCCTCGGCATCCGCTGCCGGGATATCGACCAGCCCGCGGGCACGCTGTCGGGCGGCAACCAGCAGAAGGTCGTCATCGGCAAGTGGCTGGCGACCAGGCCTAGGGTGCTGTTGCTCGACGAGCCGACGCGCGGCATCGATGTCGGCGCCAAACGCGAGATCTACGACCTCATCTTCCGGCTGGCGCGAGAGGGCCTAGCCATAGCCGTCATCAGCTCCGAGCTGCCGGAATTGCTGCATCTTTCCGACCGCATCCTGGTCATGTCCGACGGCCGCCAGACAGGCATCCTTTCGCGCGACGCGGCGAGCGAGGAGGCCATCATGCGCCTCGCGGCACCGCGCCGGACCCTATCGAGACCCGCCGCATGACCGCACTGAAACTCCTATCCCGCACCAAGCTCTACTGGGGCCTGATCGCCATCTTCCTGATTGGCGTGCTGGGCTCGCCGGTCAGCTCCAAAGGCAACAACATCTTCCTCTCCTACGGCAATCTGCTCGACGTGCTGCGGCAAGTGTCGACCACCGGGCTGATCGCCACCGGCATGACGGCTGTCATTATAACCGGCGGCATCGACCTTTCCGTCGGTTCGCTGATGGCCATCTGCTCGGTGGTGTGCGCCATGCTGCTGACGGTTCCGGGCGTGACGCCCGGCGTCGTGCTGGGCGTGCCGACCGTCGCCCTGGTCGCGCTGTGCCTCGGCTTCGTCATCACGCGCTTCATCTTCCTCAATGTGGAGAAGTCCCGCGCCGGGGCGGATGCCGCCGTTCGCGATGTCAGGCTGGACACCGTTCGCGGCCTGGTCACGCCGGCAACCGTCGGCGTCGTCCTGTGCTGTCTTTCGTTGTGGTACCTGCTGCCGCAGATCGAGCCCAAATTCGGCGTTCTCGGCGTGCTGCTGGTGGCGCCCTGCGTCGGCCTGCTGTTCGGCGCCATCAACGGTTTCATCATCGTCGGCGGTCGGCTGCAGCCGTTCATCGTCACGCTGGCGATGATGGTGACGGCGCTCGGCATCGCCCGGCTCACCGCTGGCCAGAACAATGCCGTGCTGCCGGTCTATACCGGTTCCAACGCAACCGCCGATTTCGAGATGCTGCGCTCGCTGGTGTTCGGCGTCATCCCGATGCCCGGCCTGTTCTTCCTCGGCGCCATCGTCATTTATGGCGCGGTCCTGCGCTTCACGCCGTTCGGCCGCTATGTCTATGCGATCGGCGGCAACGAGGAGGCGGCCAGGCTCTCCGGCATCGCCGCCGGCCGGGTCAAGATCGCCACCTATGCCATATCAGGCCTGCTCGCCGGGATCGCAGCGGTGCTCTACGTGGCGCAGTACCGGCAAGGCAAGCCGGATGCCGGCGCCGGGCTGGAACTCGACGCCATCGCGGCCGTGGTCATCGGCGGCACCAGCCTGATGGGCGGACGCGGCAGCCTGATAGGCACCTTCTGCGGCGTGCTGATCTTCGGGCTGCTGTCCAACATATTGCAGCTCCACAACATCAATTCGAACCTTCAGCTGGTGCTGAAGGGGATGATCATCATCGGCACCGTGCTCGTGCAGGAGCGCAATGCCGGCGATCTCATGGCCTATCTGCGCCTGCCCGGAGCAGCGCACAAGGAAACGGCCGCCGCAAAACGGCCGTCGCAAGAGACACCGTCTCTCAATCTCGGAGGAAACAAGAAATGAAACGACGTGACATGCTGAAGCTTGCTGCACTCGGCGCGGCATTGCTGACCACCACGGCACTGCTCTCCACCGGCCATGCCTTCGCCCAGGACAAGAAGTGGAAGATCGGCTTCTCGCAGGTGACCACCATCGAGCCCTGGCGCGCCCAGTTCAACAAGGACATCATTGCCGAGGCCGCCAAGCATCCGGAGGTCGAGCTGATCATCACCGACGGCGAGGACAAGACTGAGAAACAGGTCGCCGACGTCGAGAACCTGATCCGCCAGGAAGTCGACGCGCTGCTGGTCTCGCCGAAAGAATCCGCCGGCCTGACCGGCGTCGTGCAGCAGGCGATCGACGCCAAGATCCCGGTCTTCGTGCTCGACCGCAATGTCGACACCAAGGACTACACGCAGTTCGTCGGCGGCGACAATGCCCTGATCGGGCGGGCGGCCGGCGAATACGCCGTCGAACTGCTCGGTGGCAAGGGCAAGGCAGCAGGCAATGTCGTCGAGATCTGGGGCGGCATGGGCACCCAGCCGGCGCATGACCGCCATGACGGCTTCCATGAATTCACCGACAAGGAACCGGGCATCAAATATTTGCTCGACCAGCAATCGGGCGACTGGAAGCAGGACCAGGCCTACAATCTGATGGCCAACGCGCTGAAGACCAACGAGAAGATCGATCTCGTCTACGGCCACAACGACCCGATGGCCTACGGCGCCTATCTCGCCGCCAAGGATGTCGGCCGCGAGAAGGACATCAAGTTCATCGGCATCGATGGCCTGCCCAACGAAGGCGTGCAGATGGTGAACAAGGGCGAGCTGACGGCGACTTTCACCTATGTCACCCCGGGCGCGGAAGGCTTGCGCCAGGCGATCAAGTTCCTCAACGGCGAGAAGGTGGAAAAGACCATCACCTTGCCGACGCAGAAGATCACCAAGGAAAACGCCGCCCAGGTGCTGAAGGACAACGGTCTGTGAGTTTTCGCCGCAGATAAGCGCCGGCCCAAGGTCCATGTTCTTGGTCCGAGGGACAGCTTGGCACCTTCCTCTCCCCCGATCGACGGGGGAGAGGAAAGGACCTCGCCGCCGGCCGATCTACGCCAGCTTCGCCAGCAGCTTCATGAAGGTGGCGATTTCCTTGTTCGTGAGCGGCGCAAGCGTTTCCTGTGTGATTTCCCGGGCAAGCGGGATCAGCCGCTCGATCGCGTCGCGGCCCTCGGCCGTCAGATTGACCAGCAGGCGCCTTTTGTCGACCTCATGCCTGGAAAGCTCGACAAGGCCGCGCGCCTTCAGCCGGTCGATGACGCCCTTCACCGTCGCGGCATCCATGGCGATCAACGTGCCAAGCTGGTTCTGCGAGGTCTCGCCGACATCGCGCAGCTTGGCCAGTGCGGCGAATTGCGGCGGCGTCAGATCGGCGATACGGGCGGCGAAAATCGAGACATGGCGCTGGTGCGCCTTGCGCAGGATGAAGCCGACCTGTTCCTGCAGGAGGTAGTCGTGATCGTCGGCCTCTTCGGCCTCGACCAGCTTGAGCAGGTTGTCCTCGCCGCTCACCGCAGCCCGTCCCAGGCTTTTATGTCATCCGCGGCGAGGCCACCCATGCGGTTGTGGATGCGCGGGCCGCAGGTCATGGCGAGGCAGAACAGGATCTCGTCAGGACGCGGGCCGTCGCTGATGCCGACTTCCATTGCGTCGAAATGGCTGCGCACATAGGCGGCGTTGATGTGGCCGAGCGGCACGTCGAGCTTTGATCCGAAGGCGCCGACCTTCTTGGCCGAAGGCACGATCGCCTTGGCATCGCCCAGCCGCTCGCGCATCGCGTAACCGCCGGGTACATGCCACAGCGCGCCGTGTTCCAGCTCGCCTGCGCTGCCGACAACGGCGCCCTTGCCGTAGCCGTCGATCTGTTTCACGTCGCCGCCGAGCGCCGCGATCAAGCGGTCGGCGAGTAGCAGGCCGAGCGGCTTCAGATCGTCCATGGCGCTCTGCAGTTCCTCGACATAGCGCCCGGCGAAAGGGTTCTTGACCACTGCCATGGCGGCGGCGCGCCGGCGCGGCACCGCAGCGGCCGGTCCGCCGTCGTGAAAAATTTCTTCGCTCAGCACCGCGATCTTGCGGATCGGAAACTCAGGCATGGGCAACTTCCTCCGGTTCATGCTTGTTGGGCGGGCCGAGTGCAACGGAGCCACTGATACGGACCTCCCCGCCGAGAAACAGCGCCGATGCGGCAATCAGGCCGCGCCGGCGAAAATCTTCGGCGACGGCGAGGCCATTGTCCAGCGCCCGCGCCACCTCGCCAGAGGCAAGCGTGCCGACGCCTTGTGTCACCAGCCGCGCGCCAAGATCGCTGTCGGGCGACAGGTCGCGTGCGGGAGTGCGCCTGATGGCGGGATTGCCGGGCAGGTCGACGGCGTTGGCGATAAGCGTCGCCGCCGCGTCGGCCTCGGCGCCGGTGCGCGCGAGCACGGTGACGGCATCGGCGATGCCAAGCGAGAAGGAGCGGCCACGCCAGCCGCTGGTTGCGACACCACGCACGCCATCCTGCGCGCGGATCGTGATCCGGTCGGCCATGCCGTTGCCGGTACCGGCGACCGCCAAGCCAATCGACGTAGCCTTGTCGAGATGGAGGGCGCTGTCGCCGCCATTGTTGACGTAGGCGCGGTCGAGCTTGCGGCCGGCAAGCAGCGCGGCAAGCATTTCGTCGGCTACCGATCCGGCGACGGCGGCCATCGGCGTGATGAAGCATTCCGCCAGGGGAATGACGGCTGCTTCCATGCGACGCGCCGTCGGGCCGGCGAAGGTTCGCGGCGCCAAGAAAAATGCCGGGAGGCGCAGCTCGGGAAGCTCCTCGACCAACTCGATCAGGATCGTTTGGAAGCGGGCGACGGCTTGCGCATAGGCGGCGCGACACTCGTCAGCCTCGCCAAAGGCCTCGACGATCAGGTCGATCGGCCCATGGTTGAGATGCAGCCGCTTGCCGTCCTGCAGCCAATGCGCTTGCGGGCCTTCCATCAGCCGGCCCCATCCGAGCCCGCGCGGCGCAACTGCGCCAGCGGCGGCCATGGATTGCTGGCCACGGCACCGGTGCCGCGCCGGGGATTGAGGTATTCGCCGCCCTTGGCGACAATATCCGCGACGCTGCGGATTTCGGCCTCGTAGCCGCCTAGCCTGACATAGTCGTCGCGACGCAGCGTGAACTCGATCGGGGCCACCAGCGCCGGCGTCGGCACATAGCCGAAGGCGCCTGGCGGAACCCTGGTGACATCGACCATCAGCGTGATGCCGCCGCCCGGCCAGACATAGACCGGCGCGCCGCCGACCGTGACGTAGGTTTTCAGGCCTTGCACGGAACGGGTGAGATTGACCGGGTTTTCGGTGACGCCGGCACGCAGTGACCCGCCGGCGCCGCCGATGAACAGCACGGTGCACAAAGCCGGCTCGCAATTGTCCTCGATCAGGTTGACCGATTTTTGCAGCCGCTCCGGAAACGGTTGTTCGACCGGTTTCAAGTCGTCGTCGAGCTCGTAATAGGCGAACTGCTCACCGGTGGTCGAAACCATCAGCAGCGACAGGCCCGGGCGCGCGCCCTTCTTCGCGTTCCATTCACCGAGGATCGACAGCGGATCTGAGATGGAGGTGCCACCCCAGCCGAGGCCGGGCTCGGAGACCTTGAAATAGCGGCCCGGTGTCGAGCGGCGGCCGACGATCTTGATGCCGGTATCCTGCCAGCCCAACACCTTGCCGGCCTGGTGTTCGGAAACGACGCCGGTGATGTGGTCGTCGACCACCACCACCTCGTCGACCAGCCCGCGCCATTGCGTGGCGAACATGCCGATGGTGGCCGAACCGCAGCCGACGCGCATGCGGTGTTCCTGCTTGCCGTCAATGACGGGCGGTTTGCCGGCTTGGACGATGACCGTGGCGCCGCCGTCGATGGTGAGTTCCACCGGTTTGCTGTTGCACAGGTTGAGCAGGGCATCGCAAGTGGCGCGGCCTTCCGCCTTGGAGCCGCCGGTCAGATGATGCACGCCGCCCAGCGACAGCATCTGCGAGCCATATTCTCCCGTCGTGACATGGCCGATGGCTTCGCCCTCAGCCCGCACAATAGCTGTTTCGGGTCCGATATGACGGTCGGTATCGATCTTCACCTTGACGCCGCAATAGGAGAAGATGCCTTCGGTCACCACGGTGACGAGATCGACGCCTTCCACCTCCTGGCTGACGATGAAGGGAGCGGGCTTGTAGTCGGGATAGGTTGTGCCGGCGCCGATTGCCGTGACGAAGCGGCGGCCGGTGTTGATGAGTTCGCCATCCCACTGCTCGCCCTCGGCGACAAAGGGCACCATGGCAGCCCCGGTCTCGGCAGCGTGGTCGAGGATGGTCAGCGGGTCCATGCGCACGATGCGGCCCGCGACATTGCCATAGCGGTCGCAGGCGCCGGTGCGTCCGTCAGCGATGTAGCACATGACCGGACAGGCGTCGCAGCGGATCTTTTCCGCCACCAGCTTCTCGCCGGGATCATGGGTTTCGAAACGCTCGGCAAGCTCGCTCATGCGCGTGCCTCCTTCTCGCGGATGGCCGCCAGGATGCGGCTGGGCGTTGCCGGCACCTTGGTGACCAGCACGCCGGTGGCGTGACGAATGGCATTGAGGATTGCCGGCGCCGTCGGGATCAGCACGTGCTCGCCCAGGCCCTTGGCGCCGAACGGCCCTTCGGGATCGGGCACCTCGACAAGGATGGTCTCGATCGGCGGCACGTCGCCGATGGTCGGGATGAGATAGTCATGCAAATTCTCGGTGCGGCCGGGAATGTATTCTTCCATCAGCGCCATGCCGATGCCTTGCGCGATACCGCCCTCGATCTGGCCCTCGACCAGCAGCGGGTTGATCGCCTTGCCGACGTCGTGCGCGGCGATGATCCTGATCAGCTTGACCGTGCCAAGCCTGAGGTCGACCTCAAGTTCGGCGATCTGCGCGCCATAGCCATAGACCGCATAGGGTTTGCCCTGGCCCTTGGCATCGAGCGGCAGTGTTGGCGGGTCATAGGTCTCCTCGGCACGGAAGACGAAGCCGTCCGCATCCACGTCGAGCGCGTCAAGATCGATGCTTCGTGTCGCCTCGCCTTCGCGGATGACGATCGCCGAGCCATCCAGTTCAAGCGAAGCCTTGTCCGAGACATTGGCAAAGCGCAGGATCTTTTCGCGCAGGGCGCGTCCTGCCTTCTCGGCCGCCTTGCCGGTGACGAAGGTCTGGCGCGAGGCCGAGGTCTTGCCGGCGTCGGGACTGATCGCCGTATCGGCGCTCTTCAGTTTGAATTTTTCCAGCGGCAGGCCGAGTGCGTCGGCGCAGATCTGCGTGATGACGGTGTTGGATCCTTGGCCGATATCGACCGCGCCCTGATGCAGGATAACCGCGCCGTCAGCCGCTATACCGACCCGGATGGTCGACGGATTGGGCAGCGAGGTGTTGCCGCAGCCATACCAGCACGAAGCGACGCCGACGCCGCGTTTTCTATCCAGATTGGCGCTGTTGAAAGCATCGGCATCGGCTGTCGCCCGCGCCCAAGGCGGCCGCAACGCTTCGAGGCATTCGGCAATGCCGACGCCGGAGTCCAGGAGCTGCCCGGTAACCGTTTCGGATCCGTTCCGAAGGCAGTTCTTCAGGCGAAAATCCAGCCGATCCATGCCGAGTTTGCCGGCGAGCTCGTCATAGAGCGTCTCTTGCATGATCGTCGCCTGCGGCACGCCGAAGCCACGGAAGGCACCGGCAATCGGCCCATTTGTGTGGATGGCGCGGCCCTCGGCGCGGTAATTCGGCGTGAAATAAGGGCCGGAGGCATGCACCGGCACGCGGTTAGCGACCGTCGGCCCCCAGCTCGCATAGGCGCCGGTGTTGAAATCGCCTTCGAAGATCATGCCTATGACATGGCCTTCGGCATCTGCGCCGACGGTGGCTCTCATCCGTGCCGGATGGCGCTTCGTGGTCGACATCATGGATTCGTTGCGGGTGTAGGCAAGGGCCGCGGGCCGCCCGGTCTTCAGCGCGACAAGGCCGATCAGCGGCTGCAGGGAAACGTCGAGCTTGGAGCCGAAGCCACCGCCGGTCGCGGTCGGCACGATGCGCACCTTGTCGACGGCAAGGCCGAGCACTTTCGCCGTGTCGTCACGATCCATGTAAGGCGCCTGCGTGCAGGCGACGACGACGAGCGTGTCGCCGTCGAGATATGCATAGCCGGCTTCCGGTTCGATATAGGCGTGCTCGACATAGGAGGTGTCGATCGTGCCGCTGACGGTAAAGGCCGAGTTGGCAAGTGCCGACTCGGGATCGCCGCGTTCGACGAAGCCCTTGGTCAGCAAATTGGCCGGGCGGTTCTCATGGATCAGCGCCGCACCTTCGGCCTGCGCATCGCCTGGCTGGAGCACATGCGGCAGTTCGGTCCAGCGGACAGGGAAATCCGACAGATCCAGATCGAGGATCGCCTCGCGCTCGCCGGCGACCAGCGCGACAGCCTCGCCGCGAAGCCGGGCAAAGCCCTCGGCCAACGCCGGCTGGTCGGCGAACGGGCCGATAACGCCGAAGCAGTTTTTTCCCGGGATATCGGCGGCCGTGAAAACGCCCATGATACCGGGATGGCTGCTTGCCCAGCCATCGATGTCGCCGAAGGCGAAGCCGGCATGATGATGCGGCGAGCGGATCACCAGCACCGCAAGCGCATCGGCTGGGAAGGAATCGCCGCCGAATTTCTCGGCACCGGTCACCTTTGGCACACCGTCGAGCCTTACCGGCGACGCACCGATGGCGTGGCCGGACCGAGGCAGACGGAAGTCCAGGCTCGCGGTCTGGAGGGAAGCCTCCATCACCGCGGTGATGATCTTCCGGTAACCGGTGCAGCGGCAGAGGATACCGCCCAACGCATCCTGCACCTCGGTCTCGCTCGGCCTGGGTTTCGTGTCCAGCAGCGCTGACGCCGCGACCAGCAGCGCCGGCGTGCAGATGCCGCATTGCGCGGCGCCATGCGCCAGAAACGAGGCTTGCAGCGCCGACAGGTGACCATTGGCGAGGCCCTCGACCGTCGTCACCATAGTGCCGGCAGCGGAGGCCGTCGACATCAGGCAGGCGCAGACGGGATCGCCGTCGACCAGCACCGTGCAGGCGCCGCAGTCGCCAGCGTCGCAGCCGACCTTTGTGCCGGTCAGCCGCAATTCGTCACGCAGCACCGAGGACAGCCGGCGCAGCGGTGGCACGTTGACCGAAACGGCGGCGCCATTGACCGCGAAGGCGATATCGGCGCGATCCATGCTCATCAGGCCACCTTGTCGTCCGAGGGCTTGCGCGCGGCCTCAAGCGCGGCGCGCGCAACGATCTCGCGCACCGCGTCGAGCCTGTATTCGGCGCTGCCGCGCACATCGGCGATCGGCTGCAGTTCAGCCATCGGCGCCGACCGGACCGCGGCAACAAGCCCGGCGTCCAGGGGAAGCCCGAGCAGCGCCGCCTCGACACCGGCAAGCCGCCTCGCCACGGCGGAACACGAGCCGACGGCGACGGCCGCCTGCGCGACAGTGCCATTCTCGCCAGCCAGACGCACCGCCACCATGGCAATGGAAATAACGAGATAGCGCCGCGCCCCGAGCTTGACGAAGGCCGATGTGCCGGCGGGTTTCGGCACGTGGATGGCCGTCAGCATCTCGCCAGGCCGCAAAGCCGTACGGCGATTGCCGAGGATGAACGCCGACAAGGGCAGATGGCGCGTCGCCGTCGCCGAGCGCAGCTCGACCTCGGCATCAAGGACCAGCAGCCCCGGCACACCGTCGGCGGCCGGCGAGGCGTTGCAGAGATTGCCGGCGACGGAGGCGACGTTCTGGATTTGTGGTGAACCCACTTCCCGCGCGGCCTGTTTCAGCGCCGCGAAGGCCGGTGGCAAGGGATGGCGGATGATGTCGGCCCATGTCGTGCGCGCGCCGATGATCCAGTGGCTGCCGGTCTCGGCGATGCCGCGTAGCGCTGTCAGGCCGTTGATGTCGAGGACATTGTCACGAAATGGTTTGCTGCCCTGCGCCGGATAGAAATCCGTGCCACCCGAAAGGATACGCCAAGCGTCCCCGCCAAGCAGCGCGAGTGCTTCGTCGACCGTGGTGGGTTTCGCGTAACGGATCACGCTTTCCTTCCCGACAGGTGGGCCTTCCCGATAAGGTAGGCCTTCCCCGAAATTGGCCCTCCCAAGGCGCTTGCCCAGAGATGGTCTTTACCGGCTTTGACCGGTAAATTCATTCGTATGCAAATGATATCAAGACGGCGGAAATTGTCAAAGCCAGAGTTTGCGCCGGCACCCGTCTGGCTGGCATCGCCACGCATTTGTTATGCCGCTGGAGGTTGACGCGGCCCGCCATCTGGTCAAGTTTCTCCTCCAGTCGCGCCAGCGGCTTTTTCTTTCGCCGGGTGCCTCGTTCGAAGCCCGACCCCAGCCTGACAGGAAGGAAGCCCATGGCCGAAGCGCTCGTAGTCATCGACCTGCAGAACGACTTTTGTCCGGGCGGCGCGCTGGCCGTTGCGGGCGGCGACGAGATCGTGCCGCTGGTCAATGACATGATCCGGCGAACAGACCATGTCGTGCTAACACAGGACTGGCACCCGGCCGGCCATTCCAGTTTTGCCTCCAGCCACCCGGGGTCGCAGCCCTATTCGACGATCGAGATGCCCTATGGTCCGCAGACGCTGTGGCCGGACCATTGCATCCAGGGCAGTCTCGGCTCGGATTTCCACTCCGGCCTTGCCTGGACCAAGGCCGAACTCGTCATCCGCAAGGGCTTTCGCCCCGCCATCGACAGCTATTCCGCCTTCTTCGAGAATGATCACGCGACGCCCACGGGGCTCGCCGGCTATCTGCGGGAGCGCGGCATCGACACACTGACCCTGGTCGGCCTGGCGACCGATTTCTGCGTCGCGTTCTCGGCGCTGGACGCGGTCAAACTAGGGTTTAGAACCACGGTCAGGCTCGATGCCTGCCGTGGCATCGATCTCAACGGATCGATCGAGACAATGCTGGCGAAGATGCGCGATGCCGGCGTGACGCTCGAAGATCACACATCGGGCTGACTCGTGGCGGGCAGAAGGGGATACTTGCCGATAGCGACCGGGGCGGGCAGCGCGATCGTCGTCGCGATGCTGTTTCCATCACAGGCCTTCGCGGCCGAAGAGCACGGCCTGCCCGGCGCCGCCATGTCTTTCTGGTGGGCGCTGCCTTTTGCCGGGCTGCTGTTGTCGATCGCGACCGGGCCGCTGCTGTTCCACCATGTATGGGAACATCACTATGGTAAGATCGCGGGCTTGTGGGCGGCGCTGGTGATCGTGCCGCTCGCGATTGCCTTCGGTGCTCCCGCGGCAACCGAGGCAGTTCTGCACGCGCTGCTCACGGAATACATGTCGTTCATTGTCCTGCTGTTTGCGCTTTACACGATTTCAGGCGGCATCCTGCTTGCCGGCAACATCCACGGCACACCGCTGGTCAATGCCGGGCTGCTGATCGTCGGGGCGCTGCTGGCCTCGGTGATCGGCACGACCGGCGCCTCGATGATCCTGATCCGGCCGATCCTGCGCGCCAACGACAACAGGCCTTTCAATGCCCATGTCGTCATCTTCTTCATTTTCCTGGTGTCCAACATCGGCGGCTCGCTGACGCCGCTCGGCGACCCCCCGCTGTTCGTCGGCTTCCTGCGCGGCGTCGATTTCTTCTGGACGACCACCAACCTCTACCGAGAGACGCTGTTCGTTGGCCTCGTCGTGCTGGCGGCGTTCCTGGCGATCGACCTCATCCTGCACCGGCGCGAGGCTGGCGCACCGAAGATCAAGGATCCGACACCCGATACGAAGGTGCGCCTGCGCGGCCTCGCCAACCTCCAGCTGCTGGCCGGTGTGATCGGCGCCATCCTGCTGTCGGCGGCGTGGAAGCCGGGCGTGAGTTTTTCCGTGTTCGGCGTCGGTCTCGAACTGCAGAACCTGGTCCGCGACGTGATCATCCTCGCGCTGGCCCTGCTATCGCTTCCGCTCTCCTACAAGAGCCACCGCGAGGCGAACGGCTTCAACTGGAGTCCGATCGCGGAAGTGGCCAAATTGTTCGCCGGCATCTTCATCTGCATCGTCCCGGTCGTCGCCATTTTGAGGGCCGGCCACAACGGTGCGCTGGCGCCGCTGGTCGCGCTCGTCACGTCGGCGCAAGGCACGCCCAACGACCTCGCCTATTTCTGGCTGACCGGTGCATTGTCGTCCTTCCTCGACAATGCACCGACCTATCTGGTGTTTTTCGAGCTGGCGGGCGGCGATCCCCGCCACCTGATGACGGAGTTCGCCTCGACACTTGCCGCGATCTCGGCCGGCGCCGTGTTCATGGGCGCCAACACCTATATCGGCAACGCGCCGAACTTCATGGTCTATGCCATTGCCAGGCATCGCGGCGTCAAGATGCCGGGCTTCTTTGGGTATATGCTGTGGTCCGGGCTGGTGCTGGTCCCGACCTTCTTGGTCGCGGGTTTTCTGTTTTTCGGTTGATCAACCCACGCCGACATAGCGCCGGACCGCGGACGGGTCGACGCGCAGGGCCTCGACATCGACCGTCTCGCGGTTGCGGCCGTTTTCAATAAAGCAGACACGATCGGCGACCGACAGCACGGCATCGACCCGCTGCTCGACCAGGATGGTGGAGACCTCCATCTCGCGCAGCTTCGACACCGTCTCGCGGATCTTGGCGATCATCGACGGCATCANACCGTCATCTCGGCGAACAGCCGCCTGCCCTGTGGCACGTAGGCGACACCAGCCTTCGGCACTTCATGCGCCGGCAGGCCGGTCAATTCCTGCCCTGCGAGCCTGATCGAGCCGGCACGCACCGGAACCAGGCCCATGATCGCCTTCAGCGTCGTCGTCTTGCCGGCGCCGTTGCGGCCGAACAGGCACAGCACCTCTCCCTTGTTCAGCACCAGGTCGAGCCCATAGAGCACCTGGACCTCGCCATAGAAGCAATCGAGCCCGGAAATCGTCAGCGATTCGGCCTTGCTCGCCTCAGTCATGGTGCCGTTCCCAGATAGGCTTCCTGAACCGCCGCGTTCTCGCGGATGGCTTCGGGTGTGCCCTCGGCCAGGATCCTGCCGGCGTTGAAGACGGTGATGCGGTCGGCAAGCTGCATCACGACCGGCATGTTGTGCTCGATCAGCAGCACGGTCGCGCCTTTGGCGATGTCGCGCACCAGCGCGATGAAATTGTCGATCTCGCTGTCGGCGAGCCCCTGCGTCGGCTCGTCGAGGATCAGCAGCCGCGGCTTGAGCGCCAAGCCCATCGCCACCTCCAGCAGGCGCTGGTGACCATATGACAACTGACCGGCCGGCATATGGGCGCGGTCGGCCAGGCCCGTGCGTTCGAGGGCCGACATGACGCCCGCGCCCACCGCGCCTTTCGAGCGCCCATCGCTCAGGGTCCGTTGCACGGGCAACGCGACATTGTCGTAGGCGCTGAGATTGGCGAAGACGCTGGTGATCTGGAACGTATAGGCGATTCCCTGGCGCACCCTGATATAGGCCGGCTGGCTGGTGATATCGGCGCCGTCGAAGACGATCGCGCCCGAAGACGGCTGGATGCGGCCGCTGATCAGACTGACGAAGGTTGTCTTGCCGGCGCCGTTCGGACCGATGACGGCGCGGATCTCGCCCGGCATCAGGGTGAAATCGACATTGTCGACCGCATGCAGGCCGCCAAAGCTGCGCGACAGGCCCTTCGTGGTCAGCAGCGGCGTCATGGCAGCCATCCGAGCCAGCGCTGGCGGATGGTGCCGAGAATGCCTTTCGGGAAAAACAGCACCAGCAGAATGAGTGCTATGCCGACGATCAGCAGGTAGGCCGACGTGTAGCCGCTGGTGACGTCGATGACATAGTACATGAACACCGTGCCGATCAGTGGTCCAAGCGTTGTGGCCGCACCGCCGAGCAGCACCCACAGCAGCGGCAGGATCGAATACTGTACCGAGGCGAAACTCGACCCGACATAGCCGAACAGCAGTGCGTAGGCGGCGCCGGACGCCGCGCAGATCGTGCCGGAGACGACAACGGCGGCAAGCTTGTCGGAGAAGGTGTCGTAGCCCAGCATCTTGGTGCGTTCCTCATTCTCCCGGATCGCGATCAGCACGCGACCGTATCTGGACCGGACGACAGCAAGCGTGATCAGCAGCACGAGCGAAAACAAGCCGAGCGCCGTCATGTAGCGTACGGTCGGGTTGGTGAGATCGAGCGAGGTGGCGCCGAGATTGAGAACACGCGCCGATTGCGGCACCACCTGACCCTGATCGCCGCCGGTCCAGGTCGCGAAATAGAGGATGGCCAGATAAAACACCTGCGCGAACATCATGGTGACGATCATGAAGGCGACGCCCGTGGTGCGCAGCGCCAGGAGGCCGATCACCAGCCCCAACGCCGCGCCGCAGGCGATGCCGGCGATGAACGCCAGTGGCACGCTCCAGCCGAGCTGGATGACGGCAAGGCCGGCGCCATAAAGCCCGGCGCCAAAGAACATCGCATGGCCGAGGCTGAGCAGGCCGACATAGCCGAACAGCATGTTGTAGCCCATGGCGAAGACCGCCAGCACCATGATGCGGGCGAGCAGGCCGTGGTAATAGCCAGGCAAGAGGAAGCTCAGCATGAAGAGCAGGGCAATCACGCCGAGATGCAGCGCATAGGCCTTTGCCGGCGAAGCTTCGCTCATCGCGATGTCGTCCCGAACAGGCCTTGCGGCCGGAACACCAGCACCATGGCGACCAGCAGCGTGGCGATGATCTTGGCCAGCGTCGGCGAGAAGAACATCGATATGATGCCGTCGGAGAGGCCGATCAGCACGGCGGCGACGACCGTGCCGCGCAACGAGCCTAGGCCGCCGATGATGACGACGATGAAGGACAAGAGCAGCGGATCCTGCCCCATCAGGTAGTGCGCCTGGCTGATGGGCACGATCAGCACCGCGGCGATCGCCGCCAGCATGGCGCCGAGCGCGAAGACGCCGCCATAGACGCGGCCGACCGGGATACCGAAGGCCTGCGCCGTCTCGCTGTCATACTGCGTGGCACGCATGACAAGGCCGATCCTGGTGCGCGTCAGCACCAGCCATGTCGCGATCAGCAGAAGAGCGGATGCGGCGATGATCGACAGCTTGTAGCCGGAATAGCCGAACCACGGCAGAAGGATGCGATAGCTGAATGGCGGCTCCACGGGCCGCGCTTCGGGGCCATAGAAGGTCAGCGCCAGCTGCTGGATGATGTAGAGCATGCCGATGGTGGCGACGATGGTGGCTTCCGGATTGTAGTTGAGCCGGCGCAGCACCAGCCGTTCGGCGACCAGCGCGATGGCGCCGACGATCAGCGGCGCGATAACCAGCGCCGCCAGGAAGCCAAGAGCCGGATGGCCGCCAATTGCCGATGTGATCGCCCAGGCAAGCACGGCGCCCAGCATGAAGAACTCGCCATGGGCGACGTTGACGACACGCATGACGCCGAACACCAGCGACAATCCCAGCGCCGTCAGCGCCAGCACGGCCGAGGTGACGAGGCCTTCAAGGGTTGCGAGGAGAAGGTGGGGTCCGAAGTGCATCGATTACACGCCCGATAGGTGGCGCGAAGCGCCTCCCTCTGCCCTGCCCGGCCCGGCAGGGTAGAGGGAGGTGGCCTGGCGCTCACGCTGGCTGGAATGAGTTCACAGCGCCTGCGTCGTGTAATCCCCTTCGGCCTCGTAAAGCCCGTCCTCGATCTTGGTCTTGTGCACGACCTTCAGCTTGCCGCCCTCGACCTTGGAGATGTTCTGGATGCCAAAGCACTGGTGGATCTTGCCGTTGAAGGTTTTTGGACCCTGCGGATGCTCCGGGCCTTCGGCGAATTCCTTCAGCGCCTCGGTCGCCTCGACCAGTTTGGCGCGGTCTTCCGGCCCCTTGTAGCCGGCGTCTTCCATCGCCTTCTTGACGACGTAGAGCGTTTCCCAGCAGCCGAACATGTGCGCGGCGGTGGAGACGTCCTTGGCGTCGCCGACGGCGGCGCCGTTGTCGTCGATGCCGACAGCGGCCCGATAGGCCTTCTGCGCTTCGGTGTCGTCGGACTGGGCGTAGCGCGGCGAACCTTCCCAGAAATGGCTGCCGTCGAGGAATTCGAGGCCGGGGCTGTTGATGTCGACAGCTTCCAGCGAATCGATGAAGCCGAAGAGTTGCGGCCGGTTGGAACCGTAGAACTCGCCGAGTTCCTTGACGAAGGTGAGCACCGCCGGGCCGACCATGACGTGGTAGATCACCTCGGTCTCGGGCGGGATCTGCGGAAAGTACTTGGTGAAGGACGATTCCGTCGGCGGAATGGCGATCTGCGCGATCACCTCGGCGCCTTGCGCCTTCAGCGCCGGCGGCAGGTAGTCGCGATGGTCATAGCCGAAGGCGAAATCGGGGAATATCTGCGTCACCTTCTTGCCGGCATTGGCCGCGATCCATGGCGCCATCGACTGGATTTGGCTCTTCACGTCGGTGATGCCGGGCTGGAAGACATAACGGTTGAGCTTGGTCGAGGCGACGTGGTGACCTTCGCTGACGACGAAGTAGGGCATCTTGTTTTCGCCGGCGGCAGGCGCCGATCCAATGACGACATGCGAGAACAGCGTACCGAAGACGATGTCGGTTTTGTGCTGGGTGGCGAACTTCCCGACCACTTCGGCGCCGCGGCCGGGATCGGTGCCGTCATCCTCGATGATCACCTCGACCTGGCGGCCATTGATGCCGCCGGCGGCATTGATCGCCTTGATCGCGGCGGCGGTCGTCTTCTCGTACCAGCGGCCGTAGGCGGCGCCAATGCCGGTACGGTGCGACTGGAAGCCGATCTTGATCGGCGCCGAACTCTGTGCCTGGGAATAGCGGACGAAGCCGGGCGCCATGGCGAGGCCAGCGCCGGCGGCGAGGCCCTTCAGCGTGGTACGGCGGGTGAGTGTGGTTTTGGAGAGATCGAAAAATCCGTTCTTGTCAGTCACGTTCGTTCCCCTGTTTTTGTGTTTTGACCAACGATAAGGCGGCTCGAACATCCTCGGCAAGAGGATGCAAAATTGCATGTGTACAAACTAAATCACCAAAGCCTTGGTCTGGCAAGCGAGCTTTCCGTGGGGCATGGCTCACAGGAGATGGCTTGTCTCATCCGACTGTCGGCGTGGCAAGCAGCCAGAGACCGAAAATGGTGTAGGCGATCATCAACACGGTGAGCGGAAACTGACTGAGCGCGGCGCGGGCAGGCTGGGGATGCAGGCGCCAGGCAAAGCCGTGCGCGACGAGGACAGCGAGCACATGGCCAAGGATGATGGCGCCCGCCTGGACATTCCACAGCCACCATGCCGACGCCGCGCCGGCGACGATGCCGGCCTCGACCTGCATGTCGGCGGTGCCGAACAGGTTCCAGCCAAGCGCGAAGGGATCGGACAGGGAGGCCAGCGCATATTGGCCGTCGACGAGCAGCGCCGTCAGATAATGCGCGACATGGTAGGCGAGCGCGATCGGCACGATCGACCACACCAGCATGCCCGCTGCCTGGGCGAAAGGCTTGTCGCCGCGGGCAAGACGCTGGCCGAGCACGACGGCAAGCAGGAACACCGCCGCGAGCAACGCGAATGTCACAACGAGCCCGAGCGTCCCACTGCCGATCACGGCCGTGCGGCCCGGAAATTCGAGCGGGTTGATGCCGAACAGGCCGAGCCAGAAGAAAGTCTTCGACAGGCCGTCGAAGGAGACCGAGGACAAAGCAAGCAGCAGGAAGGCGATGCCGCTGGCGGGCAGCGGCTCGGCCTGAAGCAGTTTGGCGCCCGGCCAGCACAGCGCAAGACGGCCTTTGTCCCCGCGCTCGATCGGCGCGAAACGCGCCGCCATCGAAAAGACCAGGCCGAGGAATTCGCCGCTGCGGCTCCATTTGTCGTAACCGAACACCAGCGCGGCCAGCAGGGTGAACAGCCAGTAGAGGCCGGCGGCAAAGGCCAGCCGCGCCGCATCGTCAGGAGCGGGATAGACGAGTTCGAACCAGGCGAAGGCTAGAAACAGGATAACGGCCGGCCAGCAGCCAAACCATTGCGGAAGTGGCCTGAACCCGTCATCGCTTCCGCCGATCAGCCGCGACAGCAGCCGCCATGGGCCGTACCAAGGGTTGAGCCACGACCAGAGATCGCCGAACACGCCTTGCAGCAGTGTCAGGCCGGCCCATAGCAGCGTCCAGATCACCAGTGGCAGCGGGTTGGAGAGCGGGTCGCGGCTGCCGAGGACGCCAGCGGCCAGGAGAATTGCAAAGCCGGCAAATGAGATCAGGCTGATGGCGGCGCGGACGCTGTCACCGAAGGCGAATAGCGGTAGGCGTCGGCGCCAGAAACGGTCGACGGTGTCGGGCGGCAGCAATGCCAAGACAAGGAAACTGGCGGCGACGGCAAAGGCGCCGCCGATAATGTAGTAGCCGGTGGGGAGGAGCAGGACGTGGCCACGGTCGGAGGCGTGGGCGAAGGCGGGAGTGGGGGAGACGAGCCACAAGGCCGAGAACGACAAGGCAAACGGCAGACGGAGGCGTTCTACGGCGGAACTCGAACTGTCCAAGAGTCCGCCCATCCCTCAAACCTTGACGAGTTGCTCCACGCGATCCTTTTGCCCAAAAATCCTCAAATACCGCTCGATCTCCTTGAGATCGCCCGTCGCCTTGGCCGGATTGTCGGACAGCTTCACCGCCGGCCTTCCATTGGCTTCGGTGACCTTGCAGACCAGCGATATGGCGTCGAGGCTGTTGGTCTGCGTCGGCGCGCAACCTTCGAAGTCGTTGGTCAGATTTGTGCCCCAGCCGAAAGACATGCGCACCTTGCCCTTGAAATGACGGTAGGTCTCCTCGATGGTCTCGACCTCGAGGCCGTCGGAAAAGATCAGCAGCTTCTGCCTGGGGTCCTTGCCCTTCTCGCGCCACCAATCGATGATTTTTTCGCCGCCCTCGATCGGCGGCGCGCTGTCGGGGCGGAAGCCGGTCCAGTCGGCGACCCAGTCCGGCGCGTCGCGCAGGAACGAGGCGGTGCCGAAGGCATCGGGCAGCACGATCAAGAGATTGCCGCCATAGTAGCGCTGCCAGTCCTGCAGCACCTTGTAGGGCGACTGCTTCAGCTCTTTTTCCGAATTGGCGAGGGCCGCGAACACCATCGGCAGTTCATGCGCGTTGGTGCCGAGCGCTTCGAGATCGTTGTCCATGGCCAGCAGCACGTTGGAGGTGCCGGTGAAGGCTTCGCCGATGCCTTCCTTGAGCGCCTCGACGCACCAGCGCTGCCACAGGAAGGAATGGCGCCGGCGGGTACCGAAATCCGAGATGCGGATGCCGGGCAGCGCCTTCAGCCGTTCGGTCTTGGCCCACATCTTGGCCTTGGCGCGGGCATAGAGCACGTCGAGCGTAAAAGGCCCGAACGATCGCAAAGCGGCACGCGAACGCAATTCATTGATGATGGCGAGCGCCGGGATCTCCCAAAGCGTGGTGTACATCCAGGGGCCGGAGAAAGAGAGCTCGTATTGGCCGTCACGCTTGGAAAGCTCATAGCCGGGCAGCCGGAAGCCTTCCAGCCAGGCGAGGAACTCCGGCTCGAAAATCTGCTTGCGGCCGTAGAAATTGTTGCCGCCGAGCCAGATCATCTCCTTCTTTGAGAAGCGCAAGGTGCGGGCATGGTCGAGCTGTTCGCGCAGCTCGCCCTCATCAATCTCGTCGGCGAGCCGCACCGAGGTGGTGCGGTTGATCAGTGAGAAGGTGGTGTCGACCTTGGGGTACATGCCCCAGATCATCTGCAGCATCAAAAGCTTGTAGAAGTCGGTGTCGAGCAAACTGCGCACGATCGGGTCGAGCTTCCAGGTGTGGTTATAGACGCGCCGCGCAATATCGGTCCTGGCCATATCTCGTCACCGCCTTCGCTGCCTGCCAACCACAATCGCGACAGGCCTCATAGCATCGAATTCGCAAAAACGCTGCCCGCTTTCAGGCTGGCCCGACAAAAAGAACGCCCTGCGTGCGGCTACGAGGGTTTGCCGCCCATCACCTTGAGCGCGGGACGTTTGCGGCGGGTGACGAGGCGGCCCGCGACCGGAGCGTCGGCGCGGCCGTCATCCCCGGCCTTCTCGGCGAACAGCCAGTCGATGAACACCTGCACGATCGGCGTCGCCCGCATTTCGTTGCGGCAAACGACATAGAAATCGTCGACCGCCGGCACCGACAGGCTGAACGGCGCGACCAGCATTCCCCTGGCCAGCAGGGCGCTTGCCGTCACCGAGTCGCCCAGCGCCACGCCGTGGCCATGGACGGCGGCTTCCGTCGTCATGCGTGCATCGCCGAGATGATGGCGCCGGCCGCGCTCCAGCTCCAGCGCGTCGGCGGCGGCCAGCCAGGTGTGCCACTCGCGGCCATCGTCGCCATGCAGCAAGACATGGTCGGCGAGGTCGCGAACATTGCGGATCGGCCGGTTGTTGATCAGCGTCGGGCTGACCACCGGGAACAGCTCCAGGCCCGACCATTTGCGCATCCAGCAATCGGTCCAGCTGCCATCGCCATAATGCACGCAGACATCGATATGCGGCGCCCGGATATCCCTGGGATCGTTGGAGGGAATGAGCGTCAGCTGGATGTCAGGATATTGCGCGGTGAAGCTGCCCAGCCTCGGCGTCATCCACAAGAGCAGCAAGGCCGGCACGCAGGACACCGACAGCGCGCCGCTGCTTGCCGGCCGCGTCAGACGTTGGGTGGCGGCGGCGATGCCGTCGAAGGCGACCGATACCGCCGGCAAAAGTTCGGCGCCATGCGGGGTCAGCTTGACCCGCTGGCCGACGCGCTCGAACAGCTTGACCCCAAGCGATTGCTCTAGCGCCTTGATCTGGTGGCTGACGGCTCCGTGCGTGACATTCAGTTCGCTCGCCGCCTTGGTCAGCGAGGCATGGCGGGCCGTGGCCTCGAAGGCGCGCAGCGGGTTGAGAGGTGGCAGGCGCTTGGCCATGAATGCTCGGCTTTATTGTGAGCTTTTCTCACAGGAGCCACCCTAACAATATCAATTGCTTTTTCAAAGCGGCTGCCGGACACTTTACCCCAAGACAACATCAAGACGTGAAATCTGCAGCCAGCCGGCGGGACAACGGCCCGGCCGGATGACGGTCGGTTCGCCCGAGGTCACCGCCGGCACGACTGCATC
This sequence comes from Mesorhizobium sp. LNHC209A00, assembly GCF_000502915.1. Lineage (NCBI taxonomy): Bacteria > Pseudomonadati > Pseudomonadota > Alphaproteobacteria > Hyphomicrobiales > Phyllobacteriaceae > Mesorhizobium > Mesorhizobium sp. LNHC209A00. The sequence continues at coordinate 460,454 of NZ_AYWT01000002.1, forward strand.
AGCCGAGGAGGAGCGGATATGGGATATGATCGCGGCAAGCTCGATGCGCTGCGTCGCAAATATGGCGAAAGCCATGGCGGCGAGATGTTCGACCCGAAATTCCGCAAGGTCGCCGACAAAATCTTTTCCAAGAGCGGCACGCGGCTGGCGCCCTATTCCGGCATCCCGACCTTCCTTGCCGCGCCCTACCGCGAAATATCGGCTGACAATCCGGACTTCGGCGATCTGCAGGTGGCGATAACGGGCGTGCCGATGGATCTCGGCGTCACCAACCGGCCGGGCTCGCGCTTCGGGCCGCGCGCCTTGCGGGCGATCGAGCGCATCGGCCCCTACAATCACGTGCTGGAATGCGCGCCGACGCATGAACTCAGGGTCGCCGACATCGGCGACGTTCCGTTCCAGAGCCGCTACCGGCTGGAGACCAGCCATGAGGATATCGAGCGGCGCATCAACCAGATCGTCGACGCCGGGGTCATCCCGTTGTCGGTCGGCGGCGACCATTCGATCACCCACCCGATCCTGAAGGCGGTCGGCAAGAAGGCGCCGGTCGGGCTGATCCACATCGATGCCCATTGCGATACCAGCGGCCTGTTCGACCTGACCAAATTCCACCATGGCGGCCCGTTTCGCAACGCGGTGCTGGACGGCGTGCTCGATCCGACGCGTACCATCCAGATCGGCATCCGCGGCTCGGCCGAATATCTGTGGGAGTTCACCTACGAGTCCGGCATGACCGTTGTCCATGCCGAGGAGATCGGAAGAGCACACGTCTNGGTCTCGGCATTCCCGCCATCATCGAGAAGGCGCGCAGAATAGTCGGCGACGGGCCGACCTATGTCTCCTTCGACATCGACAGCGTCGATCCGGCCTTCGCACCGGGCACCGGCACGCCGGAAGTCGGCGGCCTGACGACGCGCGAAGTGCTCGAACTGCTGCGCGGCTTCAAAGGCCTCAACATTGTCGGCGGCGATGTCGTCGAGGTGGCGCCGCAATATGACGCCACCACCAACACCGCGCACGCCGGCGCGCAGGTGCTGTTCGAGATCCTGAGCCTGATGGTGTTCAGCCCGGCAGTATCAGGCAAGGGAGCCTGACAAAGAAAGGCGGCCGCCGCACTGGAGCCGGCGCCCGACCCAAACAATCAAAAGCTTCCAGAAGGGGAATGACAATGACAATCCACCTCAAATCATCCATCGCCGCCGTTCTGCTCCTGGGGTTAGCGGGCTTCGCCCCGCAAGCCGCCAATGCCGACGCGCTGGCCGACATCACCAAGGCCGGCACCATCAATGTCGGCGTCTTCGCCGATTTCCCGCCCTTCTCCTCAGCCAGTGCCGACATGAGCCTCAAGGGCTATGACATGGATGTGGCGCAGTACATCGCCGACACGCTCAAGGTGAAGCTCAACACCGTTGCCGTCACCGGCCAGAACCGCATCCCCTATTTGAACGACCATCGCGTCGACATCCTGATGAGCGTCGGCTACTCGAAAGAGCGCGAGCAGGTCATCGACTTCGCCGCTGCCTACGCGCCCTATTACATCGCGGTGATCGGTCCGGCGGCAATGCCAGTCAAAGGCAAGGAAGATCTTGCCGGCAAGTCGATCGCCGTCAATCGCGGCACGCTGGAAGACACCTCGCTAACCGAAGCAGCACCGGCCTCGGCGGACATCAAGCGTTTCGATAACTACAATTCGGTGATCCAGGCCTTCATCTCCGGCCAGACCCAGCTGATGGTCGTCGGCAACGATGTCGGCGCGCAGGTGCTGGCCAAGCAGGATGCGCTGAAGCCGGAGCAGAAGTTCCAGCTTCTGACCTCGCCGTCGCATATCGGCCTCAACAAGAACGAGGACGCCCTGAAGAAGGCGGTCAACGACGCCATTGCCAAGATGCTGGCCGACGGCAAGCTGGACGAAAGCTCGAAGGCCTGGCTGAAGACGCCGCTGAACCCCGACAACCTCAAGGATTGAGTCGACGTGGCCTTCGGCTGGCTTCCAGGTGCCGTGGGCGACATCGCGCACGGCGCGGCGACGACGATCCTTTTGATCGCCGTCACCACGCTTGCGGGCACGCTGCTCAGCATCCTCGGTGCCGCCGGGCGGCGAAGCGGCCCGGCGCTGCTGCGCCGGGCCATCGGCTGGTATGTCGAGGTGATGCGCAACACGCCGTTCCTGGTGCAGCTGTTCTTCATCTTCTTCGGCCTGCCGAGCCTCGGCATCAGGCTCGATCCGATCCTGGCCGCCATGTTGGCGATGACGCTCAACATGGCCGCCTACACGATCGAGATCGTCGGCGCTGGCCTTGACGCGGTGCCGCACGGGCAGACGGAAGCAGCCCTGGCGCTCGGGCTGAGGCCGCGCCAGCTGTTCATCAAGATCGTGCTGCCGCAGGCGCTCAAGATCATCTACCCCGCGCTGACCAGCCAGATCGTCATCATGATGCTGGAATCAGCCGTGGTGTCGCAGATCGCTGTACGCGAGCTGACCTATGAGGCCGACATGCTGCAAGCGCGCACCTTCCGTTCTTTCGAGACGTATTTCGTCGTGACGCTGGTCTATCTCTTGATGTCGATGGCCTTGCGGCGGCTGCTGGTTGCAGGCGGCCGCCGCGCGCTCGGAGCTGGGGTGTCATGATCGAGTTCACCCTCTGGGACATCGTGCGCAACCTTCTGCTTGCCGCGCGCTGGACCGTACTTTTGTCGCTGGCCGCCTTCGTCGGCGGCGCGCTGGTCGGAATGGCGGTGCTGTTCCTGAGGATCTCAGAGAATAAATGGAGCCGGCGCGTTGCCTGCGGTTACATCGCCTTGTTCCAGGGAACGCCGTTGCTGATGCAGCTGTTCCTGATGTTCTTCGGCCTGCCGATGCTCGGCCTGCGTATCGAGCCGTGGACGGCGGCGGTGCTCGGCCTCACCTTCTTCGCCAGCGCCTATCTGGCCGAAATCTGGCGCTCTGGCGTCGATGCGCTGCCATTGGGCCAATGGGATGCCGGCGCCAGCCTCGGCCTGCACTATCTGCAGGAGCTCAGGCTGATCATCCTGCCGCAGGCGTTCGCGATCACCCGCGCGCCAACGGTCGGTTTCCTGGTGCAGCTGATCAAGTCGACCGCGCTGACCTCGATCATCGGCTTCGAGGAATTGGTGCGAACCTCCAACGCCATCAACAACGCTACCTTCGAACCGTTCAAGGTCTATGGGCTGGTGGCGCTGATCTTTTTCGCCCTATGCTTTCCGCTGACGCAGTATGCGCGGCGGCTCGAACAACGAGCGGCGGCTCGCTGAGCCGAGAGCATGTTGCGTGGAGCAACCTCGACGGCGACCGCAAACTCCCGGTGTTTACCGTTCGGATGCCCATTGAGACCATTCGATCATGCTGGATGCTTCAGCGGCCGGAGGAGGACTCTTGCCTCTTCGCCATTTCAAATCACGGACGAACGCGGATGATCGTCTTCCCAGTGCGTCGCTCGGTAGGGTTGAATGCGGCTACGGCGTCGTTGAGGGTCGAAACGTTGCCAATGTTTGTCCGCAGTCGTCCGTCCCGCACCCGCTGGACGATCTCGCTCAGTTGGGCACGATCGGACTCGACAACGAAGTCGACCGCCAAGCCGTCGGCAGGCCGCGCCTCTGTCGGTCCGACGACGGACACCAGTGTTCCTCCGGCTCGGATCAGGCCGGCGGACCGCTTGCCGATTTCCCCGCCGATCACATCGAATACGAGAGCGACTTCGCCCACATCTTCGAGGGCGTCGTTCTCGAGGTCGACGAACTCATTCGCGCCAAAGTCGAGCACCGTCTGACGGTCGGAGGCGCGTCCAGTGCCGATGACATAGGCGCCGGCCTCTCGTGCAAGTTGCGTCACCATCGACCCGACCGCGCCGGCCGCACCGTGCGCGAGGACGCTCTGCCCCGCCTGAAGGCGGCCATGGTGGAAGAGTCCCTGCCACGCGGTGAGACCCGAGATCGGCAGGCTCGCGCCCACCGTGAAGTCGACGTCGCCCGGCAGCGGCGCTAGGTTGCGTGCTTCCATGGCTACATACTCCGCGAGCGTTCCATCGCGATGCCAGTCGGCGAGGCCGAACACTCTCTGACCTACCGACAGTCCCGTTGTGCCGTAGCCGAGTGCGATGACAACTCCGGCCAGCTCGTGCCCAAGGATCGACGGTGTTCGGTCAAGGCCGCGGCGGTCGGTCCAGGTGGAGGGCCATGCCAGCTCGGTCGGGACGAATCCCGAAGCATGAACCTGAACGACGACATCGTTTATCGCTGGCCGCGGCTCAGGCCGCTCCACCAGCTTCATCCCGGCCGTTCCCGCAGCCTGGTCCGTCACCACAATTGCCTTCATGATAATTCTCCTCGGTCGTTTGTCTCTTGGTGGAAACGTTTCCGCTCAGGGCCTATCTCTTAGCGGGCGTCCGTGGGCCGATCTGAAGGCGCCGGTTAGTGAGCGGCAATTTTAGGACATGACGGCAGGCTGGCAACCGGCCACCTGGATCAATGTCCGAACGCGCCTGACGGAACGATGCGGTCGCGCCGCAGCCAGCGGGCCAGAAGCAGCGCCGCCACCACGGCCAGCCCCGAAGACAGGCCGATCCAGATGCCGACGCCGCGGAAGCCGAAATGGAAGGCGAGCAGCACGCCGAGCGGCAGGCCGACGCCCCAATAGCCGATCGCGGCATAGATCATCGGGACCTTGGTGTCGTGCAGGCCGCGCAGCATGCCGGCAGCCACCGCCTGCGCGCCGTCGAAGACCTGGAACAGGGCGGCGAAAACCAGGAACGAAACGGCAAGCGCGATCACCCTGGCATTGGCAGGATTGCCAAGGTCGATGAAGGCGCTGATCAGGAGATGCGGCCAAAGCACCATCACCAGCCCCATCAGCGCCATGAAGGAAACGCCGATGACGAAGGCGGTCCAGCCGGCACGCGACACACCTTCTGGATTGCCGGCGCCATGGGCAAGCCCGACCCGCACCGTCACCGCCTGGTTGAGGCCGAGCGGCACCATGAAGGAAATCGAGGCGATCTGGATGGCGATGGCGTGCGCGGCCAGCGAATCCGCGTCGATCAGGCCCATCAGCAGGGCGGCGGCATTGAAGATCGTCACCTCGAAAGCAAGGATGCCGGCGATCGGCAGGCCGAGCCGCAGCAGGCCCTTGAAGCGCGGCCAGTCGGATCGCCAGAAGCGGCCGAACAGGTGATAGCGCCGGAATTTTTTCTCCCACATCACCACGACAGCCATGCCGGCGAACATCAGCGTGCTGGACAGCGAGGTGGCAAGGCCCGAGCCGGCGATGCCCATGGCCGGAACACCGAGATTGCCAAACATGAACACCCAGTTGGCGAACACATTGAAAGCCACGGCGACGAAGACGATGACCAACGCCCAGCCCGGCCTCTCCAGCGCCGAGATGAACGAACGCAGCACGATGTAGCCGTAGAAGGGCAGCACCGCCCACTCCAGCCAGCGCAGGTAAATGCCGGCCTGACGCGCCAGCGCCGGCTCCTGGCCCATGGCCAGCAGGATGGCCTCGCCTTGCCACAGCACGAGCCAGATCGGGACCGAGATCAGGATCGCAAGCCACAGGCCCTGGCGCACGGTGCGGCGCAGGTCACGCACGGAATAGCGGCGGCGGCCAAGCTCGGTGGCGATCATCGGCGAAGTCGCCAGCATCAGGCCGAGGCCGAAGATCAGCGGCATGAAATACAGGTTGGCGCCCAGCGCGCCGCTGGCCAGCGTGTCCGCGCCGAGGCGGCCCATCATCATGACGTCGGTGGCGGTCATCGCCGTCTGGCCGAGATTGGTCAGCACCATCGGCCAGGCCAGCGCCAGCGTCGCCCTGATTTCCTGACGCCAAAGATTTTCCGGCGCGCGAGCGCCGGCTTCGATCGCGGACATTGTCCTGCTCTTTCAAGGTTGCGGCGCGTCGGCAAAGAGCCGGAAGCCGCATTGCAAACGGCAAAACCTTCGGTTTCGCGGCGTTTGCGCCGTCTCTTGAACGAAATGCGACATGAAGGCAAGGGAGGGGGCGCGAGAACAGATTGAGCCAGCGCCATTGCCGGGAGGCGTCGCCTCGCTCCCTTGCCGGCCCGGGCTGCTACGGATAAAAACTCGGCAACGGCGAATGTGGGAGGCAGGATGGCGTTCAAACCCAGAAAGAACACGGCCGCGATCCCGCGCACGGCGCCTTCCTTCGAGCATATCGTCACCGAGGTGAGCGACAGTTTCCTGTGGCGGCTGGACGACTATCCCTGGGAGCGCAATGTCTGGAACTTCCACCCGGAATACGAGATCCACCTGCTGCGGAAATCCTCCGGCGTGGTCCTGGTCGGCGACCATATTGGCGAGTTCGGGCCGGGCTACCTCACCATCGTCGGTGGCGGCCTGCCGCATGACTGGGTCACCGCGGTGCAGCCAGGCGAGTTGATCGAGGGTCGCGACATCGTGCTGCAATTCGATCCCGAGCGGCTGCGTGGATCGGCTGACATGCTGCCGGAATTGCGCGAACTGGAGCCGTTCCTGGAACGGTCGCTGCGCGGCATGGTCTTCCACGGCGGGACCGCGCTTGAAGGCGCCGCGCTGATGGAGCGGATGGGTACGGTGCATGGGCTGGCCCGGTTCTGCCTGTTCCTCGAACTGGTCGACCTGCTGGCCCGGACCGATGAGTATGAGCTGTTGTCATCACCGAACTTCCAGCCGGTTCTCGACGCCGCCTCGCTCGACATCATCCAGCGCACCCTGACCTATCTGTTCCAACATTTCGCCGAGGACCTGAAGCTGCCTGACGTGGCCGAGCTGGCCGGCATGAGCGAAAGCACCTTCTCGCGGTTCTTCCAGAAGAACACCGGCAATTCGTTCAGCGACCATCTTGCCAAGCTCAGGCTATGGCAGGCGTGCAAGCTGCTGGCCGACACCGATGTGCCGATCACCGACATCTGTTTCCAGGTCGGCTACATGAACATCTCCAACTTCAACCGCGCCTTCCTGCGCAAGCACAAGATGACGCCGACATCCTATCGCAAGCTGTCGCGGCAGCGTCTGGCGATGCGCGCATAAGCGCATCCTGAATCACCATTTTGGACCAGATCGATACTCGTGTGACGCGCCCCGTATGTGGACGCCGATTTTTGCGCTGCACAATGCATAAAAGTACAGGTCTGCTGCAACGGGGCTTCTAGCTTGGCCCATCGCAACCGCGCATTTTGGCGATGGGTGGCATGTCGTTCGGGCGATGGTGAGGATCGCGCAACCCGAGGACCTGCGTTTCCCGCCACGTATTCCTGGAGGAGAAAAGATCATGAAACCAGTTCGGCTCGCTGCCAGCCTTGGCGCAGCTTTCGTGCTTTCCGCTACCGTTTCAACCCTAGCCTTGGCGCAGGCGCCGGTCTGTTCGGCACCGGTCAAGGTGCTGGCGCAGCCACGCGACGGCCTGACGCTTCTGGAGGACTCAAAGGCCGAGTTCGAGAAGCTCTCCGGCGCGGGCTTCAAGATTGATTATCTTAACGAGAACGATCGCCGCGCCAAGTCGCGCGCGGACGCGTCCACAGTCGGCAACTACAACGTCTACTATGTCGATGAAGCGAATGTGGCGCTTTTCGCCTCGTCGAAGTGGATCGTGCCGCTGACCGATTTTTATCCGGCTGACTACGACTATGCCGACTTCGACCCAGGCCGCCAGAAGGTTGCCACCTATGACGGCAAGGTCTGGTTCGCGCCGCTGACCGGCGGCGGCGACCTGATGGTCTACCGCAAGGACGTGCTGGAGGCCGCCGGCATCCAGCCGCCCAAGACGCTGGACGAGCTGATCGCCGACGTGCCGAAGCTGACCAATGCCGACAAGGGCATGTATGGCATCGCGTTGCGCGGCGCACGCGGCTCGGGCGCCAATGTCTGGCGCTGGATGCCGTTCTTCAAGGCCTATGGCGGCAAGTGGTTCGATGGCGACAAGCCGGCCTTCAATTCCGAGGCCGCGGTCAAGGCGACCGAGACCTATCTGAAGCTGTTCAAGGATTCGGCACCCGGCACGCAGACCGGCAGCTGGGACGAATCGACCGGCGCCTTCCTGTCGGGCCAGGTCGCGATCCTCGTCGAATCGACGCCGCTTTCGGGCATGGCGGTCGACCCGAAAACCTCGCAAGTGGTCGGTAAGATCGGCTTCCTGCCGCCGCCCTCGCCACTCCCCGGCGGCGGTTACGGCCATGGCCTTGCCATCGCGGCAAAAGCCAATGCCGACGACGCTTCGAAGAAATGCGCCGGCCTGTTCATCGCTTGGGCGACGTCGAAGGAAAACGAGAAGCGCCGGCTCGACGCCCACCAATTCGGTGAGCTGAACCGCACCAGCATCCTGTCCAGCAAGGAGTTCGCCGATATCTACGGCGCCGATCTCGGCCAGGCGCTTGCCGAAACCGGCAAGGTGACGGCGGTGAACTTCTGGCAGGACCCACGCTGGCCGGATCTCGGCGACCGCTGGGGCATCATCCTCGAGGAATTGATCGCCGGCACGCGCACCGACGTCAAGGGCAGCCTCAACGAGCTCGAGGCCTATGCCAATGAGCTGGTGAAGAAGTAGGTCCCTCCCTCTTGCGGCGCGCGGTTCGCGGCAGTCTCGGGACTGCTGGATCCTGTGCGTCGCAGGAGGGCCCACCAGTCACGTCCAGATATCAAAGACACAGCAAGGCCTGAGACCAATGCCTCGACGTTCATCCCTGCCGGTCGCCTTTGTCGTGCCGACACTGGTCATTCTGCTGGTCCTGTCGATGGTGCCGACGCTCTACGCGGTCATCATCGCCCTGCAGAACCGCGAGCTGAGCTCGACGGCCTATTCCTGGGTCTGGTTCTCGAACTTTTTGGATCTATTCTCCGACCGCCGCTTCGTCAACGCCGTCTGGGTGTCGGTGAAGTGGGAGATCGTCACCGTCGTGGCGACAATGGCAGTGGCCATTGGGCTGGGCGTGTTGATGTTCGAGGTCGCGTCGCCGCGCCTGCGCAATCTTTACTGCCTGCTGTTCATCATCCCGGTGCTGCTGCCGCGCGTCTCGGCCGCCTTCGTGTGGAAGTTCGCCTACCATCCGCTCTACGGAATCGCCACCTACCCCTACCGGCTGCTAACCGGCGGGCTGATCTTCGACCCGCTGTCCAAGCCCGCGACGGCGCTGTTCGCCGTCGCCTCGGTCGATGTCTGGCAATGGGGCCTGTTCTTCGCCGTCATCGTGCTCAAGCTGCTGGAGACCTTGCCGCCGCAGCCGATCGAGGCGGCCAGGCTCGACCATGCCCGGCGCTGGCAGATCCACGCCTACGTCACCTTGCCGATGCTGAAGGCGCCGCTGATCAGCCTTATGTTCGTCAAGATGATCGAGTCGCTGCGCTCCTTCGACCTCATCTATGTGATGACCCGCGGCGGCCCCGGCGTGGCGACCGAAACGCTCGACATGTACGCCTTCTCGCAAGGCTTCATCGAGTCCGGCAAGGTCTCCTACGCCTCGGCCATGGCCGTGCTGATGATGATCGCCACGGTCATCACCTTCACCATGCTGTGGAAGCGGGTGCAGGCATGAAGGCCGGTCGCATCATCGCCAAGGCCGTCCTGGCCTTCGCCGGATTTCTGGCCGTGTTCCCGCTGCTGTGGACGGCGCTCAATTCACTGAAGAACAGCGTCGACATCATCACCCGCGTTCCCCGCCTTGTGTTCACGCCGACGCTTGCCAATATCAGCTACATCCTTGGCCGCGACAGCGTCATCACCGGCCTCTACAATTCGGTCATCGCTTGCGGCACGGCCGTGCTGATGGGCGTCGTGCTTGGCCTGCCCGCGGCCTACGCCGTAGCGCGCTATCCCAACCGCTGGGCCGGCGACATCCAGTTCTTCGTGCTGTCGCTGCGTTTCCTGCCGCCGGTGGCGGTGGCGATCCCGCTGATGGTGATCTGGCTGCAAATCGGCCTCTACGACACTTTGCCGGCTTTGATCGTCACCTATTCCCTGCTCACCATCTCGGTGATCATGTGGCTGGCCATTCCGGCCTTTCAGGCCGTGCCGAAAGAAATCGAGGAAGCCGCCTTCGTCGATGGTTACGGCGCTTACGCGGTGTTCTGGCGGATCGCGCTACCCGTGGCTGCCCGTTCGCTGATCGGCGCGGTTGCCTTCAGCTTCGTGCTGGTCTGGAACGAGTTCCTGATCGCGCTGATGCTGTCGAGTTCCAACGCAAAGACCTTGCCGATCGTCGCGTCCGAACTCTCCCAGCAAGGCATGAACGTGCCGTGGGGAATCTTGAACGCCTCGGTCGTGCTCCTGTCGCTGCCGCCGCTGCTTTTCCTCGGCGTGCTCAGCGGTTTCCTGAATTCCGTTTTCCGGCAAAAAAAGACTTGAAGTGAGGACGACCCGATGCGGGCTTTGGTACTTGAGAAAAAAGGCGAACTGTCGCTGCGCGAGATCGCGTTGCCACTCGATGTCGGACCCGACGATGTCAGGATCGCCATCCACACGGTCGGCGTCTGCGGCAGCGACGTGCACTATTATACGCATGGCGCCATCGGCAGCTATGTCGTGCGGGCGCCGATGGTGCTCGGCCACGAGGCCGCCGGCACAATCGTCGAGGTCGGCCCCAATGTCAGGAGTCTGAAGGTCGGCGACCGCGTCTGCATGGAGCCCGGCGTGCCGAACCTGTCGTCGCGCGCGACAAAACTCGGCATCTACAATGTCGACCCTGACGTTACCTTCTGGGCGACGCCGCCGGTGCATGGCATTCTTGCTCCCTATGCGGTGCACCCGGCGGCTTTCACCTACAGGCTGCCCGACAATGTCTCCTTCGCCGAGGGCGCCATGGTCGAGCCCTTCGCCATCGGCATGCAGGCTGCAAGCCGCGCCCGGATCGTTCCGGGCGATGTCGCCGTCGTCGTCGGCTGCGGCCCGATCGGCATCATGATCGCGCTTGCCGCCCTTGCCGGCGGCTGTTCGAAAGTGCTGATTTCCGATTTTTCCGCGCCCAAGCTGAAGATCGCAGCGCAATATGCCGGCATCGTGCCGGTCAACATCGGCGAGCAGTCGCTGGTCGATGCCGTCGCGGCCGCGACCGACAATTGGGGCGCCGACATCGTCTTCGAGGCGAGCGGCAGCCCCAAGGCTTTCGCCGACCTGTTCGATGTCGTGAGGCCAGGTGGCGCGGTGGTGCTGGTCGGGCTGCCGGTAGAGCCGGTGACCCTCAACGTGCCGGCGGCGATCTCGAAGGAAGTGCGCATCGAGACGGTGTTCCGCTATGCCAACATCTTCGACCGCGCCCTGCAACTCATCGCCTCCGGCAAGGTCGACCTCAAGCCCCTGATCACCGGCACCTATGATTTCGCCGACAGCATCCAGGCGTTCGAACGGGCCGCCGAAGGCAACCCGCAGGACGTCAAGCTGCAGATCCTGCTTACAGGCGAAAAGGGCTGACAATGTCCGCGATCGTTTGCTCCCATGTCGACAAGGCCTATGGCGCCACCACGGTCATCCGCGATCTCAACCTCAGCATTGAAGAGCACGAATTTGTCGTCTTCCTCGGCCCGTCCGGCTGCGGCAAGTCGACCTTGCTCAGGATGCTGGCGGGTCTGGAGGACATCAGCGGCGGCGAGGTTTCGATCGGAGGCAAGGTGGTCAACGACCTCGATCCGGGGGATCGCGGCATCGCCATGGTGTTCCAGAACTACGCGCTCTATCCGCACATGACGATCTTCGACAACATCGCCTTCGGGCTGCGGCGCCAGAAGGTGCCGGCGGCCGAGATCCGCAAGCGGGTAGAAGCAGTGTCTAGGACGCTGGGGCTCGATCCCTATCTCGGCCGCAAGCCGGCCGAACTTTCCGGCGGCCAGCAGCAGCGCGTGGCGATCGCCCGAGCCATGATCAAGACGCCCAAGGTGTTCCTGTTCGACGAGCCCTTGTCCAATCTCGACGCCAAATTGCGCAACCATATGCGCGTCGAGATCGCGCGGCTGCACCAATCGCTGAAGACCACAACCGTCTATGTCACCCATGACCAGCTGGAGGCGATGACGCTCGCCGACCGCATCGTGCTGCTCAAGGACGGCGTCATCGAGCAGATCGGCTCGCCAGCGGAAATCTACCGGCGGCCGGGCAATATTTTCGTGGCCGGCTTCATCGGCACGCCGAACATGAATTTTGTCGATGTGACGGCCGCCCGGGCCGGCAACGGCTGGACGTTGACCGGCGCTGGAACGGTGCTTTCGATAGACGGGGCGGGCTTTCATCTCCAGCCGGGCGGTCGCGCCGTGCTGGGCATCCGCCCGCCGGACCTGAAGACGGCCGGCGCCGGCGCCGCCGGCATATTGCAAGGCACTGCCGATCTCATCGAATTCCATGGCAATGACGCGCTGGTGACCTTCGGCTCCGGCGGCAAGGAGATCAGCGCTCTGGTTCCGGCACGCGAATGCCCTGTGCTGCATGCTCCCGTCCGCTATGCGTTCGAGGAGGAAGCGATCCACCTGTTCGACGCGACATCGGGCGCGTCCCTGCGCAAGCAATAGAGCGCCAAAACCTACCGGATGGCGTCGAGCACCTGCCGCTGCCGGTGCATTTCCAGGAAAATGCGGTAGTCGCGATCGAAGCGGGCGCCGGCCGCCGGGTTGGCGGCGCGTGTCTTGCCGCCCTGCTGCATGGCAAGGCAGNAAGGCAGGCGGCGTTGAGATCGGGGAACAGCCCGGCGGCGGTCGCCGCCACCATGCCGGTGCCGAGCAGCACTGCCTCGTCGGCCAGCGGCTCGACGACCGTACAGCCGGTGGCGTCGGCATAGAGCTCCATCAAGAGCGGGTTCTTGGTGTGGCCGCCGGTGACGTGCAGCGTGTCGATCAGGTAGCCGTTCTCGTTCAGCGCCTCCAGCACATGGCGCACGCCGAGCGCGATGCCGACGGCGGTGCGCCAGTAGAGCTTGCACAGGCTGTCGAAAGACGAATCCAGCGTCAGCCCGCTGACGACGCCGACGGCGTGCGGGTCGGCGAGAGGCGAGCGGTTGCCGTGGAAATCCGGGAGCACGTGTAATCGGGGGGCAAGGTTCTCGCCCTCGGCGGCGCGCAGTTCGGCGACGCGCGCGGCGATCCTGGCATGCATGGCCGCGTTCGGCTCGCCGCCGGCGCCGTGCCAGCGGATGATATGGTCGAGCAGCGCCCCGGTCGCCGACTGGCCACCCTCCGACAACCACAGCTTCGGCAGCGCGGCGCCGTAGTAAGGGCCCCATACGCCGGCGAAAGGCTGCGGGTCGGGCGACATCGCCATGACGCAGGAGGATGTGCCTGCGATCAGCGCCAGATGGCGGCCAATATTCTGGTCGTCGCCGGCAAAGCCGCCGAGCACGCCAAGCGCCCCGGCATAGGCGTCGATGACGCCTGCGCCGACGCGGCAGTTCTCGGTCAGGCCGAGTTCCGCCGCTGCCTGCGCTGTCAACGGGCCGATATCGACGCCAACCGGGCTTGCCTTTTCGGGCAGATTGCCATGGTCAAAAAGATCGTCGAGGCCGACGAGTTCGAAGAAGTCGCGCTGCCATGCGATGTCCTGGTGCGCCAGATAAGTCCACTTCGCTGTCAGCGTGCATTGCGAGCGGGCCAGCGAGCCCGTTGCCTGCCAGGTCAGGAAATCGGCCAGGTCGAACAGATAGCCGGCTTCATTCCATGTCTTCGGTAGATTTCGCTTCAGCCACATCAGCTTCGGCGTCGCCATCTCGGGCGACATGACGCCGCCGATATAGTTCAGCACCTCGTGGCCGCTCGCCGTGCATTCGTCGGCCTCGGCGATGGCGCGGTGGTCGAGCCAGACAATGGTGTCCCAGCGCTTATCGCCGCTCGTCGACACACTGAGCTGGCCGCCTTGCCTGTCCCGCACGACCAGAGAACAGGTGGCATCGAAGGAAATACCGGCAATATCCCCGGCTGCGACGCCGGCTTTTTCCCGCGCTGCACGCACGGCTGTGCAGACGGCGGTCCAGATATCGCGCGAATCGTGCTCGGCATGATCGGGCTTCGGCTGGTTCATGGCGATCGGCCGCTCGGCACGGCCGAGCAAGGCGCCACTGGCGTCGAGAATGCCCGCGCGAGCGCTCCCGGTGCCGACATCGACCGCGCAGACAAACTGTTTCGTCAAGATGCTCTAACTCTCGCTCCCAGGCCTGCAATCAGATCGGGCAATTGCAGCATGTCAGCGAATATAAAGTCCGGTTCGGTCGACGCAAGCCGCGCTTTCAATCCCGGATTGCCGGCGTGCGCGCCGCCGGTAAAGGCAAGGACGCGCATGCCTGCCGCGCGTGCGGCGGCGACACCGGCCGGGCTGTCCTCGATGACGAGACATCCGCGCGGATGGGCTCGCATAGTCGCGGCGGCGTGGAGGAACAGGTCGGGCGCCGGCTTTCCCTTGGCAACCATGGCCGCGCTGAACAGATGTGGCTCCATCAGCGTCAGCAGACCGGTGACATCGAGCGCGTAACGAATGCGTTCCAGCGTGCCGGAAGAGGCGACGCAGTACGGCAGGCCGAGGTTCGACAGCATCTCCTTGACGCCGGGGATCGGCTTCAGCTCCTCGCGAAACTTTCGCATGAGGTCGACACGCATGGCGGTGAGATGCTGATCGGTGATCTCCAGGCCGAAGTCGCGGCTGAGGATCTCGCGCACGCTTTTCATGCTCTTGCCTAGGAAATGCTCGTAGGCAGCGTCCTCGCCGAGACTGCCGCCCGCGAGTTCGATCATGCCGAGCAGCGCCGAAACGGAGAGCGCCTCGCTGTCGACCAGCACGCCGTCGCAGTCGAAGATGACCAGTTCAGGCGTCATGATGCCGGCTGGCTCTCAGAGCTTGCTGGCGAGATAGCGCGTCAGCGTGGTGCGCGTGCCATTGGCCCAGAGCACGTTGAGCGCGTGGGCGAAGGCCTCGACGAAGGCGGCGGCGCGGCCGACATCGCCATAGATATCGTCCATCGCAAGCCACGCGGCGGGCGCGTCCTTTGCCGCCTTCGCCGTTGCCTTCAGCCGGTCCCAGCTGGGGTCGTTGGGCTCGATGACGGCGCCGCTGTCCGTCGTGCCGAAACAGTAACGGCACCAAAGGGCCGATTCCAGCGCCAGTCCGGCAACGCCTTTGCCGGCCTTCAGGCGGTCGGCGATGGTCGGGATGATGAATTTCGGCTGGCGATTGGACCCGTCGAGGCAGAGCCGGCGCACCGTGTCGCCGATCTTGGGATTGGAGAAGCGCTTCTCGATAAGCTGGTAATAGTCTTCCAGCACCGTGTCCGGCACCGGCGGCACGGTCGGGATAATCTCGTCGTGCTCGAGCTTGTCGAGGAACCCGCGCACCAGCGGCTCCTGCATCGCTTCATGGACGAAGTGGATGTCCATCAGCCCGGCCGGATAGGCGATGGTGGCGTGGCCGCCATTGAGGATGCGGATCTTCATCAGCTCATAAGGGGCGACGTCCTTGACGAACTGCACGCCGACCTTTTCCAGCGCCGGGCGGCCATCGGTGAAATGGTCTTCCAGCACCCATTGCCGGAACGGCTCGCAGAACACCGGCCAATTGTCCTCGAGGCCGAAATCGTCGGCGAGGATCTTGCGCTCGCGGTCGCTGGTTGCCGGCGTAATGCGGTCGACCATGGCGTTCGGGAAGGCGACCTTGTCGCTGACCCAGTTCGCCAGATCCTCGTCGATCAGGCGGGCAAGGCCGATCACGCCATCCGACGTGACATGGCCGTTGTGGGGAATGTTGTCGCAGGACATCACGGTGAACGGCACGATACCATCCTCGCGGCGTCGCACCAGCCCGGCCAGGATGATGCCGAACACAGTCTTTGGTGTGGCGCCCGGCTGCGCGTCCGCGACGATGTCGGGATGGGTCGGGTTGAAGACGCCGGAAGCCGGGTCGATGAAATAGCCGCCTTCGGTGATGGTCAGCGAAACGATCCTGATCGCCGGGTCGGCCAGCCGATCGATGATGGCGCCGGCATCGCCCGGCATCAGGAAATCGATCATCGCGCCGGTGACGCGGGCGCTCATATGGCCCTCGTCCTGCTCGACCACGGTGGTCAGCCAGTCCTGCTCTTCAAGCTTGCCGCGGCCGATCTTCTCGCCGTCGAACACGCCGGCGCCGACCAGCGCCCAATCATGACCGATGCCCTGACCGAACAGGTCGTCGAGATAGACGGCCTGGTGCGAGCGGTGAAAATTGCCGACACCGAAATGCACGATGCCGGCTTTCAGCGCCGAGCGGTCATAGTTCGGACCTGCGACCTTGGGCGGAAGCCCGGCGAGGCTCGAGGAAGAAAGTTTCACGGTCATCTGCTTTACCCTTTGGCCGATTTGCAGCCCGACTGTTTCGCCTCCTTCGGGAGGGCGAGGGTGAGGGGCCGCACCTGGTGTTCCAGCATGCGGCCCCTCACCCGCCCCCGCGGCGCCTTCTCCGGAGGAAAGAAAGAGGCGCCGTCCCCCTCAAATCGTTCTTTTCAACTCATCCATTGGCCGCCATCGACATTGTAGGTCTGGGCAACGATGTATTCGGCCTCGTCACTGGCGAGGAACACGGCCATGCCGGCCAGGTCTTCCGGCTTGCCCATGCGGCCGTAAGGCACGCCTTCGCCGACCAGCCGCTTTTTCTCGCCCTTCGGCCGGTTCTCGTATTTGGCGAACAAGGCATCGACCTCGTCCCACATATCGCTGTCGACGACGCCGGGCGCGATGCCGTTGACGTTGATGCGGTGCTTGATCAGATCGAGCCCGGCCGACTGGGTCAGGGAGATGACCGCGGCCTTGGTGGCACAATAGACCGCGACCAGCGGCTCGCCGCGACGCCCGGCCTGGCTTGCCATATTGATGATCCTGCCGCCCTTGCCCCGCGCGATCATCGACCGGGCGGCTGCCTGCAGCATGAACAGCGTGCCAGCGACATTGACGGAGAAAAGCTTTTCATGGCTCGCCCGAGATATCTCCACGATCGGCGCCAGGTCGAACAGAGCGGCGTTGTTGATCAGGATGTCGAGACCGCCCGCCTTGTCCTCCACCGCCTTCACCGCGGCATCGATGGATGCCTGATCGGTGACGTCGAGTTTCACGGGATAGGCATTGTCGCCGATCGCGGCGGCCGTCTTCTGCGCGGCTTCAAGGTTGATATCGGCGATCGCGACAGTGGCGCCCTCGCGCACATAGGCTTCGGCGAAAGCCCTGCCGATGCCTCGCGCCGATCCCGTGATCAGCGCCGATTTGCCTTGCAGCCTCACTGTCCTATCCTCACCGGCCCATCCTCATTGGCCCATCCTCACTGGCCCATCCTCACTGGGCCATCGCCTTGCCGTCAGCGCCGAAGCGATGCAACTTGGCTTGGTCAGGGGTGAGATAGATGGTGTCGCCATGGCGAACCGCCAGTTCGCCGTCGGCACGCACCGTCAGCGGCCCGACGCCGTCGGCTTGAACGTGCAGGAACGTGTCGGAGCCCAGATGCTCGGCAACGCCGACCGTCGCCTTCCAGTCGCCCGCCGTGGTCGAGATCTGCATATGTTCGGGCCGGATGCCGATGGTCTTGGCGGTATATTTGCCAGCCGGCGCGCCTTCGATCAGATTCATCTTGGGCGAGCCTATGAAGCCGGCGACGAACAGGTTCTTCGGCGTCTTGTAGAGCTCCATCGGCGAGCCGACCTGCTCGATGTTGCCGGCGTTGAGCACGACGATCTTGTCGGCCATGGTCATGGCCTCGACCTGGTCGTGGGTCACGTAGATCATCGTGGTCTTGAGCTGATGGTGCAGTTCGCTGATCTCCAGCCGCATGGTGCCGCGCAGTGCCGCGTCGAGGTTGGACAGCGGCTCATCGAACAGGAAGGCCGAGGGTTGGCGCACAATGGCGCGGCCGATGGCGACGCGCTGGCGCTGGCCGCCGGAGAGCTGGCCGGGACGGCGTTCGAGGTAATTGGTGAGGTTGAGCACGCGCGCCGCGTCCTTCACCTTCCTGTCGATGGTCGCCTGGTCCTCGCCCGCCATCTTCAGCGGGAAGGCGATGTTCTTGGCCACCGTCATATGCGGGTAGAGCGCATAGGACTGGAACACCATGGCAAGCTTGCGCTTGGCTGGCGCCTCGCCGGTGACGTCGCGGCCATCGATGTTGATGGTGCCGCCGCTGGTGTCCTCAAGTCCGGCGATCAGCCTGAGTAGCGTGGACTTGCCGCAACCCGACGGGCCGACGAAAACGACGAACTCGCCGTTTTCGATCACCAGGTCGAGGCCGGGGATGATGGACGTCGAACCAAAGGACTTGGAGACGTTCTTGAGCGTGATGTTTCCCATGGTTTCCTCCCCGAGGGCTGTTTTTCGCCGATTGCTTCAGGCAATTTCCGTCACTTCACCGCGCCAAATGTCAGGCCGCGCACCAGCTGCTTCTGGCTGAACCAGCCCATGATCAGGATCGGCGCGATGGCCAGCGTCGAGGCGGCCGAAAGCTTGGCCCAGAACAAGCCTTGCGGGCTGGAGAAGGAGCTGATGAAGGCGGTGAGCGGTGCGGCTTCCGTGGTGGTCAGCCGGATCGTCCAGAACGCCTCGTTCCAAGCCAGGATGATGTTGAGCAGCATCGTCGAGGCGATGCCCGGCACCGCCATCGGCGTCAGCACGTACCAGATTTCACCCCATAAGGATGCGCCGTCCATACGCGAGGCTTCCAGGATTTCGCCCGGGATTTCTCGGAAGTAGGTGTAGAGCATCCAGACCACGATCGGCAGGTTGATCAGCATCAGCATGATCATCAGGCCGATGCGCGAGTCCAGCAGGCCGAGATTGCGGAAGATCAAGTAGATCGGGAACAGCACGGCGACCGCCGGCATCATCTTGGTGGACAGCATCCACATCAATATGTCCTTGGTCCGCTTGGTCGGCGAAAACGCCATCGACCAGGCCGCCGGAATGGCGACCAACAGCGCCAGGATGGTCGAGCCGACCGAAAGCAGCACCGAGTTCAGGAAGAACTTGAAATAGCCGCTCTGCGCCTGGACTTCGGCATAGCTCTCGAAGGTCCCGGACGGGATCAGGTTGAAGCCCTGGATCGCTTCCTGTTCCGACTTGAACGAGGTGATGATCGTATAGAGGATCGGGAAGAAGATCAGCAGCGCGACGGCCCAGGCGGCAATTGTCGCGATTGTCTTGTGCTGGGTGGTGACTGAGCGTGCCATCGTATCCTCCCTTATTTGTCCAGATTCTTGCCGACGGCGCGCATGGCGAAGAAGGCGACGATGTTGGCGAGAATGACGGCGATCACGCCGCCCGCGGATGCCTGGCCGATTTTGAATTCCAGCAACGCCTTCTGGTAGACGAGGAAGGGCAGGTTGGTGGAGGCGTATCCAGGACCGCCATTGGTGGTGACCAGGATCTCGGCGTAGACCGACAGCAGGAAAATCGTCTGGATCAGGATGACAACGGTAATCGCCCGCGACATGTGCGGCAGCGTCAGATAGATGAAGCGGCTGATGAAGCCGGCCCCGTCCATCTCAGCGGCTTCCTTCTGCTCGCCGTCGAGCGACTGCAACGCGGTCAAGAGGATCAATGTCGCGAAAGGCAGCCACTGCCAGGCGACGATGATGATGATCGCTGTCATCGGATGCTGGCCGAACCAGTCGATCGGCTGTCCCCCGAAGAAGCGCGCTATGTCGGCGAACACGCCATATTGCGGATGCATGATCATGTTCTTCCAGACCAATGCGGCCACCGGCGGCATGACAAAGAACGGCGAGATGACGAGGATGCGCACGATCCCCTGGCCCCACATTGGCTGATCGATGAGCAGCGCCAGCAGGATGCCGCCGATCACCGTGATCAGCAGCACGCTGACCACCAGGACAAGCGTGTTGAGGATCGACTGCAGGAAGGCCGGATTGGAGTAGAACAGCGCGTAGTTGGATAAGCCGACGAACCCGTCGCGCATCGGGTTGAGCGGATTGTACTGCTGGAAGGAGAACCAGATCGTGATGACCAGCGGCACGATCATCCAGACGAACAGCAGCACCACGGAAGGCGCCATCATGAATCGGGCAAGCGAACGGGTCTGCTGAGTAGCCATGACGGTCACCCTTCAAGGATCAGGCTGAATTTTCACAGGCTCTGGAAAGGCGGCCGCCCGAACTGGGTTTCGGGCGGCCGTTGCCGGTCAAGGAGGTGACCGGCGTTCGGCACCGGGAGGAGCCTTACTTGATGTAACCGCCCTCGGTCATCGACGCGGTGGCGGCGTCCTGGGCCTGCTTCAGCGCATCGTCGACGCTCGACTGGCCGGCAAGAGCCGCCGAGAAGAGCTGGCCGACGGTGGTGCCAAGGCCCTGGAATTCAGGGATGGCGACAAACTGCACGCCGACATAGGGCACCGGCTTGACGGTCGGATGCGTCGGGTCGGCGGCATTGATGGAGTCCAGCGTCATCTTGGCGAACGGAGCCGCCTTCTGGTACTCGGGATTGGCATAGAGCGAGGAGCGTGTGCCTGGAGGCACGTTCGCCCAGCCTTCCTTCGACGCGACGAGCTCGGCATAGTGCTTGCTGGTCGCCCAGGACACGAACTTCTCGGCGGCATCTGCCTTCTGCGTGCCGGCCGGGATCGCCAGCGACCACGCCCACAGCCAGTTGCCGCGCTTGCCCAAGCCATTATCCGGCGCCAGTGCATAGCCGACCTTGTCGGCGACAGTAGAGTTCTTCGGGTCCGAGACGAAGGAGGCGGCGACGGTGGCGTCGATCCACATGCCGCACTTGCCCTGCTGGAAGAGCGCCAGGTTTTCGTTGAAGCCGTTGGACGAGGCGCCCTCGGGACCGTCGGCCTTCATCAGGTCGACATAGAACTGCAGCGTCTTCTTCCATTCCGGCTGATCGAACTGCGGCTTCCAGTTCTCGTCGAACCAGCGGGCGCCGAAGGAGTTCGACATGGCCGTCAGGAAGGCCATGTTCTCGCCCCAGCCGGCCTTGCCGCGCAGGCAGACGCCGTTCACGCCACTGGTGCGATCGGTCATCTTGTCGGCCGCCTGCTTGATGAAGTCCCAGGTCGGGGCATCAGGCATTTTGAAGCCGGCCTTTTCCATCAGGTCCTTGCGGTACATGACGAAGGAGCTCTCACCATAGAAAGGCGCGGCGTAGAGCTTGCCATCGACCGAGAGGCCACCGGCAATGGCCGGAATGATGTCCTTGGCATCATAGTCGTCGCCGAGCTTGTCGAGCGGCAGGAGCCAGCTCTGCTTGGCCCAGATCGGAACCTCGTAGGTGCCGATGGTCATCACGTCATACTGGCCACCCTTGGTGGCGATGTCGGTGGTGACGCGCTCGCGCAGCACGTTCTCTTCGAGCGTGACCCAGTTGAGCTGGATGTCCGGGTTAGCCTTGGTGAAGTCGTCGGTCAGCTTCTGCATGCGGACCATATCGCCATTGTTGACGGTGGCGATGGTGATGGATTCGGCGTGTGCGGCGAATGCAAGCGTGCTGGCCGACAACAAGCCCAGGGTGAGCAAGCGAAGTTTCATCAAATTCCTCCCATAAACCAAGTTGAGCATTTGCCTTGGTTGTGAGCAATTACTCACTTAGTCTTAATTATGTCAAGCCGGATTCGATGCTGCAGCGCAGCACACGGCCGGCGAATGGGGCGGAGGTTCGGCGACAGCGCTCGGATTGCTGCGGCTGGCGTCCAGGCAGCGGGGTCAAAGCCTCTCGAACGGCTATCGTTTGATGCCCCGGTCTGACGTCAGCTTATGTGCCGGTCAGCAGGCGATCTCAGCCAGCAGCCAGTCGCGGAAGGCGCGGATCTTGGGCACGTTGCGGCGCGCCTCGGGGTAGACCAGCCAGTAGGCGTGCCCGTCGTCGCCGACCAGGTCGAATGGCTGGATCAGCCGGCCGTCGGCGAGTTCGGCCTTGAACAGCGCCCGAGTCAGGATCGCCACGCCATGGCCCGATATGGCCGCGTTGGCTTCGTAGGCTTGCGCGCCCATGCTGCTGCCGGGCCGCTTGGCAAGGTCGTGGCTGTGCACGCCGGCGGCCTCGAACCACTGCGTCCACCAGATGTCGCTTGGGTCGAGGATCGGCAGCTTGAGCAGATCGGCCGGCTCGTTGATGCCGCCGATGCTCGCCGCGAGCTTCGGGCTCAGCATCGGCGTAAAATCGGCGTCGAGCAGCTTGTGGGCTTCCAGCCCCGGCCATTTGCCGCCGCCCGAACGGATGGCGAGGTCGACATCCTCGCGGGCGAAATCGGTCAGCCGGCTCGACGTGTCGAGCCGCACGGCAAGGGACGGATGCGCGATCTGGAATGCGCCCAGATGGTGCGCCAGCCAGTTCGAGGCAAAGGTCAGCACCGTGGTGACGCACAACAACCCGTCGGCGCCACCGCGCGCGGCGGCGTAGGCTTGGCTAAGAATGGCAAAGGCCTCGCTGACCGCCGGCGCCAGGCGCTGGCCGGCTTCGGTCAGTTCGATCTGTCGCGGCCGGCGCAGGAACAGCGGAGCGCCGACGCGATCCTCCAGCACCTTGATCTGATAGCTGACCGCCGCCTGCGTCATGGCGAGCTCCCCGGCGGCCTTGGTGAAGGAAAGATGCCGCGCCACCGCCTCGAACACCCGGATCGCCTGCAATGGCGGCAGCTGCGAAACCTGTGGCGCGCTGAGGTCAGGCATAAAACCTCCTTATGGGTCGTTATCGACGTTCGATTGGCAAAAGCGGCCGGCAAGGCCGACATTCATCCTCAACCCGTCATTCGGGTTCAGGATAACGAAGGTTGACGATCATGACCATGGCGCAGCAAAAATGCATTCCCGCTCCCGATCATCGCTGGATTTCGTGGCTTGCGGACGGATTTGGCTGGTTCGCGACCAGAAAAAGGGCGCATCTCGACATCAGGGACCTGTCGCCGCATCTGCAGCGCGACCTCGGTTTCCTCGATGGCAACGATCCTTTCGGCCGGCACCAATAGCCTTGCTGGCTTTATCGCGAAGCCGTCAAATGCTGGCCAGCAGGGCGGCCGCCGTCCGCTCGTCGGTGATGAGCCCGTTGACCAGCCGTCGGTTGACCGCCGCCATGATGCCGGGCAGCTTGCGCTCGCCCATGGCGAGCGCGATCACCAGCGACTTCTCGCGCGACGGCAGCGCCGCCGACGACACCCGGTCATTGGTAATGCCGTCGATCATGCGGCCCTCGCGATCAAACACCCAGCCAACGATTTCAGCGACGCCGCCGGCTTTCTGCAAGGCTTTCAGTTCGCTTTCGGAGATGAAGCCATCCTCGTAGAGCGGCGCCTTCGGGCCAAGGTCGCCGATACCGATGAAGGTGACGTCGGCCTCCGCCGCAAGCACCAGTGTCGGCTGGATCATCGGCTGGGCGAGCAGCATCTCGCGCTCCTGTGGCGAGGAGGCGATGACCGGCAGCGGCATTGGGAAGGACCGCGCCTTGACCCTGTCGGCCATGGTGAAAATGACGTTGTAGAAAGCGGCCGAGCCATCGGGCGAGATGTTGCCGGTCAAGGACACCACCTTGTGCTGCGGGCATTCCATCGGCGGCAATTGTTCGATCGCCGCCTTCAGCGTGCGTCCAGTGCCGATGCCCATGACGATCGGCGTCGGGGACCGCAACCGCCGCTCGATCTCGGCGGCCGCCGCTTCGGCGATGCCGATGGTGGTGGAGGATGAATTGGGATCGCTCGGCACCACCTCGACCAGGTCGAGCGCAAAGCGCGATTTCAGCCGCGCGGCAAGATCCAGGCAGTTGGCGATCGGATGATCGACGCGGACCTTGATCAGGCCTTCCGACACCGCCAGCGACACCAGCCGCTGCGCCGTCTGCCTCGAGATGCCGAGCGTGGCGGCTATCTGGTCCTGTGTGTTGCCGGCAACATAATAGAGCCAGCCGGCGCGCGCGGCGTCGTCCAGCCTGTTGCTGCCGCTGTCCTGCCGGGTATTCACGTCCTGCCTCCCGAAACCGCCGATCATCATCAGGCGGTCGTATCAGTTTCGCAGGGAATGATCGCCTGCGCAATTGTCAATCTCAAGAGCAAATGCTTGCACCGAAGCGGCGGTGGTTCTCCGCCAGCATTCCTATCGGAGAAAGCGCGGCGGGTCCGTTTTTCCATCTGGAAGCATGTTCAATTGCAGCCAAAGGTTTATCTCACGGCGCAAACCCTTTAAGGGATCGCAAAAAGGAGCGCTTCATGACACCGAAGGCGGTTTTCTGGGACATGGACGGCACGCTGGTCGACAGCGAACCGCTGCACGAGGCAGCCCTCATCGCAGCGATGCGCAACGCCGGCCTCACGCCACCGGCTGATCTGCATGAGCGCGTGCTCGGCGTCGCTGCCTGGCCGGTCTACGAAATGATGCGCGACGAGTTCGGCCTGCGACTGCCCTTCGACGAATGGATCGTTCACAAATATGAGCATTACCTGCCGCTAGTCGAAGGGCTGAAGCCGCGCCCAGGCGCCATCGAGGTCTTCAAGGAGTTGCGCGCGCTCGGCGTGCAGCAGGCAGTGGTCTCAAACTCGGATCGGATGATCGTCGACGCCAATCTGCATATGGTCGGGCTGACCTACCCCGGCATGAAGACGATCAGCCGCAACGATGTGCGGGAAGGCAAGCCGCACGCAGAGCCTTTCCTTCGCGCCGCCTATCTGGCCGACGTCGATCCCGCGCACGCCGTCGCGGTCGACGACAGCTGGCCGGGCGCCATGGCGGGCCTGGCGGCGGGAATGACGACGATCTTCTGGCCTGAAAAGCCGATGGAAGGACCGCCCGGCGCCGTTGTCATCAACAGCGCCGGGGAATTGCGGGCTCAGTTCGGACTGTAGCCTTCAGTTCCGGTACACCGGCTCCTGCTCGTCGAGGATCGCTTTCAACTCGGCGAGATGACGTTCGGCCTGACCGGGATAGTCGTCCATCTCGCTCGCCGCCTTCTCGGCGATCGCGTCGGACAGGGTGCGCAGCGGCCGGCCGGTCCACAGCGCCTTGATATAGGTCTCGGCGGCACGCTCGAAATAGAACATGCGGTTGAAGGCGTCGGCGACGGTGTCGCCGATGACCAGCACGCCATGGTTGCCCATCACCATCACCTTGACCTTGGGGTCGGCGAGAAGCTGCGAGCAGCGCTCGCCCTCTTCCTCGAAGGCCAGCCCGCCATAATGCGCGTCGACGACATGACGCTTG
This sequence comes from Mesorhizobium sp. LNHC209A00, assembly GCF_000502915.1. NCBI lineage: Bacteria > Pseudomonadati > Pseudomonadota > Alphaproteobacteria > Hyphomicrobiales > Phyllobacteriaceae > Mesorhizobium > Mesorhizobium sp. LNHC209A00. The sequence continues at coordinate 485,575 of NZ_AYWT01000002.1, forward strand.
AAGAACATCGCCGAATTCTGGTCGATTGGCGGCAGCGTCGAGTCGGCAAGCGAGGCCAGCACGGTGGCGTGGATCGAGTGGACGTGCATGACGCAGCGCGCGTGCGGCACATTGCGATGGACGGCGCCGTGCAGACCCCATGCCGTCGGGTCTGGCGCATTCGGCCCGGAAAGCGTCTCGGGGTCGTTGGCGTCGATTTCGATCAGGTCACTCGCCTTGATACGCGAGAAATGCACCTGGTTCGGGTTCATCAGGAACCTGGTGCCGTCGTCGTTGACCGCCAGCGAGAAATGGTTGGCCACCGCTTCGTGCATGTTGAGCCGCGCCGTCCAGCGGAAGGCGCAGGCGAGGTCGACGCGCTCCTCGTAGAAGGGCAGGTTGGTCAACGTTTCCTTCTGCAGGCGGGCGATGCTCATCGTAAAAGATCCTCCGGTTTGATCCAGAATGCCGCGCGCCGCTGGTGCCCGCAACCGCTTTCGCTTGGTGCAGAAAGTCGGTTATGCCGCCGTGCTTGCGGCGCCAACGGTTCGCAGTCCGCCGTGCTCGACGATGAAATCGATCACCTCCCGCAGGCCCTTGCCGCGCGAAAGATCGGTGAAGCCGAACGGTCGCTTGCCGCGCATGCGGCCGGCGTCGCTCTCCATGACATCGAGATTGACGTTCACATAGGGCGCTAGGTCGCTCTTGTTGATAACCAGGAAATCGGACCGCGTGATCGCCGGGCCTCCTTTGCGCGGGATTTCTTCGCCTTGGCAGACCGAGATGACGTAGAGCGTGAGATCCGCAAGATCCGGCGAGAAAGTGGCTGCAAGGTTGTCGCCACCGGATTCGATGAAGATGATGTCGAGGTCGGGAAATTTGCGGTTGAGCTCGGCGATCGCCTGCAGATTGATCGAGGCATCCTCGCGGATGGCGGTGTGCGGGCAGCCCCCGGTCTCGACACCGACGATGCGGTCCTCCGGCAGCGCCTGCAGCCGGGCCAGCATCATGGCGTCCTCCCTGGTGTAGATATCGTTGGTGACGACGGCGATGGAAAACTCGTCGCGCAGCGCCTTGCAGAGTTTTTCGGTGAGCGTCGTCTTGCCGGAGCCGACGGGGCCGCCAATGCCAACACGAAGTGGGCCGTTGGGTTGTGTCATATCGGGAACTCCATGATGGCAAGAACGGCGAAGCCGAGCCCGATCAACAGGCACAGCGGCGAATAGAGACTGGTATCGAGCCGCGCGAAAGGCTGTTGCGGCGCGAGCCGGCGCCACCAGGGCGTGAAACCGGCAGTGCCGCGCCCCAGGAACACCAGTCCGATCAGCATCGCTGTGGCTGCGAGGCCCTGCTTGGGAAACGGCGAGGCAAAGAAACCGATGAGCGCCAGCGGCCACAGCGTTGCCAGGCCGAGGCACGCGGCAACGGCGAAACTGGCGAACGGCGTCGGCATTTCGTCGACGCCGCGAAACCCGACGACAGCGTGGGCGCAGGACGCCGTGTCCCTGCCTGGCCAGACGCCGCCTATGCCCCAATAGACATGCAGTGCCGTGATCAGCAGCAGGACGAAGGAGAGGACGAAGGCGAGGAGGATCATGAGCGGAACAATCGCGAATACTGGGTTTCGTGCTTCATCGCCATGACGTCGGAGACGAAGGCGCAGCCGCCAAGGTCGTCCAATGTCGAGCGGGACACGCGGGCAGCGGTCGAGAGCGCCAGCGGCTCGAAACCCGCGAGCAGCGTCGTCGCCTCGTTCTGACCGATCATGCCGAGCCGGATCGCGGCCTGGACGAGGTTGGAGAAGAAGGCTTGCAGGAAGGCGGACAGCGCGTCGTGCAGCGCAATGCCATTGCCGCCGGCGACAGCCCCGACGGCGATGCAGTAGGCGCATTGCGCCGGCAAGCGCTCCAGCACGGCATTGGGCCAGGCGGCGGCTGCTTTGAGGAAGGCCGCGCCTTGCAGCATGGTCTCGGCGTGGCGCTCGCGCGAGCCGGCCTGTGCCTCGGCCAGTGCGGCAACCTCGGCCAGATCGCCCCCTTCGCGGGAGCGGCGCCAGCTTTCGGCGAACAGCACGGCATCGTTCCAGCCCGAGCCCATCTCGACCAGCGTCTCCAGCCAGCCGGCAAGGCCGGCGGCATCGGCCACCAGCCCATCGTGCACCGCGCGCTCGAGGCCATGGCTGTAGGCAAAGCCGCCGACCGGAAAGGCCGGCGACAGCCACGCCATCAGCCGCAGCAGGGCAATGCCGGACGGCTGGTCAGTCATGATCATGGTGGTGGCCGGCATGACTATGCGAATGGGAATGCGATTCGCTGTGTGAATGGGAGTGTGCCTCACCGTGGCTATGGGCATGCGCCTCGGCATGGCTGTGATCGTGGCCGTGATCATGTCCATGTCCACCACCATGGCCGGAATAGGCGCCGCGCACCGGTTTGAACGGTTCGGAAACCTCGTCCACCGTGGCACCAAGCCCCTCCAGCATGGCCTTGATGACATGGTCGCGCAGGATGACGATGCGGTCCGCCTCGATGCCCGCGGCGAGATGGCGGTTGCCGATATGCCAGGCGAGTTCGGCGAGATGCACGGCGTCGCGGGCGCGGATGTCATAGACCTCTTCGGGTGCCGCGATGATCTCGATATGGCCGCCATTCTCCAGCACCAGCCGGTCGCCGTCGTTCAAGGCGACAGGTTCGGGCAGGTCGACCAGCACCTTGCCGCCATCGGCAAGTTCGATGGCCCGGCGGCGCAGATGCCGCTCGTCATGGGCCAGAACCGCGCGGCCGGATGGTACCGTGGCCCCCGCACTGCCAGCGGTCAGCACCGAGACGGCGCGCGGGAATTTAGTGAAGTCGGTGTTGAGGTTGAGCTTCATTTCGTCGAGCCTCCGTTAGAGCGCCGCGCGTCCTCTTGGACGCGCAAAGGACGCTCTAATACTTTTGAATCTATGCATCGTGCTTTCCCAAAACCGATTCCGATTTTGGGGCCGATGCATTGGCCTGCGCCCGCGCACGGGCGGGCCGCGCCAGCACGCGGTCGAGATAAGCGTTGACGCGCTCGGACTCGATCGGGAAACGGCCGGCACGTGCCCAGCCGCCCATGTCGCCTAGCAGCACGTCGACGGCGGAAAAGCGGTCACCGAGGGCGAAGGGCTTGTCGCCGAGCCGGCGCTCCAGCGCCTTGACCTCCATGGCGAAGTCAAAGGCCGCGGCAGGACCGACATCGACCCGCACGTCCCTGGGCAGGAGGAAACGGTGTCGCAATTTGTTCCACAGCGGCGCCTCGAACTCGCTCTGGGCAAAATGCATCCAGGAATCCATTTCGGCGCGGCCAGCGAAACCGGGATTGGCGCCCATCCCTTTGTCTGCGTGCTTGTCGGCGAGATAGACACAGATCGCCGCCGAATCCGTCACCGTCAGCTCGTCGTCGGTGAGGACAGGCACCTTGCCCGACGGATTGAGCGCATAGGCTTCCGGAGAGCGCAGCTTGACCTCGACGAATTCGTAGGGCTGCCCGAGTTCCTCGAGCATCCAGAGGACGCGGCTGACCCGGGATCCGCGCGATCCAATGGCCTTGTACATCGTTGAACCCTGCCTTTCCCCGGGAACTCTAGACCATCGGCTGATGTCATACGATCGTGTCGAACAGCCGCGGGATGAACGATATCTGGTAGATCAGAGCGGCCGCGACGAAGGCGATGTGGAAACGGCGGTCACGCACCAGGATCGCGACGATGCACAGTGCTACGAAGACCGGCGTTCGGAACAGATATTCGTTGCCGAAGCGGGCGAAATGCTCCGGACCTTTCAATAGCGTGTCGATCACGTCGAGCAGATAGGTTGCCGCCAGCAGTCCGAAGAACCAGGCGCGGCGCGAATAGAAGAAATCCTCGTAGCTGGTGTAGTCGAGCATCGAATCCGGAAACAGCAACGCGCAGAGCAGGAACAGGGTGATCGCGTAGAAAATGATGAACAGGTACTTTCCGAAGATCCAGGTTTCGATGGCATAGAGGCCGAACTCCCACCACCAGAAATGGACCAGCATCAGCAGCACCGAAGCGACACAGGCCAGATGCACCGTATAGAGCCGGTATTGGGCGGGATGCTGGACGATGCGCGCTACCCCCGACAGCAGGCGCGCGACGCCGAGCCCGATCACCATGCCCATGACGATGCGGATATGCGGGAAGATATCGTGGGCGGAGGCTATTTCGCTTGCCATCGACCTTAACAAGCAAATGCGGCGAGCTTAATCTCGCAGAAAGCTGTCCATTGAAAGCGGGCCGTCCGGGCAAAATCGCCATCAAGCGCCTGTTTGGCTGTAAATGGCGGTTCGCTCGGGAGATGGGGTTTTCTTAAGCCCGTCTCTCTTACCGCCACAGGTAAAGCGTCGCGGTATGCCTCGTCGAAAACCTGCGAAGGATAGCGGCGAAGGCTTGGGCTGTCCTTGATGATATTACCAATCCAGATACGCTGTTCCGTTATCGATGCTTGCCAACCGTGGCATCTGTGGGCTGGTTGGAATTCCCATTTCAGGAGGTGCGCAATCAATACCTCCGTCCTGCTGCGGATTTCCCGTCTGTCGCCCCTCCCCAAGCTCTCGATCTCCTCAGCCAGATTCTCTCGATCCAAGCTCGGCAAAGCGCCCCTCGCGCAGCAGTGGGCTTTGCTCAGCGCACCATTGCACGAAGTCCGTTTCGTACGGTGTTGATGCTCGAAGGCGATCAATCTTATTCATGGGAACATCATGCCCCAGTTTGCGAAAATCGCAACGAATCACTCAGGGCTGCATATCGCTCCGATCAAAACAGAAAGTACCTTTGCGCCATCGGCAGCACGGTCGCCGGCTCGCAGGTCAAGAGTTCGCCATCGGCGCGAACTTCGTAGGTTTCCGGATCGACCTCGATTTGCGGCGTGGCGTCGTTGAGCACCATCGAGTGCTTGCCGATGCCGCCGCGCGTGTTTTCGACGGCGACGAACTGCTTGTCGACACCGAGCCGGCCGTGCAAACCGGACTCGAGTGCGGCCTTCGAAACGAAGGTCACCGACGAATTGGTGCGGGCTTTGCCATAGGCGCCGAACATCGGCCGGTAGTGCATCGGCTGCGGCGTCGGGATCGAGGCATTGGGGTCGCCCATCGGGGCGGCCGCGATCATGCCGCCGATCAGCACCATGTCCGGCTTGACGCCGAAGAAGGCCGGGTTCCACAGCACCAGATCGGCGCGTTTGCCGATCGCGATCGAGCCGATGTCCTTCGACAGGCCATGCGCGATGGCCGGATTGATGGTGTATTTGGCGATGTAGCGGCGGACGCGGAAATTGTCGTTGTCGCCCGTCTCCTGCGGCAATGACCCGCGCTGGCGCTTCATCTTGTCGGCCGTCTGCCAGGTGCGGATCGCCACCTCGCCGACGCGACCCATGGCCTGGCTGTCCGACGAGATGATCGAGAAGGCGCCGATGTCGTGCAGGATGTCCTCGGCCGCGATGGTCTCCTTGCGGATGCGGCTTTCGGCGAAGGCGATGTCCTCGGGGATCGACGGCGACAGATGGTGGCAGACCATAAGCATATCGAGATGCTCGGCCAATGTGTTGACCGTGTAGGGCCGCGTCGGGTTTGTCGAGGACGGAATGACGTTGGGCAGGCCGCAGACCTTGATGATATCAGGCGCATGGCCGCCACCGGCGCCCTCGGTGTGGAAGGCATGGATGGTGCGGCCCTTGATGGCCGCCACCGTGTTCTCGACAAAGCCGCTCTCGTTGAGCGTGTCGGTGTGGATCATCACCTGCACGTCGTAATCGTCGGCCACCGACAGGCAGCAGTCTATCGCCGCCGGCGTCGTGCCCCAGTCCTCGTGCAGCTTGAGCGAGCAGGCGCCGCCAAGCACCATCTCCTCGAGAGCGGCCGGCAGCGAGGCATTGCCCTTGCCCGACAGGCCAATGTTCATCGGGAACGCGTCGAAGGACTGGATCATGCGTGCCATGTGCCATGGCCCCGGTGTGCAGGTCGTGGCCAGCGTGCCGTGCGCTGGGCCGGTCCCGCCGCCGAGCATGGTGGTGATGCCAGACATCAGCGCTTCCTCGATCTGCTGCGGGCAGATGAAGTGGATATGCGCGTCGAAGCCGCCCGGGGTCAGGATCTTGCCCTCGCCCGCGATGATTTCCGTGCCGGGGCCGATGATGATGGTGACGCCATCCTGCGTATCCGGATTGCCGGCCTTGCCGATGGCCGCGATGCGGCCATCCCTCAAGCCTATATCGGCCTTGAAGATGCCGGCGCTGGCATCGATCACCAGCGCATTGGTGATGACGGTGTCGACCGCACCTTGGGCACGGGAAACCTGGCTCTGACCCATGCCGTCGCGAATGACCTTGCCGCCGCCGAATTTCACCTCCTCGCCATGGATGGTGAAATCCTTCTCGACCTCGATGAAGAGTTCGGTGTCCGCGAGGCGCACCCTGTCGCCGACCGTCGGGCCATACATCTGGGCGTAGGCGGCACGCGTTAGTCTGGCCATCAGCGGTTGCTCCCGAAATGCGGTGTGATTGAAGCCGGGCTGCACATTGCCGCCCTCCAATGGTCACGCAACGACCCGTTAGGCGACACCTTCTGAACCCATTTGGCGGTTGAGGTTGAAGGGTCACCCCAAAACGACCGTTTGCCAAATCGATGGAAGGAAAATCCATGCGCAAAACGACAATTCTTGCAGCCGCCGCCAGCCTGATGCTGGCGGGTGCCGCCAGCGCCCAGCAACAGCCCGCGCAACAACCCGCTCCCTCTACGCCGGCTCCAGCCGCGCCCGGGGGTCAGCAGGCCGCGCCGGCGATCCAGAGCGTCAACGTGATCGACATCAGCGAGTTGCCGAAGGACACCCAGACGCAGGTCAACCAGGTCATCGCGCAGCGTGGCGACGCCGGCCTGCAGAAATTGCGCAGTTCGATCGATGCCACCCCCAAGGTGAAATCCGCCCTCCAGGCCAAGGGAATGACGTCGGCCCAGGTGGTCGCGGCCAGCATGGAGCCGAACGGCGCGCTGACCCTGATCACCAAGAAAGCCAGCTGACCAACCGGCGCGGCGGACCGGTATCCGGTCCGCCCACCGAACCCGACAGGGAACCGTGACAGGGCTGGGGGCGTTTCGTTCCAAAGCTCTTGAAGCAAACTGCGAAAGCGAACGATGACCCTCGACGCCCTGCCCGATGCCAGATGCCATGCGCGATGGTTGCATGTCATTGCCGCGGCAGCGTTTCTGGCGGCGAGTGTACCACAGGCGGCGCTCAACGCGCAGGGCCTGAAAAGTCCGGAGACCGTCGACCGCATCGTCGGATCGCAAGTCAACCAGGAAGAGGCCAAGGCGACAGCTGAAATCGGAAAAGTCAGTTCGGCGATCGACCGCACACGCGAAAACATCAGCACGGTGCGCAAGACGTCCAAACTCGACAAGGTCGATATCGTGTTCCTCACCGACGCGGCGCGCAGCGAAGGCGGCCCGCCGCCAGCCATCGAGAACAAGGTTCGGCAGCATCTGGACGATGTCAGCGAGTTGCGCAAGGAGATCGAGGCGAACGCCCTGCTTTTCAATGCTCTCGATTCTCGGCGCGTGCTTGCGCAGGACGTTCTCGCCGTGGAGTTCTATGATCCCGGAAAGATCGTCATCTATGCGGCCGCCAAGCCATCGGGCTGAGCCGCGCGCGGAGCTTGCGTTCATGCATGCCCTGAAGCCGCCCACTGGCCCTGCGCGCCACGCATAAAAAGCCCTCACAGCTTGCCCATCACCTTCTGCTGGAAGCCATGGATTTCACGCTTGCCGCCAAGCGGCACCAGCGTGACATCCCGTTCCTGCCCCGGCTCGAAACGCGTGGCGGTGCCGGCGGCTATGTCGAGGCGCATGCCGCGCGCCCGTTCACGATCGAATTTCAGCGCCTCATTGGTTTCGTAGAAATGGTAGTGGCTGCCGACCTGGACCGGTCGGTCGCCACTGTTGGCCACTTTCAGGATGATGGTCGGCAGACCCTTGTTGAGCTCTATGTCGCCTTGAACGGGGATGATTTCGCCTGGGATCATGGGACCTCACACGATTCCGAAGGCGAGGCCGACGCCGATCGCCGCGCAGGCGGCGCCCGTGATGCGGGCCACGCCGCGTGACCTCATGCCGAGGCCAAGCCCGACGGCGATGCCGATGGCATGGAGCAGCACGGTGGCTACGGCAAAACCGGCCATATATTCGAGGCCGCCGGCATTTTCGGGCACTTCCGTGCCATGGGCATGGCCGTGAAACAGCGCGAACAGGCCGATGATGGCGACACCGGCCGAAACGGGCAGATCGACCGCCAGCGCCACCAGCAGGCCGAGCGCCACGACGGAGGCCAGTATACCCGGCTCGACGAAGGGCAGCGGCACATGGGCCATGCCAAGAGCCGCGCCGCCCAACATGACGCCGACGAACGCCGCCGGCCAGACCCAGATCGCCTTGCCGCCCTTGAGGGCCGCCCACAGACCGACGGCGAGCATCACCGTCATATGGTCGAGGCCCGACAACGGATGCGTGAAGCCGGCCATTGCGGAGGAGGTGGTGCCGATGCCGACATGGGCGTAGGCAGGGATCGCCGCCGCCACGAGCAGGATGGCCGAGAGGCACAGGCGTTTGACAGGGATCATTTTACTTGCCTTTCGTTTTGCGGTGTCACGCGGCCTTGCGGGGGCCGCAGCCCTCGGCCTTGAGCACGCGTTTGGTCGAAGCCGGATATTTCTTCAGCATCGCGGCGGGGCGGATCGGCCGCGCCGTAAAATTGCCGCCGCAGTTCGGGCAGACGCCACCAAGCACGTTTTCGACGCAGCCGGCGCAGAAGGTGCACTCGAAGGTGCATATCCGCGCATCCGTCGCTTCCGGCGGCAGATCCTTGTCGCAGCACTCACAGTTCGGGCGCAGTTCAAGCATGCCTGTCTCTCCTCACCGGATCGGTTCGTGCACGGTCACCAGCTTGGTGCCGTCGGGAAACGTCGCTTCCACCTGTACGTCGTGGATCATCTCGGCGATGCCTTCCATCACCTGGGCGCGGCTGACGACATGGGCGCCGGCCTCCATCAGATCGGCCACCGGGCGGCCATCGCGGGCGCCCTCGACGACGAAATCGGTGATCAGCGCGATCGCTTCCGGATGATTGAGCTTGACGCCGCGCTCCAGCCGCTTGCGCGCCACGATCGCCGCCATGGCGATCAGCAGCTTGTCCTTTTCCCTTGGCGTCAGGTTCATGCGTCATCCTGAAATGATGCGGATACAGTCACAGTGACCATAATTTGGGCAGCCCCGCTTTTCCATTGAGCAATCCAACGAGCGGGACCAGCCGCTGGCGCAGCTGGTAGCCGTCCTCGGCGTAAAGCCTCGCAAGAAGCTTGCCAGATGTCTTCACCGTCCAGACGCTGGCACCACCCCGATCGCCAATGATCTCCCTAGCCTGATCGAGCAAGGCTTCCGCTCGCGGCGACACCAGCAGCAGCGTGGCCACGGCGATCGCGCCATTTGATATCGCCGGACGGGCCATGATGTCGGCGATATCAGGTCCGATGCGGAAATCCTCGGCGTGGATGAGGGTTCCTTCCCTGCGGATACGCCAGCGGTCGCGAAAAGTACCCTGTGCGGGACGTTCGCCCATGGCCTGGCGGCCGAAGACGGTCGCTTCCAGCACCAGCGCCTCGGCCCATGCGGCAAGCTCGACGTCCAACGTACGGACAAAGGCGGCGCGATCGAAGACGATGGTTTCCTGCGGCAACCAGGCGATGCTGCCGTTCTCTCCGACGGTCAGTCTGACCCGGACTTCGGCATGGTCCGATGCGGCGCGATAGACTTTTTCGCAGGCCTGGGTCGTTATCCCAGCGCTGGCATGCGGGCCGACATCGACCTCCCAGCCGAGGCGGTCGCCGCCGGTCAGTCCGCCGGCGGTGTTGATCAGGACGGCCTCCAGCGGGCCGGCCGAAACGTATGGCAGCCTTATCTTGGCGGAGCCGTCCTGATAGAGGCGCCGCAGCCGCGTGCGGCCGTCGATGCTGGCGCAACCAAGCTGCGCCTTGCCAGCCGCGCGCTGGGCCAGCTGACCTGAAAACTTGCTATTTTCGATCGTATCCACGCCGTCAGGTTAAGCACTGCGGCGCTTTTGTCGACATATAGCTTGTTGCTTGATGACGTTTCCGTTTCTATAGAGGGAGCCACCTTGGTACGGTCAGGCGACGCTTGGCGGAGGGATAAGGCGAAGATCGCGGCCTGATATCGAGGACAAGAAGGCGCCGTTCAGTTGGCGTCGGGAAACGACACAGTGGGGAAGAAACCGAATGGCTGACCAGCTGGCAGCGGACATCATCGAGAAGATCAAGGCCCATGCCGAGCCGGGCGGCGAGGAAATCACCACCACAACCGAATTGACGGCGCTCGGGATCCATTCGCTGGAGCTGACCGAGATCATCTTCGACCTCGAAGAGCAATATGGCATCGAGATCGAGATGAACACGGTCGATGCCTGGAGCAATCTGAAGAACGTCGGCGACATGGTCGAGGCCGTTCGCGCTCTGATCGCGAAAAAAGCCTGACCGAATGCTGAAGCGCGTCGTCATTACCGGCATCGGTGGACTGTGCGGATTGGGCACCGATGCGCAGGCAATCTGGGCCGAGATGCGGGCCGGCCGGTCGGCGATCGGCCCGATCGACAATCCCTTCCTGCACGACCTGAAGGTCAAGACCGGCTGCGAGATCAAAGCACTGCCGGATCACGGCATCGAGCGCAAGCAACTGGTGTCGATGGATCGCTTCAGCCTGCTGGCGGTGCTCGCGGCGAAAGAAGCCATGCGGCAGTCCGGATTGGTCCCGCATGCGGACAACACCTATCGGATGGGAACCATTGTCGGTGTTGGCGTCTGCGGCTTCGAGACCGTCGAGGAGAATTATCGCGCCATCCTGATCGAGGGCAAGAATCGCGCCGGCATCTTCACCGTTCCAAGAGTCATGCCGGGCGCCGCCGCCGGTCAGGTCAGCATGCATCTGGGTTTGCGCGGACCGGTGTTCGGCGTCACTTCGGCCTGTTCGTCGGCCAATCATGCCATCGCATCGGCGGTCGACCAGATCAGGCTCGGCCGCGCCGACGTGATGGTGGCCGGCGGCACCGATGCGCCGCTGGTGTGGGGTGTGCTGAAGGGCTGGGAGGCGCTGCGTGTGCTTTCGCCCGACACATGCAGGCCGTTCTCGGCCGACCGCCAGGGGCTGGTGCTGGGCGAAGGCGCCGGCATGGCGGTTCTGGAAAGCTACGACCATGCGATGGCACGCGGCGCCACCATTTTGGCTGAAATCGCCGGCGCCGGCCTTTCGGCCGATGCTTCCGATATCGTCGCGCCGACCGTCGAGGGGCCGGAAGCGGCGATGCGCTTCTGCCTGGCGGATGCCGGGCTCAATCCCGAGGATATCGACTACCTAAACGCACACGGCACCGGCACCAAGGCCAACGACCAGATCGAAACCCTCGCGATCAAGCGCGTCTTCGGCGACCATGCGCGCGCGCTATCCGTCTCCTCGACCAAGTCGATGCACGCGCATTGCCTCGGCGCCTCGGGCGGGCTGGAGATGATCGCCTGCGTCATGGCGATCCGCGAAGGCGTCGTGCCGCCGACGGCGAATTACCGCGAGGCCGATCCCGACTGCGATCTCGACGTGACGCCGAATGTCGCGCGCGAGCGCAAGGTGCGCGCCGCCATCAGCAACGGCTTTGCCTTTGGCGGCACCAACGCGGTGCTGGCCTTCAAGGCAATCTGACCTCCGGGCGGTTACCACCTGGCCGCGCTATCCCCACCGTTCGCGCGGTCCGAATCGGGTGACTGTCCGTGCATGGTGAAAGCGTCACCGCCATATTGATCCGGCCTCGCCGCGGCCCTAGTTCTTGGCCGACCCGCCAATATCGCGCCGCTTGGTGCGAATCCCCCGCTCAGGAGTTCCCGATGGCAGACCTGTCCGCCTTTCCGATCGCAAGCCGTTGGCCGGCCAAGCATCCCGACCAGCTCCAGCTCTATTCGGCAACGACGCCGAACGGCGTGAAGATATCGATCGCGCTGGAGGAAATCGGCCTGCCCTATGAGCCGCATCTGATCAACATTGGCAAGAACGAGAGCTGGACCCCAGAATTCCTGTCGCTCAATCCCAATGGCAAGATCCCGGCGATCATTGATCCCGACGGACCGGGCGGCGCGCCAATCGGCCTGTTCGAATCCGGCGCGATCCTGCTCTACCTGGCGGAAAAGACCGGCCTGCTCATGCCTGTCGACGCGGCGCGGCGCTACGAGACCATCCAGTGGGTCTTTTTCCAGATGGCGGCTGTTGGGCCGATGTTCGGCCAGGTCGGCTTCTTCCACAAATTCGCCGGCCGGGAGATCGCCGACAAGCGACCGCTGGAGCGCTACCGCGACGAATCACGGCGCCTGCTCGGCGTTCTCGACGTCAGGCTGAAGGGCCGCAAGTGGATCATGGACAATGACTACACCATCGCCGACATCTCGCTGCTCGGCTGGGTGCGCAACCTGATCGGCTTCTACGAAGCGCGCGATCTGGTCGGCTTCGACGATTTCGCCAATCTGGCAGCGTGGCTGGAGCGCGGCCTGGCGCGGCCGGCGGTGCAGAAAGGCCTGACCATTCCGGCGCGAGGCTGAACCCATCAGCCCTCGGGAAGGAGCAACCTACTTTGCTTTCGCCTTGGGTCCGCCCCTGCCGACCACGGAGGCGGCAAGGGATGCCACGCCCCGCGCCGTGGCGACGACCGCGCCGGCGGCGACATTGGCCGCGGAGCGAACCTTTGAGCCGCCGCTAGCTTTCGATCCGCCGGCCATGGCCGGCTTCTTCGCTTGGACGGGCTTGGCGGCCGCTTTCGGCGCGGTCGCTTTCGACCCCGGCACGACTTTTTTCGGGGCCGCCTTGCCGAAGGCCTTCGCATCCTTGGAGCGCTGGGCGATCGCCGGGCCGGCCCCAGCCGTCGACTGCGGCGCCTTCGGTTGCGCCGACTTACCCCTGGTGGGCTTCTTCGCGTTTGTTGCCATGGGACGGAATCCCTCTTCTGGCATGATTGCCTGATCGGGATAACGCGTTGTAAGTCTTAAGGTTCCCGTCGAAAAATACTGAAAATTGAACGGTTAAATCCAGATCAACCCAGGTTGATCTGGATAACGGCTTAACCAAACACCAGGTCGGCCGCCCGGCGCCGCGCAAGCACGCGTTCGATGTTGGGCATGTCGTTGGAGGCGATCCAGGCGCGCGCATCCGCCTCGGAATCTCCATGCTCGTGCCAGCGTTCCATCAGGCGGCGTTCGAGCTCCTTGCGCGGCACGTCGACGAAGATCGAGAAATCGAACAGCGGCGCCAGCCGCGACCACGGCTCCTCGTCGAGCAGCAGGTAATTGCCTTCCACCAGGATGAACTTGGTCTCAGCGCCGACAATCGCCGCGGCGGCGCGCGACAATTCCATGCCGCGGTCGAACACCGGAATGGCGATCTCGGCCTCGCCGGCGCGGATGCGCTTCAAAAGCGTCTCAAAGCCGCCAAAGTCGAATGTGTCGGGCGCGCCCTTTCGCGCCCGCAGACCGCGCCGCTCGAGCACGATGTCGTCATAGTGGAAGCCGTCCATGGGCACGACCTCCACCGCGCCTTCCGGCAAAAGGTCATGCAGGCTTGCCGACAGTGTCGATTTGCCGGCGCCCGGCGGCCCGGCAATGGCGACGATGAAGCGATTTGCCTTGCCGGCGCGCTTGAAGATGGTAGCGGCGAGGTGGGCGATTTCGGACATTTTTCGGCTCCTTCCGAAGATTTTGACGCATCTTGTCGGCGGTCGCTTGAATTTCAAACCGCGATTTGCACGATTTAGAGCGACCGGTCGTGGAGTCAGCACTGGCGACCGCGATTAGTCCCTTACGGCTTCGTCTTCAGCGTGCCGCTGGCTGGCCGATACGAAGAAATTCACTATCGAACGGGACTTCCGATGCCGGCGCGCCAGCCAACCGGAGGCTGCCACCCGCGGTGGTGATCGCGCGCGGGGGCTCGCCACCCGACAGGGGCAACGCACCGATGACATGGCGGAACGAGACGCCGCGATCCTCGCCAAGCGCGAATGCGGTCGCCACGCCCTCGCGCTTCAGCCAGTTGTCGCCAAGCGAGGCGGCGTGGCCGACCGCGGTGCGCCCATCCTCGATGCCGAGCACGCCGAGATGGCGGCCGCTCCACGGCGCGTAGTCGCGCCCGCCATTGCTGAACCACAACATGGTAACCGGCAGTTCGGCCGGGTTCTTCAGCACCAGCACCAGATCGTCCTCGGCCTCGCGAGCCAGCGCGGTCCAGCCTGGACCGCCATGGTCGGTCTCGACCAAGGTGAGGAAATCCTCGCGCCGGTGATCCATACGGTAATCCGTCAGATCGAGCGTGCCGCCGCCGGCAGCAGGGAAATGCTCGAGGTCCGACGACCGACCGGGGTAGGCCAGCATGAAGCGGCCGCGCGCGGGGTCCGGCTCCAGCGGATCGGCTGGCGTGGCGGCAAACCGCTTCGGCGAGAAAGCCAGCCTGCCGCCACCTTTCATTGCCGTCATCGGGTGATGGGCGACAGAGATCGCGCCGGACCCGCCGGAAAACAGATGTTCCTGGTAGAGGAAAGGATGGTCGTCGCGCAGCGTGAAAATCTTGTCGACGCTGGCGCCCATCACCTTGTGGCGCAGCCGGAAGACCGCGCGCCAGCCACTATCCGTCGCGCCACTGTCGACCACATCCCAGGCGCTGTTGGCCGGCCAGCCATGCAGCGGTGCCTCCTCGACATCGCTGCGCGAAAACGGCGCGCAGAGAAAGTCGCCGGAGAGCCGGACGGTGCCCCGCGACAGGTCTGGAGGCAGCGTCTCGCCCGCGTCGACCCAGGGTGCACGGTGTAGCGGCTTCAACCGGCGCGCGCCGCTCTCGACGACCATGTCGGCGATGTGGCCAACCGTGAGGTCCAGCGAAACCGAAATGCCCTTGGCGTTGATCGTGACTGTATCCATGGCTCTCTCACCCGAATCTGACGGGTGCCAAGAAGAACCGGTTCGGCGCACCGCGCAAGCGCGTGGGCGCGTATTTTGCATTGGTTTTGCGCTGGCCTTCGTCGGAAAGTGCGAGCCCTATTGCCGCTTGTAGTCGCGCACCGGGGATTTCGTTCCGTCGGTATAGGTCACCTGCACCGACATCGAGGTCACGCTTTCGGTGACCTTGAAATAGGGCTCGAAATCATCGGGGATGGCGTAGGGATCCCTGGCATTGCAGGGCGGCATTGGAAGGATCTTGTCGAGCGTGGCACCGTTCAGGCTGTAATGCACCTCCTTGATGGCGCAGCGGTAGGACAGCATCTGGGTGAAATAGACCAACCCATGGTTGCCGCTGGCGTCGAAGGCGATCCATGACGTCCAGAACTGGTCGAGGATCTGCTTGTTGCCCTGTTGCAGGGCGGCATCCGGGTCGAAGCTTATGTCGAACGGGCCGGTCTCGCGCCCCCTGATGTCGAGATATTTGATCGCGATCGTGGTCTGCGCCGTGCTGTCGGGCAATTCGAAGCTCGGATTGGGCATCGGCTTGCCAGTCCGCTGGTCGTTGAGCGCCAGCAGGCCGGTGTCGGTGAAGGGGCCGGCGCCGCCAAGACGCCAAGATATCGCGGTCGCCGGCTCGGGCAGCGAAATGGTCATCGACCAGCCCTGGTTGGAACGCATCGGCGTCAGCGACGGCGCGAAGCGGGCGGGGTCGAGCACGTCGCCAAGGGCCGCCAGCCGGCCGCGGCCGCGGTCCAGCCAGTCGGCAAGCTGGGTCTGGTCGACGAAATATCCGAGCAGCCCGCCATCCTTCTCGTAAGAGACGAATTTGGTCAGCGCCTGGGCTTCGCTGCGCTTGTCGGCCAGCGTCTGGCTGCCGAGCCGATCCTCCGAGAACTCCTGCGCCAACATGAAATAGGCCGGTGCATAGTCCGGATTGGTCGCAATGAAGGCGTTGAGCTTGTCGAGCCGCTGGGTATCGTCGAACTGCAGCAGGTGGACGAGCTTAATCGATGGCGCCTTGGCTTTCTCCGCGAGTTGGCCGAACACCTCGCGAGCGCCGGCCTTGCCGTCCTGGACCCGCAGAAGCGTGGCAAAGCGCGTATAGGGATCGATGGCGTCGACATCGAAGCCGGCAAAGGCGAGATAGGAGCGCCGCGCGTTGAGCATGTCGCCCGAGAGCTCGTAGACGCGGGCATTGTGGTAGAATTCGTCCGGCCGCTTCGGCTCGGCGATGGCGCCGCCTTGCGCGGCCAAGGTGGCAAACGCCTTGGCGATCGTGTCGATCGAGGCGGCGATCTGCTCTGTCGTCGCCTGAAGCTTTTCGGCCTGGGCCACTTGCTGCTGCTGGCCGCCTACGAGTGTCTCGGTCGTTTGCTTGACCGCTTCGACGGTCCTTTGCGTCTCGGCGCCTTGGGCAGCTTGCTGCTGCTGGGCGGAGGCGATCTGATCGGTTCTCTGGGCAACCGTGTCGGTCGATTTCTTGACCTCTTCGACGGTCTTCTGGGTTTGCGTGACCGTTTGCTCGATCCTAGCCACCTTTTCGGCGACGATGCCCGTCGACTGCTGCAGTTGCGCGATCGCCGGCACCAGGCTGGCGATGATGCCGTTCTGCGAATTGGTCTCCTTCTGCACGGCGTAGACGCCGCCGGCAACCGCGGCCGCACTGGTGGCGAACACCAGCGCCGGCAGTGCCCTGGCCGCCAGCACGAGCCTGAGCACGATGGCAATGGCGATGATGACGGCCGCGATCGAGGCGGCCAGCGCGATATAGGCGGCGAACGGCGCCAGCGGGTTGAGGATGTCGGAAACGGCGCCGCCGATGAAGGCGATGCTGCCGGCCCATTTGCCGGTGCGGCTGAGCGACGCCCTGATCAATGACGGCGCGGCGCCAGCCCCAATGTCAGCCATTTTGCGAGCCCCCCTAGCCGGATGCCACGCTCCTTCCCACGGCAGGCGCAGCTTTGGCAAGGAAAGACAGGAAACGGGCGATTTCGGGGCGGTGGCAAGGCTTGGTTCCTCTCCCGCGCCTTGGCGGGTGGGGAAACAGGCCGCCGGCACTCGACATTCCCTGGGCTAACCGGCATTAACCAAATGGACGCACCCGCCGGGTTACGTTAGCTTCGCCTTATCTCAGCAACAGCATCGCCAGAACAGTCCAGCCCTTGTCCTTGCCGCGTCTCTTTCCGCTCTTCCAGAAAATCCTCGCTGTCCTGGCCCTGGCGGCCCTGATGGCCGGCTGCTCGACCACGGCCCCGCCCGACAGCGTTCTGGCCGTGCCGGCGCCACCGCAAAAATACGCGGCCATCGTCGTCGATGGAAAGAGTGGCAAGCAGCTGTTCGAGGTCAATTCGACGGCGCAGCGTTATCCGGCCTCGCTGACCAAGATGATGACGCTCTATCTGCTGTTCGAGGCGATGGAGACCGGCCGCGTCACCAAGGAAACGCAGATCCCGGTTTCGGACCACGCCGCCTCGCAGCCGCCGACCAAGATGCGTTTCCGGCGCGGGGAGACGATCGACGTCGATTCCGCCGTCCGCGCCATCGTCGTCAAATCGGCCAATGACGTGGCCGTGGCGGTGGGCGAATATCTCGGCGGCTCGGAAGACCAGTTCGCCGCCATGATGACATCCAAGGCGCGCCAGCTCGGCATGAGCAGCACCACCTTCCGCAACGCATCGGGCCTGCCCGATGACGGCCAGATGACGACCGCCCACGACATGGCGGTGCTCGGCATGTCGTTGCAGCGGCGCTTCCCGCAGCACTTCCATTATTTCTCCGAAAGCGACTTCATGTTTCGCGGCCGGCTGGTGCGCGGCCATAACGACATGCTCGGCCGCGTGCGCGGCGTGAACGGCATCAAGACAGGCTATATCAGGGCTTCCGGCTTCAACATCGTCACCTCCTACGACGCCGACGGCCGCCAGCTGATCGTGGTGGTGATGGGCGCCGACAGCGCCCGCCAGCGCAACGACCATGTCGAAGCGCTGATCCAGCGCAGCCTGTCGCCCACCATGGCCGACACCAAGACCAGGCTGATGTTCGCCGAACAGCAGTGAGGTGAGGCGTGATCCGCGCAGCGGACAAAAAGCCAATTGCCTGGCTTTTGGAACGACGAACGGTGCACACACGGTCCGCCCTTGAGCGGATCAAAAGGTCCAGTGGACCTTTTGAAGGGTCTGAACGCCCAAGGGGCAGGGAGCCTGCGAAGGGCCGGCCGCCGTCCCAAGTCGTGCCTTGGTGCCCGCGAAACTTCGCAGCCGGCTACCATCTTGCGACTGTCACGCAATCGTGCGGAAGACGTGGCATAGGCTTGCGAATCCGACAGTGGATAAGCGCCGTCGCCTCAGCGTATCCTAACTTACAGCGCAGGAGCCCATCATGAGCACCGTACCCAAGGCATCCGAGCAGAAGTCGGCCGACAATGAGAACGACAGCGGCGGCGAGTATTTCGAGGCGCCGACCACGCAAGAGGATTTGCACGAGGTTTCCGACGAGCATTTCGACACGCCCGAAGTGCCGGATTCCGAGCCATCAGGCCCGGGCGCATCGCGGCTGAAGCCGAAGAAGAAGCCGTCGGCGATCTCGGGCCGCAAATTCCGCAAGCGCGACCTTGTGCGCATCGACACGCTGCGCCCGAGCCTCGCCGATCGCATTCATTCGGACCACCCCGACCTGCCCAAGGGCGCGCGCATCAGCCGCGAGGAGCTCGGCCGCTACCGCATGCGCTACATGGAGGAGCTCTTACAGCAGGAGCACGGCGAATTCTCCGAGCTCGACCGCCAGGTGGTGGAATCGATCGCCCGGCAGGACACGATTTCGGAAAACAGCGAAGAAGAATTCGAGGAGCACCGCTCCTTCGCCGACCGGGTTTCCGACAACATGGCCGCCTTCGGCGGCAGCTGGTGGTTCCTGATCTCGTTCGCCAGTGTGCTCCTGGTGTGGATCGGCATCAACCTGATCGCGGGCATGGCGGGCGCCTTCGATCCCTACCCCTTCATCCTGCTCAACCTGCTGCTCTCCTGCATCGCCGCGGTCCAGGCGCCGATCATCATGATGAGCCAGAGACGGACGGAGGCCAAGGACCGGCTGCGCTCCTTCAACGACTACCGGGTGAACCTCAAGGCCGAGTTGGAAGTCCGCCACCTGCACGAAAAGCTCGATTACCTCATCTCGCGGCAATGGACGCGACTGGCCGAGATGCAGCAGATGCAGCTGGATGCAATGCACGAACTGGCGAGCGCGAAGAAGGCAAAGCGGGCGGTGCGGGGGCGGCGGCCGGTGAAGAGCCCGGTAGAGCAGTGAGGGGTGGTGCCCGCGCATTGGGCGAACGCTCTGCTACCCAAGCCAAGTTCGCAACGCCGCCAATTGCCCGTTGAAGCCCGCGCCCGCTTCCGCTAAGAAGCCGTGACTTGCCGGTTCGCCGGCTGGTGCGTTTTCCGGGCTCTTCGTCCTGAAAGCACCCGTAGCTCAGCTGGATAGAGCGCTGCCCTCCGAAGGCAGAGGTCACAGGTTCGAATCCTGTCGGGTGCGCCAAATTCCGCAGGTCCATTCCGGACACATGGGTTACGGTTCATACCGGAGACATGGGTAACACTTTTGGCCCGAAGGGATTTTGGAGTGGTTCGAGCCTGCATGTCGGCCACTTACTCCGATCGCCTCCTTTCCACGACCTGTGCGCTGGCTCCGGCGGGCGGCCTTTTTATGCGACATTCGGGAACCTGCTGTTCCTCGGCTGGTTCGAATGCCGGCAGCTTCCCTCGCTGCCGGTCAGGTCTCGCAAGACTTGGCCGGGCCCGCTTCGCCGCCAGTGAGGCGGGCCCACAGCGATTGGCAAGTCAGGTCCGCACCAAAGGAGCAGGGATGAAGAAGACATACGAACAACCCGTTCTCATCAAACGCCAGCGGCTGTCCAAGGTCACGGCAGGTCCGGGACCTTTCGCTCTCATTCGGCCAACCACGTCCGGCTGACAGCACCGCTATCGCAGGAGCCCGCTGCCGAAGGTGGCGGGCTCTCATCTTTCCCGGGGGGAACAGCCTGACGAAGCCAAGTTGGGGCAAACGCAGCCGACTTCCCTTCGCTGCGTGTACTTCTGCTCTGTATTGGAACCGCCTTCTGGCTCTCAGTGGTGATGGCAGACGAGGCTCGCTTGCCCCAAGGCAACTTTCCGCAAGCGGTTGCTTGAGGAGCATCTGGAAAGCCGGAAGCTGCTATACCGCCCGCCGACAAGCCAGGTGCTGTTCACATTCCCAAGGTCTGATTGGGTTCCAAATGAAGGAAAGCTGCGAGCGAGCTGCTTGAAGCATCGAAGGCGGCCTGGTTGGCTTGAGCAAACTCTGCCAGCGCGTGCTCGACTCCGCCAGCCGCGGTTCCTGTAAGCTCCATGCGATACAGCACCTGGTGGGTGAGCATTGCGAGCTTGGCGTCTCTGTACAACGCACTGCGCTTCACAGTTTCCGTGTCGAAGTCTCCGATCAGCATGATGGTTGCTCCGGGTTTTGTCTCCGGAAATCTCCCATCTCGGTTTTGGTTCCGGCAGCCGACGGGCGGGATATCCCCCCAGGGGTTGGTGGGCGAGCGCCTCGGTCTTGAGAGTAGCTCCGGCCCGTAGAGTTCAAGCGCGGCGTTTCGGCCGTGCACTGTTTTCATATCTGTTTGGACTGGCCCCGCTGCCGCGAAGGTGGCGGGCTTTTGGCCATCATCGGCGCGCAGCGAGAGGCCGGCAAGCCGGCCATGGTGCTCATTGCGCCAACAAGGGCGTTACGCCGGCAGCGCCTTTCGCCTTCAAAGCCGATAAACAAAAGCGTTTTCGGACGCCGCGAACCTTGACCGCCTCAGAAAATCTCAGTGGTTATGACTAGGATTATTCCTATTGCAGCCAAGACCATGACTACGATCATCGCGGCTTCAAAACTTCCTCCGGCTCGGCCACCGAATGCTATCATTTTTGCGCTCCCCGATGCGCGCCCGCTCTGCCCTCTTTCAAGGAAAGACCGAAGGCTGCTTGGGTGAAATCACCTATGTTAATGGTGAACCATGAAACATGGCTGCCGCCCTTCTCTCGCCGCAGTCCCTACCGATCTGTTGGAGGTGTAAGTTCCGGGCCCTGCAGACCGCTGCCGCGACATACCGGGCATCTGATAGTAGAACCTTTGCAGCCCGGTCGGTGAGCCCCATGCGGGCAACAAGTGCCGTTCGAGGCCAACCATTTTCCGCAGTCGAATACCTTCCCGGCGCCGAGACACCGCCGACACTGGAATTTTCTGAATCCTGCCAAGCACCACCCTGCCACTAGACGAGACGGCAAGAACGCAAGGGACGGAGATTAGTTTCAGCTAATTCACTTGACTGGCAAGGAATGTGTTCCTTGTCCCTGAATGCATCTGAGCAGGAATAGCTAATGCTAAACGCCAGAACGCGCCAAGGGGGGCGGAGCTGTGTCGGAATTGGAGCTGCCTGCCAAGCAGGCTCTCACCGCGGCCGCGGCAATGCCGTCGTCGCGGACCTCTGCTGAAGGCGTTGCGAAAGCCGAACCAGGTCGATAGAGAGGGCCAAAATCAAAGCTGAACAACCGAGGATGTTTGGGCCTATTGACGCCTCATAGCCCCCACCGCGTCAGCGCCCTTCCCTAGGAGCCAGACTTGGCCACAACCGCCACAACCATCACCAGGCGTGTCCTGATCACCGGCGCCGGCGCGGCTGACGGCATCGGCTTTGCCATTGCGCGCCAGTTTGGCCAAGCCGGGCATGCGGTTTTCCTGACCGGCGCCAGCGCGCGGGTGCTGGAGCGCGCTGGCGAGCTTCGCGGCGAGGGTGTCGATGCCACGGCCGCGGTCGCCGATCTCACCATCGCCGCGCAGGTGGGGCGGCTGCGGGCCGAGGTCGGCGCTATCGATATCCTGGTCAACAATGCCGGCATGGGCTCGCTGGCCTCGCCGTCCGTCGACAAGGCGTTCCTAACGATGAGCGAGGCCGAGTGGGACCGGGGCATCGAGACCAGCCTGAAGACGGCGTTTCTCGTCACCAGGGCGTTTCTGCCGGCGATGGTCGAAACGGGGTATGGGCGCATCGTCAACGTCGCGTCGGTGACCGGGCCGCTGGTCTCCTACCAGGGCACCGCCGCCTATTCCGCGGCGAAGGCCGGCATGGTCGGCCTGACCCGGACATTGGCGCTGGAAGTGGCGCGCCACGGGGTCACCGCCAATGCAGTGGCGCCCGGCTGGATCGAGACCGGCGCGTCGAGCGAGGCGGAACGGATAGCGGCCCTGCATGCGCCGCCGGGCCGCGCCGGCCGGCCCGGTGAGGTCGCTGCGGCGGTCGTGTTCCTGGCCTCCGAGAGCGCCAGCTATATCAACGGCGCCTTGCTGGTGGTCGACGGCGGCAACAGCCTTGAAGAACGCAAGGGATAGACGGCGCGGCCGGTTTTATGCCCGCGTGGTTTCGACCTTCGGCGCAACTCCTTCCACCGGAATGAACTGCGATCCCTATCTCGGGTGAAATTTCTCGCCGCCGCACCGGGCCGCCAGCCACCGTCGCTTGACTAAATCATCAGTCTACACTAATCATAAGTCATGACTGTTGATAGCGCACAGCTTGCCGCCCTGGGCGATCCGACCCGAAGGCAGATTTTTGAGCTGATAGCGGAGCGGCCGCGCTCGGTGGCGGAGGTCACGCGGCAGGTCAGTGTATCGCAGTCCGCGGTGTCGCAGCATCTGAAGGTGCTTCGCGATTCGCGGCTGGTGCGCGCGGAGCCGAAGGGCGCCAGCAACGTCTACCATATCGATCCGCACGGGCTTGGCCAGATGCGCGCCTGGCTCGACCGGTTCTGGAGCAAGACGCTCGCGACCTACAAGCTGGCCGTCGAGACCCCACCAGAGGAGTGACCATGAACACCCGGATTCCCATCGCCTCCGTGAAACAATCCGTCGTCGTCGAGGCGCCGATCGAGCGCGCCTTCAAGGTCTTCACCGAGGATTTCGGCAGTTTCAAACCGCCAGAGCACAATCTGCTCGCAGCCCAGATCGCCGAGACGGTGTTCGAGCCTCGCGTCGGCGGTCACGTCTATGACCGCGGCGTCGATGGCAGCGAGTGCCGCTGGGCGCGCGTGCTGGCCTATGAGCCGCCGAACCGCGTGCTCTTGAGCTGGGACATCAGCCCGCAATGGCGCATCGAGACCGACCCGGCCAAGACCAGCGAGTGGGAAGTGCGGTTCACCGCCGAAACGGCTGAGCGTACCCGCGTCGAGATCGAGCACCGCAACCTGGAGCGCCATGGCCAGGGCTGGGAAGGTGTGCGCGACAGCGTCGCCGGCGATCAGGGCTGGCCGCTTTACCTGCAGCGCTATGCCGATCTGGTTGCTCGGCAGGCCTGATCGCGGTTCAAAGGCGCTTCGCCCTCTGGGCGGTCAGGGCGCCACGCCTCTGCACGCCCAGGCGACATTGGCGAACGACCTCGGGCCGTCCGGTCGCCCGGCCTGATAGGCATCGCGGACGGCAGCCTCGGTGCGTTCGCGCTCGGCTGCTTCGAGCGTGGTCATGTATTTGCCGAGCGGGCCCTCGCCGGCTGAAATCGGCGCCCAATAATCGGCGAAGTCCTGGTAATCCATACGGATCATCAGCTCGGTTTCGGTAACATCGGCCAGCCCCTGCTCGATGAAGGTCCGCTTCATTTCGCCGGGCTGCATCATCGGCTGGAAGCAATAGCGGCCGCGCAGCTGGCGACCGCTCTCGCTGAGCGCGGCGACCGTGTCGATCATCATGCGCATGCCCGCCATGCCGCCGAGATGGTCCCACACCACGGCCGCGACCACCCCGCCCGGCCGCGTCACCCGGCGCATTTCGGCAACCGCCTTGCCGGCTTCCGGCACGAAGTGAAGCACCAGCAGCGCCAGCGCGCGGTCAAACGCATTGTCGGCGAATGGCAAGGCGGTGGCGTCCGCCTGCTGGATCTCGATGCGCGGATCGGTGTTGCGCCGCTTTGCCGCCTCGACGAAGACAGGCGAAAAGTCGATCGCCGCGATCGCCGCGAGTTCGGCGGATTTCGCCAGTTCGAACGTCAGACTGCCGGTGCCGCAGCCGACATCGAGGATCTTTTCGCCGGGGGCGAGCCCGGCGAAGCCGATGAAGCTGGGCGCGAGCTTTCGGCTCCAGCGGCCCATGAGCTGCTCATAGCCGGATGCGTCATGAACGGTGAAACTCGACGTCATATGCGCCTCCCTGGCTGTGGGTCCAGGCTAGACCTCTATCAGGATGAAGCCAAGATAGGGGGGAGTACGGTTGATGCCAGCATCCCAGGACAGGGGAAGGGCCGGTGTTTTATGCGACGCCCTTGAATGTCGCCACGCTCTCGCGCTCCACCAGCGGGCATTCCAGCTTGGTGATTGGATATCGCCCCCGCCCCACTATCGCAGACGCTTCCAGCTGCTCGATCGCCCATTGGCCCATGGCCATGTGCGGAAGGATCGACGTCGTCAGCGGCGGGAACAAATGCCGGGCGATTTCCTCGTCGTCATAGCCGACGACCGAGATGTCGGCGGGAATGTGCAGTCCGGCTTCCTTAAGGGCTTCGTAGCAGCCGATCGCGGTGCGGTCGTTCTGGCAAAAGATCGCGGTCGGGCGATCCTTTAGCGTCAGTAGCGTCACGGTCGCGGCGTAGCCGGCGCTGGCCGACCAGTCGCCCTCGACCACCAGTTCCGGGTCGAAGGGGATGTCGGCGGTGGCGAGCGCGCGGCGGTAGCCTTTCAGCCGGTCCTGTGCTGCCTGCATCCAGGGTTCGCCCGTGATGGTGGCGATGCGACGGTGGCCATGGCTGATCAGGTGTCGGGTCGAGCTCTGGGCTCCGGCGATCTCGGAGGGCACCACGGCGGGGAAGGCATAGTCCGCGGTATAGCAGTTGAGCAGGATGACTGGGATCTCGAGGCCGTAGAGGAAATCGGGCGCCGTGATTTCGCGGGTGAAGATGGTCATGTAGATCAGTGCCGAAATGCCGCGCCTGGTCAGCGCCGAGATGGCGCGCGGCTCCATTACGGCGTCGCCCATGGTCTGTGCCACCAGAAGCACGTTGCCGGCGTTCCACGAGGCCTGGCGCGCGCCTTCGATGGCGACCACGGCTTCCGGGCTGGTGGCGAGCTGGTCGACGGCGAAGCCGATCACGCCGTCGATTCCCTCGAAGGCCGAGCCATCAAAAGCCCCCTCGAAAGCCGCAACGGGCTTCAGCGCGGAGAAGGCGGGGGCGCTGTAGCCGAGCGCGCGCGCCGCCTCGATCACCCGCTCCCGCGTCTGCCGCGACAGGCGAATGCCAGGCGAATTGTTGAGCACGAAGGAAACCGTCGCCTGCGAGCAGCCGGCGGCCCTCGCAATATCGGTCATGGTGACGCGGCCCTTGGGCTTTGCCGCCGCCTTGCGGAGCTTCCTGATGGCCCGGTCCGTCGTCTCGCTCATATCCCCCCCAAATCCCCAGCCTGTCTAGCTTCAGCTCGCCGGGCCGACAAGATGAGGCGACGCTTCCGATTCATACCGGCATCGATCTTACTGATAATTATTACCATCCTTGAAGCTCATCCCCGTCCCAAAGGCTCGAGCCCTCGCAAAACCAGAGGTCGTAAAGGCTTTGGCTGCGTACGATCGGCCATCGCAGCGTCGGCAGATCGATTCGGCATGACACCCAAGCGCCACCGCACCGGTCGTTTGCTAATAGTATTTACTAATACAAGGATGCGCTATACCGTCAATCCTCGCCTCCGGCCACATTGGTCCGGTTGGTGACGGGGGTGTCCGTGAACGGCCCGACGGAGAGCGGATATAACTTCCGCGAACCATGTCTCAGATATGTGATATGTCAGACAAATCGGACTATTTACGAACGGGGAATGAGTGTCTAAAGTCCGTGGCCGTGGCTGGAAACGACGTCATTCTTTTCAGTGCCGGGGAACCCCTTTGAGGAGGAGGGCGTCCACGCCGCGGACGGCAATTCAGGTGAGCAAGACAATTTAGTGTGCAAGACAATTTACTGTGCAAGTCCGGTCAGTCCTACGACTGACCAAAACGGGAGGTTGAACATGAAATCCTTGATACGCAATGCATCCGTGGCCGCCGCGGCCCTGGCTGTCGGCCTGACGGCGACGGCAATCGCGCGCGCCGACGACAAGCCGACGCTGGCCTTCGTCGTCAACGGCGCTTCCGATTTCTGGAAAGCGGCCGAAGCCGGCGTCAAGAAGGCGCAGGGCGAACTGCCCGACTACACGCTCGAACTCAAGTATCCCGAACAATCCTCTGTCGCCATCCAGCAGCGGCTGATGGACGATCTGGTGACCGCCGGCGTCAAGGGCATCATGGTCTCGGCCGTCGATCCCAAGACCTCGACCGATGGCCTGAACAAGATCGCTTCGCAAACGGCGCTGTTCACCACCGATAGCGATGCCCCGCAGACCAAGCGTGTCGCCTATATCGGCTCTTCCAATGTCGACGCCGGCAAGCAGGCGGCCGAAATCGCCAAGAAGGCGATGCCGAACGGCGGCAAGTGCCTGGGCTTCGTCGGCCTGCTTGGCGCCGACAATGCCAAGGAGCGCATCCAGGGCATGAAGGACGGCCTCGCCGGCACCAAGATCGAACTGGTCGACGTGCGCGGCGACGACATCGACCAGGCGCGCGCCAAGAAGAATGTCGAGGACGCGCTGGTCGCCAGCCCCGACGTCACCTGCATGGTCGGCTTCTACTCCTACAACACGCCCCGCATCTATGAAGCGCTGCGCGATGCCGGCAAGCTTGGCTCGATCACCGTCGTCGGCTTCGATGACGATCCGATCACGCTGGGCGGCGTCAAGGAAGGCACGATCGCCGCCACCGTGGTGCAGCAGCCCTTCGAATGGGCCTATCAGGGCATGAAGCTGATGGCCGCGTATCTCAAGGGTGACAAATCGGGCATTCCGGCCGGCAATTTGATCATCATCCCGACCAAGATCATCGGCAAGGATGACGTCGACGCTTACGCCGCCAATCTCAAGGCGATGGCTGGAAACTAAGACCAGAAGCAGTTCAGCCGGCTCAACTTCGCTTGAGCCGGCTGTTCGCATTGACGAACCCTGCCGGGGTCGTCAGTCTGCAGAACGGGCATTTCGGCCCACCGGCTGCTGTCAGGCATGATGAATTATTCCGACACATCCATAGCTGCGACCACTCCGTTCCTCAGCCTTGAGAACGTGCGCAAGACCTATCCGGGGGTCGTGGCGCTCGACGGGTTTTCCATGGAGGTCAGGCCGGGCGAGGTCATCGGCCTGGTCGGCGAGAATGGCGCCGGCAAATCGACGCTGATGAAGATCCTCGGCGGCGTCACCACGCCTGACAGCGGCGCCATCACGGTCGACGGCGCCGCCCACAAAGGCCTGAGCGTGGAGGGGAGCCTGGGGTCGGGCATCGCCTTCGTCCACCAGGAACTCAACCTCTTCGAAAACCTCGACGTTGCCGCCAACATCTTCTTCGGCCGCGAGCCGTTGCGCGCCGGCCCGCTGAGACTGGTCGACCGCGCGAAGCTGCGCGAAATGGTGGCGCCGCTGCTGAAGCGCGTCGGCGCCAATTTCTCCGCCGATACGCAGGTCGCGGATCTGTCGCTGGCGCAGCAGCAGATGGTCGAGATCGCCAAGGCGCTGTCGATCAAGGCGAGGCTTGTGATCCTCGACGAGCCGACATCGAGCCTGCCGCTGGCCGAGACCGACAAGCTGCTCGACGTCATCAAGGCGCTGAAGGCCGATGGCATCAGCGTTATCTTCATCTCGCACCGACTGCACGAGATCGAGCGCGTCGCCGACCGCGTCGTGGTGCTGCGCGACGGCATGCTGGCCGGGACGCTCGGCAAGCGCGACATCAATCACGACCAGATGGTCAAGCTGATGATCGGCCGCATGCTGAAGGAGCGCGAGAAAGCCTCCGAGGCGGCGCGTGCGCCCGGCGCCGTGGCGCTTGCAGCCAAGGCCGTCCGCACCCCCACCTACCCCAGCCGGCCGGTCGATCTCGAGGTCAGGCGCGGCGAAATTCTCGGCCTTGCCGGCCTTGTCGGCTCCGGCCGAACCGAACTGGCGCGGGTGTTCTTCGGCATCGAAGCCAGCCTTGGCGGCACGCTGGAGCTCAACGGCAAGCCCTTAACGCTGGCCAGCGCGGCGGACGCCGTCGCGCAAGGCATCTTCCTCGTGCCGGAAGACCGCAAGCTGACCGGCATCCTGCTCGACCTGTCGATCGCGCAGAATATTTCACTCCCCAATTTGCCGGCGCATGCCAGGCGCTCGCTGGTCTCGGCAAGTGCCGAGACCGCCACCGCCGAGAAGCAGAAGAAAAACCTCGGCATCAAGGCGCCCTCGGTGCAGACGCGCACCGGCACGCTGTCGGGCGGCAACCAGCAGAAGGTCGTGCTCGGCAAATGGCTGGCCATGAACCCGAAGGTGATGATCCTCGACGAGCCGACGCGCGGCATCGATATCGGCGCCAAGGCCGAGATTTACGGGCTGATGCGGGCGCTGGCCGACGCTGGCGTCGCCGTGCTGATGATCTCTTCCGACATGGAAGAGGTGATCGGCGTCTCCGATCGCATCGCCGTCATGCATGAGGGCCAGATCTCGGGCATTCTCGACAAGGATCAGTTCAGCCAGGAAAACGTGCTTTTGCTCGCGGTGGGCAAACCGGTGAACAGGCCGTAAGCGGAGACGACGATGACAAAGAAAGATCTCGGCCTGCTGATTCTGATCCTGGTGGTCGGGGCAATCGTCGCCATCATCAATCCGCGCTTCCTCTTGCCGATCAACCTCGCCAACACCTCGAACCTGATCGGCCTGTTCGGCATCCTCTCCATCGGCCAGGCCTTCGTCATCATCACCGGCGGCATCGAACTGTCCGTCGGCTCCGTTGTCGCGTTGCTGGGCACGCTGTTCATCGACTTCATCGCCGTGCGCGGCATGGGATGGCCGATTGCCTTCGTGCTCATCCTGGTGCTCGGCGCCATCATCGGCCTGGCGCATGGCTGGCTGATCACGCGGCTCAAGCTGCAGCCCTTCGTCGTGACCTTGTGCGGGCTTTTGATCTATCGCGGCGTCGCGCGCTTCTACACCGCCGACGGCACCGCCGGTTTTGCCTTCGGGCAGAATTTTCCCGATCTCGAATTCCTGACCGCCGGCCGCTCCTGGGGCGTGCCGAACTCCTTTTTCGCGCTGATCGTCATCGCCGTCGTCATGTGGGTGGTGCTGCACCGCTCGGTGTTCGGGCGCTATCTCTACGCCATCGGCAAGAACGAGGAGGCGGCGAAATATTCCGGCATTCGCACCGGCCGCGTCGTCATGGCGGCCTACGTCATCTGCGGCGTGCTCACCGCGCTGTCGGCGATCTATTTCGCCATGTACACGCGCTCGATCTCGCCGGCCAGCCACGGTCAGTTCTACGAGCTCTACGCCATTGCGGCCGCGGTGCTCGGCGGCTTCTCGCTGCGCGGCGGCGAGGGCTCGCTGATCGGCGTCATCCTCGGCACGGTGCTGCTGCAGGAACTGCAGAACCTCGTCAACCTGCTCGGCATTCCCTCCTCCCTCAACTTCGCCGTGATGGGTGGCGTCATCCTCATCGGCGTGCTGGTCGACCAGCAATGGGGCGTGTTCCGGGCGCGACGGCGGATGGTCGATGCCGCCCGCAAGGGCGCTGTCGGCGCCGCCGCGGAATAGGTCCCTTCCGGCAGAAATAGCTTACCGGTGCAGGGGTGACGGGGTGGCGTGCCTTTCGCGGCACCCTCTGGTCATCCGCCATGCCTGGCTGAAATTACCTGCCGCTCTGTCGTGCGGCGCGGCGAACGCTTTGCAACAGGATGGCAAGGCAGCCGACCAGCAGCAGCGCGCCGCCAAGCAGCGGCGGCAGCGCGAGCAACTTCACCGCCGCGGTAACGGCGGCCACCAGGACCAGCGCCAGCAGGGCCAGATTGCCGTCATCGACGAACATGCCGATGACTTCCCTGGCAACGAGACGAAGGACGTTCATCAGGCGAGTCCTCCGGCCGCTGTTGGACGGATACCGCGCAGCCAGCGCACCATGGCGAAGGACGCCAGCGCGACGATGGCGAAGATGGCGAGCAGGGCAAGATCGGCGCCAGGCCAATCGGCACCGATGCCTTCGCCGGTCCAGAAGATGCCAAAACTGGTCAGCATCAGCCCGACCACGAATTTGAGCGCATTCTCGGGCACGCGCGCCAGCGGCCGGTGGACGGCCAAGCCGACAAGCATCACCAGGATGAAAGCCGCCAGCGCACCCATGCTGGCGTAAAATGTCTGCCCATGCGCGGCGCCGACGGCGATGACGATGAACACCACCTCGACACCCTCGAGCAGCACCGCCTTGAACGAGGCCAGCCCGGCGAGGTAATCGGCGCGCCGATCGGCGGCCTGCTGGTGCAGGGCCACGGTTTCCTTGGCGAAGGCCGCCTCCTCGTCATGCAGGGCAATGACGCCGACGCTGCGCAGGATGGCTTTTCGCAGCCAGCGCATGCCGAACAGGATGAGCAGCACCCCGACGACGAACTGCAGCGTGGTGATCGGGACCAGCGCCAGCAGCGGACCGAAGGCCAGCACCAGGGCCGCCAGCACAGCCAGCGCCAGCGCGGCGCCGGTCAATGCCGGGCGCCAGCTGCGTGTCACCCCCACCGCAAGTACGATGGTGAAAGCTTCGACGACCTCGACCAGGGAGGCGAGAAATGCCGCCGTGATTATCGAGAGGACGGGTGTCAGTGTCTGCATGAAGTTTCCTGTCTGGCTCGACCTCATTTCGAGTTCGCGGATCGTAATCCAGAATCACCCCACGCGGCCAGCAGCCCGGAGCGTTTCCAGCGGCAGCGCAAGCAGGCGGGTGAAACAAGGCAGATCAGATCAGGCCCGACATGTCGGAAAAGGCCATGGCCTTGCGCAGCACTTCCGCGAAACGTTCGCCGGCCACTTCGCGCGGACCGCTGTTGTCGATTGACGTGACGCCAGGGCCGGACAAGCTCATATTGGCGCTGCGCGCCAGCCGCGCCAGCACCTCGCCGCGCGACTCGCGGCCGCGCATCGCCAGCCGCTCCGCCAGCACCTCGGGCGAAGCGGTGATCTCGACGACGGCCAGATTGGCATAGCGCTCGCGCAAGGCGGGGATGATCGCGCGCGACACGTTGGCCACGGCGACATGTCCATTGGTGACAGACCAGTCGACATCGGCAGGCAGGCCATAGCGCAGGCCATGCGCTTCCCAGGAGATGGCGAAGGCGCCGTCAGCCTCGGCCTCCGCGAAGGCGGCGTCGGCCAGCGTATCGTGGTCCTCGCTCGCCGTATCGCTCGGCCTGGTGATGACGCGGCGCACGAACTCCAGCTGCGTCTCGTCGGCAAAGAGCGCCTTGGCATAGCCTATGACCGTGTCCTTGCCGGCGCCGCTGGGGCCCACGACAGCGACGAAGACGCCGTGGCGGATCGGGAAGGTTTCGGCGGACAGTTCGCGCTCGATCGAGGCCGACACCATCATGCCACCCGGCATCCCTGCCGCCAGACGGTGCGTACGACCGGAACATGATCGTCGACGCGCACGCGCACCAGATCGGCGCGACGGCCCTGCTCGATGACGCCGCGGTCGTCGAGGCCGACGGCCCGCGCCGGGTTCTTCGAAACCATGGCGACGGCCCGCGGCAGCGAAATACCTTCGACCATGTCGCCGAGGAAGAAGGCCGACTGGATCAGGCTGAAGGGAATGTAGTCGGACGACAGGATGTCGAGCAGGCCGTCACTGGCCAAGGTGCGTGCCGAGACATTGCCCGAATGCGAGGCGCCGCGCATGACATTGGGCGCCCCCATCAGCACCCCGAGCCCGGCGGCCTTCGACGCACGCGCCGCTTCCTCGGTGGTCGGGAACTCGGCGACCCGCACACCCTGCTCGATGGCCTCCTCGACATGAGCCGACGTCGCATCGTCGTGGCTGGCAAGCACGATGCCGCGCTCCCGGCAGGCGGCGGCGATGAAGACGCGGTTCGGCCCGGAGTTGCGTGACGATTCGTCCATCCGCTTCTCGCAGAATTTCTGGAAATCGCGATCCGAGAGTTTCAGCTTGCGCTGGTAGTAGTAGGCATAGGTTTCAAGATTGACGAACTGGCGCTGGCCCGGTGCGTGGTCCATCAGCGACGCCAGCTTGACCCGTTCGTCACCGTCGAAATTGGCGAATGCGTTGAGGCAATCCGGCGCTGAAACCTCGCAGCGAAGGTGCAGGAAGTGATCGGCCCGCAAACGATCCTGCGCGACGCTGTCCTCGATCGCATCGGCCAGCTTGCGTATGTCGTCCAATGTCAGGTCGGCGTCCTCGTCCATGCCGACGCGCAAGGCATCGAGCACGGTCGTGATGCCGGCGGTCGCCACCTGCGCGTCATGGGCGAGCACCGCGGCGATCGGGTTCCAGCGCACTTTCGGCCGCGGCGCATAATGGCCCTCGAGATGGTCGGTGTGGAGTTCGACCAGCCCTGGAATGATGAAGTCGCCGCCCATGTCCTCGCCGGTCCGGGCCGAACCGGCATCGATGCCCGCGATCAAGCCATCGCGCAGCACCAGTGAGCCTTCGACGATCTCGTCGGCAAGAACGATGCGGGCGTTGGAAAGAACAGTTTCGGCGGTCATTGCGGGTAGTCCTTGGTCTTGCAGTGGGTTTCGTTCAGGCGATTTTTCGGGCCGGGCGGCGTCCGAGCGCGTGCTGGGAAAGCACCATGAACGGCGCACCGGGCTCGGGTTCGATAAACAATGTCAGCGCGTCCACGAGCACGGGCTGGCGCAACACATCGGCGAAAAGGCTGTCGATGGCGGCGCGCAGGCGAGGGCTTTCCCGTGGGCCGGCCCGCCCCGACAGGGTCATGTGGAAGCGGAAGGTCTCGAAGACATAGGGATAGCCCCATTGGCAGAGATTGCGAAACTCGACCGGCTTCAGCGAATCCGGGCTGCGCCGCTCGATCTCGGCCTCGGACAGCGGCGCGCGAAACCGATCGAAATCGCGTACCACATCGTCGGCGAAGCGGTTGAGCGGCGGCAGCGGACCATCCGGCACCAGCGCGAAGAAGGTGTCGATCTGGCTGACGACCAGGCGCGGGATCGTGACGACAGGCGTAACCTCGGCAAAATGATCCAGCGCCGCGCGGAGCGAGGGTTCGGTCTCCGTCGCAGCCAGGTGGAAGGGCGCCTTCAGCGTCGCGTGAAAGCCATAGCGGCGCGCCGAAGCGGTGTGGAAGGCCACTTCCGCCGCCGACAGATCGGCAACGGCCTCAACCGGCCTTGTCGCGGCGCCGAACGGATCGCGGCCCAGCCAATTCGCGGCGATGCGCGCCAGCGGCTCGTCCTGCCGGGGGGTGAAATAAATGGCATAGCGCATGGGAAGTCCTCGTCAGAACTGTTGCCATAGGTGATTTCCATGACGGATTGACGAAGCTTTGACGGGTTTTAGAAGGCAAATCGACACTTCGGGTCCTTAGCCGACGATTTTTCCAAGCTGGACCAATAAGTTCGGCCGGACGGCGACACGGTCAGGCCTTCATCAACCATTCGTGCTCGGGAGCATTGTGGAATTTCCACGTCCGCTTCGGTCCGGCCATCACGTTGAGGTAATAGAGGTCATAGCCGTGGCAGGCGGCACAGGGGTGATAGCCCTTGGGCACCAGCACCACATCGCCATCCTCGATCGCCATGGCTTCGTCCAGCGCGCGATGTCCGCTTTTGTCGGCATCGGTGTAGACGCGCTGGAAGGCAAAGCCCTGGGGCGGGTTGAGGCGATGGTAGTAGGTTTCCTCGAGATAGGACTCGGCAGGCAGGTTGTCCTGGTCGTGCTTGTGCGGCGGGTAGCTCGACGTGTGACCGCCGGGCGTGATGACCTCGACGACCAGCAACGAGTCGGCCGGCTGGCCTTCCGGCAGGATGTTGGTGACGTAGCGCGTGTTGGTGCCCTTGCCGCGCACCTCCTGGCCGAGATTGCCCGGTCCGATCACCCGGACCGGCAGGCCGCCGCCAAGACCGGGCGCCGAGCAGACGCCAAGTTCCAGCTCGGTATCGGCCGTCACCGACCAGTCCGATCCCTGCGGCACATAGACCGACCACGGCTTGCCATCGAAGGGCGACATGCGCTCGCCGAGCAGGCCGAGATCCTTGCCGCCGGCTTTCACGGTACCCTTGCCGGTCACGAACACCAGGCAGACTTCGCGGTCTTCCGTCTTTCCCGACGCGTTTTCGCCCGGCTTCAGCCGATGCAGGTCGAAACCGACATAGGTCCAGCCGGCGCTTTTCGGCGTCACATGGGCGACGCGGCCATGGCCCTTGTCGGCTTTGACGAGCAGTTTCGACATCGGGTTACTCCTTCGGTTCGGTCTCGCTTGCGGCCTTGCTCTCGTCCACCGGCTTGTAGAGATAGAAAAACTGCCAGATGGCGTAGCCGGCAAAACCGAGCGCGATGACGCCCCAGAACGGCGTGCCGGACGCGAACTCGATCACCGACCAGATCAGGCAGACGGCCACGACGGCGATGCGCCGCCAAAGCGGACGGAAGAACGGGTGTTCATAATCTTTCATCGCGCCATCCGAATTCAGCAATCCGTCCTCAGATAGACCGCGCCTCACGGCGAATCCAGTCTTCAGGCATTCGGAAAACCTTGCGTCTCCACCGTGTAGCCGGCTGATGTCATCACCCGCATCAGCTCCCTGTGGCCAACCTGCGCCATCTTCAACGGCGGGTTCTTCTTCGGGTCCTGTTCAGCCTCGACCACGAACCAGCCTTCATAGCCATGGTCGGCGAAGAGCTGCACGATGGCGCCGAAATCGAGCGATCCGTCGCCCGGCACGGTGAAGGCGCCGAGCGCCACCGCATCGAGGAAAGATTGCCTGGTGCGGTCGAGCTTCTCGATCACGCCCATGCGCACATCCTTCACATGGACGTGGCTGATGCGCTTGTGGTGGTTGTCGATGGCGCGCAGCACGTCGCCGCCGGCAAAGGCGAGGTGTCCGGCATCGAGCAGCAGTGGGATGCCTTGGCCGGAATGGCGCATGAAGGCATCGAGCTCCGCCTCGGTCTCGACCACAGCCGCCATGTGATGGTGATAGGACAGCGGCATGCCTTGCCCGGCGCACCATTCGCCGAATTCGGTCAGGCGCCGCGCGTAGGCCTTCATCTCGTCGCCAGTGAGCTTCGGCTTGGTGGCGAGCGGCTTGGTACGGTCGCCCTGGATCGAGCGGCCGACCTCGCCATAGACGATGCAGGGCGCGTCGACCGCCTTGAACAGGTCGATCATCGGCTGGATGCGGTCCTTGTTGGCAGCCATCTCCTCGTCGACCAGCGTGCCCGAAAACCAGCCGCCGCACAGCGTCACGTCGGCGGCCTTCAGGATCGGCAGCATGATGGCGGGGTCGTTGGGAAAGCGCCGGCCCATCTCCATGCCTGTGAAGCCGGCCGAGCGCGACTGGCGCAAACATTCCTCCAGCGACACGTCATCGCTCAGTTCGGCAAGATCGTCGTTCCACCATGCGATGGGGGACATGCCCAATTTGGCTTTCAAGTCGTCACTCCGGTCCCAAAAACAGTTTCATTTCTTGTCTGTTGGCGCCGCCCCTCATCCGCCTGCCGGCACCTTCTCCCCGTATAGTGACGGGGAGAAGGGAGGAGCTTGGGCGGTCGATATCAATCGCCGACGTTCTGCATCCGCCGCTTCTCGTCATAGGCCTTGCGCGCGGCGTTCACTTGAGGCCGCGCCGAGACCTCGGGCACCGCCACATCCCACCAATGGCCGCCGGCATCGGTCGAAACCAGCGGATCGGTGTCGATGACCAGCACGGTGGTGCGATCGTTCTTCTTGGCTTTTTGCAGCGCGTTTTCCAGCTCGGCGATCGACGGCACTTTCTCGGCTATCGCGCCCATGCTTGCCGCATGCGCGGCAAAGTCGATGTCGGGCAGGATTTCGTGGCGCGAGTCCTGCAAGAGATTGTTGAAGTTGGCGCCGCCGGTCGCCATCTGCAGCCGGTTGATGCAGCCAAAACCCCTGTTGTCGAGCAGCACGACGGTCAGCTTCAGGCCGAGCATCACCGAGGTGGCGATCTCGGAGTTGAGCATCAGGTAGGAGCCGTCGCCGATCATGACGACGACCTCCTCGTCGGGCTTGGCCATCTTGGTGCCGAGCCCGCCGGCGATCTCGTAACCCATGGTCGAGAAGCCATATTCGGCATGGTAGGAGCCGGGCGCGCCGGCCTGCCAGAGCTTGTGCAGTTCGCCCGGAAGGCCGCCTGCCGCATGCAGCAGCGTCACGCCTGAGCCCATGGCGCGCTGCACGGCGCCGATCACCTGCGCATCCGAGGGGAAAGCAGCGTTGGTCGAGGCCGTCACCTTGGCCGCAGCGGCCTGCCAGGCCTTCTTGCCGGCGGCCGCATTGTCGGTCCAGGCGGCAGGCGCCTTCCAGCCTTGCAGCGCGGTTCCCAACTCGGCCAGCCCTTCCCAGGCATCCGCGACCAGCGGCAGCGCCCGGTGCTTGCCGGCATCGAAGGGCTGCACGTTGAGCCCGATGATGGTCTTGCCGGAATTCTTGAACAGCGCCCACGAGCCGGTGGTGAAATCCTGCAGCCGCGTGCCGATGGCGAGCACGACATCGGCCTCTTCCGCCAGCCGGTTGGCGGCCGAAGTGCCGGTAACACCCACCGCCGCCATGTTGAGCTGGTGATCGTCCTGCAGCGAGGACTTGCCGCCTTGCGTTTCGCAGACGGGGATGCCGGCGGCTTGGGCGAATTTGGCCAGTTCGTCCGAAGCCTGAGAGTAGAGCACGCCGCCGCCGGCGATGATCAGCGGCTTCCTGGCTCCCTTGAGCGCTGCCACGGCCGCCGCCAGTTCGCCACGGTCCGGGCGCGGCCGGCGCTGGCGCCAGATCCGCTCGGCAAAGAAGCTTTCGGGATAGTCATGGGCCTCGGCCTGCACGTCCTGGCAGAGCGACAAAGTCACCGGGCCGCATTCGGCCGGATCGGTCAGCACCTGCATGGCGCGGCTCAGCGCCGGAATGATCTGCTCCGGCCGGGTGATGCGATCGAAATAGCGCGACACGGGGCGGAAGCAGTCGTTGACCGTCGCCGTGCCGTCGGAAAAATCCTCGGCCTGCTGCAGCACGGGATCGGGAATGCGGTTGGCAAAGACGTCGCCCGGCAAAAACAGGACGGGCAACCTGTTTACGTGGGCAAGGGCCGCCGCCGTCACCATGTTCATCGCGCCGGGGCCGATCGAAGAGGTCGCGGCCATGAAGCGGCGGCGGAAATTGGCCTTGCCATAGGCGATCGCCGCATGCGCCATCGCCTGCTCATTGTGGGCGCGGAAGGTCGGCAATTCGTCACGCACCTGGTAGAGCGCCTCGCCGATGCCGGCGACATTGCCATGGCCGAAGATAGCCCAGACGCCGCCGAAGATCGGCGTTTTTCTCCCGTCGATCTCGGTCATCTGGCGGGACAGGAAGCGGGTCAGCGCCTGCGCCATCGTCAGGCGGATTGTCTTGCTCATGGTGTTTTCCTCCGCAGTCGCTACACCGTTGCGTGTTGTTATGCCGCCTTGCGGCCGCGCGCGGCAAGCCACGCTTCGGTCAACTGTTCGAAACGCGACGCCATGTCGGCGACTGCCTCGTCATCCGACATCCTGCCGGCCAGCCATTGTTCGGCTGCGTGGACGAAGATGGTGCGCCCGACGGCAAAGCCCTTGACGATAGGCGCGTTGGCCGTGGCGGCGAAAGCGGCCTCCAGCTCGTCCTGCGGCGCCTCCAGGCCAAGCAGAACAATGCCGCGGCACCAGGGGTCGTGCTTCAGGATCACCGCCTCGATCTTCGCCCAGGCGCCGCTCGACGCCTGCGGTTCGAGTTTCCACCAGTCCGGCTTGATGCCGAGCGCATAGAGTTCCTCCAGCGCGCGCGGGATCGTCGTGTCGTCGAGCTTGCCGTGCTTGCCGGCGATGATCTCGATGAGAAGTTCGCGGCCAACTTTGCGCGCGGCCTCGAACAGCGCGCGCAGCTTCTGCTGTTGTTCTTCCTTCAGTTCCGCCGGATCGTCGGGATGATAGAAGCACAGACACTTGATGCAGTGGTCGACAGGCCATTCGGTAAGCTGCGAGCCGATGTCCTGCGAGAATTCGAAGCGCAGCGGCCGCGAGCCAGGCAGTTCCACCGGTCGTCCGAGCCAGGCGAAGGGGTGGCGGGCGAATTCGAACATCGCCTCGCGGCCATGTTTCTCGTCGATCAGCATGCCATAGCCGTCGCGGCCGGCGGCGACCTTGGCCGCTGCCTTGACCGCCAGCACCTTGAAATCGCGGATGCGCGCCGGATCGGCACCTGTCTTGGCCGCCACATCCTCGAGCTGCACACGGTGATCGCAGGCGAGCGCCATCAGCGAGGGCATGTCGCGCCGGCGTGTCGTCGCCCAATGGATGTGGTTGATCGCCTCGTCCTTGCGCAGCGCGCGATGCTTGCTGCCGTTCTCGAGGAAGAACTGCAGCTCCTCGAAGGTCGGGTATTCCGGCGCGCAGAGCAGCCGCGACACGGCGAAGGCGCCGCAGGCATTGGCCCAGGTCGCCGCCGTGGCAAGGCTTTCACCGCCGAGCCAGCCGCGCAACAGACC
This sequence comes from Mesorhizobium sp. LNHC209A00, assembly GCF_000502915.1. Classification (NCBI taxonomy): domain Bacteria; kingdom Pseudomonadati; phylum Pseudomonadota; class Alphaproteobacteria; order Hyphomicrobiales; family Phyllobacteriaceae; genus Mesorhizobium; species Mesorhizobium sp. LNHC209A00. Next base: position 524,237 of record NZ_AYWT01000002.1, read on the forward strand.
GGACATGAAGGCGTCACCGGCGCCAAGCACATTGTAGATCTCGATCGGGAAACCCTTGCCGACGACGCCGTCCTCGAGATCGTCGCTGATCGGTCCGTCATAGACGATGCAGCCCATGGCGCCGCGCTTCAGGACGATGGTGGCCGAGGACAGTGAGCGTATCGTCTTCAGCGCGCTCAGGCAGTCGTCGGCGCCGGACGCGATCATGATCTCTTCCTCGGTGCCGACGATGAGGTCGCAATCGGGCAGCACCGTCTTCAACCGGGCCGAGACGCGGTCGGATTTGACATAGCGCTCAAATCCTTCGGCGTGGCCGGCAAGGCCCCACAAATTTGGGCGATAGTCGATATCGAACACGACCTTGCCACCCCTGGCCTTCATAATGCGGATCGCCTTGCGCTGGGCGGCATCGCTGCTGGCGCGGGAAAAATGCGTGCCGGTGACGACGATCGAACGGGCCGAGGCAATAAACGCCTCATCGATATCCTCCTCGGCCAGCGCCATGTCGGCACAGTCGGATCGGTAGAAAATCATCGGCGAAACGCCTTCGCTCTCGACCGAAAGCAGAACCAGCGCGGTCAACCGCTCCTTGTCGGTCTTCAAACCGTCGGTGTTGACGCCTTCGCGTTTCAGCTGTTCGCGGATGAAGCGGCCCATCTGCTCGTCGCCGACGCGCGTCAGCAGAGCCGAGCGCAGCCCGAGCCGCGCCGTGCCGACGGAAATATTGGCCGGGCAGCCGCCGACCGACTTGGCGAAGGAGGTGATGTCCTCCAGCCGCGATCCGATCTGCTGGCCATAGAGGTCGACCGACGCGCGGCCGATGGTGATGACATCGAGCGGCGCCTGTCTTGCGTCCACGGCTTCGCTCATTGGAACCTCCCGTCGGTCGTGTCGTCATGGACAACATTGTTTGGGTAACACGCGCGAGCGGCTGCGTGGCGCCGGCAATATGAAATAATAATTCCAATCCATAGTCAATATGGAATGAGCGTTCCCTTGGCTAAAATTGCCTTGATGGAATGCCTGATCAAGCCTTGCGCTTACGGCTGGCGTCGCGCCGCTTCTCGCCGACGCCGACGGTCAGCGCCATGGCCAGCGCCATCGTCGCCGACAGCGAACGGAAGCCGGCGAAATCCGCCTCGGCAACCTCGAACCAGACCCTGGCGAACTGGGCGAGCGGCGAGAACGAGCTGTCGGTTATGGCGACGATCGGCACGCCCTGCTCGGAAATGGCGCGCGCCTCCTCGATCGTGGCCGGCGCGTAGGGCGAGAAGCTGATGGCGATGACGGCGTCCGCCGGTGTGGCGAAGCCGACCATCTCGGCATTCAGGCCGGCTGCCGATTCGATCAGCTGGTTGCGGATCTTCAGCTTGCCGAGCGCATAGGCGATGTAGGAAGCCACCGGATAGGAGCGCCGCTTGGCCAAGACATAGATGGTCTGCGCCTTCGCCAGCAGCGAAATCGCCTCTTCCAGATGCGCATCGTCCAGGGTGCGGGAAATGTCGTTGAGCGAGGTGCTGGCGGCGGCGATGAAGCCGTCGAAGATCGCCCGGTGGCCGGCGCCGCCCTCGGCCTTGGCGCGCAGCGCCTGCAGCCGCTCGTCATAGGAAGAGTTGCGCTCGCGCAGCCGCTCGCGGAACACCTGCTGCAGGCTGGTAAAACCGTCGAAGCCAAGTTGCTGGGCAAAACGGATCAGGGTCGAGGGCTGCACGCCGGCCGAAGCGGCGATGCTGGCGGCGGTACCGAAGGCGATGTCGTCGGGATTGTCTAGCGCATAGGCGGCGATCTGGGCGATGCGCTTGGGCAGGGTCTCGCGCCGGTCCAGAATCGTGGCACGCAGCGTCTCGAAGTCGCGAGGTACCTGTTCGTCCATCGTCCCTCTGCCCAAGCCTGTCTGGACACCCTCTCTGCCCCATCATAGCGAGCCTGCGCAAGAACGCCATAAAAAATGAGGCAGACATTCCATTCCTAGAAAAAATGGACTAATTCATCCACTCGGGTTTTGTGGCAGCGAAGGAACGAAAAATGGTCGGCGTCGGTCTTATCGGCACGGGTTTCATGGGCAAATGCCACGCCATCGCGTGGAGCGCCGTCGGGGCCGTCTTCCCCGATTCGGCCAAGCCACGGCTCGTCCATCTCGGCGAGGTCAATGAGGATCTCGCCAAGCGCAAGGCCGGCGAGTTCGGCTTCGCCAAGGCCACCAGTGACTGGCGCGCCGTCGTCAACGACCCGGAGGTCGATATCGTGTCGCTGACAACGCCCAACCAGTTCCATCCGGAAATGGCCATCGCTGTCCTCGAAGCCGGCAAGCATCTGTGGTGCGAAAAGCCGATGGCGCCGAGCTTTGCCGAAGCCGAAGCGATGGCGGCCGCGGCGAAGAAATCAGGCAAGGTCGCGGCGCTTGGCTACAACTACATCCAGAGCCCGGCCATCCGTCACATCGGCGCGCTGCTCGACGAAAAGATCATCGGCGAGGTCAACCATCTGCGCATCGAGATGGACGAGGACTTCATGGCCGATCCCGAGGCGCTGTTCTTCTGGAAGCACGAGGCGACTTCCGGCTACGGCGCGCTCGACGATTTCGCCGTGCATCCGCTGTCGCTGGTCTCGGCGCTGTTCGGCCGTGTCGGCAGCGTCATCTGCGACATGGCCAAGCCCTATGCCGACCGCAAGCTTGCTTCAGGCGGCCGACGCGCGGTGGAGACCTACGACATCGCCAGCGTGCTGATGCATCTGGAAAACGGCATTGCCGGAACGCTGCAGGTCAACCGCTCGGCCTGGGGCCGCAAAGGCCGCATCGCCATCCAGATCTTCGGCTCCAGGGGATCGATCCTGTTCGACCAGGAGCGGATGAACGAATTCCAGCTCTACCTGACGTCCGACCGAGCCACCGAACAGGGCTATCGCAACATTCTGGTGGCGCCGCAGCACAGACCCTATGACCTCTTTGTCCCGGCGCCCGGCCACGGCCTCGGCTTCAACGACCTCAAGATCATCGAATGCCACGAATTGCTGACACGGATTGCCGGGAAGCCGGCCCGGCTCCTCGAGTTCGCCGAAGGACTGGAGATCGAGCGCACCGTGCACGCCATGGCGCGCTCCTTCGAGGAGAAGCGCTGGGTGGATGTAAGGTAGGATTCGCTGCGCTGGTCGCTTTAGCCGGAGGCCGCTGCATTGACTTCCCATCCATCGACCCAGACCTGCCGCAAACGATCGCCTTCGCCCTTGAAACGTAGCCCGGTCGGCCGGCAATCCTCGATCCGGTCGCTGCGGAAATTGCGGATCGCCTGGCGCAGCTCGCACCAGGCGACGATGTTGGCGGTTTCGGCGTAGTAGATCAGAGCGATCGGGCGGATGAGGCGCTCGGAAGCGCGGCCAAGTTCGTCGCGATAGGAGAGCTCGAGCTTCTCCTCGTCGCGTATGGCGCGGCGCACCAGCGCCAGATCGATCGCACCTGCGGAGGGCGCGGCGAATCCCCACGCATGCAGTGCATTGGCGTCGAGCGTCTGGCGCAAGGGCGGCGGCACGGCGCCGGCGATCTTGGCGCCGACGCGCTTGGCCGCCTGCTTGAGCTCGTCGTCGCCCGTGCGCTCCAGCAGCGCCAGCGACAGGACGATCGCCTCCATTTCCTCGATCGAAAACATCAGCGGCGGCAAGTCGAAGCCGGGGCGCAGGATGTAGCCGATGCCACGCCCGCCCTCGATCGGCACGCGCATCGCCTGCAGCGCCACGATGTCGCGATAGATCGAGCGGATCGTCACTTCCAGCTGGCCGGCGATCATTGACGCCGTCACCGGCTGGCGCGCCAGCCGCAGGATCTGGATGATCTCGAACAGGCGTGACGCCTTGCGCATTTTTCTAACCCGGCACCAATTACAACTGACACACCATCGTCAGTTGGGCCAGCCTATAGGACTGCCTATCGGTTTGAAAATCAACGGGTTCGGCGGAGGCTGAGCCGAGCGTGACGACAGGCAACTGACATGGGCTATGCTGAAAATCTCTGGCTGTTTTTTATCCTCCTGTTCGGCATCATCGCCGTTCCAGGCATGGACATGCTGTTCGTGCTTGCCAATGCGTTGACCGGCGGGCGCGACAGGGGTCTTGCCGCGACCGGCGGCATCATGGTCGGCGGCATGGTGCACACGCTGAACGGCGCGATAGGCGTCGGCCTGCTGATGCATTTCGTGCCGATCCTGTTCAAGCCGCTGCTGATTGCCGGCGCCGCCTACATGGCCTTCATCGGCATCACGCTGATGCGCAGCTCCATCACCGTCGGTCACGACGGGCCCGCCGGCAGCCGCTCGGCATGGAAGGCGTTTCGCCAGGGCTTGGTGACCTGCCTGATCAACCCGAAGGCCTATCTCTTCGTGCTCGCCGTCTATCCGCAGTTCCTGAAACCTGTGTACGGCCCGATCTGGATGCAGGCTACGGTGATGGGCCTGCTGACCGCGCTGACGCAGGCCGCGATCTATGGCGGGCTCGCAATATCGGCCGGCCGCAGCCGCAAGCTTCTGATCGCCAATCCACGGGTAACCATTCTTGCCGGCCGGGCGGCCGGGCTGCTGCTCTTCGCGGTCTCCGTGTTCACTGCATGGGAAGGGCTGAGGGCGGCGTAGTCTCGGGCTGAACCGAACCGCCGCCCTTCTGGCGCCGGCAGGATCAGGCGGCGCCCTGCTGCAGCGTGGGGAGAAGCTCGTCCAACTGCCCGAACGTCTCGGCCATCGCATCCGCCGCCCCGGTGCCGGCGGCGTCGAGGGCTTTCTTCGAGGGATAAAGCTCATGCATGATGAGCAGCGTCTTGCCGCCTTTCTCCTCGAAGGTCACCGTGGTGACGGGGCCATCGTCACCACCTTCGTCATTGGTCCAGACAAGGCGCGAGGGCGGTGTCACTTCGAGATACCTGCCGAAGAATTCGGCAGGGTGCGAGTCATCACTCCCGAACACCAAACGGTACCCGCCTCCCGCACGAACATCCATCTCGCACGAACGCAGCAACATGCCCATCGACTTCGGCGCCCACCACTGCTTGAACAGCTCGGGCTTTGTCCACGCTTCAAAGACGATGCGGGCCGGCGCGTCGAAGCTTCGCGTGACGACCAGCTCCCGGTCGGACTTTCGTTCCACCGTCGTGCGGTTCTGCATGGGGGTGGGCTCATTCGCTCTCTTTTCGTCCATCGGCTTCCTCCTTCCGTTTCATTTCCTCGACAACCTTGTCCAGCTCGTCGAAGCGTGCGGCCCAGAGCTGGCGATATCTCTCGATCCATGCCGTCTCCTCCTCCAGGCGGCGCAGGCCGAGCTTGCAGGTCCGCACGCGCCCGACCTTCCGCGTCGTGACGAGGCCCGCCTGCTCCAGGACGCCGACATGCTTCTTCATGCCCGTGAGGGTCATGTGGAATTTCTGGGCCAGGTCCGTGATCGAAGCATCCGCACGGCCGAGCTGCTCCAGAACCCCGCGTCGGGTGGCGTCCGAAAGCGCGGCGAACGAGGAATCCAGGCGGGCAGGATGATACTGAACCATTTGGTTCAGTATGTAACACGCGGATCGGCGGCATGCAAGGAGGTGGGGAGCTGCGGGGCCTAAGAGCGGCGTGGTCCTGGGCTGAAACCCGGAAGCGCCGCCCTTATGCTCCACAGATCAGGCGGCGCCTTGCCGGCTCTCCATGATCGCGCGGCGTGCCGAGCGGCGCCATTCGACAGCGCCGGCAAGGCCGTGCAGCACGGTCTCGGTGGTCGCCCAGTCGATACAGCCATCGGTGATGCTCTGGCCGTAGACCAGCGGCTTGCCGGCCATCACATCCTGCCGGCCGGCGACGAGATTGCTCTCGATCATGACGCCGATGATGCGCTCGTCGCCCGCCGCGACCTGGCCAGCGACGTCGGCCGCGACCTTGGGCTGGTTCTCCGGCTTCTTGGTTGAGTTGGCGTGGCTGACATCGATCATCAGACGGGGGGCGATACCGACGCGGACGAGTTCGACCGATGCGGCTTCGACGCTTGCCGCATCGTAATTGGGCTGAACGCCACCACGCAGGATGACGTGGCAATCCTCGTTTCCGGTCGTCGCCGCGATGGCGCTGCGTCCGCCCTTGGTCACCGCCATGAAATGATGCGGCTGGGCGGCCGACTTCACGGCCTCGCCGGCGATCCTGAGATTGCCGTCGGTGCCGTTCTTGAAGCCGACCGGGCAGGAGAGACCCGAGGCCAGCTCGCGATGGATCTGGCTCTCGGTCGTCCGCGCGCCGATGGCGCCCCAAGCGACGAGGTCGGCGATGTATTGCGGCGTCGTCATGTCGAGGAATTCGGTCGCCGCCGGCAGGCCGAGATTGTTGACGGCGGACAGCACGTTGCGCGCCATCCGCAGCCCCTTGTCGATGTTGAAGCTGCCGTCGAGGTCGGGATCGTTGATCAGGCCTTTCCAGCCGACCGTCGTGCGCGGCTTTTCGAAATAGACGCGCATGACGATCTCAAGCCGGTCGGACAGTGCCTCGCGCAGCGCCGCCAGACGGCTGGCATATTCAACGGCCGCGACCGGATCGTGAATGGAACAAGGGCCAACGATGACGACAAGCCGATCGTCGGTCCCGGTGAGGATGGAGTGAATGGCGTTGCGCGAGGCGGCAACGGTGCGTGTCGCCGTGAGTGAGCGCGGTATCTCGCGCATCACCTCGTCCGGCGTGCTCAGCAGTCTCAGTTCCTTGACCCGGAGGTCGTCTGTGGTGGTCAACACGGCTTTCTGCTCCTGTTTGGGAACCTGCCGGCTGAAACAAAAAAGCCGCCAGGTCTGGCGGCTGTTCGGATCTTGTTGCTGCAATCTTCAGATCGAGCGCAATCCTCCCGCCGCCAGCGAGCTCCTAAAGTACCAATACGTGGCGGTCAGGTTGATCATGCGTGGGCTATAGCCGAACTCGCGTTTAATGTCACGCACCTGATGGCGGTCTTGTTTGAATATGCAGGAAGGTATATGTTGGATATTCCAAAAAGGATATGCTCCGATGCCGCTTTATGTGAAGGACCGAGAAGTCGACCGGCTGGTACTTGAGGTGCAGCGCCTCACAAAGGCGCCGAGTAAAGCGGAGGCGGTTCGCCGGGCCCTGACGCATGAAATTGAGCGCGCCCGCAGTGTCCAAAGTGTATCGGAACGCTTGGCGGAGGCAGTCAGAATGGCTGGTGAAATCGGAGCGGATAATCCTGACTTCGATATGAGAGCCTATTCGGACGAGCTTTCAGGGGGATTATGAGCTTGTTCATTGACGCTTCGGCGGTCGTCGCTCTGTTGCGTCCGGAGCCCACGGCAGGAGAACTAGCCGCCCGGATGGATGCCCATGGCGGGCCTTTCTTCATTTCGGCGGTCGTTCGTTTCGAGACCGCAATGGCCTTGGCGCGTTCAAAGACCCCCCTGCCTTCACCCGTCCAACCGACGGCGGTCGCAAAGGCGAATGCGGCCGTGGACCGTTTCGTGCAGGATTTGGGGATCGGCGAGGTCGTCATTTCGGCCGAAGTCGGGCGGCTCGCCATCGAAGCCGCACAAAACTACGGCAAGGGTGTCAATTCGCCGGCGCAGCTCAATATGGGCGATTGCTTTTCCTATGCCTGTTGCAAGGCATATAATTTGGCTTTGCTCTACACCGGTCAGGATTTCACAAAGACTGACATAGGATAGGTTCAATGTGCGCCCCGCAGATCGCTCGCATGAAGCTACTCCGGCAAAGACCCAGCAACGCTCTGGTCGTAGTCGACCAGCGATCCGGTCATGACGCCCGATTGCGGGCTGACCATATAGCTGATCAGCCGCGCGAGCTGGTCCGGCTTGACCAATTGGCCCATCGGCTGCGCGGCTTCGGCCTTCGCCAGCCAGTCGTCGGGCGCGTCGTGCCATTTCTTCTGCACGATGTCCTCGCCCTCGGTGTCCATCCAGCCGGGCAGCACGGCGTTGCAGCGGATGCGGTTGAAGCGATAGGCGTTGGCGACGTTCTTGGTCAGTGTCATCAGCGCGCCCTTGCTGGTCGAATAGGGCGTCAGGAAGGACTGCCCGGTATGCGCCGACATCGACAGTACGTTGACGATCGACCCGGGCGCCTTTTTCTCCAAGAGATGCGCCACCAAGCCCTGCATCAGGAAAAACGGGCCGCGCACATTGGTGTCGAATATCTGGTCGAATAGCTCCTCTGACGTCTCGACCAGCGTGCCGCGCGCCGAGGTGGCGGCGGCGTTGACCAGTGCGTTGAGCGTGCCGAAATGCGAGATCGCGGTGGCGACCGCGCGCTTGCAGTCGGCAACCTTGGAGACGTCGGCGCTGATGAAGATCGCGTCGACGCCCGATTTCTTGAAATGAGCAACAGCCTTGTCGCCCTTCTCCTGCGAGCGGCCGATGAGCGCCAGCGCCCGGCAGCCTTCGTCGGCCAGCGCTTCGGCGACCGCGAATCCTATGCCTTGCGCACCGCCGGTGACGATGGCGCGTGTATTCGAATTGCGATCGGCGGATGCGCTCATCGCTCTACTCCTGTGCCTTGGGGGTCCGGTTCTTACTTGTCGAGACGAATGGTCTTGCCCGTGGTCGCCGACTTCAGCGCCGCATCGGCCAGCTTCAGCGCCACCAGGCCGTCAGCGCCGCTCGGCGCCGCCTTCTTGCCGGATGTCGCCGCCGCTATGAAGGCGGCGATCTCGAGGGCATAGGCGTCGAGGTAGCGGGTCATGAAGAAGTCGTGCAGCGGCGGGCGCGTATAGCCCTTTTCGTTGGCGAGTTCGATCGACACCGGCCGCTGGTTCTCGGCCGCCACCATGCCCTTCGAGCCGTGCACCTCGATGCGCTGGTCGTAGCCATATGTGGCGCGGCGCGAATTGGAGATGACTGCCTGCTTGCCCGAAGCCGTTTCGAGGATGACGCTGACCGAGTCGAAATCGCCGGCTTCGCCGATTTTCTTGTCGACCAGCACCGAGGCGTGCGCGCTGACCGCGACGGGCTCCTCGCCGAGCAGAAAGCGCGCCATGTCGAAATCATGAATGGTCATGTCGCGAAAAATGCCGCCCGAACGCTTGATGTAGTCGATGGGTGGCGCGCCGGGATCGCGCGAGGTGATGATGACCATCTCGACCGTGCCGATGGCGCCATCGACGATAGCCTTGCGCACGGCGGCGAAATGCGGGTCGAAACGCCTGTTGAAGCCGACCATCAGGGTCGCCTTGGCCTTGTCGACAACGGCCAGGCACTGCTCGACCCGCTTGACGTCGAGGTCGATCGGCTTCTCGCAGAAGATCGCCTTGCCGGCCGTGGCGAAGCGCTCGATCAGATCGGCATGGGTGTCGGTTGGCGTGCAGATGACGACCGCGTCGATGTCCTTGGACTTCTCGATTTCGTCGATGCTGCGCACCTCGGCGCCATAGGCAACAGCCAATTCGCTCGCCGCCTTCTCGAAGGCATCGGCCACGGCGACCAGTTTTGCCTGGGGATTGGAACCCACGGCGCGGGCGTGGACCTTGCCGATGCGGCCGGCACCAAGGAGGGCGAAGCGAACAGTCATGGATATTTTCCTCTGGGGATGGTTCGGAGCGGGGCGCCGGTCATGGGCGCTGAACGATTTTCCGGTCAAGACAAATCGACGGGAAGGCGATGACCTCGCCTCCGAGCCCGGCCCTTAGGCCGCGAGTTCCGCCTCGCCGGTCTTGGCGCCGGTGATATAGGATACGATGTCCTGCCCGTCGGTATTTTCCTTGCGCAGATTGGCGACGATGCGGCCGCGCCGGAACACCACGATGCGGTCGCAAAGGTCGAACACCTGGCGCATGTTGTGGCTGATCAGGATCAGCGGCTCGCCATTGTCCTTCAGCGTGCGGATGATGTTTTCGACCTGCGCCGTCTCCTGCACGCCGAGCGCCGCCGTGGGCTCGTCCATGATGATGAGCTTGGAAGCAAAGGTCGCCGTCCTGGCGATCGCCACGCACTGCCGCTGGCCGCCCGACATATGGCGGATGGTGTTGGAGAGGTTCGGGATCTTCACCGCGGTGCGGACCAGCGCCGCCTCGGTTGCCTTGCGCATGTATTTGCGGTCCAGGATCGAGAATGGCCCGAGATTGAACAGGACTTTCTCGCGGCCGAGGAACAGGTTCGACGGCACGTCGAGGTCGTCGGCCAGAGCCAGGTTCTGGAACACCGTCTCGATGCCTGCCTCGCGGGCCTCGATCGGTCCGGCGAAATTCACTTCCTTGCCATCGAACCAGACCTGGCCGCTGGTCCGCTGCTCGACGGCGGTGATCTGGCGCACGAAGGTCGACTTGCCGGCGCCGTTGTCACCCATGATGGCGACGTGCTCGCCCTTGCGCAGCTCGAAATTGGCGCCTTCGAGCGCATGCACGCCGCCATAGCGCTTGGTGAGGTTCTCGGTCTTCAGGACGATGTCTGACATGGTCAAGCCCTCATTGCCCGCATGCGTTGGCGCCACTGGTCTAGAACGACCGCGCCGACGATGATCACGCCCTTGACCATCTCCTGGTAGTAGGCGTCGAGGCGCAGGAAGGTGAAGCCGGAGATGATGACGCCGAAAATCAGCGCGCCGATCACCGTGCCGATGATGGAGCCACGGCCGCCCGACAGCGAGACGCCGCCGATGACCGCCATGGCGATGGCATCGAGTTCGTACATGACGCCCATGCCGGCCTGGGCGGTGAGGTTCTTGGAGGAGAGCACGACGGCGGCGAGCGCGGCGAGAATGCCGGCGATGACATAGACGAGGATCTTGTGGTTGGCGATCTTGATGCCAGACATGCGCGCTGCGTCCTCGTTGGAGCCGATCGCGTAGCAGTGCTTGCCGTATCTGGTGTAGGTCATGATCAGCTGGAACAGCACGGCCAGCGACAGGAAGATGATGACGGGCATCAAGCCCTTGCCGATCGCGGCGAAACTGTCCGTCGGGAACGAGATCGGCTGGCCCTTGGACCACCATTTGGCGATGCCGCGCGCGGTCACCATCATGCCGAGCGTGGCGATGAAGGGCGGGATGCGCGTGTAGGCGATCAGCGCGCCATTGACGAGGCCGGCGAGCAGGCCGCAGCCGATCGCCACCAGCACCGGGACGATCACGGGCAGGTCGGTCCAGCCCTGGGCCAGGAACATCGCCTTGGGGTTGGGATTGCCGTTGACGGTCGCGACCTGGGCGAAGCTCATGGCGATCATGGCTGTCGCGCCGACGATCGAGCCGGAGGACAGGTCGATGCCACCCGTAATGATCACCTGGGTGACGCCGATGGCGATGATGCCGACGATCGACACCTGCAGGATGATGATCTGCAGGCGCGCCTCGTTGAAGAGGCCGGAGACGTCGCTGCGGGTGTTGAACAGAAAGCTGTCGCCGAGGAAGACCCGGCCGATCAATTCGAAGACGACGACGAGGATGACGAGCGCCAGGAAGACGTTGAATTCGGCCGGCCATGTGCGCTTCCTGGCGTCATAGCTGACCCCGCCGACGCCGTGAGATGTCTGTGCCAATTCTTCTATCCTCCGTCAGCCGCGGCCGTCCCCGAGCCCCTTTCGGGCGCCGAGGGAAGCGGAGCGGCGCTGTCGCCGCGCGAGAGCGCCGCCCCGTATGTCCGCGGCTCAGTTCTTCTTCAGGAACTTGTCGATGTTGGCCGGCGTGACCAGCTGGAACGGGACATAGACCTTGTGCTCGACCTTCTCGCCCTTGGCGAGCTTCAGCGCCGCATCCAGCGCCCCGGCGCCCTGGCCGGCGGCGTCCTGGAAGACGGTGGCGTCGAGGTCGCCCGCCTGCATGGCTGCAAGCGCGTCCTGGGTGGCGTCGACGCCGCCGACGACAACCGACTTCATGTCGACGTTGGCGGCCTTCATGGCCTGGATGGCGCCGATGGCGCTTTCGTCATTGTTGGCGATGACGCCGTCGAACTTCTTGCCGGTCGACAGCCAGTTGGTCATCAGGTTCTGCGCCTGGTCGCGATCCCAGTTCGAGGTCTGCTTGTCGATGATCTTGATGAAGCTGCAGTCCGGCGTGGCGATGACATCGTCGATGTCCTTGGTGCGCTGCACGGCGGCCTGGTTGGAAAGCTCGCCCATGATCACATAGACATTGGCTTCCTTCTTGCCGGCTTCCTTGAACAGGCGGCAGACTTCCTTGGTTTCGAGCGTGCCGGAATCGGCCTCGTTCGAGGCGACGAAGGCCTGGTTGTCGGGCAGCGTGTCGACATTGACCGGCTGGCGGTTGACGTAGACCAGCGGGATCTTGGCCGCGGCCGCCGCATCCGACATCGCCTGCGTGGCCGAGGTGTCGACCGGGTTGACGATGATGGCGTCGACGCCGGAAGCGGCGAAGTTCTTGATCTGGTCGAGCTGCTTGGCGACGTCGTTCTGCGCGTCTTCGACCTGCAGCTCGACGCCGCTCATGCCCTTGGCCTGCTCGATCATGCCGTTGCGCAGCACGGTGAGGAAATTGTCGTCGAACTTGGCCATCGAGACGCCGATCTTGGCGGCCATGGCCGATGAACTCATCAGCGCCGCGAAGGCGACGCCCAAAAGCAGTTTCTTCATTGTATTTCTCCTCCACTTTTGGTGTCCGGTTGCACCGATCTCTCCGGAATCCCCGATCTGGCTGGGGAATCTCTCCCGATTACCGTCTCTCTCCCCGGGTTGCGCCTGCCGTTTGCCGGGACGCCAAGGCCTCTTGATCAAACAGATCTTCCGGAACGAAAGAACCAAAATACATGCCTGGTGAAATATTTATTCCATTTGCTCGGGAGGCGTCAAGGGAGATTCCAGAACCGGATGTGCGATTTTGGCGGACAGGGGATGCTGGCGGAGCCGAACGGCGTCTGCGCGCCGGGTCCATTCCTTGGGTGCCGTGGGCGGGCGATGGCATGGCGTTCAGAAATGCCAGATGTCTCTCTGCAACAAGAGATCGAGCGGCGCTCTCCAGACCCTGCACGCCGCCGCCTGCTTCACTTGCCGTTCGACACTGAGCTTGCCGTTGAGATCGAAGAAAGCTCCAATTCGCCTGCGGGCGTGGAGCTTCTTTCCCCTGGTGCTGTAGTTGCGGATCGGCAGCCAGTGGCGGCTCGTCGGGCGCGGTGCCCGAGGTCAATGCTCGCTAGATGTTCTCGGGCAGGTAGATGTCGAACGGCAGGAAGGTCTGGCCGGGTGCGTTGGCCGCACCCGTCTCGATGGCATGCGCCATGAGGTCGAGCAGTTCGCGGCACAAGGCGGCCAGCGGCGTGGAGATCACCATGGTGAGCGCCCCATCCGCCAAGGCGGACCGCGAGACCGCCGATATCTCGTTGCAGACGACCGCCGGCATCTCGGCGGGCCTGGCCTGCCGCAGCGCCGCGACCGCGCCTTCCATGCCGCCACCCGCGACATAGCAGCCGACGAGGTCCGGGTGGCGGCCGAGCAGGTCGAGCAGCGTGTCCTGCGTGATCTGGTTGGCCTCGAGATTGACCAGCGTTTCCAGCAAGGTGAAGTCCGGCGCCTGTTCGCGGAAGAAGGAGCGGAAGCCGATTTCGCGCAGTTCGTGACCGTGGAAGCGGTGGCTGCCGACGAACAGCGCGACCTTGCCCGGCCGCTTCGCCGCCTTGGAGATCATCCAGGCCGCGGTGCGGCCGACCTTGCGATTGTCGAGGCCGACATAGCCCTCGCGAATGCCGGCCGCGAAGTCGGACAGCAGGGAAAAGACCGGCAACCCCTTGGCCTTCATCTCCTCGACGGTGACCGTCAGCGCCGGGTGATCCGGCCCGACCAGGGCGACCGCCCTGCATTTGGCCGCCAGTTTGCGCGTGCGGTCGACGATTTCGTCCGGCGCCAGCGAACTGGCGAAGTCGATGATGGCGACGCCGCGGAAGCGCTGGGATTGCGATACCGCGAGTTCGAGCTGCCGCGCGAACTCCGCGTAGAAGACGTCATTGGCCCTCAAAAGCAGGAAACCCAGCCGGTATTCCGGCAACTCGTGGCGCATACGCTGCTTGATCAGGCCGGCGGCGTGATAGCCGATCTCGGTCGCGGTCTCGTATACGCGGCGCGCCGTTTCCTCGCGCACCGGCAAGCGATTGTTGAGCACGCGGTCCACCGTGGCAACGCTGACGCCGGAGACGCGCGCCAGATCAGTGATGGTCGGCCGTTTCGCCATGATCGCCCCTCGCTCGATTCACTGATATCGATACCTGACTTTGATAGGAAATGATAGAAACTATCTTTGTGATGTTGAGTCTATCATGGCGAGGCGTTATTTCTGGGTATCGAGCCCCTTGCCTTGGGAGGCAATCATGACCGCAGCACCGTCCCGGCGTGACTACAGCCTGATCGGCCGCGACGCCCGCCTTGCCGTCGAGAACGGCCTATCGGCGGCCGAGTGGTATCACACCGACATTCCCCGCAAGCAGATGAAGGAGCTGATGCAGCGCTCCGATGGCCCGGCGATCCGCGACACCGCGATCTGGCTGGCCGCCCTCATCATCAGCGGCGTCGGCGGCGCCTGGTTCTGGGGCAGCTGGTTGTGCGTGCCGTTCTTCTTCGTCTACGGCGTGCTCTACGGCTCATCGACCGATTCACGCTGGCACGAATGCGGCCACGGAACCGCGTTCCGGACGCAGTGGATGAATGACGCGGTCTATCAGATTGCCTGCTTCATGATCATGCGCAACCCGGTGACCTGGCGCTGGAGCCACACGCGCCATCACACCGACACCATCATCGTCGGCCGCGATCCCGAGATCTCGGTGATGCGGCCGCCCGACCTAGCGCGCCTCATCCTTGGTTTTGTCGGCGTGCTCGACGCCTGGCACGCAATGTCGGACATGCTGCGCAACGCCGCCGGCAACATCAGCGCTGCGGAAAAAACCTTCATTCCCGAACAGGAGCAGCCCAAAGCGATCCATATTGCCCGCATCTGGACGGCCATCTATGCAGGAGCAATAGCGCTGGCGCTCCATGCCGGGTCTTTCCTGCCCTTGATGCTGGTCGGCCTGCCCAGGCTCTACGGCGCCTGGCACCATGTGATGGTCGGCCTGCTCCAGCATGGCGGCCTTGCCGACAACGTCACCGACCATCGGCTGAACAGCCGCACCGTCTACATGAACCCGATCAGCCGCTTCATCTACTGGAACATGAACTACCATGTCGAACATCACATGTTCCCGATGGTGCCCTATCATGCGCTGCCCAGGCTGCACGCGCTGATCAAGCATGATCTGCCGGCGCCGACGCCGTCGATCCTGGCCGGTTACCGCGAGATGATCCCGGCCTTCCGCCGCCAGCTGCGCAACGAGGATTATTTCCTCAAGCGCGAGCTGCCGCCGACCGCCAGGCCGTACCGCGAGGAATTCCACAACGACACCGTCGCCGCGGCGGCGGAATGACATCCGACGACTGCAGGGAGGACTGAATGAGCGATTGGGTCGAGGCCTGTGCCGCCGGTGACATCGACGAAGAGGATGTGATGCGCTTCGATCATGAGGGGCGTACCTTCGCCATCTATCGCAGCCCGGACAACGACTATTTCGCCACCGACGGACTTTGCACGCATGAGAAGGTGCACCTCGCCGACGGATTGGTGATGGACGACATCATCGAATGCCCCAAGCACAATGGCCGCTTCAACTACAAGACGGGCGCGGCCAGGGGCGCGCCGGTCTGCGTCAACCTCAGGACCTATCCGGTCAAGGTTGACGCGGGCAAAGTGCTGGTTCAGATCGGGTGAAGGACATGGCGCCAGGAATGGTGATCATCGGGGCCGGCGAATGCGGCGGACGGGCAGCACTCACGCTGCGCGATCTCGGCCATGACGGGCCGGTGACGCTCGTCGGCGACGAGCCGCATCTGCCCTATGAGAGGCCACCCCTGTCCAAGGAGGCGATGGCCAGCGACGCGCCTGCAATCAAGGCGATCGCCAGCGACGAAATCCTGGCTGAAAAGTCGATCCGGCATATCCATTCCGTTCAGGCCATTGCGATCGATCGCGCGGCGCATACGGTGCGCCTGTCCGACGGCTCGGTGCTGCCCTACGACAAGCTGCTGCTGGCTACCGGCTCGACCCCACGCAAGCTGCCGATGCCTGGCCTTGGCGGGCGCTGCGTCTATCTCAGAACCTTCGCCGATGCGCTGGCCATCCGCGCTCATCTCAGCGCCGGCAATCGCATCGCGGTTATCGGCGGCGGCTTCATCGGCCTAGAGCTTGCCGCGGCGGCGCGCAAGCTTGACGCTTCGGTCACCGTCATCGAGGCGCAGTCGCGCATCCTGATGCGCGGCGTTCCGGCCGAGATCGCCGAAATCATCCATGACGCGCATGTCGCCGAGGACGTCGACATGGTCTGCGGGGAAGGCATCTCCGCCATCGCCGACGACGGCAAGGAGGTGCGGGTGACGCTTGCCGGCGGCCGGGAGATCATTGCCGACCTCGCCGTGATCGGCATCGGCGCCGTGCCGGTGACCGGGCTCGCGGCGGAAGCCGGCCTGGCCATCGAAAACGGCATCGCGGTCGACGCAGAACTGCGCAGCAGCGATCCCGACATCTTCGCCGCCGGCGACTGCTGCTCGTTCCCGCTTGCCGTCTATGGCGGCCGCCGCGTGCGGCTGGAGGCATGGCGCAATGCACAGGAACAGGGCGCACTGGCGGCGAAGAACATGCTGGGCGCTGGCGAGCCGCATGCGGCGGTGCCGTGGTTCTGGTCGGATCAGTATGGCCTGTCCCTGCAGATCGCGGGACTTTCCGACGAAGGCAAAACGGCCGTGCGCCGCGACCTTGGCGACGGCGCCTTCATCCTGTTCCATTTGGCCGACGACGGCAGGCTGGTGGCGGCCAGCGGAATCGGCCCAGGCAATGCGGTGGCACGCGACATCAGGCTGGCCGAAATGTTGATCGGCAAGCGTGCGAAGCCGTCGGCGGACGCGCTGGGATCGCCTGAAGTCAAGCTGAAGGCGTTGCTGGCGGCCTGAACGGTCGCACTACCCGTCGATGCCGCAGCCGTCCCTCATCTGACTGCCGGCATCTTCTCTCGGAGAACGGGGAGAAGGGGGCTGTGGCAACCTCGCCGCGATTCACGCACCGCTACCGATTGGCGAAATCGTCGAGCGTATCCTCTCACGCCTAGAACAGCGCCCTCAACTCGTCCAGCTTGTCGTTGACCAGCCAGCCGTAATAATTCTCTTCCGGCAGCTTCTCCGGTTCGCCGGTGGCGCGGCGTTTTTCGTTTTCCTCCTTCAGCGCATAGGCGCGCTGTTCCGGATTGCCGACGTTGTAGAGCGTGGCGGTCAGTCCCGGATTGCCAGAAATGTCGAAGCCGGCGATGCTCTTATAGGCGTCGATCGACTTCCTGATCGTCGCGGCGACGTAAGGAAGCGTCAGGTCCGGATCCATGATGGTCTTGTAGACCGAGTTGGGATCGGAGACATCGAGCTTCGGCAGGCCCGACACCTTGTGCACGAGGTCGCTCATCTGCAGGGCGGTCAGAGGGTTGAGCTGGCCGAGGCCGAAGGTCTGGCCGGCATAGTAGGGCTGGAAGAAGGTGGCGCCGAAACGGTTGTCGGGGAAATCCTCGCCGCCGACGGTCTTGCCGCGAAACGAGCGGTTCCAAACCTGTTCGCGGCATTCCCACAGATCGTAGCTGTCCGAAATCGCGGCGCATTTTCTGAATTCCGGCCGCTGCACGAAATCAGTGATGTCCTCGCCATCATAGGCGAAGGAGAGCTTGCTCGAGAGGTAGGAGATCGCCTTGACATAGTAGGTCTGCAGCCGGTCATAGGCGTCGACATTGTAGGTGTGCTCGCCGACGATCGCGCCGACGATGTGCATCGGGTCAATGCCATAGGCGCTCGCCGCCTTCTTGATCTTGGCGCGCAGATCGGCGTCGTTCTGCAGCAAGGCATAGACCTTGCGATATTTCGCCTGGAAGGTGGTGCTGGTCGCCTGGGTGCGGCGGCTGGAGGCGCCGGGAATATCAGGTTGCTCGGCATTGCGGTTGCCCGGCGGCACCAATGTCGCCGCGTCGGCGGCGAACAGCGTCGCAGCCAGCGTAAAGCCGAGAATGACCAGGATGAGTTTTTTCATGCGCCGCCGCCTAGAGAATTGCCGCGCAAACTAGGTAAAGCACCTAGTCGAGTCGAGAGCGCCTCTTCATCCGGCGAGACGAAAGGTGGCCAGATGGTACCATCTGGCCACACATGGCTCCTGCCGGAGTTGTTACTTGATGCCGCGCCGGACTGCTCCGGCGTCTTCGTTCAGAGGATGAACCGCGACAGATCGGTGTTTCTGGAGAGGTCTCCGACATGCTTCTGGACATAGGCGGCATCGATGGTGACGGCCGTGCCGTTGCGGTCCGGCGCATCGTAGGAGATCTCGTCCAGTACCCGCTCCATCACCGTCTGCAGCCGCCGCGCGCCAATGTTCTCGATGCTGGCATTGAGGTCGACGGCGACGCCGGCCAGCGAATTGATGGCATCGTCGGTGAAAGTCAGCTCGACGCCTTCGGTCTTCATCAGCGCGATATACTGTTTGATCAGGCTGGCCTCGGTCTCGGTCAGGATGCGGACGAAGTCGTCCTTCTCCAGCGCACGCAGTTCGACGCGGATCGGCAGGCGGCCCTGCAATTCCGGCAACAGGTCTGACGGCTTCGAGACGTGAAACGCGCCCGAGGCGATGAACAGGATATGGTCCGTCTTCAACGGCCCGTATTTGGTCGCCACCGTAGTGCCCTCGACCAGCGGCAGCAGGTCGCGCTGCACGCCTTCCCGCGACGGGCCGCCCGAGATGTCCGACCTGGCGGCAATCTTGTCGATCTCGTCGAGGAAGACGATGCCGTCATTTTCCGCGGCGTCCAACGCCCGGCGCACCACCTCGTCCTGGTCGAGCAGCTTGTCGGATTCGTCGCTGACCAGCAGGTCGTAGGACTCCTTCACCGTCGTCTTGCGCAGCTTGGTCTTCTTGCCGCCCATTGCCTTCGACAGCATGTCGTTGATGTTGAGCACGCCGATATTGGCGCCCGGCATGCCGGGAATTTCGAAGCCGGGCATGCCGCCATTGCCGGTGTCGGCCACCTCGATTTCAATTTCCTTGTCGTCGAGTTCGCCGTCGCGCAACTTCTTGCGGAAACTATCGCGCGTCGCCGGGCTCGCCGTCTTGCCGACCAGCGCTTCCAAAACGCGCTCCTCGGCGTTGACATGGGCGCGTGCCTTCACGTCCTCGCGCATCTTTTCGCGAACCAGCCCGATGGCGATCTCGACCAGGTCGCGGATGATCTGTTCGACGTCGCGGCCGACATAGCCGACCTCGGTGAACTTGGTCGCCTCGACCTTGACGAACGGCGCGCCGGCCAGCCGCGCCAGGCGGCGCGAGATCTCGGTCTTGCCGACGCCGGTCGGGCCGATCATCAGGATATTCTTCGGCATCACCTCTTCGCGCATCTGGCCCTCCAACTGCTGGCGGCGCCAGCGGTTGCGCAAGGCGATGGCCACGGCGCGCTTGGCGTCCTTCTGGCCGATGATGAAGCGGTCGAGTTCCGAAACGATTTCGCGGGGAGAAAATGTGCTCATATCACTAAATTCCACTTTGCCACTGCTTGATGGCCTCGAACGGATGCAGCAGCATGATCACGTTGAGTGTAAGATTGTCCCGGATGAGGTAGCCGGTACCCAGTTCGAAGAGGATGGCGAGGCTGATGATCACCCATATAGGTAACCTTCGCGCCATCACAAATCCCAGCACCATGGCGAGTGTGTCGGACACCGAATTGATGATCGAGTCGCCGTAATAATCGAGCGAAATGGTGCCGGCGCGGTAGCGCTCGATGATGAACGGGCTGTTTTCGAGGATCTCCCAGCCACCCTCGACGAGGACGGCGAATGCCAGCCGCAAGCCGATCGGCGAGCGCGGGAACAGGAACCGGGCCAGCGCATAGAACAGGAAGCCGTGGATGATGTGCGAGAAGGTGTACCAGTCGGAAATGTGCTGGGAATTCTCCGAACTGTTGACCACGCCATGCCACAGCTTGACATAGCCGCAGGTGCAGATCGGCGGATGGCCCATCAGGTAGAGGGTGAGAGCCTGGCCGACGAGCAGGCCGGCGACGATCAGCAGCCCCATCCGCCAGCTGTCCTCGTAGGCCGAAAGGCCCTTGTCCTCGTTGGATGTGACCATGCCCTGGATTACCCCTCTTGCGCGTCTTCGGCATCGATCGCCATCAGCACGACGTCGCCATAGATCGACTGCCTGCGATCAATGGCCCGGAAACCCGCCTTTTCATAGGCGCGGATGGCCCTGAGATTGGCGGGGTCGGGATCGATGACGACACGCGGCACGCCTTCCTCGAACAGGTCTTCGACGAACTGACGCACGATGGCCGAGCCATGGCCGATGCCGATCAGTTCCGGCCGGCCGATCGAGACATCGATGCCCAGCGTGCCGAACGGCTGATCGGCATAGGGATGGCCGTCTTCCATATGCGGGTCATAGCTCTGCAGATAGGCGATCGGCTTTCCGTCGAGCTCGACGATCAGCGGCTCGACGGAGATCGAGTCTATGTGATCGGCAATCTCGGCGATTTCCGTCTCGGGATCGTCCCACCACTCCGCGACATGCGGCTGGGCGAGCCAGCCGGCGATCATCGGCAGGTCCTTTTTGGTCACCGGCCGAAAATCGTAGCTACTTTCTTGTTTGACCATGATCTTTTCCGAAAACCGGTTCCCACTTTGCGGGGTCATGGTCTGGTTCAGGCGGCATCGAGCGTTTCGACGACAAAATTGTTGTTGGTGTAGACGCAGATGTCGGACGCGATCTGCATCGCCTTGCGGGCGATCTCCTCGGCATCCTTGTCGGTGTCCATCAGCGCGCGCGCCGCGGCCAGCGCGTAATTGCCGCCCGAACCGATGGCCATGACGCCATGTTCGGGTTCCAGCACATCGCCATTGCCGGTCAGCGCCAGCGAGACCGACTTGTCGGCGACCAGCATCATCGCCTCCAGCCGGCGCAGATAGCGGTCGGTGCGCCAGTCCTTGGCGAGCTCGACGCAGGCGCGCGTCAGTTGGTCGGGATATTGTTCGAGCTTGGCTTCGAGGCGTTCCAGCAGCGTGAAGGCGTCGGCGGTGGCGCCCGCGAAACCGGCAATCACATTGCCGCCCTTGCCGATGCGGCGCACTTTGCGGGCATTGCCCTTCATGATGGTCTGGCCCAGGCTGACCTGGCCGTCGCCGGCGATCACCACCTTGTTGCCCTTGCGCACGGTCACGATGGTCGTGGCGTGCATGGTCAAATCATTGGACATTTCTTGGCTCCGATTCGCACCATCCCTTCAAAAGGCGATTTGGCGCGGTACGAGTGACTTTGATCGGCCATATGTATGCATGGGGCCAATGATTGCAAACGGCTCGATAGCGGCCGGGATCGCAACTGGCAATCGCCGGATCATGCTGCTAGAAGGCTCTCGTTTTCAAGCCAGCGAGCGCTTGAGACCCGTGAACCGGTCACGATCTGACCCACTGGCACAAGGATAGAGTGATGGCGCCTCGTTCCGCCGATGCAAGCCGCAAGACCGGGGAAACCGACATCTCCGTGTCGATCCATGTCGACGGCTCCGGCAAATCGGACATCGCCACCGGCGTCGGCTTCTTCGACCATATGCTGGACCAGCTTTCCCGCCATTCCCTGATCGACATGACCGTCAGGGCGACGGGCGACCTGCATATAGACGACCACCACACGGTCGAGGACACCGGCATCGCGCTCGGCCAGGCCCTGACCAAGGCCCTGGGCGAGCGGCGCGGCATCATGCGCTACGCCTCGATCGACCTTGCCATGGACGAGACGCTGACGCGCGCGGCGATCGACGTGTCGGGCCGCCCCTTCCTGGTCTGGAACGTCTCGTTCTCGTCGCCCAAGATCGGCACCTTCGACACCGAACTGGTGCGCGAATTCTTCCAGGCGCTGGCGCAGAACGCCGGCATCACGCTGCATGTCACCAACCATTACGGCGCAAACAACCATCATATCGCCGAGACCTGCTTCAAGGCGGTGGCTCGCGCGTTGCGCGCCGCGCTGGAGCGCGATCCGCGCCAGCCTGACGCGGTTCCCTCCACCAAGGGTTCTTTGAAGGGATAGCCTCATGACCGCCTATGTCGTGATGGAGCCACCTGGCCGCAGCGAGAAAGTCGACACGACGACCTTCGTCCGCGACGGCTTCACCTGGCTCGGCCTGCTGGTGCCGCCGCTGTGGCTTGCCTGTCACCGGCTGTGGGTCGAAGCGGCGCTCGCCTTTGTCGTCATGGGCGTGCTCTCGATGCTTGGCCAGAGACTTGGCCTTGGTGTTGGCGGCTCGCTTTTGTCGCTGCTCGTCTCGCTCTACGTCGGGCTGGAAGGCCAGGGCTTGCGCATCGCGGCGCTGCGCCGCCGCGGCTGGCATGAGTGGGGCGTCGTCGAGGCCGGCTGGCTCAGCGACGCCGACATGCGCTATGCCCTTGAGGTCGAAGGGCTTTCGGACGAAGCAGCACCCGTGCCGCGCATCGTTCCAGATGCCGCTTTGGCGCGCCCTGCGCAGCCGGGCATGGCGCTGGGGCTGACCCACATTCCGGGGCGGCGCTGAGATGCGGGTTGCGATCATCGATTACGGCTCGGGCAATCTGCGCTCGGCCACCAAGGCCTTCGAGCGCGCCGCGCGCGAGGCCGGCATCGCGGCCGAGATCGACCTGACTGCCGATGCCGACCGGGTGCGCACCGCGGACCGCATCGTCCTGCCCGGCGTCGGCGCTTACGCCGATTGCGCGGCCGGCCTGCGTGCCGTGGAAGGCATGTGGGAGGCGGTCGAGGACGTCGCCATCGCCAAGGGCCGGCCTTTCCTGGGAATTTGCGTCGGCATGCAGCTGATGTCCGAGCGCGGCCTCGAAAAGACCGTCACCAACGGGTTCGGCTGGATATCGGGCGACGTCAAGGAGATCACGCCTTCCGATTCGGCGCTGAAGATCCCGCAGATCGGCTGGAACACGATCGAATTGAGGCATAAGCACCCATTGTTCTCCGGCATTCCGACCGGCGAGACGGGACTGCATGCCTATTTCGTCCACTCCTACCATCTCGACGCAAGAAAGCCGGACGAGGTCCTTGCGGTCGCCGACTATGGGGGTCCGGTGACGGCCACGGTCGCCCGTGACAATCTCGCCGGCACGCAGTTCCATCCTGAGAAGAGCCAAGCGCTGGGCCTGGCGCTGATCACCAATTTCCTGCGCTGGAGGCCCTGAACCATGAGCAAGAAGGGCTACTGGCTGGTGATGCTGACGGTGACAGACCCGGAAGGGTATCAGCGCTACCGCGACGCTATCGGCGATGCGGTCTCGTCTTTCGGAGGCCGCTATCTCGTGCGCGGCGGACAAGTGACCAATCCCGAAGGGTCGGAATTTGACAGGCAGGTGGTGGTCGAGTTCGACTCTTATGAAACCGCGCTCAGCTGCTATCGATCCCCAGCCTACCAGACAGCGTTGCAGAACAGACTGGCGGCTTCGAGCGGACATTTCGCGATCATCGAGGGTGCCTGAGTGATCCTGTTTCCAGCCATCGACCTCAAGGACGGCCAATGCGTGCGGCTGAAGCACGGCGATATGGCGACCGCGACGATCTACAATGATGACCCCACCGCGCAGGCAAAAGCCTTTGAAGAGCAGGGTTTCGAGTGGCTGCATGTCGTCGACTTGAACGGCGCCTTCCGGGGCCAGAGCGTCAACAGCGCCGCGGTCGGAGCCATCCTGAAGGCGACCAAGAGCCCGGTGCAGCTCGGCGGCGGCATTCGCACGCTGGAGCAGATCGAGGACTGGCTCGACCGTGGACTGGCCCGCGTCATCCTCGGCACGGTGGCGGTGCGCGATCCCGATCTGGTCAGGCAGGCCTGCAAGGCGTTTCCGGGCAAGGTCGCGGTCGGCATCGACGCCAAGGGCGGCAAGGTAGCGGTCGAAGGCTGGGCGGAAGCCTCGAGCCTCGGCGTCATCGAACTGGCGAGGAAATTCGAAGGCGCCGGCGTCGCTGCCATCATCTACACCGACATCGACCGCGACGGCGTGCTGACCGGCATCAACTGGGACGCCACCATCGACCTCGCCGACGCGGTGTCGATCCCGGTCATCGCCTCGGGCGGGCTGGCTTCGATCGCCGACATCGTGCGCATGACCATGCCCGACGCGCAAAAACTCGAAGGCGCGATCTCGGGCCGCGCCCTCTATGACGGCCGCATCGATCCCGCGGAGGCGCTGGCGATCCTGCGCGGCCGGCCGGCGATGGAGCCGCGGTCATGAAAGTTTCGCTCATCCTGGCCTCCTATGACAGCGGCCACTATCATGGCGGCATGGGCCAGGGGCCCGACGCGCTGATATCGGGCGGGCTCGTCGATGCCCTGACCCTTGCCGGCCATGACGTCATGGTCGAGGATATCGGCAGGGTCGGCGACGGCCAGGAGCGCGAGATCGCCACGGGTTTTGCCGTCTGCAACGCCGTCTCGGGCGAGGTCCGCATGGCCCGCGACAGGGGGCGGTTTCCCATCGTGCTGGCCGGAAACTGCCTGACATCGGCCGGCGCCGTCGCCGGCGAAGGCGCCGACGCCATCATCTGGGCCGACCAGCACGGTGACCTCAACACGCCCGAGACGTCCGTCTACGGCTTTCTCGACGGCATGGCGCTGTCGACGGTGCTCGGCCTGTGCTGGCGTCCGATGGCGGCGGCCATTCCCGGCTTCAGGCCGATCGATCCCGCGCGCTGCGTGCTCCTCAACGCCCGTGATCTCGATCCGGCGGAGGAAAAACTACTCGAAACATTGCCCGTCATCCGGATGGAATGTCCCGGCGTGGCGCAAGCGACGGAAAAACTGAAGGCCGCCAGCGCCAACAGCGTGCACATGCATCTCGATCTCGACGTGCATGATCCCAAGGCGCTGCAGGCCAATCGCTACGTCACATCAGGCGGGCCGAACCCGGAGCAACTGCGCGACGCGGCCTGCGCCATGGCGCTTGCGGTGCCGGTCGTCGGCATTACCGTTTCCGCTTACGATCCAGCCTTCGATGCCCAGGCCGATGTGCCGCCGCTGGTCGGGCAGCTGCTCAACGATCTGCTTGCCACGATAGAGGGCCGCTGATGCTGAAAGCCCGCGTCATCCCTTGCCTCGACGTTAAGGACGGCCGTGTCGTCAAGGGCGTCAATTTCGTCGACCTCATCGACGCCGGCGATCCGGTGGAGGCAGCCAAGGCCTATGATGCCGCCGGCGCCGACGAGCTTTGCTTTCTCGACATCACCGCTTCGTCGGACAATCGCGAGACCATCTTCGACGTCATCGCCCGCACCGCGGAACAATGCTTCATGCCGCTGACCGTCGGCGGCGGTGTGCGCCAGGTGGCCGACATCCGAAAATTGCTGTTGGCCGGGGCCGACAAGGTGTCGATCAACACGGCGGCGGTGAAGAACCCTGATTTCGTCGCCGAAGCCGCCGACAAGTTCGGGAACCAATGCATCGTCGTCGCCATCGACGCCAAGAAAGTCTCCGGTCCCGGCGAGGCCGACCGCTGGGAGATCTTCACCCATGGCGGGCGGGAGAAGACCGGCATCGACGCCGTGGAATTCGCGCGGAAAATGGTCCATCGTGGTGCCGGCGAGATCCTGTTGACCTCGATGGACCGCGACGGCACCAAGGCCGGCTACGACATCGCGCTGACCCGCGCGGTGTCGGACGCGGTGCGCGCGCCGGTCATCGCATCGGGTGGCGTCGGCACGCTCGACCACATGGTCGAAGGCATTCGCGACGGCCATGCGGGGGCTGTGCTGGCGGCCTCCATCTTCCATTTCGGCACCTACACCATCGCCGAAGCCAAGGCGCATATGGCCGGGGCCGGCCTGCCGATGCGGCTGGACTCGCTGGGCAACAGGTCCTAGAGCATGCTTCCGAAGCCGACTTCGGGAAAAATCCGGCTTAAACAAGAAGATAGACCGACATGGCCGAGTTTTCGCTTTCCGACCTGGAAAAAATCGTCAGCCACCGCGCCCATTCCGGCGATCCGGATTCGTGGACGGCCAAGCTTTACGCCCGGGGCATCGACAATGCGGCGCAGAAGCTCGGCGAGGAGGCGGTCGAGACCGTGATCGCCGCCGTGAAGGGCGACAAACAGGGTCTCGTTTCCGAAAGTGCCGATCTTATATATCATTGGCTTGTCGTTCTCGGCATCTCGGGTGTTCCGTTGAACGACGTGCTCAAGGAGCTCGAAGCCCGTACCGGGCGTTCGGGCATCGCCGAGAAGGCGTCGCGGCCCAAGGGCTGATCGGGAGGAAGGGCAGGTATCTCGATGGATCAGCTCGCGCCAACCGAGAAATATTCTCCGTTTCGCTTCTTCTCGGCCGAGCAATGGTCGCGGTTCCGCGCCGATACACCGCTGACGCTGAGTGAGGACGAGTTCCGCCGCCTGCGTTCGCTCAACGACCCGGTCGACCTCGAAGAGGTCAAGCGCATCTATCTGTCCTTGTCGCGGCTTTTGTCGGCGCATGTCGAGGCGAGCCAGCTTCTGTTCCGGCAGCGCCAGGCCTTCTTCAACGCCGTCGACGTGGCCAAGACGCCGTTCATCATCGGCATTGCCGGTTCTGTCGCGGTCGGCAAATCGACCACGGCGCGCGTGCTGAAGGAACTTCTGGCGCGATGGCCGTCGAGCCCCAAGGTCGACCTCATCACCACGGACGGCTTTCTGCTGCCCAACGAGGTGCTGCGCCGCGAAAACCTGATGGAGCGCAAGGGTTTCCCCGACAGCTACGATGTCGGCGCGCTGCTGCGTTTCCTCTCGGGCATCAAGTCGGCGTTGCCCGATGTCCGCGCGCCGGTCTATTCGCACCTCACCTATGACGTCATCCCCGGCGAGTTCGTCACCATCGACAGGCCCGACATCCTGATCTTCGAAGGCATCAACGTGCTGCAGCCGGGCAAGCTGCCACAGGACGGCAAGATCGTGCCCTTCCTGTCGGACTTTTTCGACTTCGCCATTTACATCGACGCCGACGAGAAGCTGATCCACAATTGGTATATTTCCCGCTTCATGCGGCTGCGCGAGACCGCCTTCCGCGATCCGGACTCCTTCTTCCACCGCTATTCGCAGCTGTCGGAGGATGCGGCCAAGGCGATCGCCGAGGGCCTGTGGACCAACATCAACCTGAAGAACCTGCGCGAAAACATCTTGCCGACGCGCGCCCGTGCCGACTTGATCCTGCGCAAGGGCGCCGACCATCTGATCGAGGAAGTGGCGCTGCGCAAGTTGTAACAGATAGAACCCAGCTTGGCGGGCTCGTCCACAAGCCCGCCAAGCCGCTGTTCATGTGTCAGCCATTGGCGAACGGCACGGCGACATAGATCTGGGTGTCGCCACGCTCCACCAGAAGCAGCACCGATTTGCGTCCGGATTTGCCGGCTTGGGCAATGGCTTGGGTCACCTGCTTCGCACTCTTCACAGGAGCCTGGTTGACGGCGACGATGACATCGCCCGGCTGGATGCCAGCAGTCGCCGCCGGCTTGTCGGGATTGACGCTCGCAACCACCGCACCGTGCTCGTTCTCGGGGAGGTTCATCTGCTGGCGGATGTCCGGCGTGATATCCATCAAGCCTAGGCCAACGGCCGGCACGCGGGAACCCTGCTCGGTGCCCGGCGCGCTGGAGTCATCCGTCGAGGCCGTTTTCGCGTCGTCGCTGTTGCGCCCGACCTCCACCGAGATCTGCATGGCCTTGCCCTTGCGCCAGACATCCAGTCTCTCCTTGGCACCCGGCGCAACGTCGGCGACGGCTCGTGACAGGTCCTTGGGATCCTTGACGTCCTGTCCGGCGAAGCCGGTGATGACGTCACCGGTCTCGACGCCGGCCTTGGCCGCGGGCGAGCCGTCATTGACCTGCGAGACCAAGGCTCCGCCGGGATGATCCAGTCCGATGGCGCCTGCCACATCCGGGGTGACGGGCTGGATCTCGACGCCGAGATAGCCGTATTCGATGTTGCCGCCCTTCATCAGCTTGGCGACCACCCTCTCAGCCTGGTCCGACGGAATGGCGAAACCGACACCGACGCTGCCGCCATTGGGCGAATAGATCGCCGTGTTGATGCCGACGACGCTCCCATTGACGTCCACCAGCGGGCCGCCGGAATTGCCGTGATTGATCGGCGCGTCGATCTGGATGAAATCGTCGAACGGCCCGCTATGCAGGTCGCGGCCCCGCGCCGAGACGATACCGGCCGTTACCGTGGTGCCGATGCCGAACGGATTGCCGATCGCCAGCACCTGATCACCTGTCATGAGCTTGTCGGAGTCGCCCCATTTCACGGTTGGCAGCGACTTGCCGGCGTTGATCTTCAGCACGGCGAGGTCGTTCTTGGCATCGTGACCGACCAGCTTGGCCGGGAGCTCCGTGCCGTCGTCGAGCGTGACCTTTATCGAGGAAGCGCCGTCGACGACATGGTTGTTGGTGACGATGGTGCCGTCGGCACCGACGATGAAGCCCGAACCGAGCGCTTCGGCTCGCGGCGACCGCTGTTGCGGAGGCGTCTTGGGAGCGGGCATGCCCTGATCGCCGAAGTATTGGCGGAAGTAGTCATCGAAGGGCGAGGTGCCATCGAAGGGCGACGCTTCGTTCATTACCTCGGGCTGTCCCTTCATGACCGTGGTCACGGTCACGACGGCCGGCTTGGTTGTGGCCACGATCGGCGCCAACGAACCGCTCGGGGCCGTGGTCCCGGCAACGGGGGTCTGCGTCGTTGCAACCGTGTTGCCCGTGCCGACGCCGTTCGCGCTGTCGGCGAATGAGACGACAAAGGGAGAAACCAGCAGCGCGGCGCCCAGCAGGGCGGCGACGCGATGCCTACCAAGAATGCTCAGGTTTGACATGGTCGTTCTGTCCGGGCGAGGGGTTGATCCGCGCCGCGGGTCTTCCTGTGAGAAGTGCCCATCAGCGTGTCGACGGCCTGGGTTGCCTGCCTCGCCACGCATGGCGGCCGGCCGGATCGACCACAACTATCTAGGGCGCCGATCTGCGCGATTTAGGGTTTTAGCCCAACCTTACGAAGATTTAATTCAGAGTGCGCTTACGGACCGCAGATAGGCCGACGCGATTTCGCGCATGCGTGCGCCGTCGAAGCTCGGGCCGTGGCCGCCAAGGCCGATGCGGATCGGCAGGTCGAGCAGCCGGCGCATCGTGTTGCCATAGGCCTCCCGGTCGGAATCCGGCAAGTCGTCGATCAGCGTGTCATCATAGATAGCGTCGCCGCTGAACAACAGACCGTTGGCCTCATCGAACAGCGCGATCGAATCCGGCGAATGTCCGGGGAGATGCAGCACCCGAAATTGCCGGTCGCCGAGATCGACCACGTCGCCTTCGTCCAGCATGCGCGTCAACGGCGCCGGCGCTATCGCATAGTCGGCCGACTTCCAGCCAGGCGCCGGCAATTTCGAAACGGCGCCCTCTAGATCGTGGAACATGTAAGCGTAAGTCGCGGCCTCATCCATGCTCTCGAATTGCGCCGCGCTCATCCTTGGCCCAGCCCGCAGCGGAAATTCGTGCAGCGAGCCGACATGGTCGAGGTGGATATGGGTGGCGACGACCAGAAGCGGCTTGCCTTCAGGCGTCCTTATCTCCGGCGCAAGCGGACAGATGCCCATCCCGGTGTCGACCAGAAGGTCGGCGTCGCGGCCGGTGAAATGCCAGATATTGGCGCGCACATAGTCGTGCACGAACGGTTCGGTCAGCATCGTCGTCCTGTCGTCGACGATGCGCTTGGAGAACCAGTTATCCATCAGGTGTGAGCCGGGCATCAAGTGTGAGCCGGGCATCAGCGAAGCCGGCATCAGACGAACGGCTTTCCGACCTTGTATTTTTCCGGCACCAGCCGCTTGAGATAGGCCATGCCGGCCTCGGACAGTTGGTTGGCGTCGGGCTTCATGAAATCGTCGGGCATGTGGCGGGTCTTGCCGGCGACGTTCTTCAGCGGCACCTTCTTCAGCACTATCTTGCTGCCATCATATTGCAGCGCCACCGAGCCGCCACCCTGTTCGGCCACAGTGACGGCGAAGGCGCCGGCATCGAAGGCCTCCTGCGCATCGACCGCGCTGATGGAGCCGACGTAGCCGCGCGGCATGTAGCCGAGCGCATCGACGCGGGCACGCTTGCCCGGCAGCCCCTCGGCCAATGCCCGTTCGAGCGCCGCCGGCAGGTCGCTGCCCGAGAGTTTGACGTTGCCGTGCTGATCGCGCTCGAGCTTGTCCGCCGGCACCAGGCTTTCGACCAGCGCCTTGCCGTCGGCGGTGCTGACGCCTTCCGACACGGCGACGATGCAGCGCTTGTGGCGGTCGAGCGTGGCGCGCACGTCGTCGATGAAACCGGCGGCGGAGAACGGCCGCTCCGGGACGTAGACCAGATGCGGGCCGCTGTCGGAATCGAGCTGCCAGGCCGCCGACGCCGCGGTCAGGAAGCCGGCATGGCGGCCCATGACGATGCCGACATAGATGCCGGGAAGCGCGCGGAAATCGAGATCGACGGACAGGAAGGCGCCAGCGACGAATTCGGCCGCGGACATGAAGCCGGGCGTATGGTCGTTTTCCTCGAGATCATTGTCGATGGTCTTCGGCGCATGGACGAAAGCGATCTTGCCGCCGGCGGCATCGGTCAGGATCTGCTGCGTGCCCGAGGTGTCGTTGCCGCCGATATAGATGAAGGCGTCGGCGCCCGCCTTCCGCAGGCCCTTCAGGATGACCTCGCAATAGGCGGCATCCGGCTTGTCGCGCGTCGACCCGAGGGCGGCGCTCGGCGTTCCGGCGATCAGCCGCAGCCGGTCCTCCGGGATGGCGGAGAGGTCGACATAGTTCCCGTCACGGATGCCGCGCACGCCGTGCAGGGAGCCCAGCACCTTGGCGCCGGGATGGCGCCCGCGGATCTCCAGCGCGGCGCCCACGACCGTCTGGTTGATGACGGCGGTCGGGCCGCCGCCCTGCGCGATGACGAAAGTTCCGGCCATGCTTGATGTCTCCCTAGAGCATGACGCCGAAAGAGACGGATTCGGATTTCAGGTCGAACGGACCTGAAACCATCCGGCTCTAGGCGATGGTTTTCAGGTCACCTTGGCCTGTCTTGCCGCATCGCGCAACGGGAGAAACGGAGGGCTGGACGATCACATGACGACGACCGGGTTTTTCTTCGAGACCCTGCTGTAGAGGTCGATGATGTCCTGGTTGATCAGGCGCACGCAGCCCGACGACATCGCCTGGCCGATGCTCCACCATTCCGGAGAGCCATGGATGCGGTAGCCGGTATCCTTGCCGTCCTGGTAGATGTAGAGCGCACGCGCCCCGAGCGGATTGGTCAGGCCGCCGGGCTGGCCGCCCTGCCACTTCACCAGTTCCGGCTTGCGCTGGATCATTTCGGGCGGCGGCGTCCAGGTCGGCCACTCCCTGCCGTACTGGATGTTGGCGCGGCCGGACCAGCGGAACCCATCCTTGCCGATGCCGACGCCGTAGCGGATGGCGTCGCCACCCGGCTGGACAAGATAGAGCATGCGTTCCTTGAGATGCACGACGATGGTGCCGGGCGCCTCGCCGGTCGTATCGACGACGATCTGGCGGCGAAACTCCGGCTTGACCTTGAGATAGGGCACCTCGGGCACGTTGAAGCCGTTATCCGTCAAGGAGGCATACATGACATCGGGGCTGGTGATGTTCTTGTCGACGCTGATCGAGGGCCGGATCGGCCGCACCGAACCGGTGACCGTATCGTCGAGCTGGAGCGCCGGCAGATCGCCACCACCCGAGGTCGAGCAGCCGGCAACGCCGAGCAATGCCAAAGCGCCCGCCCCGGACAGGACGGCGCGGCGGGAGAGAAGAAGATCGGCTTCGACTGCGTCGCCGTTTCGTGGCGGCGTCGGACCTTGTGGCAACTCACGCATATACCCAAACCCTAGGCTGTCGGCGGGAAGCACGGTCCGGCCGGATAGCAGGCATTTTCATCATTCATGGTTGATAAAGCGTGAATGCCTTGCGCTGCTTGCGTTTGCGCCTTGCCGAGGCGCCGCTCCGCCCTCCCGCGCGGCCGCCATTAAACATGTGCAGGACGTTGAAAACCGCCATCAAGCTTTTTGGCGCCGCCATTGTCGCGGCCGCCACGGTTCTCGGGCCAATGTCAGCCTGGCCGATATCGTGAGCATGCTGGGCGGCGCGAACTGATGCCTAGCTGCCGCTGGCGCAATTCACGTCGCAGTCCCGTAAGGGTCGTGCGGGTTGTCCGGCCGCAATACGCGAAAACAAGGATTCGACCCTTTACATTCTTCGGGAGCCAAGGATTTATCCTCTTCCTTGAGCTCAAAGGAGACGAGCATGTCCTTCGAAAACTGGGCCGCCTTCGCTGCCGCGTCCACCATCCTCCTCATCATCCCGGGCCCGACAATCCTTCTGGTCGTCTCCTATGCGCTGGGCCAGGGCTGGCGCACCGCTTTGCCGATGGCAGTCGGCGTGGCGCTCGGCGACTTCACCGCCATGACCTTGTCGATGCTGGGCATCGGCGCGCTGCTTGCGGCTTCGGCTGTTGTTTTCACTATCCTGAAACTGATCGGCGCCGGCTATCTGATTTATCTCGGGGTGAAACTGTTCCGCGCCGGCGGTACGCTGAAGGCCGAACCACGCACCGACGCGGTGTCGTCGGCCAAGATGATGACACATGCCTGGCTGGTCACGGCGCTCAACCCGAAGAGCATCACCTTCTTCGTCGCCTTCCTGCCGCAATTTCTCGACCGGCATGCCGATTTCTGGATGCAGATGTTGATTTTCGAGACGACTTTCCTGGCGCTCGCTTTCGCCAACGCCTTCGGTTACGCGCTGATCGCGGCACGCGCCCGCGACGTGGTGCGCAATCCCAAGGCGATCCGCATCTTCAATCGCACCGGCGGCACGCTCCTGGTCGGCGCCGGCATCGCCACGGTGGCGATGCGTTCCGGCAATTGATGTCCTGACGCAGGTGAGGCCGGAGGGCCTCATCGTTTAACGCTGAAGCCCAGATTGCCCGCGAGGATGCGGCGTTCGTCGCCGCCGAGGTTGGTGGTGTAGTCGCCGGTGGCGAAGATGCTGACCTTGTCCGTCACCTTGCCGACGATAGCGCCGCCGAACTCGAATGAGCTCGACCTGGAGCCGCGGCGCGACTCGTGAAATGGCGTAGCTTTGGCCTATGCTTTAAGATGACGCTGGACCGAGGGCATCATGTCCATCGGGCCTCGACCAGGGAACTCTCGCATGGCCATCAGGGACGCATTTGGCCTGGCATTTTCGGGCGCGACGGAAGCGGGATTCGCGCCCTACGGCCAGGCCGTGCGCGAATTGCAGTGCTTCATTGGCGATCCCGTGAAATCCGTCGATCGCGCCATCGCGCAGGACCCCGGGTTTGTCATGGCGCATGTCTTCAAGGGCTACCTCTTCGGGCTTGCCACCGAACCGGAGGCGACGGCCGTGGCCAGGACCTGCCACGAGGCAGCGCTGCCGCTTGCAACGACAACGCGCGAGCGGGCGCATGTCTCTGCCCTCGGCAACCTCGCCAACGGACACTGGCATCAGGCCTCCGGCATTCTGCGGGACATAGCGATCGATTTCCCGCTCGACGCCGTGGCGCTCCAGGTCGGACACCAGGTCGATTTCTTCACCGGCAACGCCCGCATGCTGCGCGACCGCATCGCCCGCGCCCTGCCGTCATGGCAGGCGGACATGCCGGGTTACCACGCGATCCTCGGCATGCAGGCCTTCGGGCTCGAAGAGATGGCTGAGTATTCGCAGGCCGAAAGGCTCGGCCGTACGGCGGTCGAAATCGAACCGCGCGATGGGTGGGCGCAACATGCGGTCGCGCATGTGATGGAGATGCAAAGCCGGCAAAGGGACGGCATCGCCTGGATGCGCACCGACCCCGAAGCCTGGACCAAGGAAAGCTTCCTTCAGGTCCACAATTGGTGGCACCTGGCGCTGTTCCACTACGATCTCGGCGAGACCGGCGAGGTGCTGGCGCTCTATGACGGGCCGATCTACGGCGCCAGATCGACGCTGGCGCTCAACATGGTCGATGCATCGGCGATCCTGTGGCGGCTTCATCTCGGCGGCGTCGATGTCGGCGACCGCTGGACGGCGCTGGCCGCCAATTGGGTGCCCAAGGCCAGTGGCTCCAACTATGCCTTCAACGACGCCCATGCGATGATGGCCTTTGTCGGCGCCGGGCTCGATGCTCCGGCCCGGACATTGCTCGAAGCCCAGCGCGAGGCGATGCTGGGCGGTGACGACAATGCCGCTTTCACGCGGGATGTCGGTCATCCCCTGACGCTTGCGATCAAGGCGTTCGGTGAGGGCAACTACGCCGAAACCATCCGACTGATCCGGCCGATCCGGGCCATCGCCCATCGCTTTGGCGGCAGCCACGCGCAGCGCGACGTCATCGATCTGACGCTGATAGAGGCCGCCCTGCGCGTCGGCGACGGTGCGCTGGCCAGGGCGCTGACGACGGAGCGTTCGACTGCACGCCCGGACAGCCCGCTGTCGGCGCTGTTTTTGCGACGCGCCGCCGATTTGTCAGAGAATTGACCCGGAGCGGATCTTGCCTTAAAAACTGGCTCAACATATTTTTCGGGTTCCGAAAAAAATAAGAACGTGGGAGGAAACCATGTATCTCGGCCTCGACCTGGGCACATCGGGCGTCAAGGCGCTGCTGATCGATGCCGGACAGGGCGTCATCGGCTCCGGCCATGGCACGCTTGATGTTTCTCGCCCTCATCCCGGCTGGTCCGAACAGGATCCCATGCACTGGATACGCGCCTGCGAAGACGCGATCGCCGAACTGAAGGCGGCACATCCCGGGCAGTTCGCGGCAATCAAGGGCATCGGCCTGTCAGGCCAGATGCATGGCGCGACCTTGCTCGATGCGGCCGATCAGGTGTTGCGCCCCTGCATTCTGTGGAACGATACGCGCAGCCATGTCGAGGCGGCGGCACTGGACGCCGATCCACGCTTCCGCGCGCTCACCGGCAACATCGTCTTTCCCGGCTTCACCGCGCCCAAGCTCGCCTGGGTGAAGAGCAACGAGCCCGCTGTCTTCGCCAAAGTGGCAAAGGTGCTTTTGCCCAAGGATTTCCTGCGGCTCTGGTTGACCGGCGAGCACATTTCGGAAATGTCGGATTCGGCCGGCACATCCTGGCTCGATGTCGGCAAGCGCCGCTGGTCGGCGGAGCTGCTCGCCGCGACATCGCTTCACGAGAACCATATGCCAGCGCTGGTCGAAGGCACCGCGAAGGCTGGTGCCCTGCGCGCCGAACTCGCGTCGCGGTGGGGAATCGCGGCGGGCACCCCGGTGGCTGGCGGCGCCGGCGACAATGCGGCGTCCGCCTGCGGCATGGGCACGGTGGGGGCCGGCCACGCTTTTGTCTCGCTCGGCACATCGGGCGTGCTGTTTGCCGCCAACGCCGCCTATCTGCCCAACCCGGCCAGCGCGGTGCACACCTTCTGCCATGCGCTGCCCAACACTTGGCATCAGATGGGCGTCATCCTGTCGGCAACCGATTCCCTCAACTGGCTGTCGGAGATCACGGGCAAGGGCGCGGGCGAACTGACATCCGAACTCGGCGAGACGCTGAAGGCGCCGACCGGCGTATCCTTCCTGCCCTATCTCTCGGGCGAGCGGACGCCACACAATGATTCCGCCATTCGCGGTTCGTTCACCGGCCTGGCGCATGAATCGGGCCGCGCCGTGCTGACACAGGCCGTGCTCGAAGGCGTCGCCTTTGCCTTCCGCGACAGCCTGGAAGCATTGAAAACCGCCGGCACGACCTTGACGCGCGTGACCGCGATCGGCGGCGGCTCGCGCTCGCGCTATTGGCTGAAGGCGATCGCAACCGCGCTGCAATTGCCCGTCGATATCCCCGCCGACGGCGATTTCGGCGCTGCCTTCGGTGCCGCCAGGCTGGGCCTGATCGCGGCGACCGGCGCCGATCCGCTGGCCGTGTGCTCCGCGCCGAGGACAGATGCCACGATCGAGCCGGATGCAGCTCTTGGCGGCGCCTTCGCCGATGCCTACCACCGCTACCGCGCGCTCTATCCGGCGATCAAGGCCGTAACCGCGTGAGTTGGCGCTTGTCCCATTACTCTCGTGCGGGCGCTGGCGCTGCCCCTCACCTGCCTGCCGGCGTCCTCTCCCGGTGTAGAGACGGGGACAGGGACGCTGTCATTGCTGGTTTCGCCAATCACCAACGTCGCAGGAAAGGCGTCGAGATTGCCGCCGGCCCCCTTCTCCCCGTCAGTACACGGGGAGAAG
Organism: Mesorhizobium sp. LNHC209A00; assembly: GCF_000502915.1. Classification (NCBI taxonomy): domain Bacteria; kingdom Pseudomonadati; phylum Pseudomonadota; class Alphaproteobacteria; order Hyphomicrobiales; family Phyllobacteriaceae; genus Mesorhizobium; species Mesorhizobium sp. LNHC209A00. Next base: position 560,519 of record NZ_AYWT01000002.1, read on the forward strand.
TGCCCGGCAGGGCGATGAGGGGCGGCGCCGACTTCGCCAATTGGTCCCCTCTACAGATTAGGCAAGCAACTGCCGTAAGAGTCGGAGCCACTCAACTTGCCGGCAAAACCTCACTGCGCCGGAACCTTGTCCAAAAACCCGGTGACGCTCTTCAGGCGACCGTTCTCGATGACGCCGATATCCGTGCCTTCGATGACGGAAGGGACACCTTCCGGGCCAAGATTCCACGAAAAGCGGATCCTGTCGGCAAAGCCGTCCGGCGTGCCCTTCAGCGAGAAGCGGAAGCCGGCAAAGCGCTGCTGGACACCGTCGATCAGCGCCGCGACGCCTTCATGGCCGTCGCCCTGCATGAGCGGATCGCGATAGCTGACGTCCTCGGTGAAAGCAGCCTTGAGCAAGGCCGCCCGGCGGCCGGCATCGCTTTCGTTCCAGGCGGTGATGTAGTTCAGGGCGATCGTGTTGAGGTCGGTCATGGTCTGTCTCCTTGGTTTGACGGTTTTGACAGGACCGTTTTCGACCAGCGCCGGCGTGAAACCAATTACGCCTGAGGTAATCGGGCAAACTTATCTTGGAGAGGAAGAGAACCATGAGCAGCGGCTTTTTCGGCGACATCCAGACAATCAAATATGAAGGACCGGATTCGATCAATCCGCTAGCCTACCGTTTCTACAATCCCGACGAAGTGGTGGCCGGCAAGCGGCTGGAGGACCATCTGCGCTTTGCCGTCGCCTACTGGCATTCCTTCGCCTGGCCGGGCGGCGACCCGTTCGGCGGCCAGACCTTCGACCGTCCCTGGTTTCCCAAGGCCGGCGGCGTCGACACGATGGAATTGGCGAAGCTGAAGGCGGATGTCGCCTTCGAAATGTTCTCGCTACTCGGCGCTCCCTATTTCTGCTTCCACGACGCCGATGTGCGGCCAGAGGGCAAGGATTTCTCCGAAAGTGCGGCCCGCCTGGATGAGATCGCCGATTATTTCGCCGGCAAGATGAAGCAGACCGGCGTCAAGCTTTTGTGGGGCACGGCGAACCTGTTCTCAAACCGCCGCTTCATGTCGGGCGCGGCGACCAATCCCGATCCGGATGTGTTCGCCTATGCGGCGGCGACGGTGAAGAGCTGCATCGACGTCACCAAGCGGCTGAAGGGCGAGAACTACGTGTTGTGGGGCGGGCGCGAGGGCTATGAGACGCTGCTCAACACCGACCTTGCCCGCGAGCAGGAACAGGCCGGCCGTTTCCTGAATCTCGTCGTCGACTACAAGCACAAGATCGGCTTCAAGGGCACGATCCTGATCGAGCCGAAGCCGCAGGAGCCGACAAAACACCAGTATGACTACGACGTCGCGACCGTCTACGGCTTCCTCAAGCGTTTCGGCCTGGAGAAGGAGGTCAAACTCAACATCGAGCAGGGCCACGCCATCCTGGCCGGCCACTCCTTCGAGCACGAGCTGGCGCTGGCCAACGCGCTCGGCGTCTTCGGCTCGATCGATATGAACCGCAACGATTATCAGTCGGGCTGGGACACCGACCAGTTCCCCAACAACGTGCCGGAAATGGCGCTGGCGTATTACCAGGTGCTCCAGGCCGGCGGTTTCAAGACCGGCGGCACCAATTTCGACGCCAAGCTGCGCCGCCAGTCGCTCGACCCGCAGGACCTGCTGATCGGCCACATCGGCGGCATGGATTCCTGCGCGCGCGGCCTCAAGGCGGCAGCGAAGATGATGGAGGACAAGGCGCTGTCGGGTCCGCTCGCCGAGCGCTATGCCGGCTGGAACAGCGCCGAGGCCAAGGCGATGCTGTCGGGCAAGCGGACACTGGAAGAGATCGCCGAGCGCGTGGTGAAGAAGAAGATCGAGCCGCAGCCGCGCTCCGGCCGCCAGGAACTGCTCGAAAACATCGTCAACCGCTACGTCTGACGCTGCCTGACCGTCGGCAATTCAAGCCGGCGCCCTATGCGATTTCGAAAGCTTGGCGCTCGGAAACCTTTTTCGCGCCAAGCTGAAATCGACGACAAGGTTTTGCCCCTTGCCGCCTCTCAATGACCTCGCTCTTGCCTTCAAACTGCCGTCACGAATCTCGTATAGGTATGGCTCGTAGCGGGAGAGGAAGAAGGAGGCGAACCGATATGCAGAACGAACGTGAAATCGACGCCCTGCTCTCACCTGGCGAGGCCGGATCGATCATCGACCGGCTGATGGCAATGCCGCATCCCAGGGATGGCGCGCGCCGGTCCAACGAATGGGATCGTGCTGTCGCCAGCCGTTTCGAGACCCATCTGGCCAGACAGATGCGCTCACAGATCGATGGCGGGAGCGACCGGCAAAACGCCGCCTGAGCCAGCTGGATTCAACCTCGGCGAAGCCTGACAGGGGCTTCGCCAAAAGCTCTCGAAAAGGCTCTCGAAAAGGCTGCCGCAGACGAGAACCCCGTCCGCCCGGCGATATCCGCCATGGCGATCCGCGTGTCGACCACGAGCCGGCGCGCGGCACCCAGGCGCAACCTGAGATAGTAGGCGCCCGGCGTCTCGCCGATCGACTTGCGAAAGATGCTTTCCAGGGTCCGCGCCGTCACTCCGGCGCGCCTGGCCACAGCGTCGATGGTCAGTGGCTGGTCGACATGCGCTTCCATCAAGCGGATCGCGTGGGCCAGGCGCGGATCGTAGCCGTCGAGCCGGCCGAGCGAGACCAGCGGCTGGGCATCGGTCGCGGCACGCGCCTGGTCGTAGATGAAGACGCTGGCGACATCGAGCGCCACCGCCATGCCGAGCCGCGTGCGAATCAAGTGCAGCATCAGGTCGAAGGTCGGCGAGGCGCCGCCCGAGGTGAACACCGGCCCATCGATGACATAGCGGTCCGGCCGGACATCAACGCCGGGAAAAGCGGACGAAAAATCCTCCATGTCTTCCCAATGGGTGGTTGCGCTGCGGCCCTCCAGCAGGCCGGCGCGCGCTACCAGCCAGGTGCCGGCCTCGACACCGCCGCACGCGCGGGCCGCACGCGCTGCCCTACGCAAACCTGAAAGCAGAGCCGACGTCGCGTAATTCTGGGTACCGAAACCGGCGACGACGACGAGAACGTCGGTTGTCTCATTGGCGTCGAAACGGCCGCTGACGGCCACCGGCAGGCCGCAGGTGGTGACCGGCGCCTCGCCTGTCACCGAGACCAGCTTGAAATCGAACAGGGTCTCGCCGGAAATGCGATTGGCGGCGCGCAGCGGGTCGACGGCGGAGGCGACGCACATGATCGAGGAGCCGGAAAACACCAGGAACGTTACCTTGAGGGTCTCACGTTCGGCCTGAAAGACGGACTTTTCGCTTTTGATCATGTCACCTTCGTAAAACGCAAAGCAGCCTTGATCAAGTCGAGCGATGGTAGGGGCTGTTTCGAATGGGAGGAGAGTTTCGATGCCGCTCGCGATGAACCGTGAGGTCTTCATTACCTGTGCCGTGACCGGGTCCGGTGGCTCGCAGGATCGCTCACCGCACGTACCGCGCTCGCCCAAGCAGATCGCCGATTCGGCCATCGACGCGGCCAAGGCCGGCGCTGCCATCGTCCACTGCCATGTGCGCGACCCCGAAACCGGCAAGCCCAGGCGCGACGTGCATCTTTACCGCGAAGTGACCGAGCGCATCCGCGCGGCGGACGTGGACGTCATCCTGAACCTCACCGCCGGCATGGGCGGCGACATGGTGTTCGGCTCGCCCGAGGCGCCGCTGCCGCTCAACGAAAAAGGGACCGACATGGGCGGCGCCACCAACCGCATGGAACATGTGCGCCAATGCCTGCCCGAAATCTGCACGCTCGACTGCGGCACCATGAATTTCGCCGAGGCCGACTATGTCATGACCAACACGCCCGGCATGCTGCGCGCCATGGGCGGCATGATGACGGCGCTCGGCGTCAAGCCCGAGATCGAGGCCTTCGACACCGGACATCTCTGGTTCGCCAAGCAACTGGTCGAGGAAAAGGTGCTCGATCCGGACGCGCTGGTACAGCTCTGCATGGGCGTGCCGTGGGGGGCGCCGGATGATCTCAACACCTTCATGGCGATGGTCAACAACGTGCCGTCGACCTGGAATTGGTCGGCTTTCGCCATCGGCCGCAACCAGATGGCCTACGCTGCCGCCGCCGTGCTCGCCGGCGGCAATGTCCGCGTCGGCCTCGAGGACAATCTGTGGCTCGACAAGGGGGTGCTGGCGACCAATGCGCAATTGGTCGAGCGTGCCGCCTCGATCGTCACCAATCTCGGCGCCCGGATCCTGGGGCCGGAAGAAGTGCGCAAGAAGCTCAATCTGACCAAGCGAGCGCCGATCGCGGCGTGAGCATGATCCCGAAAAGTGGGAACCGGTTTTCGGATAATATCATGCTCAAACAACAAGAAGACTAATTCGCAGGAGGGTCGATATGGCTACCGTAAAATTCACCGCCATGAAGGATGGCGACAGGCAAGACTACGAGTTCCTGACCGCCCACGAGATCGACTACGCGGCCAGGACCGGCGAGCGGCTGCTCGACGCGCTGGTGCAGCTCGACGAAGGCCTGTCGGGCTACAAGATCACCCGGCTCGGCCATTCGCTGCAGGCGGCGACGCGGGCCTGGCGTGACGGCGCCGACATCGACTGGATCGCCTGCGCCGTGCTGCACGATATCGGCGACATCTACGCGCCCTACAATCATGACGAATATGCCGCTTCGATCCTGAAACCTTTCGTGCGCGAGCAATGCACCTGGGTGGTGGAGAAGCATGGCGACTTCCAGCGCCTCTATTACGCCCACCATCTCGGCGGCAATCGCCATGCGCGCGACCGCTTCGCCGGCCATGCCTATTTCGACGAGTGCGACCAATTCTGCGAACGCTGGGACCAGTCGAGCTTCGACCCTGACTATGAGACGCTGCCGATCGACTTCTTCCGGCCGTTCGTGCTCGAAGTCTTCGCCCGCAAAGCCTACGACCCATCGGTCATCCGCGCCGGCGAGCGCGTGCCTCTCACCGATCCCGAAACCGCCAGGACAAGAACCGGAGCCTCTCAATGAGCATCATCAACAAGGCGGCCGCCATTGGCGGCGGGGTCATCGGCGCCGGCTGGGTGGCGCGGCTGTTGCTTAACGGCATTGACGTGTCGATCTTCGATCCTGATCCCGAAGCTTCGCGCAAGGTCTCGGAAGTGATGAAGGGCGCGCGCCGCGCCTACAAGCAGATGATGCCGGGCGGCCTGCCGAAAGAGGGCAAGCTGATCTTCGCCAAGACGATCGCCGAAGCGGTGGCGGATGCCGACTTCATCCAGGAAAGCGTACCGGAACGGCTCGACCTCAAGCATAAGGTGCTGGCCGAGATCGACACCCACGCGCCGGCAAACGCCATCGTCGGTTCGTCGACCTCGGGGATCAAGCCGACCGACATGCAGGTGGCGATGAAGAAGCACCCGGAACGGCTGGTCGTCGGCCATCCGTTCAATCCGGTCTATCTGCTGCCGCTGGTCGAGATCGTCGGCGGCGACCAGACCTTCCCCGAAGCCATCGAAGTCGCCAAGGAGATTTATGCCTCTATCGGCATGAAGCCGGTCGTCATCCGCAAGGAGATCGAGGCTTTCGTCGGCGACCGCCTGCTCGAAGCGGCCTGGCGCGAGGCGCTGTGGCTGATCAAGGACGGCATCTGCACGGTCGAGGAACTCGACGACATCATGCGCTACGGCTTCGGCCTGCGCTGGGCGCAGATGGGCATGTTCCAGGTCTATCGTGTTGCCGGCGGCGAGGCCGGCATGCGCCACTTCATGGCGCAGTTCGGACCGTGCCTGAAATGGCCGTGGACCAAGCTGATGGACGTGCCCGAGTTCAACGACGAACTGGTCGACCTGATCGCCACCCAGTCGGACGACCAGGCGCACGGCCTTTCGATCCGCGAACTGGAAAGAATCCGCGACGACAATCTGGTCGCGATCATGGATGCGCTGTCGAAGCAAAACAAGGGCAAGGGCTGGGGCGCCGGCGCGCTGCACAAGGATTATACGAGGCAACTGGCCAAGTTGGCGGCGAAGAAGCCAGTGGCCTCAAAGGCAGCGGAAAGGGCCAGGACCGCCAAGCCGGTCAAGAAAGCCGAAAAGCCGAAGAAAAAGAAGAAGGGCTGAGACCATGGATTTCGGTCTTTCGGAAGAGCAGAAACTCATTGTCGAGACGACGCGCGCCTTCGTCGAGAATGAGCTTTATCCGCATGAACGCGAGGTCGAGCGCACCGGCGTGCTGCGCCGCGAACTGATCGAGGAGATCAAGGCCAAGGCGATCGAGGCCGGCCTCTACGCCGCCAACATGCCTGCCGATGTCGGCGGCGCGGGGCTCGATACCGTGACCTGGCTGCTCTACGAAAAGGAACTCGGCCGCGCCAATTACGCGCTGCACTGGACCTGCGTGGCGCGCCCTTCCAACATCCTGCTCGCCGGCACGCCGGAGCAGCGCGAAAAGTATCTTTTCCCCTGCATCCGCGGCGAGAAATGGGACTGCCTGGCGATGACCGAGCCGGGCGCCGGCTCCGACCTGCGCGGCATGAAGGCGACCGCCGTGCAGGACGGCGACGACTGGGTGCTGAACGGCACCAAGCATTTTATCTCCCACGCCGATCTCGCCGATTTCGCCATCGTCTTCATGGCCTCGGGCGAAGAGGATTCACCGCGCGGAAAACGCAAGAAGATCACCGCCTTCTTCGTCGACAAGGGCACCAAGGGATTCACGGTGCGCGACGGCTATCGCAATGTCTCGCATCGCGGCTACACCAACGCCATTCTCGAATTCGACGACTGCCGGTTGCCGGCATCCCAGGTTCTGGGCGAGGTGCACAAGGGGTTCGACGTCGCAAATTCCTGGCTCGGCGCCACGCGCCTGCAGGTCGGCGCCACCTGCCTAGGCCGTGCCGAGCGGGCGCTTGGCCATGCGGTCGAATATGCCGCGCAGCGCCAACAGTTCGGCCAGCAGATCGGCAAGTTCCAGGGCGTGTCGTTCAAGCTCGCCGACATGGCGACGGAACTCAAGGCCGCCGACCTGATGGTGTTCGAAGCCGGGTGGAAGTACGATCAGGGCACCGTCACCGACCAGGACATGGCCATGGCCAAGCTGAAGGCCACCGAAATGCTCGCCTTCGTTGCCGACGAGGCCATCCAGATCCATGGCGGCATGGGGCTGATGGATGACCTGCCGCTGGAGCGCATCTGGCGCGACGCCCGCGTCGAGCGCATATGGGAGGGCACGTCGGAGATTCAGCGACATATTATTTCGCGGGCGCTGCTGCGTCCTTTCGGAGCTTAAAGCATGATCCGCGAAAGCCGGAGTCCGGTTTTGTCGGGCAAACGAGATCGTTTGTCCTGAGATCATGCTCAAACGAAAAGATGACCATGCATAAACTTGAACGCCTCCTGCGCCCCAAATCGATCGCCGTGTTCGGCGGCGTGCAGGCCGCCGCGGTCGTCGCGCAATCGATCAAGATGGGTTTTGCCGGCGAGATCTGGCCGGTGCACCCGACCAAGGACGAGGTTGCCGGACGCAAGGCCTACCGCTCGGTCGCCGATCTGCCCGGCGCGCCGGACGCGGCCTTTGTCGGCGTCAACCGGCACCTGACAATCGAGGTGATCAAGGCACTGGCTGAGCGCGGGGCCGGCGGCGCCGTCTGCTTTGCCGCCGGATTCCTCGAAACCGAGGCCTATGACGAAGATGGCGAAAGGCTGCAGGCCGAGCTGGTGGCCGCCGCCGGCCAGATGCCGATCATCGGACCGAACTGCTACGGCCTGATCAACTATGCCGATGGCGCGCTTTTGTGGCCAGACCAGCATGGCGGCATCAGGCTGGAGGAGGGCGGCAAGGGCGTCGCCATCATCACCCAGTCGTCCAACATCGCCATCAACATGACGATGCAGAAGCGCGGCCTGCCGATCGCCTTCCTGATGACCGCCGGCAACCAGGCGCAGACCGGCCTGTCCGAAATGGCGCTTGGCCTGATCGAGGACGAGCGGGTCACCGCGCTTGGCCTGCACATCGAGGCCTTCGATTCGGTAGCCGGCTTCGAGCGGTTGGCCGCCAGGGCGCGTGAGCTGAAAAAACCGATCATTGCCATGAAGGTGGGCCGCTCCGAACAGGCGCGGCAGGCGACCGTCTCGCACACCGCTTCGCTTGCCGGGTCCGATGCGGCCTCGGGCGCCTTCCTGAGGCGCCTTGGCATCGCTCGCGTCGATTCCATCCCCTCCTTCATCGAGGCGCTGAAGCTGCTTCACATCACCGGCCCATTGCCCGGCTACAAGCTCTCGTCGATGAGCTGTTCGGGCGGCGAGGCATCGGTCATGGCCGACAGCGCCGAAGGCCGGTGGGTCAACTTCCCGGTCCTGAACGACACCCATCGCGCCCATGTCAAATCGACGCTCGGGCCGCTGGTCGCGGTGGCCAATCCCCTGGACTATCACACCTTCATCTGGAACAACGAGCCGGCGATGACCGCTACCTTCACCGCCATGGTGTCGGGCGGCTTCGACCTCAACATGCTGGTGCTCGACTTCCCGCGTCCCGATCGCTGCTCGGTGACCGACTGGTGGGCGACGCTGCGCGCTTTCGAATCGGCGCTGAAGACCAACAAGGCGCACGGCGCCATCGTCTCGTCGCTGCCGGAGAACCTGCCGGAGGAATACACCGCCGAGCTGATGGCGCGCGGCATGGTGCCGCTGTTCGGCATTTCCGAGGCGATGGATGCGGCCCAGGCCGCGGCCTTCATCGGCTGGGCCTGGCGCGAACCGCAGGCGCAGCCGGTGGATACCTCCGCCTCCGGTGCTGCCGGCGGTAACCATTCCACGCCCGACGAGGCGCAAGCCAAGGCGCGGCTGATCAAGGCCGGGCTTCCGGTGCCGAAAGGCGAACGCGCCGGCAATGCGGTCGAAGCGGTGATCTCGTCCATGGCGCTCGGCTTCCCCGTCGCCCTGAAGGCCCTTGGCGTCACCCACAAGTCCGAGGTCGGCGCCGTCAGCCTGAATCTCAAGGACGCCGAATCGGTCAGCACCGCGGCGCATGATCTGTTGCCGCTCGGCACCGGGCTATATGTCGAGCGCATGGTGCGCGACGGCGTCGCCGAACTGATCGTCGGCTTCACCCGCGACCCGATGTTCGGTGCCGTGATGACGCTGGGCACTGGCGGCGTGCTGGTCGAATTGCTGCGCGACAGCGTCACGCTGATGCTGCCGGCAACGCGCGACGACATCGAGGCCGCACTGCGCGGCCTGAAACTGTTCCCGCTGCTCGAAGGCTATCGCGGCCGGCCGAAGGCCGATCTCGCGGCCGCCATCGACGCCATCGCGGGCATTGCCGGCTTCGTGCAGGAGAATGCCGGCGAGATCGAGGAACTCGACATCAATCCGCTGATCGTCTGCTCCGAGGGCAAGGGCGCCTGGATCGCCGATGCGCTGCTGGTGCTGGGAGAAAACAAGAATGTCTGACGTCATTTCGACCCGCCGCGAAGGCTCGATCCTCGAGGTCACGCTCGACCGCCCCAAGGCCAATGCCATCGACCTGAAAACCTCGCGGCTGATGGGCGAAACCTTCAAGGCGTTCCGCGACGATCCCGACCTCCGCGTCGCCATCGTCAAGACCGCCGGCGACAAGTTCTTCTGCGCCGGCTGGGACCTGAAGGCCGCCGCGAGCGGCGACGCGGTCGACGGCGATTACGGCGTCGGCGGCTTTGCCGGCCTGCAGGAATTGCGCGACCTGAACAAGCCGGTCATCGCCTGCGTCAACGGCATGGCGGTGGGCGGCGGCTTCGAGCTGGCGCTGTCCTGCGACCTCATCTATGCCTCCGACCATTCTTCCTTCGCGCTGCCTGAAATCCGCGCCGGCACGCTGGCCGACGCGGCGACGATCAAGCTGCCTAAGCGCATGCCCTATCACGTCGCCATGGACCTTTTGCTCACCGGCCGCTGGATGGATGTCGCCGAGGCGCATCGCTGGGGCCTGGTCAACGAGGTTTTGCCCAAGGAAAAGCTCGAGGACCGCGTCTGGGAGATCGCCCGGCTGCTCGCCAGCGGCCCGCCACTGGTGTTCGCAGCGATCAAGGAGACCGCGCGGGTGGCGGAATCGTTGACCTTCCAGGAGGCGATGAACAAGGTGACGCGCCGGCAGCTGCCGACGGTCGATGCGCTCTACGGGTCGGAGGACGGCATGGAGGGTTTCCGCGCCTTCGCCGAAAAGCGCGAACCGGTGTGGAAGGGGAAGTGACGCTGCGGAGATGATGGCGCCATCACCTAAAGCTGGTCTCCCTTCATGACCGACTACGTCAAACTGATCGACGCCGAGACCTGGGCCTTCATCGAGCGGACGAATTCCTATTATCCGCCCGACACGATCGATCACAGGATCGCGCAGCAGCGCGAGATCTACGATCGCATGTGCCGTGAGTTCTTTGCCGGCTACCCGCAAGGCGTGACGGCGGAGACGACCGCCATTACCACACCTGTCAACAACATACCGGTCCGCATCTACCGCAACGCAAAGCCGGACCACGCCGCCATGGTGCTCTACCTCCATGGCGGGGGCTTCATCCTTGGCGGGCTGGACAGCCATGACGACGTCTGTGCCGAACTTTGCGGCCGCACCGGTTATGAGGTGGTCTCGGTCGACCACCGGCTGGCGCCGGAGCATCTGCATCCGGCCGCTTTCGACGATGCGATGAGCGCCTTCGAATGGGCCGCCGGGACCTACGACCGCCCCGTCTTGCTGTGCGGTGACAGCGCCGGCGGCAATCTTTGCGCCGCCGTTGCGCACGCGACCCGTGGCCATTCGAAAAAGCCGGTCGGCCAGGTGCTGATCTATCCCGGTCTCGGCGGCGATCGCGCGCTCGGCTCCTACGTGACGCATGCCGAGGCGCCCATGCTGACGGTGCGCGACCTTGAATTCTACAAACACGTCCGTACCGGCGGTGTGGACCAGACCGGTGACATCACGCTGTATCCGCTGGCCGATGCCGATTTCGCCAATTTGCCGCCGACCGTGCTGATTACCGCCCAGTGCGACCCGCTGTCATCCGATGGCGAGGTTTATCGCGACCGCATCGTCGCGGCAGGCGGGCGCGCCACCTGGTTCGAGGAACCCGGCCTCGTGCACGGCTATCTCAGGGCTCGGCATACCGTTGGCCGCGCCCGCGCGAGCTTCACCCGGATCGTCGACGCGGTGGCCACGCTCGGAAAGGGCGGCTGAACCAGGTAGGAAGAATGGCTGGTCCGCTCAGGACGCCTTGGCCAGGAAGCTCTGATAATCCGATTTCGCCTGCAGCAGGCGCAGCACGTTCTCGCGCGAACCGCGCACATGCGCGCGGGCCAGGGCGCCGGCGCGGATGATATCATTTGCGCAGATCGCCTCGACGATCTCGGCGTGTTCGTCGCGGGCGATCTTCCATTCATCGAGCCACAAGAGTTCGGTCCAGACATAATGCTGGCACTTGTCGAGGATGCCGCACAGCATGCCATGCAGCATGACATTGCCGCTGATTTCGGCAATGACGCGGTGGAGATCGATGCCGACCTCCAGTTCCTGGAATTTTTCGCGCGTCGTGCGATCGGGAATGGCGGCCAGCCGCTCGCACTCGGCCAGCATGGCGCGCAGCCGCGCCTTGTCCTTCTCGGTCGCGGCGGCCGCCGCCAATTCCGTCGCATGGCCGTCGAGCAGTTCGCGGATGGCGAAGGCCTCGCGGAACATGTTGATGTCGAACTCGGTGACGGCATAGCCCTGGCGCGGCCGGCCGGTGACCAGCCCGTCGCGCTCCAGGCGGTTGAAGGCTTCGCGCACGGGGGTGCGGCTGACATTGAGTTTTGCCGCGATGTCGCTTTCAGTGACGCGTGAGCCCGGCGGAATCTGGCCGGTCACGATCATCGCCTTGAGCGCGGAATAGACCGAGTCGCGCAGCGTGTTTTTTGGTTCCTTGGCCAAGTTCCGTTTCCAGTTCCCCGGCCGCTTCAGCCGGACATCGCCTCGTTTGTAGTCGCAGTCGGCGTAATTTGCCACGGCCCGCGGCGCCGTCCCCACCGTCCAGCCGATCGCGCCCGTCGCGGTTGACAACACCGATCTCTCGGCTACATTCTAAATTGTATACAAAATCGCATGCCAAATCAAAAACAAATGGGAACACCGGTCGGAGAACTGAAATGAACAGGACCACCAGCTTTAGAACTTTAGCGATAGCCGGGCTCATTGCCTCCGTGGCAGTGCCGGCCGTCGCCGCCGACACGATCACCGTCGCCTCATGGGGCGGCACCTATCAGGAGGCGCAGACCAAGGCCTTCTTCAAGCCGACCGCGGATGCGCTCGGCATCACCATCAAGGAAGACACGACCAACGGCCTCGATGACGTGCGGCTGCAGGTGACCGGCAATGCGGTGAAATGGGACATCACCGAACTCGGCGCCGACGAATGCGCGCGCGGCTCGAAGGAAGGGCTGTTCGAAAAGCTGGATTACGGCATCATCGACAAGAGCGGCATCAACCCGAAGCTGGTGCATGACGACTGGGTCGGCATCTCCTACACTTCCGTCGTGCTGATCTACCGGACCGACGTCTTCGGGGACAAGGGCCCGAAGACATGGGCCGACTTCTGGAACGTGGAAAAGTTTCCGGGACGGCGCGCACTGAGCAGCAGCCAGGCGACGGAGACGCTGAGCGTCGCAGCGCTCGCCTCCGGCCTGCCGATCGACAAAGTTTATCCCGTCGACATCGACGGCGCGCTGAAATCGGTCGACAAGATCCGTGGCCATGTCGATGCCTGGTGGACCTCCGGCGCCCAGGCCATGCAACTGGTGAAGGATGGCGAAGTCGACATGGCGAGCATCTGGAACGGCCGCGCCGGGACTTTGAAGAAGGAAGGCGCGCCGGTCAGCTTCTCCTTCGACCAGGGCGTGCTCACCGCCGATTGCATGGTCATCCCCAAGGGCGCCAAGAACAAGGACGCGGCGATGAAGGCGCTGGCCATGTTCGTCAGCCCGCAACTGCAGGCCAATCTGCCGCTCTATGTCGATAATGGACCGGTGAACGAGAAGGCCTTCGAGACCGGCAAGATCCCGCCGGAGCGGATCAAGGACATCAACTCGGCGCCCGAAAACGTCAAGAAGCAGGTGTTGCAGGATGCCGAGTTCTGGCGCGACAACCTCGTCGAGGCGACGGAAAAGTTCAACAATCTGATCCAGCAATAGGCTGGAACCTGACCTTGCGGGACGGCACCAGCGCCGCCCCGCTCCTTCAGTCTCTGCCTCGGAGATAACGATCTTGTCCATTGCACCATCCGCGCTGCCGATCGGCATGCGGGCGATCGAGAAACGATTTGGCAGCGTGCCGGTGCTGCGTGGCCTGAACCTCGATGTCGAGGCGGGCGAGTTCCTGACGCTGCTTGGGCCTTCGGGCTCGGGGAAGACGACGCTGCTGATGATCCTGGCCGGTTTCGTGCGAGCCAATGGCGGATCGATCAAGGTCGGCGGCGACGAGATCATCACCACGCCGCCGCACAGGCGCAATATCGGCATGGTGTTCCAGAACTATGCGCTGTTTCCGCATATGAACGTCTTCCACAACATCGCCTTTCCGCTGAAGCAGCGCGGCGTTGGTGCGACAGAGACGGCGCAGCGGGTGGAGAACGCGCTGGAGTTGGTGAAGCTGCAGGGCCTGGGCGAGCGCCGGGTGGACCAGCTTTCCGGCGGCCAGCGCCAGCGCGTGGCCCTGGCGCGCGCCATCGTCTTCGAGCCGCGCATCGTCTTGATGGATGAACCCTTGTCGGCGCTCGACAAGGGTTTGCGCGAGCATATGCAGATCGAATTGCGTGCGCTTCATCGCCGTCTCGGCATGACCACGGTTTATGTCACGCATGACCAGCGCGAAGCCATCACCATGTCGGACCGTATCGCGGTGATGAACGGCGGCCGCATCGAACAGCTCGACAGGCCCGAAACGATTTATGCCGCGCCGAAGACAAAATTCGTAGCCGGCTTCATCGGCGAATCGAACTTCATCCCGGTCGAAAGCCGCGATGGCTCGGTCTGGTATGAGGACAGGCTGATCCAGACCGGCGCACCGACGCCGCCGGCCGGTCCGCATCTGATGGTGGTCCGACCCGAGAAGCTGCGGCTGGTCACGGCATCCGACCCGTCGACGGGCGTCAATGTGCTCGATGCGACGGTCAGCGACATCATTTACCAGGGCGACAGTTTCGTCTGCTATGCCAGCCTGCGCGACGGCCGCCAGGTGACGCTGCGCGACTATTGCCGCAGCGACGTGCTGGCAAGGCTGCCGGCGCCCGGCCAGCCGATCACGCTCGGCCTCGATGCCAAGGATACGATCCTGGTGGCGGCCGAGGGATGAGCGCGCAGTCCGCCATCGTGACGGAGACCGTCAGGCCGGCGGGGCAGGACCTGAACACGCAGGCCCTGCGCGCCGATGCGCGGCGCGAGTCATTGCGGCTGCTGGCGCTGCTGGCGCCGAGCCTGTTCCTCGTCTGCGCCATCATCATCGTGCCGATCGGCTGGCTGTTCTGGCTGTCGCTGTTCGACGAGACCGGCGCCTTGAGCGCCGCCAACTATGCGCGCTTCTTCGAGCAGGCCTCCTACATCAGGACCTTCATCACCACCTTCGAGGTCGCCTTCATCGTCACCGGCGCCTGCGTGCTGCTCGGCTATCCCCTGGCCTACATGCTGTCGCAGCTGCCGCGCCGGGCCGCGTCGATCTGCCTGATCTTCGTCATCCTGCCGTTCTGGACATCGGTGCTCGTGCGCACCTATGCCTGGCTGGTGATCCTGCAGCGCAAGGGCCTGATCAACAGCTGGCTGATCGATCTCGGCGTGATCAGCCAGCCGCTGTCGCTGGCCAACAATTTCTCGGGCGTCGTCATCGGCATGACGCATATATTGCTGCCGTTCCTGGTTTTGCCGCTCTATGCCTCGATCAAGACGATCGACACCGACTGCCTGCGCGCCGGCATGAACCTCGGCGCCGGCCCGGCCGCGACCTTTCGGCAAATCTTCTTTCCGCTGTCGGTGCCCGGCCTCGCCTCCGGCGTGGTCATCGTCTTCGTGCTGTGCCTCGGTTTCTTCGTGACGCCGGCGCTGATGGGTGGCGGCAAGGTGGTGATGTGGGCGATGCGTATGGAACAGACCACCAGCCTCTATTCCAACTGGGGCGCCGGTGCGGCACTCGGCGTGGTGCTGCTGACGGTCACGCTGGCGCTTCTCGGCCTGTTCCAGTGGCTGCTCGGCGCGCACGCCACCGGCGTATGGAGTTCGCGATGAGTGACAGCGTCGGACTGCCGATCTCGCACCGGCAACGGCTGTGGCTCTACGCCTTCGGCGGCCTCGTGCTGCTGTTCCTGATCGCGCCGTCGGTCATCATCCTCATCATGTCGTTCTCGGATTCGACGCTGCTGCAGTTCCCGCCGCGGCAATGGTCGCTGCGCTGGTATGAAAGCTATTTCCAGTCGCTGGAATGGCGCGACGCCACCATCGTGTCGGTGAAGGTCGCTGTCATGACCGCGCTGGTGGCGACACCGCTCGGCACTGCCGCCGCCTATGCGGTCAACCGGGGCACGCTGCGCTTCAACGGCACCATCAACGCGCTGCTCACCGCGTCGCTGATCATCCCCGTGATCCTGGTCGGCATCGGCACCTTCTTCCTCTATGCGCGCATCGGCCTCAACAACACGCTGACCGGCCTGGTCATCGCGCATACGGTGCAGGCGCTGCCGCTGGTGGTGCTGACGGTGCTGTCGGGCCTGCGCTCCTACGACATGAACCAGGAGCGGGTGGCGCGCAGCTTGGGTGCCGGACGCGTCGCTGCCTTCTGGCAGGTGACGATGCCGCAGATCCGCTTCTCGATCGTCTCGGGCGCGCTGTTTGCCTTCATCACCTCCTTCGACGAAGTTGTCGTCTCGCTGTTCATCTCGGGCGGGGAGACCACGACGCTGACGCGCCGCATGTTCAACGCGCTGCGCGACCAGATCGACCCGACCATCGCCGCCATCTCGACCTGCCTGATCGTGCTGTCTGTCCTGCTGCTGTCGCTGGCGCAGATCTTTGGCCGCCGGCATTGATTTCATCGGACTCATCGCTTCAAGTGACCCATTCTTTCAAGTGCCCTAGGATATCCAGAACAGATGCGTGATTTCCAGTTTCCCGGCCGCTCGCCGGTTCGTGCCACGGAAGCGATTGCCGCGACATCGCATCCGCTCTCGACGCTTGCGGCCATCGAGATGCTGCGCGCCGGCGGCAATGCCATGGATGGCGCCATCTGCGCCGCCGCCGTGCAGGGCGTGGTCGAGCCGCAATCGACGGGGATCGGAGGCGATTGCTTTGTCCTCTACTGCCCCAAGGGACAAAGCCAAGTGCTGGCTTTCAACGGCTCGGGGCGGGCGCCGGCGGCCGCGACCGTCGACTGGTATCGCGACAAGGGGTTTAACGAGCTACCGAAGCAGGGACCGCATGCGGTGACCGTGCCGGGCGCCATCGACGCCTGGTGCCGGCTGCTGGAGGACCATGGCAGCAAGACCCTGGCCGAGGTGCTGGCACCGGCGATCCACTATGCCGAGAACGGCTATGTCGTGCACGACCGCGTCGCCTTCGACTGGGCCGAACCCGAAACCGATCTTTCCGCCGACGAGCATGCCGCGCGCATCTTCCTGCCCGGTGGCGTGGCACCAAAGGCCGGCGACGTGCACAAGCAGCCGGAACTGGCCGCGACCTTGCGGGTGATCGCCAAACAGGGCCGCGCCGGGTTCTACGAAGGCGCGGTCGCCGTCGACATGGTGCGCCGGCTCAAGGAGCTGGGCGGGCTGCACACGGCGGAAGATTTCGCCGCGACAAGGGGCGACTATGTGGCGCCGGTGAGCGTCAGCTATGGCGGCCACGAGATCCACCAGATGCCGCCGAACAACCAAGGGCTGACGGCGCTCTTGATGCTGAACGTGCTGTCGGGCTTCAAGCTCGGCGGGCTCGACCCCAACGGCGCCGAGCGCCTGCACCTGGAAATCGAGGCCGGGCGGCTGGCCTATCGCGACCGCGACCGTTTCGTTGGCGACCAGGACCATGTCCCGGTGCCAGTGAGGGCGCTTCTATCGGCCGCCTATGCCGACCGGCTGCGCGCCGAGATCGACCGCGAGCGCGCCATGACCCATTTGCCCGACGTGCAGCTGCCGGGCAGCGACACGGTCTATATCTCGATCGTCGACCGCGACCGCAACGCGGTCTCCTTCATCAACTCGACCTATTATTCCTTCGGCAGCGGCGTGGTTGGCCCAAAGACCGGCGTGATGCTGCAGAACCGCGGCTCGAGCTTCCGCCTTGACGCAGGTCATCCCAATGCCATCGCGCCCGGCAAGCGGCCGATGCACACGATCATGCCGGGCATGGCGACCAAAAGCGGCCGCGTGGTGATGCCGTTCGGCGTCATGGGCGGCGGCTACCAGCCCTTCGGTCATGTCCATCTTCTGACCAACATGATCGATTTCGGCATGGACCCGCAGCAAGCGCTCGATGCGCCGCGCGTGTTCTACAATGACGGCCTAGTGGAAGCCGAGCGCAACGTGCCCACCGAGGCGATCGAAGGCCTGCGGCGGCGCGGCCACGCGATCACCGAGCCGCACCATCCGCTCGGCGGCGGCCAGGCGGTGCTGATCGACTGGGAAAAGGGAACGCTGACGGGGGCATCCGATCCGCGCAAGGACGGGATGGCGCTGGGCTATTGAGGTGATTGGCAAGGCAACTACCGGGCGTTGGCGCTGCCCCTCACCCGCCTGCCGGCGTCCTTTCCCCGTATAATGACGGGGAGAGAGGTGATGTCATCGACGGTTTCGCCAATCGCCTACGCTGAACAAGCACCGAGGCCGAAACTGCTACTTTTTCCCCGTCACTATAGGGGGAGAAATGCCCGGCAGGGCAATGAGGGGCGGCGCTGACGTCCGATGGACTTTCGCAAGCCATAGTCTTGAAACATAGCTGGTGACCATGACCCAAACCCACACAGACCTTTCCCGCCGCCTCGTCGCCGGCGTGGACGACGCGCCAGCGATCCTGGCCCCCGACAGGCCCGCGCTGACCCATGGCGGACTGCGCGCGCTGATCGCCGCCACGGCCAAACAGCTCCACACCCTCGGCATCGGCCGAGGCGACCGGGTGGCGATCGTGCTGCCCAACGGGCCGGAGATGGCGACGGCCTTCATCGCTGTCGCCGCCACAGCCCCGACGGCGCCGCTCAACCCCGCCTACCGGGCGGACGAGCTCGACTTTTATCTCACCGACATCGGCCCCAAGGCGATCCTGGTCGCCGAGAACGAGACCGGCCCTGCCGTGACTGTGGCCGAGCGCCTCGGCATCGGCGTGCTGCGGCTCATCGTGCCGCCGGATGCGCCGGCCGGCGGCTTCACCATCGACGGCGCGGCGGTCGGACCGCAGGCGGCGCCCGCCATGGCCGGGGACGATGACATCGCGCTTCTGCTGCACACCTCCGGCACCACGTCGCGGCCCAAGCTGGTGCCACTCAGCCATGCCAATGTCGCGGCCTCCGCCCGTCATATCGGCGCGACGCTCGGCCTGACGGCCGGTGACCGCTGCCTCAACATCATGCCGCTGTTCCACATCCATGGGCTGATCGCGGCGGTGCTGTCGTCACTGGCATCCGGCGGCAGCATCTATTGCACGCCAGGCTTCAACGCGCTGCGCTTCTTCCAGTGGCTGAGTGACGCCAGGCCGAGCTGGTACACGGCGGTGCCGACCATGCACCAGGCGATCCTGGCGCGCGCGGCGCGCAATGCCGAAGCGCTGTCGGCGGCACGCCTGCGCTTCATCCGCTCGTCCTCGGCGTCGCTGCCGGCGCAGGTGATGGCCGAGCTCGAGGCGACCTTCGGCTGCCCGGTGATCGAATCCTATGGGATGACCGAGGCCGCGCACCAGATGGCGTCCAACCGGCTGCCGCCGGGCCTGCGCAAGCCGGGCAGCGTGGGTGCGGCCGGCGGACCCGAGGTTGCGGTCATGGCGCCGGACGGGCGGCTGATGCGGGCCGGCGAGACGGGCGAGATCGTCATTCGCGGCCCCAATGTCACCTCAGGCTACGAGAAGAACCCGGACGCCAACGCCACGGCCTTCGCGCATGGCTGGTTCCACACCGGCGACCAGGGCGTGCTCGACGATGACGGCTATCTCAGGGTCACCGGCCGGCTGAAGGAGATCATCAATCGCGGCGGCGAGAAGATCTCGCCGCTCGAGGTCGACGAGGTGCTGATGGACCATCCGGCGGTGGCGCAGGTCGTCACCTTCGCGATGCCGCATGACAAGCTCGGCGAGGAGGTGGCGGCGGCGGTCGTGCTGCGCGAAGGCATGAGCGCCAGCGAGGGCGATATCCGCGCCCACGCCGCGATGCGGCTCGCCGACTTCAAGGTGCCGCGCAAGGTGCTGATCCTGGAGGAGATTCCCAAGGGGGCGACCGGAAAGCTGCAGCGCATCGGGCTCGCCGCCAAGCTCGGGCTCCGATCATGAAGATCACCATCTTCGGCGCGGGCGCCATCGGCGGCTATCTCGCGGCCAAGCTGGCCATCCCCGGCCGCACCGAGCTGTCGATCGTGGCCCGCGGCGCGCATCTCGAAGCGATCAAGGCCACTGGCCTGCGCCTGATCGAGGACGGACAGGAAACGACCGCCCCGGTCAGGGCCGCCGCCAAGGCCGAAGACCTTGGCGAACAGGACTATGTCGTATTGGCGCTGAAGGCGCATTCCGTTGCGCCCGCGCTCGACCAGATCGCCCCGCTGCTTGGGGACCACACATCGGTCGTCACCATGCAGAACGGCGTTCCCTGGTGGTATTTCTATAAAACCAGCGGCGCGCTCGAAGGCACGAGGCTACATCAGGTCGATCCCGGCGGCACGATCTGGGACCGGCTCGGCCCGCGGCGCGTCATCGGTTCGGTGGTTTACCCCGCCGTCGAGGTCGATGCGCCCGGCTTGATCCGCCATGTCGAGGGCCGGCGCTTCTCGCTCGGCGAACCCTCGGGCGAAAAGAGCGAAAGGGCGACGCTCCTGGCCGGGGAGATGGTCAAGGCCGGCCTGCAGGCGCCGGTGCGCGACGACATACGCGCAGAAATCTGGATAAAACTGTGGGGCAATCTCTCCTTGAACCCGATCTCTGCGCTGACCGGCTCGACGCTGGCCGCGATCGTCGCCGACGAAGGCACCCGCACGCTCGCCCGCGCCATGATGCTGGAAGCGCAAGCGATCGGCGAAAGCCTCGGCGTGCGCTTCCCCATAGACGTCGACCGCCGCATCAAGGGCGCCGGCGACGTCGGCGACCACAAGACCTCGATGCTCCAGGACCTGGAACGCGGCCGCCCGATGGAAATCGACGCGCTGGTCGGCGCGGTGCAGGAGCTTGGGCGACTGGTGGGGAAGCCGACGCCGGCGATCGATGGTGTGCTGGCGCTGGTGCGGCGGCTGGCGGTGGAGCGCGGGTGTTATGGGTGAGGTGGACTGAGCTTTGGTGCTTATGGGCCGGCAGCACGGGAGTAAGATATTCCAAGCTCGATCGCGGATTGATCGGCCTAAACGATGGTCTGGAAATCCTGATTTCGCGGCTGGTCAATGATCCTGAGAGCGTAAGGGCATTCGTCAACAAGTCAGGCCGTGCGCTTCCACCCCGTCGACCGCTTGAGCGCCCTCATCCTCATTTCCTACAATGGCACCGTGAGCACTGCTTTAAGCAGTGACATGTTTCCGCGCTGCGGCGGCCGCCCCTCACCCCTTTCCCGCCCGCCCCAGCACCCGCGCGTAAACCTCGCCGACAATCCCACGCCGGAAGACCAGCACGCACACCATGAATATCAGGCCGGTGGCAATGGTCACGGGGAAACCTGATGTAGCCAGCGTGTTTTCCAGGCCGACGACGAGGCTGGCGCCGATGATGGGGCCGACCATGGTGCCGATGCCGCCGAGCAGCGTCATCAGGATGACCTCGCCCGACATCTGCCAGGTGACATCGGTGAGCGTGGCGAACTGGAAGACGATCGCCTTCAGCGAGCCGGCGAGCCCGGCCAGCGCCGCCGACATGACGAAGGCGGCGAGCTTGTAGCCGGCTACGGAATAGCCGAGCGAAATGGCGCGGTTCTCGTTTTCGCGGATCGAGCGCAGGATCATGCCGAAGGGCGAGTTGACGATGCGCCAGATGGCGAAGATGCCGAGCAGGACCACGACGAGCACGACATAATAGATGTTCATCGGGGCGTTGAGATCGAGGACACCGAACAGGACGCCGCGCGGCACGCCCTGGATGCCGTCCTCGCCTTGCGTGAACGGCGCCTGCACGCAAAAGAAGAAGAACATCTGCGACAGCGCCAGCGTGATCATGGCGAAATAGATGCCTTGCCGGCGAATGGCGAAGAAGCCCATGACGAGGCCGAGCAGTGCGGCGCCAGCCATGCCGAGCAGGATGCCGGCTTCCGGCGGCCAGCCCCAGACCTTGACGGCGTGCGCGGTGAAATAGGCGGCTCCGCCGAAGAAGGTGGCGTGGCCGAAGGACAAGAGCCCGGTATAGCCGAGCAGGAGATTGAAGGCGCAGGCAAACAGCGCGAAGCACAACATCTTCATCAGGAAGATCGGATAGACGAAGAACGGCGCCGCCAGCAGTGCCGCCATGCCGAGCCCGACCAGCACCCATTCGAGCCTTGGCGAGGGGTTGGCCGATGCCTCGCGCAGCGAAAGCCCGGCCATGTCGGATGTCTCTTCCGTCATCTCAGGCGTCCTTTCCGAACAGGCCGGCCGGCCGGACCAAAAGCACGATCGCCATGATGACGAAGACCACCAGGTTGGAGGCCTCCGGGTAAAAAACCTTGGTCAGGCCTTCTGCGAGGCCAAGCATGTAGCCTGTGACGATGGCGCCGAGGATCGAGCCCATGCCGCCGACCACCACGACGGCGAAGACGACGATGATGAGATCCGATCCCATCAGCGGGCTGACCTGGTAGATCGGTGCGGCCATTATCCCGGCGAGCCCGGCAAGGGCCGAGCCGAGCCCGTAGGTGAGGGTCAAGAGCAACGGCACGTTGACGCCGAAGGCCTGGACGAGGCGAGGATTTTCGGTTGCCGCGCGCAGATAGGAACCGAGCCTGGTCTTCTCGATCAACGCCCAGGTGCCAAAGCAGACGATGAGCGAGGCGACCACGACCCAGCCGCGATAAATGGGCAGGAACATGAAGCCGAGATTGGTGCCGCCGGCCAGCAGCGGCGGCACGGCGTAGGGGTTTCCCGACACGCCGTAATAGTAGCGGAAGATGCCCTCGAGCACGAGCGCGAGGCCGAAAGTGAAAAGCAAGCCGTAGAGCGGATCGGTGTCGTAGAGCCGCGACAACGCCAGGCGCTCGACCACGACGCCGAAGATGCCGACGATCAGCGGCGCCAAGACCAGCGCCGGCCAATAGCCGATGCCGAGATGGGTGAGCAGGAGATAGCCGATGAAGGCGCCCAGCATATATTGGGCCCCATGGGCGAAATTGATGACGCGCAGCAGGCCGAAAATCACGGCCAGGCCAAGGCTCAGCATGGCGTAGAAGGAGCCGTTGATCAGCCCGACCAGCAATTGGCCGAGCAATGCCTGGACGGGGATGCCGAAGATCATCGTCATGGCGCCATCATACACCCAGAATTTCGTGGAGCAGCGTCATGCGGTCCGCCAGTTCGCCAGTGGGAAACCCGGCCACGACCTTGCCGTGCTCCATTAGGTAGAAGCGGTCGGCGACACGGCTGGCGAAGCGGAAATTCTGTTCGACCAGCAGGATGGTCATGCCGCGCTGCTTCAGCGTCGCCAGCAGCTCGCCGATGCGCTGGACGATGACGGGAGCGAGGCCCTCGGTCGGTTCGTCCAAGAGCAGCATCTTGACCCCGGTCCGCAGCATGCGCGCGATCGCCAGCATCTGCTGTTCGCCGCCCGACAGCCTTGTGCCGGGGCTGTTGCGCCGCTCCTCCAGATTGGGGAACAGATCGAAGATTTCCTCGACGCTCATGCCGCCCGAGGCGACGACCGGCGGCAGTACCAGGTTCTCGTCGACGGTCAGCGTCGAGAAGATGCCGCGTTCTTCCGGTACGAAGCCGATGCCCTGGTGCGCGGTGCGGTGCAGCGGCAGCCGCATCAGGTCGGCGCCGTTGAACACGACCTTGCCGGTGCGCCGGCGGATCAGGCCCATGATGGCGCGCAGCGTCGTCGTCTTGCCGACGCCGTTGCGGCCGAGCAATGTGACCGTCTCGCCGGCAAACACTTCGAGATCGACGCCGTGCAGCGCATGGCCCTCGCCGTACCAGGCATTGAGGCCGCGGACCGCGAGCAGGGGGGAAGCCCTAGTCATCGGCGGTACCCATATAGGCCACCTTGACGCGCTCGTCGCGGCTGACGGTGGCGTAGTCGCCGGCCGCGAGCACCTCGCCACGCTGCATCACCGTTATCCAGTCGCAGAGATCGGCGACCACGGTCAGATTGTGCTCGACCATCAGAACCGCGCGGTCACTCGCCACCGAGCGGATGAGGGCGGAAACCGTGGCCACGTCCTCATGGCCCATGCCCGCCATCGGCTCGTCGAGCAGCAGCACCTTGGGACCCAGCGCCAGCGTCGTGGCGATCTCGAGCACGCGTTTCCTGCCATAGGAAAGATCGCCGGCCAGCCTGTTCGTCGCATCGTCGAGGCCGACGGACCGCAGCAGTTCCATGGCACGCGGCGTCAACCGGTCGAGGGCCGCCAGCGAGCGCCAGAACTGGATGCCGAGCCCGGCCGGCCGCTGCAGCGCGACCCGCACATTGTCGAGCACGCTGAGATGCGGAAAGATCGCCGATATCTGGAACGAGCGCACCAGCCCCATCCGCGCCACTTTGGCCGGCGAGGCGCGGGTGATGTCGTGGCCGAGCAGCTCGATCCTGCCGCTGGTCGGCGCCAGGAATTTTGTCAGCAGGTTGAAAACGGTCGTCTTGCCGGCGCCGTTGGGTCCGATCAGCGCATGGATGTTGCCGTGGCGGACATCGAGGTCGACATTCTTGACGGCGACGAAGCCGGCAAAGTCACGCCGCAGGCCGCGGGCGGAAAGCACCACCCGCGGCTCCTGGTCGGTCAGGTCGGGCGGCACCGTGGCCGCGCCCGTCACTGGGCGGCCGTCGCGCAGCCGCTGTCCTTCTCGCTCAGGAACGCCTCCTTGCCGGGAATAGTGGCGAGGTATTTGTAATAGTCCCAATCCTTGCTGCTCTCGCTGGGCGTCTTGACCTGGTAGAGATACATGTCGTGGACCATGTTGCCGTCGGCCTGGACCTTGCCGCCGGTGATGACGGCGTCGTCCACCGGCAGCGAATGGAGTTGCTTGGCGACGGCTTCGGTCTCGTCGGTGCCGGCCTTGTCGATCGCCTTCAAATACTGCGTCACCGCCGAATAGGTCGCGGCCTGGATCATGTTCGGCATGCGGTTGGTGCGCTTGAAGAAGCGCTGCCCGAATTCGCGGCTCTTGTCGTCGCGGTCCCAGTAATAGCCCTCGGTCAGCACGACGCCCTGCGCCGCCTGCAGGCCGAGCCCATGCACCTCGGCCAGCGTGAACAGGAGCGCGGCCAGGCGCTGGCCGCCTTGCACGATGCCGAATTCGGCTGCCTGCTTGATGGAATTGGAGGTATCGAGGCCGGCATTGGCCAAGCCGATGACCTTGGCGCCCGACGATTGCGCCTGCAGCAGGAAGGACGAATAGTCGGTCGCGCCGAGGGGATAACGCACTTCGCCCAGCACCTTGCCGCCATGGCTCTCGACGAACTTGGCGGTCTGCTCCTTCAGCGAATAGCCGAACGCATAGTCGACGGTCACGAAGAACCAGCTGTCGCCGCCCTGCTGCACCAGCGAGCCGCCGGTTCCCACCGCCTGCGAATGGGTGTCGTAGGCCCAGTGGAAGCCGTAGGGCGAGCATTGCTTGCCGGTGAGGTCGGTGGTCGCCGCACCGGTGACGATGTCGATCTTCTTCTTTTCCTTGGAGATCCCCTGCACGGCGAGCGCGACCGAAGAGGTCGTCAGCTCCATGATGGCATCCACCTGTTCGGTGTCATACCACTGGCGTGCGATGTTGGAGGCGATATCGGGCTTGTTCTGATGGTCGGCGCTGATGATCTCGACCGGCGCTCCCTGCACCTTGCCGCCGAAATCCTCGACCGCCATCTTGGCCGCCTCGACCGACCACTTGCCGCCGAAATCGGCATAGACGCCGGATTGGTCGTTGAGGATGCCGATCTTGACCTTGCCATCGGAAATCTCGGCGGCCGAGGCCGGGATCGTGGTGGCCGCGAGAAGCGCGGCGGAAACGACATGGCGAAGCTTCATGAGTTTACTTCCTCCCAATGTGGATGAATCCGCCCGCCCCCTACGATCGTCATCCGCAAGCACTATGGAAGATTAGGAAAATGACGTGGAACGGCAAGGGGCGGCCACGGATTTCATGACGCCGAGACCGACCCATGGCGTGCGACACGACTATGTGAAGCTCGACCTGCCGCACGCCGGGTTTGTTTGCGCCCGGACGGCTTCAGACCTCGGCGGCGACGAGATGGCCGTTGCCGACATCGCTGAGTGCCAGTTTCAGCGGCGCCTCGCCGATCCGGCGCGTGGCGCTGGGGATTTCCTGGTCGAGGCGGGCGAAACGGCTTCGGCGCCGAGCCGGATCCGGCACCGGCACGGCTTCGATCAGGCGCCTGGTGTAGGGATGGCGGGGGTTGGAAAAAACCTGGTCGCGTGTGCCCATCTCGACGATCTGGCCGAGATACATGACGGCGACACGGTCGGAGACATTCTCGACCACGGCCATGTCGTGCGAGATGAAGAGATAGGCGACGCCGAATTCGCGCTGCAATTCCTTGAGGAGGTCGAGCACGCGCGCCTGCACCGAGACGTCCAGGGCGGAGACGCTTTCGTCGGCGATGATCAGTTTTGGCCTGAGCGCCAGCGCACGCGCGATGCAGACCCGCTGGCGCTGGCCGCCGGAGAATTCGTGCGGATAGAGCTCCATCTGGTCCGATGACAGGCCGACGCGGTCGAACAGCGCGGCGACGCGCTCGCGGCGCTCTTCCTTCGAGGCGATGCCGTGGATGAGCAGCGGCTCGGCGACGAGGTCGCCGACGCGCATGCGCGGGTCGAGCGAGGCGTAGGGGTCCTGGAAGATCATCTGCACGTCGCGGCGCACCGCCTTGCGCTCGTCGCGGCCGAGGCCGGACAAATTGCGGCCGCCAACGACGATGTCGCCGCTATACGGCACCAGCCCCGCCAGCGCCTTGGCGGTGGTCGACTTGCCGCAGCCGGATTCACCGACCAGCGCCAGCGTTTCGTTGGGCGCGATGGAAAAGCTGACGCCCTCGACGGCGTGAACGCGGCGGGTGACCCGGCCGAAGACGCCGCCGCGCAGGTCGAAGCGGACGTGCAGATCGGTGACCTCGGCGACCTTGGCCGGCCTCGGCGGCTCAGCATCCCTGGATTCCTGGCGGCCGGCGCCGCTGCCTATGCGCGGCACGGCGGCGAGCAGCTCGCGCGTGTAATGGGCTTGCGGGCGGGCGAAAATGTCCGACGTCTTGCCTTCCTCGACCATGCGTCCATGCCGCATGATGATGACGCGATCGGCCATTTCGGCGACAACGCCCATGTCGTGGGTAATCAGGATGACGCTGGTGCCGTGCTTCTGCTGCAAGTCGCGCAGCAGCTCCAGCACCTCGCCCTGCACGGTGACGTCGAGCGCCGTCGTCGGCTCGTCGGCGATCAGCACGTCGGGTTCGAGCGCCAGAGCCATGGCGATCATCACCCGCTGGCGCATGCCGCCGGAGAGCTCGTGGGGAAATTGCCTTAGCCGGCTTTCGGCCTCCGAAATGCGCACCGCCTTCAACGCCTCGATGGCACGCTGGCGGGCTTCGTCGCGCGACAGGCTGGTATGCGCCTCGATGGATTCCGTGAGCTGGCGACCGATCGACAGCACCGGGTTGAGCGAGGTCATCGGTTCCTGGAAGATCATGGCGATGCGGTCGCCGCGAATCCGCCGCATCCGGCGATCGTCGAGGGCGGTCAGCTCGGTGGCGCCAAGGTGGATCGTGCCGGCGGAGATACGCGCGGCGGGCTGCGGCAGGAGCTGCATGATGGCCAGAGCGGTCATGGATTTGCCGGAGCCGGATTCGCCCGCGATGCAGAGCGTCTCGCCACGCTTGAGCGTCAGCGACAGGTCGGAGACAACCTCGCGGGCGCCCTCTTCGCCGCGTACCGAGACGCGGAGGTTGGCGATGGTGAGGATTGGTTCGGGAGTTGAGGTCATTGCAGATGGAGAGTTCCGAGAGGTCTTTTCCGGCACGCACCCCTCTGTCCTGCCGGGTCCGGCAGGACAACGGGCGTGTCTTGACGCAAACCCAGCCTCATTCAAACACGCAGCGCGGGAAGTAGAACGACACCACCCAGTTGGGCATGTCGACGATCTCGCTGATGCGCAGGTCGCCGCAGACCGAGGCCAGCATGTAGGCTTCGACCGGGTCGACCTGGTAGCGGCCGGCGAGCAGGTCGACCATCTGCGCCACGGCCTCTTTTGCGCCACTCATCAAATCCGGCCCGATCCCCGTCGTCACCTCATAGCCCTTGGCGTCGAGATGCCGTGTCACCGGACCCGGCGTGGTGAAGCGCGGCGTTTTCAGCCGAGCATCTTTCACCAGGTCGAGTTTCAGCACGACGTTCATCGGGCTTTCGATCGCCGTGCCGCAGACCTCGCCGTCGCCTTGCGCGGCGTGCGTGTCGCCGACCGAGAACAGCGCGCCCGCCACCTCCACCGGCAGGTAGAGCGTGGTGCCGGCGGCAAGGTCGCGGATGTCGAGATTGCCGCCGACGCGGCGCGGCGGCACCACCGAGTGGTGACCCATTTCGGCCGGCGCATTGCCGATGGTGCCGGCGAATGGCTTTAGCGGCACGCGGGCGTTTTTGCCAAACAATGCCGGCTCCAGCGAGGTGGCATCGTATTTCCAGATGTTGAGCGCCGGCTCCTGGAAATCGTCGGCGAGCAGGCCGAAACCGGGAATGTTCGCCGTCCAGCCGAAGCCGGACGGTTTGAACATCTCGATCGTCACCTTCAGCGCGTCACCCGGCTCGGCGCCTTCGACGAAGATCGGCCCGGTCACAGGATTGATCCGGTCGAAATCGAGCTTGGCGATCTCGGCCACGGTGCTGTCGGGCTGCAATTGGCCGCCCGAAGAATCCAGGCACTGGAACTCGACGGTCGAGCCGGGCGCCACCCGCTCAGCCGGGACGAACGAATTGTCCCAGCCGAAATGATGATGGCGCCCGTGGATGGTGTAATCGCAGTTATTGCACATCTTTTACGTACACATTGTCATAGTTGATCGGGATATGGACCGGGTCGACATAGAGATTGTCGGCGCCGCCCATGCGGGCCGACTTCATGGTGAAGCGCTGTTCGTTGAAGACCGGCGCCCAAGGGGCGTCCTCCATCACCTTGTCGTAGATGGCGCTCCACATCTTGTCGCGCTCGGCGGCCTTGGCCGGGTCGACCACCGAATCGGCCTCGGCCGCCTTGGCGTCGAGATCCTTGTTGCAATACCACGACCAGTTCCAGCCGCCTGGTACCGCACCGGCGCAGCCGAGGATCGGGCCGTAGAAGTTGGACGGATCGGGGAAGTCCGCGATCCAGGCCATGCCGCCCGACCAGATCATCGGCGCGCCGGCCTTGTCGCCGCCGGCGGCAATGACATTGGCCTGGGCAAGCGACTGGATGCTGGCCTTGATACCGATCGCCGCCAGATCCTGCTGGATCGCCTGGGCGATGCGCGGGTTCGGGTCGGTGTTCATAACGAACAGCTGCGTCTCAAACCCATCGGGATGGCCGGCCTCGGCAAGCAGCGCCTTGGCCTTGGCAACGTCATAGGGATAGCCCTTATACGCCTTGTCGTAGCCGGGCATCGACGGCGGCAGCGGCTGGTTGGCCGGCACGGCGCGGCCGTTGATGATCTGGATGATCCGCGCTTTGTTGAGCGCCATGTTGACGGCCTGGCGCACCTTCACATTGTCGAACGGCGCCATGGTTGTGTTCATGGTGACATAGCCGGTGTGCAGCTGGCCGCCTTCGACGACACGCGCCTTCTGCTCGGGATCGGCCATCACTTCCTCGAATTTGGCCGGCGGAATGCCGTCGCCGGGCACGTCGATCTCGCCCTTCTGCAGGCGCAGCAGCGCCACGATCGGCTCCTGGCCGATCTCGAAGGTGATCTTGTCGAGGTGCGGCAGGCCCTTGTGCCAATAGTCCGCGTTGCGCTCGAAGACAATGCGCTGGCCAAGTGTCCATTCCGCCAGTTTGAAGGCGCCGGTGCCGACCGGATGTTTGCCGAAATCGGCGCCGTATTTCTCGACCTCTTCCTTCGGCACGACATGCGAGAAGTTGATGGCCATGACATGCAGGAAGGTGGCGTCCGGGCGGGTCAGCTCGAACTTAACCGTGTAGGGATCGACGACGGTGACGCCGGACAGCGTCTCGGCCTTGCCGCCAGCGACATCGTCATAGCCCTTGATCGAGCCGAAGAAGCCGGCGCCGGGGCTCTGCGTCTTCGGATTGGTGACGCGGTCGAGCGAATATTTCACGTCGTCGGCGGTCATCTCGCGGCCATTGTGGAACTTCACGCCATGGCGCAGC
The DNA here is from genome assembly GCF_000502915.1 of Mesorhizobium sp. LNHC209A00. NCBI lineage: Bacteria > Pseudomonadati > Pseudomonadota > Alphaproteobacteria > Hyphomicrobiales > Phyllobacteriaceae > Mesorhizobium > Mesorhizobium sp. LNHC209A00. Next base: position 590,203 of record NZ_AYWT01000002.1, read on the forward strand.
TTGAAGGTGAAGGTCTTGCCGTCGGGCGAAATCTCATAGCTTTCGGCGAGGTCGGGCTTGAGGTTGGTGGTGCCCGGCTCATAGTCCATCAAGCCGTCGAACAGGCTCTTGATCATCGACCAGTTCTGCCAGTCATAGCCGATCGCCGGGTCCAGAGTCGCGACGTCATCCTTGTAGGTTATGGTGATGGCGCCGCCCTGCTTGGCGTTCGGGTCGACGGCGTCCTCGGCGCGGGCGCTTGTCATGCCGAGCATCAGCGCCAGCGCCGATGCCGCGACGGTCGATGCGAGAAACTTCTTCATTGTCATGTTCCCTTTCTCTGTTTGTTTTCTGGTTTCATCTGAGTTGATGCTCATCTCGGTTTGATACTCATCTCAGTTTGATACGGGGGTCGATGAAGGGCGCGATGATGTCGGCCAAGAGATTGCCGAGCACGATGGCGAAGGCCGAGACCAGCGTGACGCCCATGATGATCGGGATGTCGACACGCTGGATGGCTTGCCAGGCGAGCTGGCCGATGCCGGGCCAGCCGAACACGCTTTCGACCACGACGATGCCGCCCATGAAGATGCCGATGTCGATGCCGATCATGGCGACGACCGGCAGGATGGCGTTGGGCAGCGCATGGCGGAAAATGATGGCGCCGCGAGCCAGGCCCTTGGCGCGCGCGGTGCGGACATAATCCTGGCGCAGCACGTCGATCATCGACGAGCGCATCATGCGCGCGTACCAGCCGGCGCCGAGGATGCCCATGGTGAGCGACGGCAGCACGAGATGGCGCCATGTGCCATAGCCGCCGATCGGGAACCAGCTCAGTCTGACGGCGAAGACATAGAGCAGCAGCAGGCCGACGACGAATTGCGGCGCCGAGACGCCGATGAAGGAGGCGACCATCAGGGCCTGGTCGGTGGCGGTGCCGCGCTTGACGGCGGCGATCAGGCCCATCGAGAGGCCGATCAGCAGCTCGCACAGTATGGCGCCGACCATCAGAAGCAGGCTCGCCGGCAGCCGCGAGACGATGAGTTCGGTCACCTCCGAGCGCTGGATGTAGGAGCGGCCGAGATCGCCGCTGACGAGCCTGATCAGGTAGTGCCAGTACTGGACGATAAAGGGCTGGTCGAGGCCGAGCTGCTGGCGGATGTTCTCGACCGTCTGAGGCGTGGCGCTGCGGCCGGCGATCTGGCGCACCGGGTCGGCGGGGAGGAGATAGAGCAGCGCGAAGGTGATCAGCGAGACGCCGAGCAGGATGAGCAGCGACTGGATCAGCCGGCGGCCGAGGTAGGCGATCATGTCCGGCCCCCCATTATTCCCGCCCTCGCTGCGTCGGATCGAGAATGTCGCGCAGCGCGTCGCCGATCAGGTTGAAGGCCAGCGCCAGCGCCAGGATCGCGGCGCCGGGGAAGAACACCAGCCAGGGCGCCGCCTGGAAATAGGTCTGGTTCTCGAAGATGATATTGCCCCAGGATGCCGTCGGCGGCTGCACGCCGATGCCGAGGAAGGAGAGCGTCGCTTCCAGCAGCACCGTGGTCGAGATGCCGAGCGTGCCCCAGACGATGATGGTCGGCAGGAGATGCGGCAGGATGTGGCGAAACAGGATGCGCGGCGCGCTCGCCCCTATGGTGCGTTCGGCGTCAATGAACTCGCGCTCGGCGAGCGATGACGTCTCGGTGTAGATGACGCGAGCGGTCTGCACCCAGTTGACCAGCGCGATGACCATGGCGACGATCCACAGGCTCGGCTGGAACACCGCCGCCAGGCAGATGGCGAGCAGCAGGGCCGGAAACGCCATCATCAAATCGGTGAAGCGCATCAGTGCGCCGCCGATCCACCCGCGGAAATAGCCGGCGGTGACGCCGACCAGCGTGCCGATCAAAAGCGCCACGCCGTTGGCGACGATGCCGATGATCAGCGAGGTGCGCGCGCCATGGAGGATGCGGGTCAACAGGTCACGTCCGAGCAGGTCGGTGCCAAGCCAGAATTTCGCGCTTGGCGGCAGAGGCGAGCCCTCGATGGTCAGACCATCGAACATCTGGTCGTTGGGGTCATAGCCGGTCAGCCATGGCGCCAGGATTGCGCCGGCGACGACAATGGCGACGATGACCAGGCCGAGCAGCGCAAGGCGGCGCTTGACCAGCCGGCGCCAGACACCGGCGCGCGCCTTGGCCGGCATGCGCCCTGCCGTGAGATCAGGCGCGATAGGGCTGGTCATCGCCGCTCTCATCTTCGATCGGGGCTTCCCCGGTCTTGGTTTCCCCGGTCCTGGTTTCCCCGGTCCTGGTTTCCCCGATCTTGGCTTCCTCCGTCATCGCCACGATACGCCGCGCGGCGTCCTCGACGCTGACCTGCCAACTCATCGCCAGCGAGCGCAGCCGCGCATAGGCGCGATCGTCGTCGCCGCCCTTCGACAAAGCCGAGACAGCCCGCACGATGGTCTGGCGTTCGGCGACCCGCTGGCGCAGCGCGGCAATTTCGCCGGCTAAATGTTTTCGCGCCTCGAAGCTCTGCCTTGCGATCAGCAGCGCGCTGTAGACCCCTGCATTGCCGACCGGCTTCAGGAGCTGGGCGTCGGCCTTGTGCGACAGCGCCCACTCAATGCGGCCCGGCGCCTCGGAACCGATCAGCGCCACCAGCGGCATCGGCGCCTCGCCCTGCTTCCAGGGGAATTGCTCGTCGAAGCCGAGATCGGCGTCGAAGAAGACGAAGTCGGCGGCCAGCGCCTCCGGCGCCAGTTCCGGCCAGCAATCCACGGTGACAAGGCCGATGGCCGACAATTGCCTGGTGATCGCCTGCACCGTCGGGTGCGGGCGATGCAGGACAAAGGCCCTGGCTCCGCCGAGGTTGGGGATGCGCGGGGTTCTGGTCAAGACACCACCCGCAAGCGTGGCCGGCCGAATGTCTTTGCGGGGTCGTAGCGCGACAGATACGGGTCCGGCGCGACCTCGTGCTGCCGGCTGACGACTTCGAAGTAGCCGTCCGCGATCCGGCCGATGATGACAGGCAGCGTGGCGTGCTGGGAATGGGCGTCGATGGCGATCGGGCCGAGCCGGGTGGAGAAGCGCCGCTCGGCGAAGGCCTTGGAAAATTCCGCCGGGCCGGCGTCGGGATCGCGCGACAGCACGTCGGCCAGTACCTGCACCGAGGCATAGGCGGAGGCTTCGAAGGACGACGCGAACGCGGCCGGCCGTGGCGCGAAATACGGTCCGACCGACAGGTGACCCTTGCCCGTTTCGCCGATCGCCGGCAGTTCGCCTTCAGTCAGGTTGCACGAGATCACTGGGCAAGATTCAGGACTGAAAGCCGCATCCTCGCCCGCCAGATCGCGATAGGCCGCAAGGAAAGCATAGGACGAGGTGCCGATCAGGTTGTTGAGGATGAAGCTTGGCCGCGTCGCCCGGATCTCGGCGATCAGCCGCGACACGTCGGTCTCGCCGATGCGCAGATAGCGCTCGCCCAGCACCTTGCCGCCGGCATCGGCGATGAGGTCGCGCGCAACACGGTTCATCTCCCAGCCCCAGATGTAGTTCGACCCGAGCAGGAAACCGTTGGCGCCGAAGCGCGGCACGACATGGGCCAGCAGCGGCACCAGATGCTGGTTGGGACAAGCATGCATGTAGACGACATGCTCGTTGGCCTCGAAGCCCTCATAGGGGCAGGCATACCAGAGCATGCCGCCCGCCTTCTCCAGCACAGGGATTGTCTCCTTGCGGCTCCAGGAAGTGACGCAGCCGACGACATGGCGTGCACTGCTGGTCCTGAAGATGTCTTCGCACAGCGTCGCGTAACGGTCGGCATTGCTTTGCGGGTCGCGCTCTACCGGCGCCAGTTCGATGCCTGAGCTCCTGTCGGCGTTGATGTCGGCGATGGCGCGCATAGCACCCATCCGGCACGCGTCGGAGACGAGCTGATAGCTTCCCGAGCGGGAATAAAGGATGCCGATCTCGATACGCCGTTTCAAACCGATCCCCAAAATGACAATGCCCCGCAGCCAGCGCCGGAAAGGCGAGGCATACGAGGCATGTTTGCCGCCCGGCGATCAGAGCCGGTATTTTGCCCTAGCGTATTCGGTCCGGCGGGTCAGTCAAGCCCTCAACGCCATCCGCGTCAAACACCGAGTGTCCGGCCACCGCTGGTTCCCGCGAAATCCGCTGCCGCTATTTGGCCGCCGGCCTGTGTTGGCGGGCATAGGCCACGCAGGCATCCACGGTGCTGACACAAAGCGCGTCGCGCTTGTTCGGCAGGTTGTTGTCGCCGGCGTAGGCAACTTCGGCGACACGGCCGCCGACCATGCGAACCTGCGTGTCGCAGTAACCCCCTGGAGCGACATTGACGGAACCGCCGACCGTCGGGATCGCCCCCACGGCCAAGGCGGGAACGACGACGCTGAGATTGCCGCGCTGGACGATGCGCTTATAGGTCCAGATCTGCCCGGACTGGCCGACATCGGCGGTGGCGGTCGGAAATCCCGCGCACATTCGAACGTCGGCTTCGCTGAGGCCGACCATCTCCTTGCGTGCCGCAGCCGCCGTGGGATCGATCTTGGCGATGCGCGACGTGTCTTCGGGAACGACGCAGGAAGACTCGATGACGACGAGGAGGGCTAAAAGGGCAAGCTTTCGAATGCAGGAAAATGTCATACCGATTATTGAGATCGCGTGGCGCCCGGCCGCCCTCTCTACCTAGGCAAGCCGACGGTCGGATCAACCCGCACAGCTTCACGAAAAAGTGGCTGAGCAAGCCGAAGAGCTTTTGACTTCGCCATGGATGGACCCGCCGGCAGCCAATGAAGGCCGTCCATCGTTTCCGGGCGATGTCTCGAAGCTCGCGTCGAACCGGATGAGATATCTGCGCAGCCGGTCGGTAGAGGCGGGCTCGTTGAAAACTTGACTGCCTTTCCCGACATCCCGGATGGCAGCGCGGCGCCGCCATGGTCGATCCGGCGGCGTCCTGTGCTCACATGCCTGAATTTTTTGAGAGAATATTCCCGGCTTTGCCGAGAACGGCGAAACACGTTCTTTGATAAAATCAGTAGAATTTCTGACGATGTGAACAAGCTTGGGCAATCCGCCTTGCTGCCATGACTTCACAACCGCAGAGATCAATCATGTCCGATCCCAACAACACTTTGCCATCTTCCCCATGGGCACCCCTGAACCGCCGCAGCGGCCTGGCTCTGCTGTTCGCGTCGGCTGTCGCGATCGGCAGCCTGATGGCGCCGCATGCGTCCTTGGCCGAGGACAAGAAGGCGATCAAGGTCGGCATCATCAGCGGCGAGGACGAGGATGTCTGGCGTGTCGTCGTCGCGCAAGCAGCCGAAAAGGGCCTCAGCATCGACACGGTGGTGTTCAACGACTACACCCAGCCCAACGAGGCGCTGGAGCGCGGCGAGATCGACGCCAACGCCTTCCAGCACCAGCCCTATCTCGACAACCAGATCAAGACGCAGGGCTACCACATCGTGCGTGTCGGCTATACCGGCGTGTGGCCGATCGGCCTCTACTCCAAGAAGTACACCAAGGTTGCCGATCTGCCGGAGGGCGCGGTGATCGGCGTGCCGAACGACCCGTCCAACGAAGGCCGGGCGTTGCGCGTGCTGCAGAATGAGGGCGTGATCAAGCTCAGGGATGGCACCGGCATTCTCGCCACCACCGCCGACATCGCCGAGAATGCGAAAAAGGTCGAGATCAAGGAGTTGGACGCCGGCATCGTCGGCCGCTCGGTCGAGGATCTCGACGCCGCCGTGGTCAATACCGACTGGGCACTGAAAAGCGGCCTGACACCGGAGAACCGCATCGCTCAGGAGCCGATCGCAGACAATCCGTACCGCAACTTCATCGCGGTCAAGGTCGGCCATGAGAACGAGGCCTGGGTGAAGACGCTGGTCGCGTCCTATCAGAACGAGGCTGTGAAGGCCGAGTTCGACAAGGTCTATAAGGGCACCGGTCTCAGCGCCTATTGAGTTATGCGGGCACCGACGTGCCGTTGACAGCTTAAGCGGTCCGCGCGATGCGCGGGCCGCAATCGCATTTCGGGACCTGCCTATGAACCAGCATTTTATCGCAACCACCGAGGCCGCGGATCAGGCCACCACGCAGGACGTGGTGCGCCTTGTCGACCTGAAGCGCCGCTTCGGCCAGACGGCGGCGCTCGACGGCATTTCCTTGACGGTGCGCAAGGGCGAGGTTCTCGGCATCATCGGCCGCAGCGGCGCCGGTAAATCCACCCTGATCCGCTGCCTGAACGGACTGGAGCGCCCTGACACCGGCGAGGTGTTCATCGAAGGCCGCGAGATCAGCCGACTTGGCGAGCGCGAGTTGCAGCCGTTGCGGCGGCGCATCGGCATGATATTCCAGCATTTCAACCTGCTGTCGGCCAAGACAGTCGAGGACAATGTGGCGCTGCCGCTCAAGATCGAGAGCCGGCCGAAGGCGGAGCGCCTGAAGCGGGCCGCGGAACTGCTCGGTCTCGTGGGCCTGTCGGAGAAGGCAAAGGCATATCCGGCGTCGCTGTCCGGCGGCCAGAAACAGCGCGTCGGCATTGCCCGAGCGCTTGCCGCGCGGCCGGCGCTGCTTCTGTCGGACGAAGCGACATCGGCGCTCGACCCGGAGACGACGCGCTCCATTCTCGCCCTGCTGAAGGACATCAACCGCCAGCTTGGCCTGACCATCCTTTTGATCACCCATGAAATGGAAGTGATCCGCTCGATCGCTGACCGCGTGGCGGTGATCGACGCCGGGCGCATCGTCGAGGAAGGGCCGGTCTGGTCGGTGTTTGCCGATCCGCAATCGGACGTCACAAGACGCCTGCTCGGGACCATCCGGCCGCAACTTCCGGCCGAACTGGCGGCGCGGCTGGTGCCGGGGGCCGGCACCGAAACGGTTCTGCGCGTCGACGTGGCGGGCGAGGCGGCGCGCGAGCCGCTGCTGTTCGACCTTGCGGCCGCGGTGCCCGGTCCCTTCCGCCTCGTCCATGGCGGCATCGACCACATCCAGCGGCAGCCGGTCGGAACGCTGTTCCTTTCCGTTGCCGGCAGCGATGCGAGCCACCTCGCGGAAATCGTCACATTCCTGAAATCCCGCCAGGCGCGGGTGGAGGTGCTTGGCCATGTCACCGATCCTGTTTGAGCTTCTGTTGCGATCGATCTGGGAGACGGTGCTGATGACGGCCGCCTCCGGCCTGATCTCGCTGGTGTTCGGCCTGCCACTCGGGCTGGCCCTGATTGCCACCGAACGCGGCGGCATCGCCGAAAGCCCATGGGTGAACCGCGTGCTCGGCGCCGTCATCAACGGCTTCCGCTCGGTCCCGTTCATCATCCTTCTGGTGGCGCTGATCCCGGTGACGCGGCTGATCGTCGGCACCTCGATCGGCACATGGGCGGCCATCGTGCCGCTGTCGATCGCCGCCACTCCCTACTATGCGCGAATCGCCGAAGTGTCATTGCGCGAGGTCGACCACGGACTGATCGAGGCGGCGCGCGCCATGGGCGGCAACCGCTGGACGATCATCCGCGAGGTGTTGGTGCCGGAGGCGCTACCCGGCATCGTGGCCGGCTTCACCGTGACGCTGGTGACGCTGGTCGGCGCCTCGGCGATGGCAGGCGCCATCGGTGCCGGTGGCCTCGGCGACCTTGCCATCCGCTACGGCTACCAGCGCTTCGAGACATCGGTGATGATCGCCGTGGTGATCGTGCTGATCATCCTGGTCTGCGGCATCCAGTGGGTGGGTGACCGGCTGGTGGCGATGCTGGATCGGCGGGGGTGATGAGCCGGCTGAACATCCGGGTGGCCGTGACCTTCTCATCAACGTCAGCGCTGCCCCTCACTGTCCTGCCGGACATCTCTCCCCGTGGAACGGGGAGACAGGGGCTAGCCCTGGACGCCGGCATTCTGCAAGCAACGCCGATGATTGGCGAAATCGTCGATGTGAGCGACCCCCTCCCCGTCACTATATACGGGGAGAGGATGCCGGCAGGCAGGTGAGGGGCAGCGCCGATCGCTCGCCATTATCACTGCTTGCCATGACACTGTAGGGCTGTTCCTACGGATTTCTTCCTTGATGAGTGAGCGCCGCTCATCGCCCGACAATCCCTGCCGCACACCGTGGTTGAGTACCTTGGCCATGCGGGGCGACAGCTTCATGCCTTCGACAGCGCTGATTTTCTCGCCACGCGCGCTCGTCAGCTCGAAATGACCTGCCTTACTGAACGGCCGATTCTTGAACCAGGAGACTTCATCCGCGAACCATATCATGGACGCCAAGCGGAAACCAAAATCATTCCGCGCTAGCCCCTCAGCCTCGCCCCTTCCGGGTCAAAGAACGGCATCGGCGCCACCACCGCGCGTACCGGCTTGCCATCGATGGCGATGCTGAGCTCTGTTCCAACAGCCGTGAACGGCAATCGCAAATGCGCTGTCGCCAGCACCTTGCCCAGGGAATAGCCGTGGTCGCTGTAGGTGACCACACCGGCGTTCTCACCATCGGCCATCACCCGTGCATCCGTCGCTGCCGGCTTGTCGCCGTCGAGGAAAAGCCCGGTCCAGCGCTCGTCGAGGCCCTTGTCGCGCACCTTGAGCAGCGCGTCCCGGCCGATGAAATCGCCTTTATCGAACTTGATCCAGCGGTCGAGGCCGACATGGAACGGCGTGCGCGTCTCGTCCATGTCGATGCCGTGCGCCGGATAGGCCTTTTCCAGGCCGAGCGTGAACATGGCCAGCACGCCATAGGGTTTCAAGCCGAAAGCTTGGCCAGTGCGCATCAGCGCGTCCCAAACCGAGGTCGCCTCGTCGGCCGGCACGAACAGTTCGAAGCCGAGTTCGCCGGTCACGCCTGTACGTGAAATCAAGACCCGCGTTCCGTTGATATGGCCTGATATAAACGCCCAGCGTTTCAATTCGTCGAGATCGGCGTCCGAGATCATCGCCTTCAGGAGATCGCGTGAGCGCGGGCCCTGGATGGTCGGGAAGGCGACGGCGGCAGTGATGTCGGTGACATAGGCCCTGCGCCCTTGCGCATGATGCTGGAGCCAGGGCAGCATCTTGAGGCGGTTGACCGAACCGGTCACCAGCATGAAATGCTCCGCGCCCAGCCGGAACACGGTGAGGTCGTCCATGATGCCGCCGTCCTCACGACAGACGGTGGAATAGCGTACTTGGCCCGGCCCCATCGCCGCGGCGTCATTGACAATGACATGGTTGACCAGCGCCTCGGCGTCGGCACCCTTAATGTCCATCTTGCCCATGGTGCTGAGGTCCTGAACGCCGACATTTTTACGCGTATTCAAATGTTCGTCGGCGATGCCGGAATAATGTTTGGCCGCGATGAAATCGCCGCCGACCCGACCCATGGCCGCACCCAGCCCAACGATGCTGCTGTGGAAGGGGGAGCGACGCTCAGCCAATAAAATCTCCATCATTCAAATCGGCAGCGCCGGGTTGCGCCGCCGAGCTCGATTGGTACCGGGATCAACTCCCATAGACGTCGAATGAAAAATACTTGTCGTTGATTTCCTTGTACTTTCCGTTGGCGCGCAGCGCGTCGATTGCCGCGTTGAACTTGTTGGCCAGTTCCTTGTTGCCCTTCTGCAGCGCAATGCCGACGCCGGGCCCGTGAATGGCGGGATCTGCCGTCAGCGTGCCGAGCAGCTTGCAGCAGGCGCCGTCGGGCTTCTTCAACCATTCGGTCAGGATGATCGAGCCGTCCATCATCGCATCGAGGCGGCCATTGGCCATGTCGGTGCGGGCGTCGTCGCCGGTCGGGTAGGCCTTGACGGTCGAGCCCGAATATTTCTGCTCGGCGAAATTCTGGTGGATGGTGGCGCTCTGCACGCCCAGCACCTTGCCTTTCAGATCGTCCGGCGAGGTGCCCGCGATGGTTGAGTCCTTCGGCACCGCGATGGCCGGCGGCGTCTGGTAGTATTTGTGGGTGAACTCGACCTTTTCGGCCCGCTCGGGCGTGATGGTGATGTTGATGATGGCGTCGAACTTGCCGGCCTGGAGCGCGGGAATAGAGCCGTCGAAATCCTGCACGGTGAACTCGCATTCGACCTTCATCTGCGCGCACAGCGCGTTGCCGAGATCGATGTCGAAACCGCCGAGCGTGCCATCGGCATTGGCATGGTTGAAGGGCGGATAGGCACCCTCGGTACCGAGCCTCAGTTTTTTCTCCTGGGCGGAAGCAGCACCGGTGGCAAGCGCAAAAGCCACGGAAGCGGCAAGCACGAAACGACCGAAAAGACGCATGGTCCAGATCTCCGTTGACCGGGTAAATCTACGGGCTTTCATGCTCCCGGCGGAGACGAAAACGACATGTGCCGCGGCGATCACGGCGCGGTGCAGTTCCTCCGCGTCCGGTCAGGTTCCTTGTGCCTCGGCTCCGAACAGATCCCTTGCTTGCTTCGTCGTATAATAACCAAGCTGGACGTCCCGTGCGACCAGTTCCGGATCGCGCTCACGCGGATCGCCATAGCCGCCGCCACCCGGCGTGCCGACGCGCACGCGGTCGCCGGCCTTCAGCGGGATGTCCTGCTCCTTGGATAGGTGCGGCGGCACATGCTCCTCGCCGTTGCGGAACACGGTCACGCTGTTGGGCTCGCCGTCCCGACCGCCAAGGGCGCCTTGCGGACCGAAACGGCCATGGTCCATTACAAAGGAGGCTCGCGCCTCGCCGCGCAGGATCTCGACCTCATAGGCGAGGCCAAAACCACCACGATGCTTGCCGGCGCCGCCCGAGCCTTCGCGCAAGGCATAGTGGCGATAGAGCACCGGAAAGGCCTGCTCCATGATCTCGACCGGCGGCGACTTCGAAATGCCGATGGTCGAGCAGCCATTGGTCAGCCCGTCATGCCCCGAATTGCCGCCATAGCCGCCACCGGAGATCTGGTACATGACGTAGTCGCGGCCGCGCGCCGGATCATTGCCGCCGAGCGCGAAATTGCCGCTGGAGCCGGCCGGGGCCGCCGTCACCTTGTCGGGCAGCGCCTGCACCATCGCCGCGAACACCGCCTCGGCGATGCGCTGCGATACTTCGGCCGCACAGCCAGACACGGGGCGCGGATATTTGGCGTCGAGGAAAGTGCCTTCCGGCCGCTTGACCTCGAGCGGCTCGAAGGCACCAGCGCTGATCGGCACGTCCGGGAAGATATGGCGCATGGCGAGATAGACCGAGGACAATGTCGTCGCCAGCACGCTGTTCATCGGTCCCGCACAAGGCTTTGACGAGCCTGAAAAATCGAAGGTCAGAGTGTCGCCCTGTTTCTCGACGGCGAGCGCGATGGTCAGCGGTTCGTTGACCACCCCGTCGGAATCGACAAAAGCCTCGGAGCGGTAGGTGCCGTCGGGAATGGCCGCTATGTTGGCGCGCATCTGCTCGGCGGCACGGTGGCGCAATTCGGCGATCGCTTCGACAACGATTTCGTCCCCGTAACGATCCAGGATTCCATTAAGCCTGTCCTGGCCGATCAGCAGCGCGGCGGCCTGGGCCCGGATGTCGCCGATGCGCTGGTCGGCAACCCTGATGTTGGAGCAGATGATGGCGTAGATTTCCGCGTCGAGCACGCCCTTCTTGAACAGCTTTACCGGCGGCAGCCGCAGGCCTTCCTGCTCGACCGCCGTCGCCGAAGCCGAGAAGCCGCCGGGCACGGAGCCGCCAATGTCGGGCCAATGGCCGGTGTTCGACAACCAGCAGAAGATCTTTTCACCGCGATAGACCGGCATGGCGAAGCGCACATCCATCAGATGCGTGCCGCCGAGATAGGGATCGTTGACGATGTAGATGTCGCCCGGCTCCGGGGCCAGGCAGCGGCCGTCGGCGATCATCTCGATCACCGTCCTGGTCGAATATTGCATGACGCCGACAAACACAGGCAGACCCTGACTGCCCTGCGCGATCAACGAGCCGTCGACGGCGGAATAGATGCCGTCCGAGCGGTCATTGGCCTCGGCGATCACGGGCGAAAAGGCGGCGCGGGAAAAGGTCAGGTCCATCTCGTCGCAGACCTGCTGCAAAGCGGCCTGGAGCACCGAAAGCGTGATTGCGTCGAGCCTTGCGTTCTCAACTGACATGTCAGGCCTCGCCAATGTCGATGATGATGTTGCCGTCGGCGTCGGAGCGTGCGCGGTCGCCCGGTTCGAGCACGGTGGTCGCGTCCATCTGTTCGAGGATCGCCGGCCCTTCGATGACCGCATCGAGCGGCAGCTTTTCCCTGCTATAGACCGGCGTGTCGTGCCAGCGCCCGGCGTACCAGACCGGTCGGATTTCGCGACGCGCCGCGTCGAGCGTTTTCGCCCGCCCGGCCGGGTCGATCAGCCGTGACAGGTCGATCGCCGGACGCACGCCGGTGACCGAGGTGTTGAGATTGACGAGGTTGGCGCGGATTTCCGGCAACTCCACCTTGAAGCGGGCGAAATAGGCTTTCTCGAACAACGCCTGCAATTGGCTCCGGGTCACCGACGAGGACGGTAGCGGCACGTTGATGATGTGGGTCTGGCCGACGAACTGCATGTCGGCGGAGTGGGAGACGCGGATCGATTCCGGCTTCACCGCTTCCTTGGCGATCAGCTCCTCGCCTTCGTTCCGGTGCCGTTCCAGTACTTGGTGGAGCTGGCTTTCGTCCAGCACAGCCACGGGCTGGTTGATGGTGTTGACGAAGTCGTGGCGCAGATCGGCGACGACGCAGCCGAGCGCGTTGGTGATGCCGGGCCGCGCCGGCACCAGCACTTTGGGCAAGCCGAGTTCGCGGGCGAGCGCCGTCGCATGCAGCGGCCCGGCGCCGCCGAAGGCGAACAGCGCGAAATCGCGCGGGTCGTGGCCGCGCGACACCGACACCATGCGGATGGCGCCGGCCATCTTCATGTTGCCCAGCCTGAGCACCGCGCCCGCGGCCTCGACACCCGACAGGCCAGTTGCCTTGCCGATCCTGTCCTCGAAAATGCCGGTGACGCGCTCCGATGTGACTGGGTTTTCGACGGCCAGCAGCTTCTTCGGCGCTAGCCGGCCAAGCACGAGGTTGGCGTCGGTGATCGTCGGCTCGGTCCCGCCGCGCCCGTAGCAGATCGGGCCGGGATTGGCGCCGGCACTTTCCGGCCCGATCTGAATCAGGCCGGCCGCATCGACGCGGGCGATCGAGCCGCCGCCGGCGCCCACCGTATGCACCGCCACCATCGGCACATGGATGGGCATGGCGTATTCGATCTCGATCTCGTTCGAGACAGCCGGCTCGGCGTTGCGGATCAGCGCCACGTCGGTCGAGGTGCCGCCCATGTCGTAGGTAACGAGGTTTTCGAAGCCTGCGCGCTTGCCCGTGTAGGCGGCGGCGATGACGCCGGAGGCGGGCCCCGACATGACCGTCTTGGCCGATTCACGTGTGACGAAGCGGGCCGATATCATGCCGCCATTGCCGTTCATGATCAGGAAGTCGCGGGCATAGCCCTTGTCGGCCAATTCCGTGCGCAGGCGCTCGACATAGCGCTCCAGGATCGGCTGCACCGAAGCGTTGACCGATGCCGTCACCCCGCGCTCGAATTCGCGCGCTTCCGACAATAGCGCATGGCCCGTGGTGATGTAGCCGTTCGGCCAGAGCTCGGCGGCTATTTCGGCGGCGCGCCGCTCATGCGTGGGGTTGGCGTAGGAGTGGAGGAAATGGATGACGAGGGATTCGCAGCCGGCCGCGATGAGCGCGTGTACCGCCTCGCGCATCTCGGCTTCATCAAGCGGCGTGCGCACCGCACCTGATGCCTCGACGCGCTCCGACACTTCGAGGCGCAGGTTGCGCGGAATGATCGGGACGAAGGTTCCCGTCATGCCATAGGGTTGCGGCCGTGTCCGCCTACCGAGTTCGATCACGTCGCGAAAACCGCGCGTGGTGATCATCCCGGTCCTGGCCAGCCGGCGCTCCAGCACCGCATTGGTGGTGGTGGTCGTACCATGCACGATGAGGTCGATGCCGTCGATCGGAAAGCCGGTGGCGCCAAGCGCCGAAACCACGCCAAAGGCCTGGTTGTCGACAGTGGTCGGGGTCTTGGCCAGATACACTCTGCCACCGTCCTTGCCGTCGATCAGGAGCAGGTCGGTGAAGGTTCCGCCGACATCGATGCCGGCGACGACGCTGCCCAGGGAATCCGGCGGCTGCACCGAAAAATTCTCTTTCATTGTCGAAACCCGAAATGCTGGGACTACGGATATGCCGCAGTTTGGAAAGGTGTTTTACGGCGGCGTCTTGACGCAAATATCGTTTGTATACTAATAAATTCCGGACACAAGAGCTTACCGCTTCGGTAGCGTGCATGGCATGCCGGAACCTGAATGGTTCGGGCGCGCACGGGAAAGTTTGGCGCCCGCGTCTGTCATTGGGCGAGAAGGTTGGAATTGATGAACACCACGCCCTCGTTCAACACCGCTGAAGCCCGCCCGCTGCAGTTTCCGATTCCGGCCAATGTCTATGCCGAAACCGTCGTCTCGGTGAAACACTATACCGACCGGTTGTTCTCGTTCCGCATCACCCGGCCGCAATCGCTGCGCTTCCGCTCGGGCGAATTCGTCATGATCGGCCTGCCCAATGCCGAGAAGCCGGTGTATCGCGCCTACTCCGTCGCCAGCCCGGCCTGGGACGAAGAGCTGGAATTCTTCTCGATCAAGGTGCCGGATGGCCCGCTGACCTCGGAACTGCAGAAGATCCAGGTCGGCGACACCGTCATCATGCGCCAAAAATCGACCGGCACGCTGGTCGTCGACGCGCTGACCCCCGCCAAGCGCCTGTTCATGATCTCGACCGGCACCGGCATCGCGCCCTTTGCCAGCCTGCTGCGCGATCCCGACACTTACGAGAAGTTCGATCAGCTGATCCTGACCCACACCTGCCGCGACAATGCCGAGCTGATCTACGGCCAGGAACTGGTGGCGGCGCTCGAAAGCGACCCGCTGATCGGCGAGCTGACCACTGGGCGCGTCACGCTCTACAATTCGACGACCCGCGAAGAGTCGGCGCGCATGGGCCGCATCACCGCGCTTATCGGCTCCGGCAAATTCTACAGCGACCTCGGCATCGAAAAGCTCAATCCCGAAACCGACCGCATCATGATCTGCGGCTCGATGCACATGCTGAAAGACGTCAAGGAGCTGGCCGAAAGCCTCGGCTTCCAGGAAGGTTCGCTCAGCCATCCCTCGAGCTTCGTCGTCGAACGCGCCTTCGTCGGCTGAGGCCAGCGCGTCTCCCAGAAAGCTGGTTTTGACCTTCCGGTCAAAAATCAGCTGCTTTCGCGGCCTTTTTCAGCTATCCCTCGCTTGAGGACTCGTGAAGCGCGACTTCGCGGGCTATCTTCGTGCGTGTCGCCCAAAACTGTCGACGGCTTTGGGGTAAAGATGCGCGCCGAGATATCAAGCGCACGCCACTTGAATGAAAGGGCAGGAGATGAGCAGCACCATCCGCGAAGCCGATCTTGGCACCAAGGTGACGCCGCTGCCGGCACGCGCCGCCGCGAACACGCCGGTGCCGCTGGACCATCACATCACGCGTAATCCCGGCCTGAAACTCGACCTCGGTTTTCTCGAATCGGTACGCAGCGTCAACCGCTCCGCGCTGGAACGCCGCGTCGCCAGCCTGACCAAGCGGCGCTCGATCAAGGCCGACAACCAGGCGGCCTGGCTGCTGCGGGCGATCGCCTGCATGGATCTGACGACGCTCAACTCCAACGACACCGAGGAGCGCGTGCGCCGGCTCTGCGCCAAGGCGATCAACCCGCTGCGCCGCGACATCATCGAAGGTCTCGGCATTGCGGGCGAGACCATCCGGCCGGCCGCCGTCTGCGTCTACCATCCCTTCGTCGCCACGGCCGTGGACGCGGTGCGCGGCACCGGCATCCATGTCGCCGCGGTCTCCACCGCCTTCCCGCATGGCTTGGCGCCGCTGTCGACCCGGTTGCAGGAGATCGAGGCCTCGGTGAAGGACGGCGCCGACGAGATCGATGTCGTCATCCCGCGCGGCCTGGTGTTCGGCGCCAAGTGGCGCGAGCTTTACAATGAGATCGTATCGATGCGTGCCGCCTGCGGTGACGCGCATCTCAAGGTCATTTTGGGCACCGGCGACCTCGCCACGCTGCGCAATGTCATGCTGGCCTCGATGGTGGCGATGATGGCGGGTGCGGACTTCATCAAGACCTCGACCGGCAAGGAAAGCGTCAACGCCACGCTGCCCGTCGGCCTCGCCATGGTGCGCGCCATCAGGGCCTATTTCGAGGAAACAGGCTATCTCATCGGCTTCAAGCCGGCGGGCGGCATTTCCACCGCGAAAGTGTCGCTCGACTGGCTGGTGCTGATGAAGGAGGAACTCGGCCGTCCATGGCTGGAGCCCGAGCTGTTCCGCTTTGGCGCCTCGAGCCTGCTGACCGATATCGAACGTCAGCTCGAGCATCATCTGACCGGGCATTATTCGGCCAATCACCGCCACGCGATGGCTTGAGCACCCCCACCCCGATCGGCTTTGCCGATCGACCCTCCCCACAAGTGGGAGGGTGAAGGAGGAACCTGATGAATATCCTTGAACGCTATCACGCCATGGAATACGGCCCGGCGCCGGAGGCTCGCAACGAGGCCGATGCCTGGCTGGCCGGGCGCGATTTCTCCAAGGCCTTGTTCATCGGTGGCGACTGGAAAGCGGCCGGCGGCGGCAAGACCTTCGACACCAGCGAGCCGTCTTCCGGCAAGCTGTTGGCCAAGGTGTCCGATGCCAATGCCGCCGACATCGACGCGGCGGTTGCTGCCGCCGCAAAGGCGTTGCCGAAATGGAGCGCCAGTTCCGGATACCAGCGCGCGAAAGTGCTCTACGCCATCGGCCGCGCCATGCAGCGTCACCAGCGGCTGTTCGCGGTGGTTGAGACGATCGATAACGGCAAGCCGATCCGCGAAAGCCGCGACATCGACGTGCCGCTGGCAATCCGCCATTTCATTCACCATGCCGGCTGGGCTCAGGCGCTGGACAGGGATTTTCCCGGCCAAAAGGGTGTCGGCGTCGTCGGCCAGATCATCCCGTGGAATTTTCCGCTGCTGATGCTGGCCTGGAAGATCGCACCGGCGCTTGCGGCGGGCTGCACCGTGGTGCTGAAGCCGGCCGAGTTCACGCCGCTGACATCGATCCTGTTCGCCGAGATCTGCGAACGCGCCGGCGTTCCGAAAGGCGTCGTCAACATCGTGCAGGGCGGTCCGGAAGCGGGTGCGGCGATCGTCAACCACCCTGGCATCCAGAAAATCGCCTTCACCGGCTCCTCGGAAGTCGGCAAGATCATCCGCAAGGCCACCGCCGGGTCAGGGAAAAAACTGTCGCTGGAACTTGGCGGCAAGTCGGCCTTCATCGTCTTCGAGGACGCAGATCTCGACAGCGCCGTCGAGGGTCTGGTCGACGGCATCTGGTTCAACCAGGGCCAGGTCTGCTGCGCCGGTTCGCGGCTGCTGGTACAGGAAGGCATCGCCGACGCCTTGATCGCCAAAGTCAAGACGCGGATGAGCCGGCTGCGTGTCGGCAGCCCGCTCGACAAGAACACCGATATCGGCCCGCTGGTCGATCTGACCCAGCTCGACCGGGTCAAGGGACTGATCGCCGAAGGTGCCCGGCAGGGCGCCGTCTGCTGGCAGCCGGATGCAACGCTGCCGTCTTCCGGCTATTATCACCTGCCGACGCTCGCCACCGGTGTACCGCCGGCTAATATCCTGGCGCAAGAAGAGGTGTTCGGGCCGGTGCTCGCCACCATGACCTTCCGCAACACCGAGGAAGCGATCGAACTCGCCAACAACACGCGCTATGGCCTCGCGGCCTCGGTATGGAGCGAGAACGTCAACCTGGCGCTCCATGTCGCGCCGCAATTGAAGGCCGGCGTGGTCTGGGTCAACGGCACCAACATGTTCGACGCCGCCTGCGGCTTTGGCGGCTATCGCGAGAGCGGCTTCGGCCGCGAGGGCGGGCGCGAGGGCATGTTCGAATATCTCTCGGCAAAACTGCCGCTCGGCCCGGTGATCAAACCAGCGACGTCTTCGGCGCAGCCCGTGGAACAGGCGGACGGCGTCGCTATCGACCGCACGGCGAAGCTGTTCATCGGCGGCAAGCAGGTGCGGCCGGACGGCAATTACTCGCTTGCCGTCGCCACCGCCAAGGGCAAGCTCGCCGGCGAAGTCGGGCTCGGCAGCCGCAAGGATATCCGCGATGCGGTTTCGGCTGCCCGCGCCTGCAAAAGCTGGCCGGAGGCGACCGCCTACAACAGGTCGCAGGTGCTTTATTACCTGGCCGAGAACCTTTCCGGCCGCGCGGAAGAATTTGCCGCCCGGCTCACCGAACTGACCGGAGCCAATGCCAAGGCCGCGCGGGACGAGGTGGAGCTCTCGATCGAGCGGCTGTTCCTCTATGCCGGCCTGGCCGACAAGTTCGAGGGACGCGTGCACCACCCGCCAGCGCGTGCCGTGACGCTGGCGCTGCACGAGCCTGTTGGCGTCGTCGGCATCGTGGCGCCGGACGATCAGCCCCTGCTCGGCTTCATCTCGCTGGTCGCGCCGGCGCTGGCCATGGGCAACACGGTGGTCGCCGTGCCGTCGGAACGGTATCCGCTGCTGGCCACCGATCTCTATCAGGTCATCGAATATTCCGATGTGCCGGCCGGCGCCGTCAACATCATCACCGGACGCACCGCGGAGCTTGCCGTCGTGCTGGCCAAGCACGACGACGTCGACGGACTGTGGCTGTTCACCGACGCGGATACCTGCGCCAAGGCGGAAGCCGAGTCCATCGGCAACCTCAAACGCGTCTGGAGCGGCAACGGCCGCAGTCTCGACTGGGCCTCGGAAGATGCCAGCGGTGACGTTTTTCTGCGCCGTGCCATCGAGGTGAAGAATGTCTGGGTGCCTTACGGCGACTAAGGCCCAGAGTGATCGCGATCGGGCTTGACGCCTGGCCATATGTTCTTTAACGAGAAAAAACATCTTTATCAGTGAACTGGCACCGGCCGCACAATCGCGCCTGACTGGCACATGACGCTTTCGCCGGCAGCCGATAAAGGCAATTGACCCAAGCAGGCGAGGAACAAAGCATGGCGGAACTGGCGGGCAAGGTCGTTGTCATCACGGCAGCGGCGCAAGGCATCGGCAAGGCGAGCGCGCTGGCCTTCGCCAAGGCTGGCGCCACCGTCCATGCCACCGACATCAACGAGACGCTGCTGGCGGAACTCGCCAAGACATCAGGGATCAAGACCCGTAAGGTCGACGTGCTCAACGACGAGGCGGTCAATGCCGCCTTTGCCGAGATCGGCGCCGTCGACGTGCTGTTCAATTGCGCCGGTTTCGTCCATTCGGGTTCGATCCTGGAGATGAAGGACGCCGATCTCGATTTCGCTTTCAATCTCAACGTGCGCGCCATGATCCGAACCATCCGGGCGGTGCTGCCCGGCATGCTGGAGCGTGGCGACGGGTCGATCATCAACATGGCTTCGCTCGCCAGTTCGACCAAGGGCGTGCCAAACCGCTTCGCCTATGGCCTCACCAAGGCCGCCGTGATCGGGCTGACCAAGGCGGTCGCGGCCGACTATGTCGGCAAGGGCATACGCTGCAACGCCATCTGCCCCGGCACGGTCGAAAGCCCGTCGCTGCAGGACCGCATGCACGCCCAGGGCGATTACGACGCCGCCCGCGCCGCTTTCATCGCCCGCCAGCCAATGGGCCGGCTCGGCACGCCAGAGGAGATCGCCGATCTCGCCGTCTACCTGGCCGGCGCCAGCTACACGTCCGGACAGGCCTATAATATCGACGGCGGCTGGTCGATCTGAGCGCTGCCTGGGGACAACCGGACATCGGGTTTGGTGCAGGATCGGGAAGTCTGAAAATCCCGCCCGCCGGCCGCCAATAGAGGCTGTTCGCGCTTGTCGTTAAGCAGGCCCATGGCTAGGCTCCGGCGGGTTCCAGAGGACGGCCGCCCCGGCGGAGAGTTTGTAGGACGGCCACGAGGCCGCAATCAGGAGAAGATGCATGAAACTGCTGCGCTATGGCGAGGTGGGAAGCGAACGTCCCGGCCTGCTCGATGCGGATGGAACGATCCGCGATCTCTCCGCCCATGTCGCCGATATTGCCGGCACGACACTTCATCCGGCCTCGCTGGACATGCTTTCGAAGCTCGATGCGAAGTCGCTGCCGGCGGTTTCCGGCAAGCCGCGCCTTGGCGCCTGCGTTGCCGGCACCGGCAAGTTCATCTGCATCGGCCTCAACTATTCCGACCATGCCGCCGAGACCGGGGCCACCGTGCCGCCGGAACCGATCATCTTCATGAAGGCAAGCTCGGCCATCGTCGGCCCGGACGACGACGTGCTGATCCCGCGCGGCTCCGAGAAGACCGACTGGGAAGTCGAGCTCGGCGTGGTCATCGGCAAAACCGCCAAATATGTCAGCGAAGCCGACGCGCTCGACCATGTCGCCGGCTATTGCGTCTCCCATGACGTGTCCGAACGCGCCTTCCAGGCCGAGCGCCAGGGCCAATGGACCAAGGGCAAGAGCTGCGACACGTTCGGCCCGACCGGCCCGTGGCTGGTAACCAAGGACGAAGTATCAGACCCGCAGAACCTGAAGATGTGGCTGACGGTCAACGGCAAGACCATGCAGAACGGCTCGACCAAGACCATGGTCTACGGAGTGGCCTATCTCGTCTCCTACCTCAGCCAGTTCATGTCGCTGCACCCCGGCGACATTATCTCGACCGGCACCCCGCCCGGCGTCGGGCTCGGCATGAAGCCGCCGGTGTTCTTGAAGGCTGGTGATGTTGTCGAGCTGGGGATCGAGGGATTGGGTCAGCAGAAGCAGACGTTCAAGGCTGACGTTTAGAGCAGTTCCGGACGGAAAACCGTTTCACACTTTCCCTGGAATTGCTCTAGGCGTGACATTTTAGGCGCTGGCGCTGCCCCTCATCTGGCTGCCGTCATCTTCTCCCCGTAGAACGGGGAGAACGGCGCTGTCGTTACTGCTTTTGCCAATCGCCGGCGCTGGAGCTACCTTCCTTCTCCCCGTCACTATACGGGGAGAAGGTGCCGGCAGGCGGATGAGGGGCGGCGCAAACCTATGTTGCGATACTACTTCAGCACTTTCCCATCCGCGCCAAACCGATACGTCTTCCCTGGCTCCGGCGTCGCATAAAGCGTCGCGCCGGGCTCGGCGTCATAAACACCGAAAATGCGCACGGTGATCAGGCCGGCTTTCTCGCAGTCGAGATAGAGATTGGTGTCGGCGCCGAGATGTTCGGCATGCACCACCGTGCCCTTCCAGGCGCCGGATTTCGGATCGACCGTCAGGTGCTCCGGCCGCACACCGATGGTCTTGGCTGTCTCGCCGAGCCGGGCGCCGTCGACGAAATTCATCTTCGGCGAGCCTATGAAGCCGGCGACGAACTCGTTTGCCGGCGAATTGTAGAGTTCCATCGGGCCGCCGATCTGCTCGATCTTGCCGGCATTGAGCACCACGATCTTGTCGGCCAGCGTCATCGCCTCGACCTGGTCGTGGGTTACGTAGATCATCGTCGCCTTCAGCCGGCGATGCAGTTGCGCGATCTCCAGCCGCGTGTTGACGCGCAGCGCCGCATCGAGGTTCGACAGCGGTTCGTCGAACAGGAAAAGTTTCGGCTCGCGCACCACGGCGCGGCCGATGGCGACGCGCTGGCGCTGGCCGCCGGAAAGTTCCGCAGGTCGTCTTTCGAGATAGGGCTCCAGCGACAGCATGGACGAGGCGATGCCGATGCGGCGGTCGATTTCCGCCGCCGGCGTGTTCGCCTGCTTGAGGCCGAGGCCCATATTGTTCTTCACCGTCAGATGCGGATAGAGCGCATAGGTCTGGAACACCATGGCGATGCCGCGTTTCGCCGGCGGGGTGACCGAGACATCCTCGCCATCGATCAGCACCCGGCCCGAGGTCGAATCCTCCAGACCGGCGATGACCCGGAGCAATGTCGACTTGCCGCAACCCGAAGGGCCGACAAAGACGACGAACTCGCCATCCGTCACTTCAAGGTCGATGCCCTTGAGCACCTCGACCGGCCCAAATGCCTTTTTCACGTTCTCGATTTTTAGCGAGCCCACGGCAGTCCTCCAAATTGATGAGTGGGCGCCAAGCGGGCGCCGTAGGGCGCGGAAGACCACAGCCTAATCATAGCCGCACCGCCTTTCCGCCGCGCACGCTCTCGTCGGCGGCAAGGCAGACGGCGAGCGACCGCACCGCGTCGTCCATATGTCTGGTGAGATCGATATCCTCGCGGATCGCCTTGAGGACGAAAGCCTGTTCGAGATCGCAGAGATCCTGATGGCCGGGTTCGCCTTCCATCGACAGCATCTCGTCCGCCTTTACGAACTTGCCGTCCGCGCCGGTCGCGGCGCTGTGCAGGCGGATGGTCGAGGTCTTGGTGTGGGTGTCGATGTCGTCGGACTTCACGCCCTCCTTCATGACGATCGACACGCAGCCCTTGGGCGAAATCACGTCCTTCACGAAGAAGGCGGTTTCCGAAATCATCGGACCCCAGCCGGCCTCGTACCAGCCGACCGAGCCGTCATCGAACAGCACCTGCAGATGGCCGTAATTGTACATGGAAGGCGCGACTTCCTCGGTCAGCCGCACGCCCATGCCGCGCACCTCGACCGGCTTGGCATCGGTGATCTGCAGCATGACGTCGAGATAATGCACGCCGCAATCGACGATCGGCGATGTCGTCTGCATCAGCTGCTTGTGCGTCTCCCAGGTATGGCCCGAGGATTGCTGGTTGAGGTTCATGCGGAACACGTAGGGACCGCCGAGCTTGCGCGCTTCGGCGATCAACCGGATCCAGGACGGGTGGTGGCGCAGGATATAGCCGATCACCAGCTTTCGGCCGTTGGCCTTGGCTGCCGCGACGACACGCCTGGCATCGGCCACCGTCGTTGCCAGCGGCTTTTCGACGAAGACATGGCATCCGGCCTCGAACGCCTTCACCGCATAATCGGCATGGCTGTCGGAATAGGTGGCGACGCAGGCGACGTCGGGCTTTTCGTCGCGCAGGGCGTCATCGAACGAACGCCTGATGCCATAGAAGGAAAGCCCCCCAGGCAAAGGCACGTCGGAGCGGTTGACCAGCGCGGCGATCTGAAAACCCGGATTGGTGTGATAGGCCAGCGCATGGCTGCGGCCCATATTGCCGAGGCCGGCGACGACGACGCGAAGGGGTTCAGTCATGTATCAATTCACCTTTTCTTGCGTGCGAGCCTTGAGAGCAACCATGACATGAGGCTCGCATTCGTCCGCGACCTGCAAGGCAGCTTGTTCGCTGTCGCAGCGAGACAGAAGCCTGAAGCCGTAGGCATCGACTCCGTCCTTGACCAATGAAAGCCTCTGATCGTCAGACAAGAGCTGCTCCAGATTGAGGGCCTGCTCGAATGCCTTTGACTGCTCGTCTCCCATCAAGGAATTAACGCGCCAACGAATGTGACAATTGTATTCCTTCGGCCGGCGCTCCGGCCCGAGCCGCGTAAACCAGACAGCAGCGTTGATATAGAACCGCGGCCCCCAGGAAGACCTCTGAAGGTTCAGCACGCAGATCGTCTCCGGCCATTCCCGGTAGAAATTCTTGGCGCGCACACCGCGAAATCCATGCCGGCTCGCCGTCTCGACAAGGGCCTGTCCGACAATCTCCTGACCGTCGCTCACTTGACGGCCCCCGACGTGATGCCGCGGATCAGCTGCCGCGAGAAGATGACATAGAGGACCAGCACCGGTAGGATCGCCAGCGACAGTGCTGCCAGGATGGCGTTCCAGTTGGTGACGAACTGGCCCAGGAAAAGCTGGGCGCCGAGCGTCACCGTCTTGGTCTCTTCCGACGGCGCCAGGATCAGCGGAAACCACAGATCGTTCCAGATCGGGATCATGGTGAAGACGGCGACGGTTGCCATCGACGGCCGCACCAGCGGCACGACCAGCCGGAAGAAGATGGTGTATTCCGACAGGCCGTCGATGCGGCCGGCGTTCTTCAGATCGTCGGACACCTGCTTCATGAATTCGGACAGGATGAAGACGGCGAGCGGCAGCCCCTGCGCGGTGTAGACCAGGATCAGCGCGGTCAGCGTGTTGACCAGCCCGCTCGCCACCATCAATTGGAGGATGGCGACGGTGGCGAGCCGGATCGGGATCATGATCCCGAGCGCTAAATAAAGCCCCATCATCGTGTTGCCGCGAAAGCGATATTCCGACAGCGCGAACGCAGCCATGGCGCCGAACAGAAGCACGAAGAACAGCGAGCCGACGGTGACGACGAGGCTGTTCTGGAAATAATGGATGAAGTCGCCCTGGCCGATCACCGTGGTGTAGCCGATCAGGTCGAACGTCTTTGGCGTCGGCGGCGTCAGCGGCGCGCCGAAGATGCCGGCGCGGGACTTGAACGAATTCATGATGACCAGGATCACCGGAAACAGCGCGATCGCCGTGTAGGTCAGCAGGATCGCGTGGGCGCCGATGGCGCGGGGCAGTGAACGGGTGGCGATGCTCATCTTCGTCCCCTCAGAACTGGTAGCGACGCAGGCGCGTCTGGATGAGGAAGAGGTAGACGCAGACACCGCCCAGGATGATCAGGAACATGATCGTGGCGATGGTCGCGCCCATGTTGGGGTCGCCGACCTGCAACTGGAAGCCGAAGAAGGCGCGGTAGAGGAAGGTGCCGAGAATATCGGTCGAATAATTGGGACCCGCGAGCGCGCCCTGCGCGGTGTAGATCAGGTCGAAGGCGTTGAAATTGCCGACGAAGGTGAGGATCGAGATGATGCCGATCGACGGCAGGATCAGCGGCAGCTTGATCTTCCAAAACTGCGACAGGCCGGTGATGCCATCGCATTCGGCCGCCTCGAGCACCTCTTCCGGGATCGACAGCAGCGCGGCATAGATCAGCATCATCGGAATGCCGATGAATTGCCACACCGAGATCAGGCTGAGCGCGGTCAGCGCGTATTGCTCCTTGCCGAGCCAGGGCGTGAACAGGCTCTTCAGCCCGACGAAGTCGAGCAGATGCGGCGCCACGCCCCATAGCGGCGACAGGATCAGCTTCCAGGCAAAGCCGACGATGACGAAGGACAGGATGGTCGGCACGAAGATCGCGGTGCGGTAAAAGGCGGCGAACCTCAGCCTCGGGCTGGAGAGAATTGCCGCCAACAGCACGCCGACGGGGTTCTGCACCAGCATGTGGATGATGAAGAACCAGACATTGTTACGCAGCGCATTCCAGAAATTGACCGACCAGTTGGGGTCGCCGAACAAGGTGCGGAAATTGTCCAGGCCGACGAATATCTGGGACTGGTCGACATTGCGGAACAGCGAGAGCTGCAGCGTGCCGGCGAGCGGCAGGATCATGATCGCCGTGTAGACGAGCACCGCCGGCGCCAGGAAGACGGCGATATGCCAGCGGAATGGTCTTTTGGGTCGTGTTTGTGCGGCCATGAGTTCGGTCCCCGCCGTCTCTCGGTTCCAGATGATGTGATGCTAGATGATGCCCCGATGCGTGGCCCAAACCTTGCCCGGCGCGGCAAGACAAAAGCCTGCGACTGGTCAGCCAGCCTTCCCCAACAGCAAGGGTAAGGCCGTGAGGCAGAGCCGACAATCGCAATATGAAAACAGGATAATCCGGAACCGGCCGGGCATGCGCCCAGCCGGCTCCGCTGCCTGAGCTCTTACTTGGCCGGCTTATACCAGCTGTCGAGACCGGTCTGCAGCTTCTTGGCCGCGGCTTCGGGCGTATCGGTGCCGTTGATGACGTTGGCCGATTCAACCCAGGTCTCGTTTTCGAGGTTCGGCGTGCCGCGCGACAGGATCTGGTAGGTCGAGCGGATCGTCGACTTGCACTTGCCGCGCCAGGAGACGAATTCCTGCGCCAGCGGGTCTTCCATCTTCACCGGCGCGGAGTTCAGGCTGAAGAAGCCCGGCAGCGCGTTGGCGTAGATGGTGGCGAAATCAGGCGAGGCCACCCAGGACAGGAAGGTCTTGGCCGCGTCCGCGTGCTTGGAGGCTGCGTTCAGGCCCATGCCGATATCGGTATGGTCGGAGATGTAGCAGGTGTCGCCGGCCTTCTCGACCGGCGGCGGGAAGGCCCCCATCTTGAACTGGGCCTGGGTGTTGAACAGGCCGATTTCCCATGAGCCGGCCGGATAGATGGCGGCCCGGCCGAGCGTGAACAGGTTCTGGCTGTCGGGATAGGTCTGGGCCTCGAAGCCGTCGCCCAGATAAGGCTTCCACTTGGCCAGTTCCTCATACGGCGCGACCCAGTCCTTGTCGGTCAGCTTCTGATCGCCCTTGATCAGCGCCTTGCGGCCATCCTCGCCCTTCCAGTAGTTGGGGCCGATGTTCTGGTAGCCCATGGTCGCGGCCTCCCAGAGATCCTTAGTGCCCATCGCCATCGGGATGTAGGTGCCGTCGGCCTTGATCTTGTCGAGCGCGGCGAAGAACTCGTCACGGGTCTGAGGCACCTTGATGCCGAGCTTGTCGAAGGCGTCCTTGTTGTAGATGAAGCCGTGGATGACGGATGCCATCGGCACGCAGAAGCTCGCCTTGCCGTCATCGGTCTGCCAGGCGGACTTGGCGACCGGCGAGAAGTTGTCCATGCCGGGCAGCGCCGAGAGGTCGGCAAGGTTGCCCTTCTTGAACAGTTCGAGCGACTTGTCGAAGGGGCGGCAGGTGATCAGGTCGCCAGCCGAGCCGGCGGCGAGCTTGGCGCCGAGGGCGGCGTCATACTCGGTCGGGGCCGAGGGGGCGAACACCACCTTGATGCCGGGGTTCTTGGCTTCGAAGGCCGGGATCAGCTTGTCCTTCCAGATGGCAAGGTCGTCGCCGCGCCAGCTTTCGATGTTGAGCGTTACGTCCTCGGCGTGAGCCAATCCGGCCGAGCCGAGAATGCTGGTGCCCAGAAGCAGTGCCGTCAGTAGTTTCGTTGTCATGCTCAGTCTCCCTGTTGACCTTTTTCAGGTTCGGTTTTGATGAGAACCCAGGCTTTGGAGCCCTTGTTCCCCTCGCAAGCCCGTTTCACCCCGATGGGAATCGGGATGAAACTGGCCTATTTCTTTGTTGGAGCGTGATCTTTTCCGAAAAGCGGTTTCCACTTTTCGGGATCATGCCCCAGCGCGGAAAGGGCTGGCCGCAGCTTCTGGCCTGTCCGTTCCAGTATCTTCCGCGCCGCATCGGCGCTGTCGGCGCCGGCGGCGAGCAGAATGGCTGTCTTGACCGCGCCGCCGCTCTTTTCGAGCAGGCTGACGGCCTCTTCCTGGCCGCGGCCGCTGACGGCGGCGACGATGCGCGCCGCCCGGTCGCGCAGCTTCATATTGTCGGCCAGGAGGTTGACCATGTAGCCGTCATGGACATGGCCAAGATGAACGGCGGTCAGTGTCGACAGCATGTTGAGCGCGATCTTCTGCGCCGTTCCGGCGCCCATGCGGGTCGAACCGGCGATCACTTCCGGCGGCGTCTCGAGCAGGATGGCGGTGTCGGCCTGCTGGAGCAGAGCCGAACCCTTGTTGTTGGCGATGCCGATGGTGGCGGCACCCCGGCGCCGCGCCTCCTCGATGGCGCCCACCGCATAGGGCGTCGTGCCGCTGGCGGAAAGGGCGATCAGGCAATCGCCCACGCCGATACCGGCATTGGCAACCGCCGTCGTGGCCGCCTCGGTGTCGTCCTCGGGCCCGCCGGCCAGTGCCCTCAAGGCGTTGTCGCCGCCGGCGATCAGGATGGCAATGCGATCGCGCTGGATGCCGAACGTGCCCGGCAATTCCAGCGCATCGGCCAGCGCCATCAGGCCGGAGCTGCCGGCTGCGGCATAGGCGAGCTTGCCGCCGTCGCTCAGGCAGCCGGCAATGATCTCGGCTGCCCTGGCGATGGAGGGAATGGCGTTTCGGACCGCTTTCGCGGCCTCGACCTGCGCATCGGCCAGCGAAGCAAGGATGACTTCGGGAGCCCGGATATCCAGCCCCTCGGCATTCCCATGCAACGCTTCGGTGCGCGTTTCGGCCATCCCAGTTCCTCCAATCGACAAAACAATACCAAAAAAATACCACTTGTCCACATGCATTAACGAATTCGCGGACGGGAAATCGGTGAGCCGACGAATTGCGGAACCTTTTCAATGAGATACCGCTTAATCTTTTTGAAACGGAAATTAACCCTTGGCTATTGGTATTTTATTGGTATTATCCTGCCGGAGGAGAAATCGTGTGAAATTCGTGCTCGGTATCGATGGCGGCGGCACCAGCTGCAGGGCCGCGCTGGCAACGGCGGACGGCGCTGTCGTCGGCCGCGCCAAAAGCGGCGCCGCCAACATCCGCACCGACCTCACCGGCGCCCGCTCGAACATCGTCGATGCGGCGCGGCAGGCTTTCATCGCCGCCGGGCAAGATCCGGACCTGATCCCGCAAACACCCGCCATCCTCGGCCTTGCCGGCGCCAATGTCGGCACGTACCGGCAACAGCTCGAGGCGATCCTGCCGTTCAGCACCAGCCGCGTGGAGACCGATGCGGAGATCGCGCTGGAAGGCGCGGTCGGTTCCGGTGACGGTGCGATGGCGATCCTGGGCACCGGTACCGCCTATATGGCGCGCAAGGATGGCAAGTCCCGCGCCATCGGCGGCTGGGGATTTCAGGTCGGCGACCAGGGCAGCGGCGCCCGCATCGGCCGCGACCTGCTGGAGCAGACACTGCTCGCGCATGATGGCGTGCGCCTAGCCTCGCCGCTGACCGACAGCATGATGGCCGTTTTCCGCAATAATCCCGAGGACGTGGTCGAATTCACGACCAACGCCAAGCCCGGCGATTTCGGCGGCTTCGCGCCGAAAGTATTCGAACATGCGCAAAAAGGCGACATCGTCGCCAACTGGATACTCGACAAGGCGGTCGCCGATGTCGAGGCCTCGCTTGGCGCGCTCGACCTCGCCGCCGGAGCACCGCTCTGCCTGCTCGGCGGGCTGGCGCCGCTCTATGCGCCGCGCCTGTCGGAGCGCTACCGCACCCTGCTGAAGGAACCGCTCGACGATGCGCTAGGCGGTGCTGTGCAGATGGCGGCACGCCTTTTCGCTGCACGTGTGGAGGCTGCGCGATGAGCGATGCCGCCGACCAGATCTTCGCCACGCTCAAACAATCCTCGCAAAGCGGCGCGCCGCTTTACCTGCAGCTCAGGAAAAGCATCGAGGACGCCGTCAACCGCGGCCTGATCGGCCCAGGCGACGCGCTGCCATCCGAGCGCGACATCGCCACCAAGGCCGACATTTCGCGCGTCACCGTGCGCAAGGCGGTGCAGGACCTGGTCAAGGGCGGCGTATTGGTGCAGCGCCACGGTTCGGGCACCTTCGTGGCCCCGCGCATGGAGCGCGTCGAGCAGTCGCTGTCGCGGCTGACCTCCTTCACCGAGGACATGGCGCGGCGCGGCATGGCGGTGCGTTCGGCCTGGCTCGACCGCGGCCTCTACGCGCCCTCGCCCGACGAGATGATGGTGCTTGGCCTCTCGTCGAGCGAACTGGTGGCACGCGTGGCCCGCCTGCGCATCGCCAACGACACGCCGCTGGCGATCGAACGCGCTTCGCTGTCGGCCAGCGTGCTGCCGGATCCGGCTGGCATCGGTTCGTCGCTTTACGCCGCACTGGAACTGACCGGCAACCGGCCGGTGCGCGCGGTGCAGCGCATCTCCGCCGCCAATCTCGGCGAAGGCGATGCGCGCCTGCTCGAAGTGCCGCCGGGCATTGCCGGCCTGCATATCGAACGTATTTCCTACCTGGCGAGCGGCAAGGTGATCGAGTTCACCCGCTCCATCTACCGGGGCGACGCCTATGATTTCGTCGCCGAACTGCGGCTGACAGGGCCGAGCGAAGAGGGCCGACCATGATTGCCAACGCCACTCATATGCAGCGCGAGATCGAGGAAATCCCGCAAGCCGTCGCCCGCCTGCTCGACGGCTCCGGTGCCGTGCTGGCCGAAGCCGGGCGCGGCATCAAGGAGCGCGACCCGCATTTCGTCGTCACCGTGGCGCGAGGCTCCTCCGATCATGCCGCCACCTTCATGAAATATGCCGTCGAATTGACCGCGGGCCTTGCCGTCGCCTCGGTCGGGCCGTCGATCGCCTCGATCTACGGCCGCAAGCTCCGGCTTGACGGCTCGGCCTGCCTGGCGATCTCGCAGTCGGGCAAGAGCCCCGACATCGTCGCGATGGCCGAAACCGCACGGGCCGGCGGCGCGCTGACCATTGCCGTCACCAACACCGCAGATTCGCCGCTCGCGCGCGCCTCGGACTATGCGATAGACATCCTCGCCGGGCCGGAGCGCAGCGTCGCGGCAACCAAGACCTTCATCAATTCCGCCGTTGCCGGTCTCGCTTTAATGGCGCATTCGACCGGCGACGAAGCGCTTCTCGCGGCTCTGGCCCGCCTGCCCGACCATTTCGGCAAGGCGATCGGCTGCGACAGATCGGAAGAGCACACGTCTGNCGTGCTGGCCGAGACGATCGAGAAGCAAAGATCGCTGTTCATTCTCGGCCGCGGTCCGTCGGCGGCGATGGCAAACGAAGCGGCGCTGAAGTTCAAGGAGACCTGCGGCATGCATGCCGAGGCCTATAGCGCGGCCGAAGTGATGCATGGCCCGCTGGCGCTGATCGGTCCCGACTTTCCGGTGCTGGCGCTGGCCGCTCGCGACGCGTCCGAGCCCTCGGTCGCCGACGCCGCCGACAGCCTGGCGGCAAAAGGCGCGCCGGTTTTCGTCACCTCGGCGCTCGCCAATCGCGCCACGCGCCTGCCGCATGTCGCCACCGGTCACCCGCTGACCGATCCGCTAACGCTGATCGTCTCCTTCTACATGTTCGTCGAGGCCTTTGCCCGCCATCGCGGCCTCGATCCGGACGCGCCGCGCAACCTTCGCAAGGTGACGGAGACCGTATGAGCGACCGTTTTGCCCTGACGGGCGCCCGCATCTTCGACGGCGACGACTGGCATGAAGGCGCGGTCCTTGTCGTGCGCGGCGGCCTCGTCGAAGCCATGCTGCCGCAAGGCGCGCTGCCCGGGAATATCCGCGCCATCGACACCGGCGGCGGCATGCTGGTGCCAGGCTTCGTCGACATCCAGGTCAATGGCGGCGGCGGCGTGATGCTGAACGATCATCCCGATGTCGCCTCGATCGAAACCATCTGCCGCGCGCACGCGCCGTTCGGCACGACGGCGCTGCTGCCGACGCTGATCACCGACACGCCCGCAATCACGGCCGCCGCGATCGCCGCCGGCGAAGCGGCAGTGCTGCAAAAAGTGCCGGGTTTTCTCGGCCTGCACCTGGAAGGTCCGCATCTGTCGATTGCCCGCAAGGGGGCGCATGATCCGGCGCTGATCCGGCCGATGACGGACGCCGACCAGGCCATGCTGATCGCGGCGCGCCAGAAGCTGCCGGTGCTGCTCACCACGATCGCGCCGGAATCCGTCGACCCTACCCGCGTCAAGGCCTTGGCCGAGGCCGGGATCATCGTCAGCCTCGGCCATTCCGACACGGGCCATGCCACGGCAAAAGCCTTCGCCGAGGCCGGCGCCAGCGTCGTCACGCATCTGTTCAACGCGATGAGCCAGATCGGCAACCGCGAGCCCGGGCTGGCGGGCGCCGCCATCGACATCGGCGCCTTGTCGGCGGGGCTGATCGCCGACGGCATCCATGTCCATCCCGCCACGATCAGGATCGCGCTCGACGCCAAGCAGGGACCGGGCAGGATCGTGCTGGTCACCGACGCGATGGCGACGATCGGCACCGAGATGAGTTCGTTCACGCTCAATGGCCGCACCATCTACCGCAGGGATGGCAGCCTCAGGCTTGCCGACGGGACGCTGGCCGGTGCCGACCTCGACATGATCTCGGCCATCCGGTTCATGCACCGCACTGTCGGGCTCGAGCTTTCCGAAGTCTTGCGCATGGCCTCGCTCTACCCGGCCCAGGCGATCGGCCAGTCGCACCGGCTTGGCCGCTTCGCGAATGGGACGGCAGCGGACATCGTTGCGCTGTCGGACGATCTTGACATAGGAAGGGTCTGGATCGGCGGCGACAAGGTGTTCGAGGCTGTCGCTCCGCGCTGAGAGCGAGGCCATGCTGACAATCGATTGTGTCGTCGCCGGAGCAGGTGTCGTCGGGCTTGCCGTCGCCAGGGCGCTGGCCTTGTCGGGCCGCGAGGTGGTGGTGATCGAAAAGGCCGACGCGATCGGCACCGTCACCAGTTCACGCAATTCCGAAGTCATCCATGCCGGGCTCTATTATGCGCCCGGCAGCCTGAAGGCCCGGCTGTGCGTCGAAGGGCGCCGGCAGCTCTATGCATACTGCGCCGAACACACTATCGGCCATCGCCGCGCCGGCAAGCTGATCGTCGCCAGCGAACCCGGCCAGACGGACGGGCTGCGGGCGATCGAGGCCAATGCGAAGCGCTGTGGGGTGGACGATCTCGAGCTTTTGACACGCGCCGAGGCCGAAAGCCTGGAGCCGGCGCTGAGATGCGCCGGCGCGCTGCTGTCGCCATCGACGGGCATCATAGACAGCCACGCGCTGATGCTGTCGCTACGC
This sequence comes from Mesorhizobium sp. LNHC209A00, assembly GCF_000502915.1. NCBI lineage: Bacteria > Pseudomonadati > Pseudomonadota > Alphaproteobacteria > Hyphomicrobiales > Phyllobacteriaceae > Mesorhizobium > Mesorhizobium sp. LNHC209A00. The sequence goes on from NZ_AYWT01000002.1 coordinate 622,762, forward strand.
AGTGACGCGGAAGCAGCAGGCGCGTCCTTCGCTTTCCTCACCTCCGTTGCCGGGGCGACGATCGAAGCCGATCGGATCCGGCTCGACACGCGAGACGCCAATGGCGAGACCTTCGCCGTGGAGGCCGGCACTTTCGTCAATGCAGCCGGCCTCGATGCGCAGGCCGTGGCCAGTCGGATCGAGGGTTTCCCATGGGATGTCATCCCCCGGCAGTGGCTGGCGCGCGGCAATTATTTCGCGCTTCCAGGGCGGTCACCCTTTTCGCGGCTGATCTATCCGGGTCCGGTCGAAGGGGGTCTTGGCGTCCATCTGACGCTCGATCTGGCCGGCAATGCGCGCTTTGGCCCCGACGTCGAATGGATCGACGGCGTGGATTACACGGTCGACCCCAGCCGAAGCGCCGTCTTCTACGAGGCGATCCGCCGCTATTGGCCCGATCTCGCGGATGGCGCGCTGCAGCCGGCCTATGCCGGCATCCGGCCGAAGCTCTCGGGACCCGGGCAGCCCGCGGCGGACTTCGTGATTCAGGGACCGGCCGATCATGGCGTGGGCCGGATCGTCAATCTGTTCGGCATCGAGAGCCCAGGCCTGACGGCGAGCCTGGCCATCGCAGACCATGTCGCCGAACTGTTGTACCCGACCTGAGCCAGCGTTCGCGGGCCGGAGCGCGATATCTGCTTAGCCGGCTTTGCTTGGGATGTAGAGATCCTTGTAGCTGTCGCGCAAAAGGTTCTTCTGCACCTTGCCCATCGTGTTGCGCGGCAGGTCGTCGACGAAGATCACCCGTTTGGGATGCTTGTACTTCGCCATGCGGCCGGTGATAGCGTCGAGAATCTCGGCCGCGCTGATCCGCGACGCGGGCGAGCGCACGACCACAGCGGTGACGCCTTCGCCGAAGTCCGGATGGGCAAGGCCGATGACGGCGCTTTCCAGGACGCCGTCGAGCGCGTCTATCTCGCTTTCGAGCTCCTTCGGATAGACGTTGTAGCCGCCTGAGATGATCAGGTCCTTGCCGCGACCGACAATGTGGACATAGCCGTCGGCGTCGATCATGCCGAGGTCGCCAGTGATGAAGAAGCCGTCGGCGCGGAATTCCGCCTTGGTCTTTTCCGGCATGCGCCAGTAGCCGCGGAACACGTTCGGGCCCTTGACCTCGATCATGCCCACCTCGCCCTGGGCAAGCGGCTTGCCGGAATCGGGATCGGCGATGCGCAGCGACACGCCGGGCAAGGGGAAGCCGACCGTTCCGGCGCGCCGCTCGCCCTCATAAGGATTGGAGGTGTTCATGTTGGTCTCGGTCATGCCGTAGCGCTCGAGGATGGCGTGGCCGGTACGGTCTCGCCAGGCCTTGTGCGTTTCGGCCAGCAGCGGCGCGGAACCAGACACGAACAGCCGGATGTTTTTCGCCGCCTCGCGATCCAGCCCGTCCTGCTTCAGCAGCCTGGTATAGAAGGTCGGCACGCCCATCAGGGCGGTGGCGCGCGGCAGCAGCGAGACGATGCGGCCCGCGTCGAATTTCTGCTCGAACAGCATCGAGGCGCCGGCCATCAGGGTGACGTTGGTGGCGACGAACAGGCCGTGCGTGTGGAAAATCGGCAGAGCGTGGATCAGCACGTCATCCCTGGTGAACCGCCATTGCTCGACCAGCACCCGCGCGTTCGAGGCGAGATTCTCATGGCTGAGCATGGCGCCTTTCGAACGGCCGGTCGTTCCCGACGTGTAGAGGATCGCCGCAAGGTCGTCCGCGCCGCGCTCCACATCGTGGAACTCGGAAGACTGACGCGATGCCTGGTCCGCCAGGGATCCCTGGCCACCGCGGTCGAGCGTGACCACGACGGCACCGGACGGCTCGACCATCCCACGGATGTCCGCCGACCGTTCCGGATCGCAGACGATCACCCGAGGTGCCGCATCCCCAAAGAAATAGCCGAGCTCGGCCAGCGTATAGGCGGTGTTGAGCGGCAGGAAGACGGCGCCGGCGCGCACGCAGGCGAGATAGAGCAAAACCATCTCCGGGCTCTTCTCGACCTGCACGGCAACCCGGTCTCCGGGCGCGACATCCATTTGCAGGAGCGCATGCGCAAGCTGCGCCGAGCGTGCCAGCATGTCGCCATAGGTGAGCGAGCGTCCATCATTGGTTTCCATCAACATATGCCCAGGCGCCGGCATCCGGGACCGGAACGCATCGAACAGATGATTGCTCATGACATCTTCCCAGGGTGATGCCGGCCGCGGTCTCGGCGGCACGCGACGAAGAGTTCGCGTTTCCCAGCCCTGCCGTCAAGGCCGCGACAGGCTGCCCTGCGTCCACCGAAAAGATTCGAGGGATGGGACGGCAGAGGGCGCCGACCAAACAGCCGTCAACGCTGGGCGCGCTGACCCGGACCGGCGGGTGCCTCGCCTTGCCTGAAGCGTTCCATGCACATGGCGGCGGTCAGCTGGTAGTGATCGATCAGGGCCTGGACGGCACCATCCGCATTTCCGTCCAGCGCATTTTCAGCAATCAACCGATGTTCGGCGAAATCGTCGCGCTGGATGCTCTCCCCGTCATTGGCCATTTGCCTGTAGCGGTAGGCGTGATCGGAAAGCTGGTCGCAGAAGCCAACCAGCCAGTGCGACCGGCACGCCGAGATCAGCACCCGATGGAAAGTGCGATGCACTTTCTCCCACTCCGGATTGAGCGACGAGCTACTTTGCGACGAAAGCCGTGAGGCCCGCCCCAGCCGATGCAGCGCCAGCACCAATTGTTCTTCCCATTCGGCGGTCCGGTGGGCAATGGATTCGCGCAGGGCCCGCTCCTCGAGCCAGCAGCGGGTGCGCGTCAGTTCCTCGAGTTCCGTCGCGCTGACCGGCATGATGAAAAAGCCACGCTGGTCATGGCGGCCAAGGAGACCTTCGGAGGCAAGGCGATTGAGGGCTTCACGAACCGGAGAGGCACCGGCGCCATACTTGGAAACGACCCACTCGACGCGCAGCTTGCTTTCGGTTTCAAGAGCGCCGCCGAGAAGATCATCACGCAATTGATGATAGACCGTGCTGGCAAGTGTGCTCTTGGCTCCGGTCCCGTCGTCGCTCAGATTGGCAGCTCCGTACGTCAAAAGCGACTCCTTGTCCCCTTACTGTCGTCTTGGGCAATTCGAGTCCGAAATTCTCTCTCCGTACGTGTACCATACAGCGCTACGCTTCCGGCACTCAAGCAGAAGATCGCGCTATTGTACTTTAGGACAATGAAATATACGCAAATGCGCGGAGCCGATCGCGAGAATTCGAATATTTCTACAACCAGCAGAAGTTTAACGTGGTTTGTATGCACGCAGGATCATCTGTTTCTTGTGCTCCCATGCGAGCATCTTTTCTGTCGCGCGCAAAGACAGCAGGCGACTGCCCGAATCAGATCGCCGCGCAGCCTGATTCGGATATGCGGCAGACCACGCCCTTCCAACGACGCCGGTCCGCAGCAATTGGCCCCGGAATGACCGCGCTATGTTAGCCGGCGGCCTTGTCGGCCGCCGCCCTGATCGCTTCGATATTGGCGCGGTAAGCCTCGACACTGCCACCCCTGAAGATGGCGGCACCGGCCACCAGCACGTCGGCGCCGGCAGCGGTGACCAAGGGGGCGGTTTCCGGCGAGACGCCTCCGTCGATCTCGATGCGGATCGGCCGGTCACCGATCAGCGCCTTGATCCTTCTCACCTTGTCGACCATTGCCGGGATGAAGGCCTGCCCGCCGAAACCCGGATTGACGGTCATGATCAGGATCAGGTCGAGCCGGTCGAGCACATATTCGATCGCCGTTTCCGGCGTTGCCGGATTGAGCGAGACGCCCGCCCTCTTGCCGAGGTTCCTGATTGTCTGCAACGAGCGGTCGAGATGCGGCCCGGCCTCGGCATGCACCGTCATGCCGTCGCAGCCGGCTTCGGCGAAGGCGGCGAGGTAGGGGTCGGCTGGCGCGATCATCAGGTGGCAGTCGAAAAAGGCCTTGGTGCGATTGCGGATCGCCTTGATGACAGGCGGGCCGAAGGTGATGTTTGGCACGAAATGCCCATCCATCACGTCGAGATGGATCCAGTCGGCACCGGCCGCCGCCACCGCCTCGACCTCGTCACCGAGCTTCGAGAAATCCGATGCCAGCACCGACGGTGCGATCAAGGTTTTTTTGCTCATCTCGCGGCCTTTCCGGGCGCCCTTTTGCTACGATCGCTGCGTACCGACTGCCTAAAGTGCTCCCGGGGACTTGTCGAGGGCGCCAGTACAGCGGTTCCACAGGCAGGGTAATGTCGCGGCGTTCCCGATCCTGTCGCCGCCAACCTTCGCCTGCCTGGATCATGAAGAAAAACCCGCCGGATTGCTCCAGCGGGTTTTCGTTTGGTGTCGCGCGGGTGCTTACTGCTGCTGGAGCTTCAGCACCCTGTTTGGCACCGGGTCTTGCTGCTGGTCGATCGGCTGCCTGCGCCGCGGCAGCAATTGCAGCAACTGCCCCGGATCGATTTCCAGCGATGGCTGCCCGCGCATCGGCCGGCAGTTCGGATAGCGCCCGACCATGCCTTCCGGACAGTGCCGCCTGAAGATCGGCTGGCACTGGCCGTTGACCATCTGCGAACCCGGCGCGCATTCGCTCTCTTGCCTGGGCTTGCGGCACGCGCCGTCGATCACCTCGGTCCCGCGCGGGCAGAGGCATTCGCCGCGCTTGTTGCGGACCTGGCCGCGTATGTCGCACTGCTCCAACTGCGGCTGCTTGCGCCGACAGGCATTGCCTTGCACCTCGGTACCCTTCGGGCAAACGCAATTGCCATCTGAGTCATGGACCTGGCCTCGGATGGTGCACTGGTCAGGCTTCGGCCTGATCGGCCGGCAGGCCCGGTCTCGCACCTCGGTGCCTTGCGGGCAGACGCAGTCCCCGTCCGCATTGTGGACCTGGCCACGGATGGTGCACTGCTCGGGCCTCGGCCCGACAGGACGGCAGGCGCCATTGCGCAGCTCGGTGCCTTGCGGGCAGACGCAATCGCCATCGGCATTGCGGAACTGGCCAGGGATGCGGCACTGCTGCGGCTTTGGCCGGATCTGGCGGCAGGCCCGGTCTCGCACCTCGGTGCCTTGCGGGCAGACACAGTCCCCGTCCGCATTGTGGACCTGACCACGGATGGTGCACTGCTCGGGCTTGTCGGTCCCGACGCATTTTCCGTTCTCCAGCTCCGTGCCGCGCGGGCAGACGCAACGTCCGTCCTCGGTGCGGATCTGGCCTTCGAGCAGCACGCAGCGCGGCGGTGGAGGTGTCGGCAGAACATTGGTGCCGCCGCCGGTGCACTGGCCGTTGCGGAAGGTGGTGCCTTCCGGGCAGACGCATCTGCCGGCGTCGTTCATGACAAAGCCCGGCGAGCACTGATTCTTCACCTCATGCGTGATGATGAAGGGATGGCAGGCATAGGCCTTACCGCGATCCCCCTGCACATTGGTCGCGTCGTTGGACAGCACGTCGCCGCCGTTCTGCACCCGTGTCTCGGGAGAGAGCACGCCAACGCAGTTCCGGCCGTTGACATTACCCTGCAAGTTGGCAAGACGCCCATCGTCAGGGATGACCACTGTCACACGGTACGAGCGGCTTTCGCCGGCGCCGAGCGTCAGGTTGGCGATGCAGGAGGCCGGCAAGGTCGTCGGTTCCGGCGAACAGCCGAAGGGCGGCTCGATCGAAGTGATCGCGACGCCTTCCAGCCGGCCAAGCCCATCGACGCCGATCGCATCGCCGATGCGGACCGGGCCCGAGAAGGGGCTCGTCCCGTCATTGGTGATGGTGATGTCGAACGAGCAGGGCTGGCTCAGCCTGCATTCGCGGTCGCCGGTCTTCTCGACACGGATGGTCGAGGAGCCGCCGCCCTTGGCGCAGGCTTGGCCGATGGGGTAGACGACGTCGTCGCCCTGCGCCGGCCCATAGGAGCCGCGCGCGCAGTTCTCGAATTCGCCATTGGCCCAAACCGTCACGTCGAAATGCCTTGAGGTCCCAGGCGTCATGACGGCGCCTGGTATCTGGCACGACAACGCATTGGCCGGAACCGGTCCGCATGCCCATTCCGCGCCGTCAGGGGTCACGGTCTGGATCTGGACAGGCGCGCCGCCCGACACCAGCGTGGCGGCATCGTCGACCCGCACCGGACCGGTGGGGGCAGCCGTGCCGACATTGGCGACGGTGATGCGGCAGGACACCAGCGCCGCGCCGGCCAGCGAACCGTTGCACGCCTTGGTGATGCGCAAGGTCGGCTGGCCGCTGTTGGGATGGCGGATGCGTTCCTTGGCGCAGGCCTTGTTGTTGGTGAGATCGACCTCACCGGGGATGGCCTTCACCTCGGCGCAGTTCTCGACCGTGTCGGACCGGTAGCCGGCCGCCATGACCGCCTTGACGAAGATCGGCGTCGAAGCGCCCGCGGGCAGCGAGATGCCGGCATTGTCGCAGCGGAACTGGCCGGGGCCGTTAGGGCCGCATGTCCAGGGCGGGCTCGGCCCGAAGGTCGAGGATGCCGGCGCGCCGCCGGGGTAGTTGTCGATCACCGTCAGCGGCCCGTTATAGGTCGATGTGCCGTTGTTGATGATGTCAATGATGAAGGTGCAGACGCCATCGGCGGTGCAGACTTCGGTGCGGGCACGCTTCTTAAGGATCAGGTCGACCTTCTTCTCGACTGGCGGCTGGCAATCCGGATTGCGGTCGCCGCGGCGGCAGATCGGGATCGAGGCGCAGCCCCGGTCATTGGCCTGGCTGCCGAACAGCGGCTTGCCGCTGGCGCCGTAATTGTAGGTGGCGCAGTTGCGCAGCACGCTGCCTTGCCAGCCTCCGGCCGGCTTGAAGCCGAGCTTGAGGTCTACAAAGGCTCCCGGAGCGAGCGTGGTCACCGGGTAGGTGCACGTCATGGGGGTGGTTCCCGGCGCGCAGACCCAGGGCGGATTGGGCCCTGAACTCAGCGTCGAGCCGGCCGGCAGCGTCACCTCGTCGAGCACGATCTTACCGTTGTAAGGCGCTGTGCCGACATTGGTGACGCGGATGGTGAAGTCGCAGCCGCCGCCCATCGTGCAGCGTGTGACGTCGGCATGCTTTTCAACCTTGAGGTCCGGTTCCTTATCCCTGGGCGGGCACCTCTGGTCACGCGGGATGACGATGTCGATGGTTTGCGTGCAGCACAGGCCCCAGCCCTCCTTCGGTCCGGCATAGGTCTCGATGCCGGTGACGATGAGGTGGATGACGTCGCCGGGTGACGCGCCGACGATCTTCCAGTTGAGCACGCCGCCGCCCGCCGGCACCTTCTGAGTGTCGGGGACGATGCTGATGCCTGATGAGGTCGTCGACACCTGCACCCATTTGCCGCTCATTTCGGGGCCGACAGGCATGTGATAGATGAAGGCACCACCGCCGGGCACGCAGTCAACCGTGCCGCGTTCGACCTTGAAACACCCGTGGTCGGTTGGAGGCGGGGGTTGCTTGTCGCATTTGGTGAGGTCGATCCGGATCGAGGTCTTTTCCCCGGTCGCGATGTTGCCGTCGTCCGGCTTGCCCGGATCGTGCGACAGGATAATGGTGCCCGTGCCGGTGCCGCCGGTGACCTTGATCATGCCCTGGTTGTCGACGTTGACCGGCGCTGGAAACGCGCCGTGGTCGATCTTGGCGGTGATGCGGAACGTGATGACGCGTTCGTTCAGTGCGCCCGAACCATCGAGATCGCTGGCGGAAATCCGGAAATCGGAAACCGTCGCCGTGTCGTTGGGGCCGGCCGAAGCGCTTACGACAGCGCCCGGCAAGGCCCCACCCGATGCATCGGTGCCGTCGCCGGAGACGGTCACATTGACGATCGAAAGACCGTGCGGAAGCTGGTCCTTGAAGTCGAGCCGGGCTTTCTTCAGCGCGGCCTCGAGGGCCGGATTGGCAAAGCCTTGCGGATTGCCGCGCAGTCCGAAGGTCAAGGTATAGAAGACATAGTCGCAACTGCGCTGGCCCCCGGTCTTGGTGAAGAACGGCACGACACGTCCGGGTTCCGGGTTGATGATGCGCGGATTGTCAAACTGCAGCGGCTGCACATCCTGGCTGGTGAGAGCCTGGACGGTCTGGGCGGCGGATGCCGGCAGTGCGGGCGCAAGGGCGACCGCGATCCCGGCCGCCATCAGCCAGCGCGCGCCGCGCCTGGCGAGTGACAGGGGTTTCATGATCGTCTCCATGACGGTTTTGGGAGATTTGGCCGCGAGCGGGAATGGGGCAAGACTGTTCATCTTTGCCTCCTCAACGTTCGCAACTGACGGCTGGGGTCCGGAGCGGCAAGGTCATCTTGCAGCAAGGGTAGTAGCCACCCTTGTCCTTGTCGGACTTCCTGTAGAAGCAAAGTCCAACATCCACTCTGTCGCCCGGATAGTGGCCGGTGATGTCGATCGTGTAGGGCTTGCCCGGTGCATGCGACATAGGTGAGGTCACCGCGACGCCTGGCGTCCTGGATTGGGCCTTGATCGAATCGCCGCCGAAGCCGGCATGGTCATGGAGATAGAGATCGGCCTCGAGACCGCGCGGCGTGCAGTAATACTGCACGTCCTCCACGTCGAGACACGGAGGCAGATTGCCGGGCGGTGGGAAATCCGGCGGGTAGAAGGGGGGCTCATAACCGCCCGGTATTTCCTCATAATAGCCGGCCCGGCCCTCGCAGGGATGCCAGACGGCGACGTCGCCGACATGGCCTTCCACTTCGGGATCCTCGAAATAGCCGTCGAAATCGACGAACCAGGAGCCGAAGGGCGGCACGTTGTCCGGCTTGACCAGCTCCTTGGGCGTGATCTGCACGCCATGCACGGCAAGCGGCCCGCCCACGGCGAGCTTTTCGGCGAACTCGGGGTTGTCGCGCAATTTGTCGCCAGTGTTGACCAAGGTCTGGGTGCAGACCGAGGTGTCGAGATTGCCGTCGGCATCGTAGCCATATTGCAGATCGAGGCCGCCGGCCGACTGCCTGTTGCCTTGCGGGAAGCCGACCGCATATTCCTGCGGCGCTTCCACCCAGACCGATTCCGTCGAGGGATCGTCGGGATTTTCCCTGAAGTAGCGGATGACCTCGCCTTTGCCGGAATCGGCGAAGCGGCTGTAATCATAGCGGTTTTCGATCGGGCCGCGCTGGGCGAGATACAGGAAGCCGCTGTTGTCGAAAGCGATGTCGGTGACGGCGTAGTCCTTGTCGGCCTTCACAGTCAGTTCCCAGCGGGGATCGCCGGCGAAGGTGCCGTCGCGAGCAATGCCCACCGACCAGATTTCCGACTTTTCGCCGACCGAATAATAGAGCCGGCCGCCATGATAGGAGACGGCCCAGACCCGGCGCTCGTCCTGGGTGTAGCCCCAGCTGTCGGGGTCCTCGGAGTCGAAGGCCGCGCCCTGTACGTCCATCACCGCGCCGTCGTCGGCGACCGGGGCCAGCCCATGCGCCGGCCGGCCGGCGACGCCATGGTCGAACGTGTCGACCAGTCTGCCGTCGGCGTCGATGCGATGGATCAGGCCGGTGTCGAGATCGGAGGCAAAGAACTGGCGGTGGGCGGGATCGAAGGTGATATTGCCGATGCCGGGTCCGCTGTTGGTGTCGATGTCGGCGAATTTGGCGACCTGGCCGGTGATGCCGTCGATCTTCCATATGGTGCCCGGTCCGCCGCCGTTTTCGGTGCCGAACTGGCCCTCCATGAAGGTGGCGCCCGCCGTGCCGCGGCGCTGCCGCTCCGGCCTGCCGTCCTTGTCTGCGTCCGGCGTGACGATCTCAATGCCATGCAGCGAGGTAGCGGCCGCATAGAGGTTGGGAACGCCAGACGGCACACCGTCGCGCACGGCGTCATCATAGGTGAGGCCGAACACCTCACCGATCTGGCCTGCTGTCACCTCGAAGGGCGGCGGCGTGAAGACGAGCTGGCCCGAAGCCGGACCACCCAGGTGTGAAACGTCGAAGACGCGCAAGGTGGCGCGCGAGATGTCGATGAAGGTTTCGTCGACCGGATCGACGCCGGGCGGCAGCCCCTCGTCGAAATTGGGGATGATGGTGCCGGGAAAGCCGGTGACCGCCATCGAGCCGGGATAGATGATCTGGGTTTCCTGCGCTTGGGCGGCGGCGCTCAGCCACAGGTTGGCGGCAAGCGCCAGAGCCAGCAGGCCACCGGCCTGCAAGGCACCGCGCAAGCGGTTGTCGAACTCAAAAAAAAGCACGAACGCGCCGCGGATGCGAGACATGACACTACCCCCGTAGTCCAGGGGAGAGACGTCCGGACTTGCCGCGCAAATCAGGGCAAGGCGCGGTGGTCCGGCTCGTTCTTCCCTGATCGAATTGTCTGCTTTCCTCGCAGTGACGATACGCCTGCTCCTGCGCAGGGTCAACGGAATCAGCGGGAAGCCCAGCGCATCGACCCCGTCCCGAAGGCGGTGGTCGCGCCGAGCTCCTGTTGGTCCCGGAGACCATGGAGTCTCTGGGTTGCTAGTCATGGGGGGCTTCCTTTCCGGGGCCGCGCCATGCGGCACCTGGACATCAGTCGCGGGCCGGCGCGGAAAGGTTCATGGAAGCGTTGCGCAGAATGCTTGCGCGCGATGCCGCCTGTTCTTATATACGCGCCAAGCCGTGCGGCGCCGGAGAACCGGTGGGTGGACGGTATTTCTTGTGAACAGGGGCTTTCGTCGGAACGCCTTACCCGGGTCCTGAGAGCCTGCTTAGCGGAGAGACTAGAAAAATGGCAAAAGTAATCGGTATCGATCTCGGCACCACCAACTCGTGCATCGCCATTATGGATGGCAAGGAGCCGAAGGTAATCGAGAATGCGGAAGGCGCGCGCACGACGCCTTCCATCGTCGCCATCTCGGGCGACGGCGAACGCCTCGTCGGCCAGCCGGCCAAGCGCCAGGCGGTCACCAATCCTGAAAACACCATCTTCGCGGTCAAGCGCCTGATCGGCCGCCGCTATGACGATCCGGTGACGGAGAAGGACAAGAAGCTTGTCCCCTACAAGATCGTCAAGGGCGACAATGGCGATGCCTGGGTCGAGGCCGGCGGCAAGAAGCAGTCGCCCTCGCAGATCTCGGCCATGATCCTGCAGAAGATGAAGGAAACGGCGGAAGCCTATCTGGGCGAGAAGGTCGAGAAGGCGGTCATCACCGTTCCGGCCTATTTCAACGACGCCCAGCGCCAGGCCACCAAGGACGCCGGCAAGATCGCCGGCCTGGAAGTGCTGCGCATCATCAACGAGCCGACCGCGGCAGCGCTTGCCTATGGCCTCGACAAGAAGGAAGGCAAAACGATTGCCGTCTATGACCTTGGCGGCGGCACCTTCGACATTTCGGTACTCGAAATCGGCGACGGCGTGTTCGAGGTGAAGTCGACCAATGGCGACACGTTCCTCGGCGGCGAGGACTTCGACATGCGCCTGGTCGAGTATCTGGCGGCCGAGTTCAAGAAGGAACAGGGCATCGACCTGAAGAATGACAAGCTCGCCCTGCAGCGCCTCAAGGAGGCGGCTGAAAAGGCCAAGATCGAGCTGTCGTCGACGACACAGACCGAAATCAACTTGCCCTTCATCACCGCCGACGCGACCGGACCGAAGCACCTGACGCTGAAGCTGACGCGCGCCAAGTTCGAAAGCCTGGTCGAAGACCTCGTCCAGCGCACCATCGAGCCGTGCAAGGCGGCGCTCAAGGATGCCGGCCTGAAGGCTGGCGAGATCGACGAAGTGGTCCTGGTCGGCGGCATGACCCGCATGCCCAAGATCCAGGAGATCGTGAAGCAGTTCTTCGGCAAGGAGCCGCACAAGGGCGTCAACCCGGATGAGGTCGTGGCACTCGGTGCCGCCATCCAGGCCGGCGTGCTGCAGGGCGACGTCAAGGACGTGCTGTTGCTCGACGTGACGCCGCTGTCGCTCGGCATCGAAACGCTGGGCGGCGTGTTCACCCGGCTGATCGAGCGCAACACGACGATCCCGACCAAGAAGAGCCAGGTGTTCTCGACGGCCGAAGACAGTCAGTCCGCCGTGACCATCCGTGTCTTCCAGGGCGAGCGTGAAATGGCCGCCGACAACAAGGCGCTCGGCCAGTTCGACCTGGTCGGCATTCCGCCGGCGCCGCGCGGCGTGCCGCAGATCGAGGTCACGTTCGACATCGACGCCAACGGCATCGTCAACGTCTCGGCCAAGGACAAGGGTACCGGCAAGGAGCATCAGATCCGCATCCAGGCGTCGGGTGGACTTTCCGACGCCGACATCGAGAAGATGGTCAAGGATGCCGAGGCCAACGCCGATACCGACAAGAAGCGTCGCGCCGTGGTCGAGGCCCGCAATCAGGCCGAAGCCCTGGTGCATTCGTCCGAGAAGTCGCTGAAGGAATATGGCGACAAGGTCTCGGAGGCCGAGCGCACGGCGATTTCGGACGCGATCGCAGCGCTGAAGACCGCTGCCGAGGGCGACGATCCGGCCGACATCGAGGCCAAGAGCCAGGTGCTTGCCGAAGCTTCCATGAAACTTGGCCAGGCCATGTACGAGGCCTCGCAGAAGGAAGCGGCGGAAGCCGACGCCAAGGCGGATGCCGCCAAGGACTCTGACGTCGTCGACGCCGATTTCGAGGAAATCAACGAAGACGACGACAAGAAGAAGTCGGCCTGAGCAGCCTGACGGCAGGATAATGCGAAGAGCCCGGCGCAAGGCCGGGCTTTTTTGCAACCCTTGCTGAAATAGTGGCGCGCACTTCAGAAAAAATCACTCAAAACGACGGACAAGTTCGCGCCGGCCCTAGCATACGGGCAGCACCGCTCCTAAATCGAAACAACGTGCCGGCAAACGACGCAACATTGCATCAAGACGTTGAACATCCGGACTGCGGGAAAAAATGAAAGCTGATTTCTACGAAACGCTGGGCGTGCAAAAGGGCGCCGACGAGAAGGAGCTCAAGAGCGCTTTTCGCAAGCTCGCCATGCAGTTCCATCCCGACCGCAACCCCGGCGATCATTCCTGCGAGCACAAGTTCAAGGAAATCAACGAAGCCTACGAGACGCTGAAGGACCCGCAGAAGCGCGCGGCCTATGACCGTTTCGGCCATGCCGCCTTCGAGCAGGGTGGGATGAATGGCGCGCAGGGCTTTGGCGCCGGCGGCTTCGCCGACATCTTCGAGGACATTTTCGGCGACATGATGGGCGGCCGCCAGCGCCGCTCTTCCGGTGGCCGCGAGCGCGGCGCCGACCTGCGCTACAACATGGAAATCTCGCTGGAGGAAGCCTTCGCGGGGAAGACCGCGCAAATCCGCGTGCCGGCTTCGATCTCCTGCACGGAATGCTCCGGCAGCGGCGCCAAGCCGGGCACCCAGCCGGTCACCTGCTCGATGTGCAACGGCCACGGCAAGGTGCGCGCCACGCAAGGGTTTTTCTCGATCGAGCGGACCTGCCCGCAATGCCAGGGCCGTGGCCAGACAATCAAGGATCCCTGCCCGAAATGCGCCGGCCAGGGCCGTGTCACCGAGGAGCGTTCGCTGTCGGTCAACATCCCGGCCGGCATCGAGGACGGTACCCGTATCCGCTTGGCCAACGAGGGTGAGGCCGGACTGCGCGGCGGGCCATCGGGCGACCTCTATATCTTTCTGGCGGTCAAGCCGCACGAATTCTTCCAGCGCGACGGCGCCGATCTTTATTGCAAGGTGCCGATCTCGATGACCACCGCTGCCCTTGGCGGCTCCTTCGAGGTGACGACGCTCGACGGCACGCAGACCAAGGTGAAGGTGACCGAAGGTACGCAGAACGGACGCCAGTTCAGGCTCAAGGGCAAGGGCATGCCGGTGCTGCGCCAGCCCAATGTCGGCGACCTCTACATCCAGACCGCGGTCGAGACGCCGCAGAACCTGTCGCGTCGCCAGCGCGAATTGCTGGAAGAGTTCGAACAGCTCTCCTCGCAGGACAATTCCCCCCAATCGAGCGGCTTTTTCGCCCGCATGAAGGACTTTTTCGAGTCTTTCGGCGAGCGTTGAGACGCGACGAAAACTATCTTATCCACGCCATAGGCAAGGCCGCGCCTTGCCTTGCGTCATCCAGGTGTTAAGTAGCTTCAAGGGGCGCGCTGAGGAGAGCTTGCATGGCACGTGGTCACGGACTGCGGAAGGCGTTTGCCGAGAAGTTCGACGACGAACTCAAATTCTTCAAGGGCTGGATCGACAAGCCGAAGACGGTCGGCTCGATCGTTCCGACCAGTTCGATCACCGCGCGCAAGATGGCCTCGATCGTCAATCCCAAGTCCGGCCTGCCGGTGCTCGAGGTCGGCCCCGGCACCGGTGTCATCACCCGCGCCATCCTCGCCCAGGGCGTGCGGCCCGAAAACCTCTACGCGGTCGAATATTCCACCGATTTCGTGCGCCACCTGCGCCAGATCTACCCCGGCGTCAACGTCATCGAGGGCGATGCCTTCAACCTCGACGCCACGCTTGGCGAGAGGAGCGGGATGATGTTCGACAGCGTTGTTTCCGGCGTGCCGCTGCTCAATTTCCCGGTCGCCCAGCGCATCGCCTATATCGAGAGCCTGCTCGACCGCATTCCGGTCGGACGGCCGATCGTGCAACTGACCTATGGTCCGATGTCGCCGATCCCGGCCGGCCGCGGCAACTACACGGTGAAGCATTTCGACTTCATCTTCCGCAACATCCCGCCGACGCAGCTGTGGATCTACCGGCGCGAGGCACATTAGGATACGCCGAGATTCAGGTGAGGCCGGCCTGCAAATGGCTGACACCTGCGCTTCCGGTGCTCACGTACGAAAGTACGCTCCGCTCCGGTTCTCGGCATCAGCCATTTTCGACTCGCCCTGACCTGAATTTCGACGCACCCATCAGGCGTTTACGCCAGGTCGTTTTCGATTTTCGCGCTGGCGCGTTGATTTGCGCGGCCTCCGGCTGTACCTGTCCGGGAACAAGGGTGGCCCATGGCAGTGATCCCGAAAATCCTCGTCTTCGCCGGCTCGGTGCGCAGCGGCGCCTATAGCGGCAGGACCGCCGACGTGGCGCAGAAGGAACTTGCGGTGCAAGGTGCCGAGGTGACCCGTATTTCGCTTGCCGATTACCCCTTGCCGATCCTCGACGAGGACTTGGAAAAGGAAAACGGCGTTCCTGAAAACGCCCAGAGGCTGGCGCGGCTGATTGCCGCCCATGACGGGCTGCTGATCGCGACACCCGAATATAACGGTTCGATTCCGCCGCTGCTCAAGAACACGATCGACTGGGTGAGCCGGGTGCGCCGGGATGGCGGCCGGTCGGTCAGGCCGCTTGCCGGCAAGATCGCCGGCCTCTGCTCGTCCTCCAACGGGCACTTCGCCGGCATCCGCTGCATCAACCATTTGCGTGCCGTGCTGGTGCGCTGCCAGATGGAAGTGGTGACACCGGAATGCTCGGTGCCGGAGGGTGGCGACGCCTTCGACGGGGACGGCCATTTCCGTGACGAAAGACTGCACAAATCGATGGAGCACCTATGCCGCACGCTGATCGAAACCTCGCGCATGCTGTCGATCCGGGTCGAGGCGTGACCGCCGCAACCATGCAGCCTCATTCCATGCAGGAGCGATTGATCGTCGGCCTCGACGTGCCGACCGTGAAGGAGGCCGAGCAGGCGGTGCGCGAGCTCGACGGCGTCGTCTCCTTCTACAAGATCGGCTATCAGCTGGCTTTTGCCGGCGGCCTCGACTTTGCCAGGGAGCTGGCCAGCGGTGGGACGAAAATCTTCCTCGACATGAAGCTGCTCGACATCGACCACACGGTGGCCAAGGGCGTCGAGAACATCGTCAAGATGGGCATGACCATGCTGACCATCCACGCCTATCCCAAGGCGATGCAGGCGGCGGTGGAGGCCGCGCGCGGCAGCGAGCTTTGCCTGCTCGCCGTCAGCGTGCTGACCTCGATGGACGAGCAGGACATGATCGATGCCGGCTATGAATATGACCCACACACGCTGGTGCTGAGGCGGTCCGAACAGGCGCTGCATGCCGGTATGGGCGGCATCGTCTGCTCGGCCGCGGAAGCCGAAGCGGTGCGCCGCATCGTCGGCCCGGACATGGCGGTGGTGACGCCCGGCATCCGGCCGGCGGGGAGCGACCATGGCGACCAGAAGCGGGTGGTGACCCCGGCGCAAGCCATTCGCAACGGCGCCAGCCATCTTGTCGTCGCCCGCCCGATCGTCGCGGCCAGCAACCGGCGCGCCGCGGCGGAGGCGATACTCGAAGAAATGCGATCGGCCTGACGAGCCGGCACGGAAGGAGAAAAAGAATGCCCAAGGGATACTGGATCGCCCGCGTCGATGTGCGTGACGCGGAAGGCTACAAGGACTACGTCGCGGCGGCAAAACCAGCTTTCGAGCGCTTCGGCGCGAAATTCCTGGCCCGTGGCGGCGAGCATGAGAAGGCCGAGGGCCCAGGGCGGGAGCGCAATGTGCTTATCGAGTTCGAATCGCTGGCCGCCGCGCATGACTGCTACCACTCGCCGGAATACCAACGCGCCGTCGCCATCCGCCAGAAGGTCGCCGACGGCGAGATCGTCTTGGTCGAGGGTATCTAGCGCGAAAGCCTGTTCGCCGCGGTTTCAGCCATCGCGTCGGCCAGGCTCAGCCCCCATTGCGAGGCGCAATAAGCGCGAAAATCGAAGCAGGGCAGGCCGGGACAGACCTCGAACTCGATCAGATGAACCGTGTCGTCGGCCTCGACGCGCAGGTCGACGGAAAACACGTCGCGCAGGCCGAGCCCGGTGATCAGCCTTTGCGCGATGCGGCGGATTGCGGCATCAGCGCCCGGCTGACTTTCGCCAACCGGGAGCAGTACCGGCTCGGCATATTGGCCCGCCGCCCTTGCCGCTTCGCCGGTCCCGCCATAGAGCGCCAAACTGTCTTCCATGGTCTGGAAATCACCTCCCGACTCTACAAAGGCGACGCCGAGCGCTTCGACGCCGGTATCCCGCATCAGCCCAAGGAAGCTGGCGCGGACGTTGCGGCCGGCGACATAGGGCTGGACGACGACATCGTCGTGATAGGCGGCGAAAACACGCCGGCTAAGCTCCAGGGCGTGATCGAGATCGGTTACGCGCGAATCCGGCCAGATGCCGATCTTGGCGCCGAGCCGGTTGGGCTTGACGAACCAGCCGGCGGCGGAAGCGGGCGCCTCGACCAGCCATTTGCCATCCCGGGCAAGACCGGCCCGCGGCACCGGCAGGCCGAGCGCGCCAAGCACGGCGCCGGAGCGGAACTTGTCCTGGCAGAGCGCGAACAGCGAATCGTCGGCGCCGATGGTGTTGAACCCGCTCAGTCTTGCCAAAGCGGGGGCCGCGCCGCCACGGAAATAGGCGACGCCGTCGGTCAGCGTCCAGACCAGCGCGCTTCGCGGATCCTCACCGTCGAGCACCTTGGCGGCATCGTCGAGCACCACCGGCGCAAAGGACAGGCCGCGCGCCTCGCAGGCGGTGGCCAGCGCATCGAATTCCAGAGCGAGATCGGTTGACTGCGCCAGATAGGACGAGATTTCGGCGGCCCGCTGCGATGCATGACCTTCGGCGAGCAAGCGGTCGAAACACACCTTTTCGGGTTCGTGGACAAGGATGAGTTTCGGCTTGTGCATTGGCATGATGTGGCAGGTTCCCGACAGTGCGATGACCTACCATCGCACGGCCCGCGCAATCGGCTTTCGCGAAATCGACGCGCGCCGGACGCCTGCGTGACAGCGCCGGGATTGAGAACCGTGGCCCCGTGGCCCCGCAAAGTCAGGCGATCAGGACGCGCGGTTCCAGGCGGCCATTGACAGGAATATCGATCAGGAAGGTCATGCCGCCCTGCAGGTCGAGCAGACGCTGCTTTTCATTCTTGCCCGACCAGGCCGAGGTCACGGCCAGCCGATCGGCATTCCTGCCGACGAAGGCCGGACAGGATGGCTGCGTCACCGGCATGGCGACCGTGCGGACGAGCTTGCCGTCCGGCCCATAGGCCTCGAGGACGCTGCCACCCCAGACGGCGTTCCACAGGATGCCGTCGCGGTCGAGCACCGAACCGTCGATATAGCCCTTGGCTGAGCGGTGATCGACGAAGATCTTCGGCTCGCCGACGGGCAGGCCGGTCGCGGGATCGCAGGCAACGCGCATCAGCAATCCGGTCGAGGTGTCGGTGTAGTGGGCAAGCGCGCCGTCGGATGAAAAGCAGATCGAGTTGGACACGGTAATATCCGAAAACAGGCGGCGCAGTTCGCCTTTGAAAAACCAGTAAATCGAGCCCGCGCCCTTCTCCTCGCCCTTGCCCATGGTACCGACCCACAAGGCACCGCAGGGATGGACGCGGGAATCGTTGGAACGGGTGACCGGGTTGTCGGCCTCGATGGCGGTGTGCAGCGTCATTGCGCCGGTGGCGACGTCGCGGACAAAAAGCCCGGTTTCGGTGGCGATCAGCTGTCGCTTGTCATCGATGATCGCGATCGCGCTTGCCATCTGGCCAAGCTCGTGGATTTTCAGCGCACCGCCCGCCAAGGGCTTTTCCATGAGCTGGCTGTTGACAATGTCGAACCAGAACAGCGCATCCGTGCCGGGATCGTAACTTGGCCCTTCGCCGAGCTGACAGACATGATCGGAAAAGACGGCAACGATCGGTTCACTCATCATGCTTCTCCGAATACCTCATCCCAGGCAGTGACGGCTGCGTAGGCGCGCGCCGCCACATCATCGACGCTCATGCCTGGCTTGAACAGGCTGGAGCCAAGCCCGAAGACCGTCACGCCAACCGCCTTGTACCCGGCAAAGTCCTTTTCCGAAACACCGCCGACCGCGCCGACCAGCGTCTGCGCCGGCAGCACCGCCCGGATCGCGGAAATGCCCGATGCGCCGAGCACGCTGGCCGGAAAGAATTTCAGCGCCGAGGCGCCGAGCCGGATCGCCTGGAAGGCTTCGGTCGGGGTGAACACGCCAGGCATGGTGACCATGCCGTAACGCGCGGCGCGGCCCATCACCTCGGCATCGATGTTGGGGCTGACCAGCAGTCGTCCGCCGGCCGCGTGAAGACTGTCGACGTCGGCCGCTGTCAGCACCGTGCCGGCGCCGACCAAAGCTGTCTTCGGCAGCACTTGAACAAGCCTGGCGATCGACGAAAACGGCTGGGGCGAATTGAGCGGCACCTCGATGGCCTCGATGCCGGCATCGAACAATGCCTGGCCGATGGCGATCGCCTCGCTTGCCTTGAGGCCGCGCAGGATGGCGACCAGGCCGCGCTTGAGTTTTGGAAAGGGTGCGGTCTCGGTCATATGGCGGCTCCACTTCTGGTAATCATGCCATTCTCCCGCGCGGCCTCGATGAGACCGGCGCGTACAGCCTCGTCCGCGTCGACTGTCCGCACACCAAGCCCGGCAAGGCCGAGGGCGGCCTGGTAGAGCCCGGCCAGCGCGCCCGAGGCAATCAGCACGACCGATATCGCGCCGGCGCCATGCCGGCGCCGGGCAGAAGCGATCTCGCCGCCGATCAGCAAGCCGGACAGGCAGGCGGCCGCATCATCGGCCTCGAGGTCCTGGAGCAGGCCGGCGGCGCGGATGGCAAACAGCCGAGAGGTGACGTCGCCGCCATCGCCTAGCGCTGTTTCGCACCAGCGGCGGAAGAAAGGATTGTCTGGAGCAACCGGGCCCGGATGTTCACCCAGCGAGTGGCGCAGGATCGAGTGCGCGGCAAGCACGGAAAACAGCTCGCCCGTCGGCCAGGTGCCGAAGCCGGCGACGGCGCCGTCCTCCACCAGAACCCATTTCGAATGCGTGCCGGGCATGCAGACCAATTCGCGGCCCTTGGCCGGCAGGCCGGCGCCTGCAAGCTGCGTCTCCTCGCCGCGCATGACATCGGGCGCGTCGGCCAGACGCTGGGCGAGGCCGGGAATAATGCGGATGTCGCGCTTCTGCCCGGGCACCCTAGCGGCGCCGCCGAGAATGGCGCCGAGCGGCGACGGCACGCCGAGATAGGGTGCCTCCAGCCAACCCTGGCGCGAGCCGGCCATGCCGCAGATGATGACGGGCAATTCCTCCGGCGCGCCCATCGCTGCCAGATGGCCCTCCAGAACGTTGGCGAAGCCTTTTTCGCGCGCGGTGATCAGGCCATCGTCGCCGCGACGCTCCGCAAGCACCTTGCCGACGCCGTCGATCAGCCAGGCCCGAAGGCGGGTCGTGCCCCAATCGAGCGCCGCGACTGCCGGCACGCTGCTGGCAAACTCCGGGCTCACAGGAAACCTCCATCGACGACCAGCATCTGCGCGGTCAGCATGCGCGAGGCATCCGAGGCCAGGAACAGGACCGTGCCGATCATATCGTCCGGCCGCATGACGTCCCTGATGCACTGCTTGGCGACATGGGCGGCAAGCGCCTGTTCGGTGACCCAGCGCTGTTGCTGCCGCTCGGTGATCACCCAGCCGGGCGCGACGGCGTTGACGCGGATGCGGTCGGGGCCAAGCTTGCCGGCCAGACCCTTGGTGAGGCCGAGTATGCCCGCCTTGGCGGCGGTATAGGCCGGCATGTCGGGATGGTTGATCAGATAGGAGGTCGAGGTAAAATTGATGATCGAGCCGCCGCCGGCACGCTTCATGCCTGGTGCCACGGCCTGCGCGGTGAAGAAATGCGGCCGCAGGTTGATGGCAAGGTTGTTGTCCCAGAACTCGACGGTGACATCCTCGACGGCATGACGTTCGTCCCAGGCGGCGTTGTTGACCAGCACCGTGGGGTCGCCATGCGCCTCGGCTGCCTTCACGGCCGACGCCCGCAAAGCCTCGACGTCGCGCAGATCGGTCTTGAGATAGAGCGGACGATGGCCGACCTCCTTCTCGATGCGATCGGCAAGCGCCGTGCTGGGCGCATCGGCGATGTCGATGAAGGCGACCTTGGCGCCCTGGCGCATGAACCCTTCGGTCAGCGCCGCACCGATGCCGGAGCCGCCGCCGGTGATCAGCACCGAAGCGCCTTCGAGGTCGGCAAAATACGCCGATGGCATCATGATTTTTCGTCTCCGGGTCAACCGGCGCGCATCCTAGCCAGACACGTCCGGCGGGCAAGGGCGAAAAGACTGATTTCCGGGCTTATGTCTGACAAAAAGGCGATCGCGCCCGCGCTTGACCCGCCAGGAGGCATCGCCGCATGGCGGGCAGCGCCGAAACCTGCCGCTCAGATCGCCTTGGCGCGCAAGGCGCCACGGAAGGAATCCCGGAGATAGCCCAATGTGGCGTCGGCATCGGCCGGCTTGCCGAACAGATAGCCCTGCCCGCCGGCGCAACCGAACTGGACCAGCCGGTCGGCCTGCGCTTCCTCTTCGATGCCTTCTGCGACGACGTCCATGCCAAGCCCTTCGCACATGGCGAGAATGGCGCGGATGATGTGTTCGGACGGCCGGTCATCGAGAATGGAGGAGACGAAGGCGCGGTCGATCTTGAGCTTGTCGAAATGGAACTCGCGCAGGCGGCCGAGCGAGGACTGGCCGGTGCCGAAATCGTCGAGCGAGACACGTATGCCGACGCGGCGCAGATCCTCGACGATCTGCGCGGCCGAGGCCGGGTCGTTCATCAGGCCGGTCTCGGTGATCTCGATCTCCAGCCGGCGCGGATCGAAGCCGGTGCGGTCGAGGATCGCCAGTATGTGCAGGCCGGTGTTCTGGTCGACGAGCTGCGAGGGCGACAGGTTGAAGGACAGGAACAGGTCTTTTGGCCAGCTCCTGGCAGCCTCGGTGGCCTTGCGCAGCACGAGCTGCGACAGCGGGCCGATGATGCCGCGCTCCTCGGCGATGGGGATGAAGACGGTCGGCGGCACCGCGCCGAGGTCGCGGTCTGTCCAGCGCGCCAGCGTCTCGAAGCCGATCGTGCGGCGCGTGGTGAGATCGACGATCGGCTGAAAATGCGGCTCCACCTCGCCGGCCGAGACGGCGCGGCGCAGCGCCTGCTCGATGCGGGTGACGCGCTTGGCGGCTTCCTCCATCTCGCGGGTATAGACGACGACGCGGCCGCGGCCGGAGCGCTTGGCATGGTAAAGCGCCGTTTCGGCCTTGTTGATGAGGATCTCGGTAGTCTCGTCGCCGGAATAGAACAATGAGCATCCGACCGAGGCCGAGAGCCTGGCGGTGCGCTCGCCGACATCGTAGGGCGCCGACAGGATCTCGATCAGCATACGGGATTTTTCCGCCGCCGCCTCCTCAGAGAACACCAGCGGGTAGAGGAAGGCGAATTCGTCGGCGCCGATGCGGCAGACCGTCGAATGGCCGTCCATCGAGGCGCGCAGCCGCATCGCCACCTGGATCAGGATGTCGTCGCCGGCCTTGTGGCCGAAAAGGTCGTTGATCGGCTTGAAGCCGTCGAGGTCGAGAATGCCGACCGTGAAGGGCGCGGGATCGTCGGAACGGTCGCTGATCAGGCGATCGACCTTGTCGAAGAAGCGGCGATGATTGCCAAGCCCGGTCAACGGATCGGTGAACGCCAGATCCGTGCTTTCCCTGTTTGCCTGACCGGTGCCAAACGGAGTTTGCATCGGTGTCCCTGTTCGTCCCTGCTTTTGTCGTCGGAATTTATTTCCAGACTGGCAGCAAACCCTTTAGGAAACGTATCCCACTGACCGATTTTCGTGGCCGGAGCACGATCCCGAAAAATGGGGTCCGGCTTTCGCCGCGACACCGTCGTGAAGCCGGCTAAAAGATGCGTCAAACACTTGGATTTTCAGCCCTTTGGTTTGACGCGATAAAGCTCCAGCGGGGCACCTCGGGTTTGTGCCACCGGCTCCAGCCAGTTCGGCACATCGCCGCTCATCAACCTGGCGAGGAACCCCTCCGGTGCCCTGGCCAGGAGCAGGTGGCTTTCCGCATTGCCACGGCAGAGCGCGACAAGGCCGACATGGCGGCTTTCGATGACGGTTTTGGCGTCCGCCTCCGAGCCCAGCCAGGCATCCAGTGCAACCAGATTTCCGGTGACATTGCGGTGGTACAGCCCGGCCAGCACGCGATGACTGGTAAAGGCCAGAATCGGTGAGCCGAGGTTGGACAGCGAAAGGACTGTCGTGGCCTGCATCCGGCCGAGCGCCGCGAACGAGGCCTTGCCAAGGCAAGCCGCATCGTCGGCCTTGGCACTGGTGGCCGCCGCGTCGGTTTGGAAAGCACTAGACGCCGCCCCGGCAGCGCCTGCCCAGATTGCATTTACAGAGATCAGCCAGGCCGCGGCCATCCTGAGTGCGGCGCCGTTGGACGGACTGGTTTGCGCACGCTGGCGCCAGCGGGCGATCCATGCCGCAAGCGGGATCACCGCGAAGGCGATGGAGAAGGTCGAGCCGCGAACTTCCCAGGCGCTGACCAGGAACGCCACCACCAGCAGCGAGCCGACAAGGCTGTCCTGCCGACGCCAGCCATGGCCGATACGGAGCGCCATCAGGATGATGGCCACCAGCGGGGTGGCAAACCGGGCCACCGCCCTGGCCGGATCATGGGTGACGATCTGGAAAATCGGCTGCGCCTCATCGATATGGCTGAGCCATATCTCCTTGAGGCGCGGATTGAGGTTGGCATAGGGCGAGGCCAGGCATTGCGGGAACAGGAATACGACGACAGCGGCAAGGGCTAGCCCAAGCAGGCCGAGCGAGGCCAGGCGGCCGGCGACGGTCGCACTGGCGGCCTTCCACGAGGCGATGATCGCCAGCCCCGCGCCGGCAAGTCCGGCGACGGCGAACTGAACAATCGAAAATGTGTCGCACTGTGCCTGGGTCCATGCGGATGCCGGGACGGTGGCGACGAAGACGAGAGCCGAAACAGCGGCGACGCCGAGGCCAAAATCCCTCGCGGTCAGCCTTTCCCGAGCACTATCGCCAAGAAACAGCAGCGCGACAGCGGCGCCAAGGGTGCCGGCGTAGGGAGCGCTTTCCATGCCGATGGCCACGCTCAGCGTGGCGCAGATGCCCGAAAGCAAGGCGGCCGGCCGGAGCAAGGGAGCCCCGAGCAGCAAGGCAAGGCTCGCCAGGATCAGCGTCAGCTGCACATTGTGATGATCCAGCGAACCTGGGGAGAAAATGCCGAGGTAGTAGAGCGCGGCGCCACCGACGACGGCGGCGGGCAGGACAGCGTGGCCGCCGGCGAAAGCGCGCGCGGCGCGGATGAGGAAGAAGACCGCCAGCCAGAACAGCAGGGCAGGCCAGGCGACTTGCACGACCTGTTCAGCCAGGGCGACATTGCCTGTCAGGGCCGACATGACAAGGACGCCAAGGGCCAGCGGCGCGTCGAGCAGCCGCGACCAATGCATGACGAAGCCGCCGTCCAGTCCCATCCTGTACTGGTGCAGGTCGAACCAGCCCTGGCCGGCCAGAAGATCGCGGACTTCGACCAGCTGCAGCAGGCTGTCATTGTCGCCCGCCGGGTTGGCCAGTTGTGGAAATCCGGCGATGGCATAGACCAGGAGCGGCACCAGGGCCGCGAGGAGCGCCGCCAGCATGTCCGCCCGCCAGGAGGGACGGGCGGTGTGCTTTGAAGGCATCGCGGCATGGGCAGCGGTCATGGAGCGACTTTCGGCCGATGGTCGGGACTACAGGCTAGTGCCTCTCGCTTCACAAAGCGTAAAGCACGGTGCGTCGCGGAGGCGCTGGACCACTCCTGGTCTTGGCTCGACCGGACGGACAACCGCTACACGGTGTTCCCGAGTTTGCCGTGGCCGCGCGCCGGAAACACCCACAGTCTCGAGACCACATAGCTGATGGTGCTTGTCACGGCCGTCGCCAGCGCCGACATGGCGACGGGCGACAGGCCGAAATGCGTCACCGCCACCTGCGAGACAAGGCCGGCAAAAGCGGCGCATCCGGCTTGCAGCGTAAGATAGCGCGGGAACGCGACCTTGTGATCGTGTTCCGCACCGAACGTCCAGCCCCGTTGCGCCCGATAAGCAATGACGAACGCCGTTGCATAAGCGATGGCACTGCCGGCGAACGGCGAAACGCCCAGCGAAACCAGCAGCCACGAGAGCGCGAAAAACAATCCCGCCGCACCGATGCCCACCACCATGAAGCGGAACGGGCGCGCATGGACAAGCGCCGGCAGCACGTCGGTCATTGCTGTTCGCTGGCCGGCGCTTCCTGGGAAAGGCCAGCTTTCAGTCGCTTGACCGGGATTTCCAGGACACCGAGCAGGAATGCCGAAAAGAAGGCCTGGAAGGAAATGACGATCAGGCTCAACCCGAGCACGACGATGCGTGGAATTTCGGAATCGGTTAGCGGGCCGAAATTGAGATGGGCCCAGCGCATGACGGCATAGAGGCAGAACAGGAAGCCGGCGGCAAAGCAAATGCCGGCATTGGCGGCGAGACGGTCGGTGCTGATGGTCCTGGTCAGCCAGTCCGACCCGCGGCTTCGCGGCAGGATGCCGGTAATTTCGGCATAGTATCGCGAAATGGCACCGAAGGTGATGAGCTGGATGCCGGTGACGATCATGAAACAGGCGGCGACGAAGGTGTTGAGATCGAGCGAAAGATTGTCGACCACCCGCAAGGGGCCGAACACCAGCAGCGCCGCGAACAGCGTGCCGAGGCCTGAAAGCACCGCGCCTGGAATGAAGAACATCCAGCGCGGATTGTAGACCAGCAGGAATTTGAGGTGCCGCCAGCCGTCGCGCCAGGTCCTGAGATGCGGCGGCCGGCCGCGGCCGTCGGGCTTGAGCGTGGTCGGCACTTCCTCGATACGCAGGCCGGCAAGCGCGCTGCGCACCACCATTTCGCTTGCGAATTCCATCCCGGTGGTCTGCAGATCGAGCTTCCTGATGCTGTCCGCGTTGAAGCCGCGCAGACCGCAGTGGAAATCCCCGGTCTTGATGCGGAAGAACAGGCGGCCGACGAAACTTAGCACCGGATTGCCGAGATAGCGGTGCAGGGGCGGCATGGCGCCAGCCTCTATGCCACCCCGGAAGCGGTTGCCCATGACCAGATCGGCGCCGCCGCGCAGCCGCGCCACGAATGCCTCCAGTGCACCGAAATCATAGCTGTCATCGGCGTCGCCCATGATGATGAAGCGACCCCTGGCGGCGGCGATGCCGCCCAGAAGCGCCGCGCCATAGCCCTTCTGCGCGACCGGGACGACACGAGCACCGCCCTGCGCGGCGATCTCCCGCGAGCCGTCGGTGCTGCCATTGTCTGATATCAGCACCTCGCCCGCTATGCCGGATTGGTCGAGAAACGCCCTGGCCTTGCCGATGCAGACGGCGAGCGTCTCGGCCTCGTTGAGGCATGGCATCAGGATGGTGAGTTCGAGCTGCTGGGTCGAGGCTGCGCGGACGGCAGTGAGCGCGTTCATGATCGTCGTTCCATCGGGTGCCCGGCGCTGCGTCAGGTCGGCCGCTGCATTCGGAGCTTACCGTCGCACGGCAAGGCTTAAGAAAGCGATGACGTCAGTCCTCGTCTTGTCTGCAACCGGCAGACGCGCCTTGCTGATCCCAATGTTCAAAACGTCGCGATTGGCAGAACGCGCCGCGACGCTTATATCGCTTGCGTCGACTACGCTGGGGACCTGCCATGAAGTTGAAAATCGCCGTCCAGATGGACCATGTCTCCACCGTGTCGATCGCCGGCGACACCTCGTTCGCCCTGTCGCTGGAGGCGCAGCGGCGCGGCCATCAGCTGTTCCACTACACGCCCGACCGGCTGTCGATGCGCGACGGCAAGGTGTTTGCCCGCGTCGAGGAGATGACGGTGCGCGACGAAAAGGGCAGCCACTATTCGCTGGGCGAAAAGGTGCGCACCGACTTGTCCGAAATGGACGTCGTCCTGCTGCGCCAGGACCCACCCTTCGACATGAACTACATCACCACGACCCACATCCTCGAGCGCATCCATCCAAAGACGCTGGTCGTCAACGACCCGGCCTGGGTGCGTAACAGCCCGGAAAAGATTTTCGTCACCGAGTTCCCGGACCTGATGCCGGATACGCTGATCACCAAGGATCCGCTCGAAGTCGCCGCCTTCCGCAAGGAGTTCGGCGACCTCATCGTCAAGCCGCTCTACGGGAATGGCGGCGCCGGCATCTTCCATATGCTGGAAGCCGACCGCAATCTCGCCTCGCTGCTCGAAATGTTCGGCCAGATGTTTCGCGAGCCCTATATCGTGCAGCGTTACCTGAAGGACGTGCGCAAGGGCGACAAACGCATCATTCTGATCGACGGCGAGCCGGTCGGCGCCATCAACAGGGTGCCGGCCGAGCACGATTCCCGCTCCAACATGCATGTCGGCGGCCGCGCCGAAAAGACCGAGTTGACGACACGCGAGCGAGAGATCTGTGCCCGCATCGGGCCGTCGCTGAAAGAGCGCGGCTTCATCCTGGTCGGCATCGACGTCATCGGCGACTACATGACCGAGATCAACGTCACCTCGCCGACCGGCGTGCGCGAGGTCAAGCGCTTCGGCGGCGCCGACATCGCCAGCCTGTTCTGGGATTGCGTGGAGGAAAAGCGGCAGTAGGCGCAAGCCTCTTTCACAGATCCTAATGAGGCAGCCGGTTGAGTATGGCAACGGCCAACGCTATCAGGCTGACAACCGTGCTGATGGCTGCGCCAATATCCAAAAAAAGCGGCGACGCCAAACGTCACCGCACATCCCTCGCCGTGACACCGGTCTAACGAAACGAAGAGCTAGATACCGAGCCCGACGATGAATGGCGGCACAACCGCCATTCCGCGATCATGCTTCGCGGCCCTGTTTTCCGTTTTCATTTTGTATTAACCATGTTCCGCTTTTGCAACCGGACGCCACCCGGCTGCAACCGGCGCAAACTGCCAGTTCGCGTGATGTTCTCGATTTGACCAAATCCGTCAGACACACACCGATGGGAGAACACGATGAAGATACCGGCAGAGGTTCTGGCCCAAAGCCGTCGGACGATAGAGTCGTATGAGGACTATGCGGTCCATTATGACGAGATCGTTGGGCATGTTCCTCACCCGAACGACAGGGCCGCGCTCGAGCGCGCCGCCGCGATCGCCGGAGCGGGCGGCCGCATCCTGGAAATCGGATCCGGCCCGGGCCGCGACGCGGACTTCCTGGAGGGCCTTGGGGTCGAGGTCCGGCGAACCGACGCCACGCGGCGCTTTCTCGAACTGCAGGCCGCGCGCGGCAAGGCAGGCGAACTCCTCGACGTGATCACCGACGAGCTTGGCGGTCCCTACGACGCGGTGGTGGCGCTCGCCGTGCTGATCCATGTGCCTCGCGACCAGATCGACCATGTTCTGGAGAAGATTGCGCGTTCGTCGCGCCAAGGCGGTGCCTTCGTCGTCTCGATGCGAGATGGTGACGGCGAAACGGGTGGCAAGTACCATACCGTCGACTGGCGTAGGGACGCCTTCGCGGCGCGCATCGAGGCCGCCTGCATGGAGCTTCTCAGCCACAGCTTCCGCATCGGTAGAAATGAGCAGGGCTGGAACACCTTCTTGGCGATGAGGCCGTCATGATCGGGCGCGAGCCATGCGTCTACTCTACTTTTGTTCCTGTAATGTTCTTGCCTTGGCCTGAAATCCGTGGTTGTCTTGCGTTGACGTCACTCGCGGCCCGTTCACAAGGGCAAGGGCGAGCCGGCATCGGGGGCAGACAATGGTGGCGCGGGTTCGTACGGTCGCTTTCCAGGGCATCGAGGCGGTGCCGGTCGATGTGCAGGTGATGATCGCGCCCGGCAAGGTCAACATGCATATCGTCGGCCTGCCAGACAAGGCGGTGGCGGAAAGCCGCGAGCGGGTGCAGGCGGCATTGCATGCGTCGGGCCTGTCGATGCCGTCGAAGAAGGTGACCGTCAACCTGGCGCCTGCCGATCTGCCGAAGGAAGGCAGCCACTACGATCTGCCGATCGCTCTCGGCTTGATGGCGGCCCTTGGCGCTATTCCGGGCGACATGCTGGCTGGCTATGTCGTGCTGGGCGAACTATCGCTCGACGGTACGATCACCGCCGTTGCCGGTGCCTTGCCGGCGGCAATCGGCGCCAATGGCGAAGGCAAAGGGCTGATCTGCCCCTTCGCTTGCGGGCCGGAAGCAGCCTGGGCAGGGCGGGAATTCGACATTCTCGCGCCGCGCAGCCTGATTGCGATCGCCAATCATTTCCGCGGCACGCAGGTGCTGTCGCGCCCGGAGGCCGGCATCCGCGCGGCGGCACGCGACCTGCCCGACCTTGCCGACATCAAGGGCCAGGAGACAGCGAAGCGGGCTCTGGAAGTGGCGGCCGGCGGCGGGCACAATCTGCTCATGATCGGTCCGCCAGGCTCAGGCAAATCGATGCTGGCGCAGCGCCTGCCGTCGATCCTGCCGCCGCTGGCGCCGAAGGAACTGCTCGAAGTCTCGATGATCGCCTCGGTGGCCGGCGAACTCGGCGAAGGCAAGCTGACCGACCGGCGGCCGTTCCGCGCCCCGCACCATTCGGCCTCGATGGCGGCGATGGTGGGCGGCGGCCTGCGCGCGCGGCCGGGCGAGGTGTCGCTTGCCCATCACGGCGTGCTGTTCCTCGACGAGTTTCCCGAATTCACGCCGCAGACACTCGATGCGCTGCGCCAGCCGCTTGAAACCGGCGACTGCATGATCGCACGGGCCAACCATCGCGTCACCTATCCGGCCCGCATCCAGCTAGTGGCGGCAATGAACCCGTGCCGCTGCGGCATGGCCGGCGAACCGGGTTATCGCTGCCTGCGCGGCGACCGTTGCCGCACCGATTACCAGGCGCGTATTTCAGGTCCGCTGCTCGACCGCATCGATCTCAGGATCGAAGTGCCGGCGGTCTCGGCCAGCGACCTGATCCGGCCCGACCGGGCGGAAAAGAGCGCCGACGTGGCGCTGCGGGTGGCGCGTGCCCGCACCATTCAGCGTGAGCGTTTCGAGCGGCTCGGCGTCAACAGCGCCACCACCAACGCGCATTGTTCTCCAGCCGTCATCGAAACGATCGCCATGCCGGACGCCGCCGGCCTGTCGCTGCTCAAGGATGCCAGCGAAAAACTCGCCTTTTCGGCGCGGGCCTACCACCGGGTGCTCAAAGTGGCGCGCACGCTCGCCGATCTCGACGCCAGCGAAGCTGTCGGCCGCATCCATCTGGCCGAAGCAATTTCCTATCGCATGAGTTCGGAGCGCGTGGCGCAGGCGGCGTAGGGCCTGCCCGCGGCAGCACACGCATGCACCCCACCTTCACGGCGCCCGTCAATGAAGCTGTCAACAGCCGGTCCGCCTTGCCTATCGCAAGGTCGAGATGAAATGCAGGCGACGGTCGAAAAACACGCTGGCCGGGAACGGATAGAGCGACAGCTTCTCACGCCAGGTGCGGGGTGTGATACCCGCGGCGGCAAAAACGGCGTCCCACTCCGCCTTGGAGAGATAGTTGTAAGGCAGGCGGACATTGTGCCCCTTGTTGCCCACCCAATCCATGAAACGAAGCGTCTGGTAGGCCGCGAAGCCTTCGCGCAGGTGATCCTTGATGACAACGCCCTTGCGCGCCACGCGGGCCGCCTCGCGCACGAGATGGCCCGGGTGGTCGGCATGATGCAGTACATCGACGATCGTCACCCAGTCATAGGAGCCATTCGCGGCGGGAATGGTGCCGCCATCGAACAGTTCGACCGGGATATGGGTTTGCGGCCTGATCAGCACGTCAATGCCGCGAAACGTCAGCCCCGGCTTTTTTTCCATGATCGCCTTGGCGATGGAGCCGTCGCCGCAGCCAAGATCGAGAACGGTGCCGGCCGGGCCCAGTTCGTCGGCCAGCCGCTGACACAGGATGCGCACGCGGCGCTGGAAAACCGCCCGGTCATGGACGGAATTCAACAGTTTCTTTTCGATCGCCATCGTGTTGGCCATGCCAATGCTCCGCAGCCTTCCAGCCAACACTAGCTGAAAAAAGCAAAGGAACCGTATCCAGCCATAAGAGCCTGCCGCCTTCGGCACGACATTGCCGCTGGGCTGACGCCGCCGTCTTCGCCGACGCGGACCGGCGACATCCAGTCGGCGCTCCAAACCCTTTCAACGCGACATCGTCCTACCCTTGATGGGCCTTCAGCTCCAGCCGCCGCTTGTGCAGCACCGGCTCGGTGTAGCCGTTGGGCTGGCTTGTTCCCTTGAACACCAGGTCGCAGGCGGCCTGGAAGGCGATCGACTTTTCGAAGTCGGCGGCCATCGGCCGGTAGAGCGGGTCGCCGACGTTCTGCAGATCGACGATTGCCGCCATGCGCCGCAAGGAATCCATCACCTGGATTTCCGAGCAGACCTTATGGCGCAGCCAGTTGGCGATGTGCTGCGAGGAGATGCGCAGCGTGGCGCGGTCTTCCATCAGCCCGACATCGTTGATGTCGGGAACCTTGGAGCAGCCGACGCCCTGGTCGATCCAGCGCACGACATAGCCCAGAATGCCTTGCGCGTTGTTGTCGAGTTCGCGCTGGATCTCGTCGGGCGTCCAGTTGGGCCGCACGGCCACCGGCACCGACAATACGTCGTCGAGCTTCGCCTTCGGGCGGGTCCTCAGCGCGGCCTGAACCGCATGGACATCGACCTTGTGATAGTGCGTGGCGTGCAGCGTCGCCGCCGTTGGCGACGGTACCCAGGCGGTGTTGGCGCCGGCCCTGGGGTGGGCGATCTTCTCGGCCAGCATCGCGGCCATCAAATCGGGCATCGCCCACATGCCCTTGCCGATCTGGGCATGACCGGCGAGCCCGCATTCCAAGCCCGTGTCGACGTTCCAGGCCTCATATGCGGAAATCCAGGCGGCCTGCTTCATGTCACCCTTGCGGATCATCGGGCCGGCTTCCATCGAGGTGTGGATCTCGTCGCCGGTGCGGTCGAGGAAGCCGGTGTTGATGAACACCACGCGCTCCTTTGCGGCGCGGATCGCTTCCTTGAGGTTGATTGTGGTGCGCCGCTCCTCGTCCATGATGCCCATCTTGATGGTGTTCTGGGCCATGCCGAGCAGGGCTTCGACACGGTCGAACATCTCGACGGCGAAGGCGACCTCCTCCGGGCCATGCATCTTGGGTTTCACGACATACATCGAGCCGGCGCGGGAGTTCATCCGCCGTCCTTTCGGCCCGACATCGTGCAGCGCGATCAGGGCCGTCATCGCCGCGTCCATGATGCCTTCCGGCACCTCGTTGCCGTCGCGGTCCAGGATCGCTGGATTGGTCATCAGGTGGCCGACATTGCGCACCAGCATCAACGAGCGGCCAGGCACGGTCACCGTGCCGCCGGCTGGGGCGATGTAGGCGCGGTCGGGGTTGAGCTTGCGGACGAAACTCTTGCCGCCCTTGCTGATTTCTTCGGCGAGATCGCCCTTCATCAGGCCGAGCCAATTGCGGTAGACGACGACCTTGTCCTCGGCATCCACGGCCGCGACCGAATCCTCGCAGTCCTGGATGGTGGTCAGCGCCGATTCCAGGATGACGTCGGCAATGCCAGCCGGATCGGTGCGGCCGATCTGGTTGTCGCGGTCGATGACGATCTCGACATGCAGCCCGTTTTTCACCAGGAGCACGGCTTGCGGATTGGCGGCGTCGCCGCGATAGCCGACGAATTGCCTGGGATCGGCCAGCGTCGTCGAGCCGGCGCCGGCGCTGAGCTTCAGGGCGCCGTTGGCGACCGACAGGCCGTTGACCCCTGCCCATTTTGCGGAGGTGAGCGGCACGGACTGGTCGAGAAAATCCTTGGCCCAGGCGATGACCTTGGCGCCGCGCGCCGGGTTGAAGCCCTTGCGCTTCTCGGCGCCATCCGTTTCGGGGATGGCGTCCGTGCCATAGAGCGCGTCATAGAGCGAGCCCCAGCGTGCATTGGCGGCGTTGAGCGCATAGCGCGCGTTCATCACCGGCACCACCAGCTGCGGTCCGGCCACGACCGCGATTTCCGGGTCGACATTGTCGGTCGAGACGCTGAAGGCCGGCCC
Source organism: Mesorhizobium sp. LNHC209A00 (assembly GCF_000502915.1). Classification (NCBI taxonomy): domain Bacteria; kingdom Pseudomonadati; phylum Pseudomonadota; class Alphaproteobacteria; order Hyphomicrobiales; family Phyllobacteriaceae; genus Mesorhizobium; species Mesorhizobium sp. LNHC209A00. Next base: position 655,624 of record NZ_AYWT01000002.1, read on the forward strand.
TTCCGGCACGAGATAACCGATCACCTTCAGGAACGCCTTGTAGGCGTCCATGTCGATGGGCGCGCCATTGTCGCGATACCAACCATCGAGCTTTTCCTGCATGGCATCGCGTTTTGCCAGCAGCGCCCGGTTCTTGGGTGCCAGATCATGGATGATGACCGAGAACCCGTCCCAGAAACGCGCCGCTTCGATGCCGAGGCCGGGCAAAGCCTGGTCGACGACGAAGTCATGCAGCTCGCGGGCAATGCGCAATCCGGCGATCTCGATGCGATCGGTCATCAGGCTACTCCAGATGAAAGGCGTTGCGGGGCGTTTGGCATGTCAGGGGGTGCAGGGTCAATTCAGCTTAGGGTGAAGGTGGGGCATTTTGGGCGGTTAGCCAATCTTCCCGACGAGGGGGAGATGGCTCTTCTCCTCACACCGCTATCCTCGGCCTGCCCGAGGCCACCGCCACGATATGCGCTTCGATGAACATGCGCTGCGCTTCGACAGTCGAGACCCGGAACTCCGTCGCCACGTCGATCTCGGCACTGTCGGTGCCGGCATCAAGAGCCCGCTGGGCGACAATCGCCCGCACATCGGCCTCGGCGGCCGCGATCGCCGCCGTCTCGTCGAGGAAATCGCGCACCGTCTCACCCGAGGCAAGCCGGAACAGGCCTTCCGTGGGCTGGCTGACGCGGGCCTCCGCCGAAACCCTGACCTGGCCGACGACGGCGCCAAGCGCGTTGGCGACGTCGGTATCCCGGGGCACGACGCAGTCATTGCCGACCAAGGGCGCCAGGCCGGCATAGTGCAGCGGCGCCGAAGCGCCGAGCCCGATGACCGGCCGGTCGAGCGCGACGCTGAGGCGGGCGATGCCGGGGTGGGCATCGACGGCGCGCTGCACCAGCGCATGCGCCACCGTCGCCGCGCCGTCGAGCCCGTCCTCGGCAAAAGCGGTCTCCAGGATGTATTCGGCCGACCAGCGCGTCAGGGTCAAGAGCACCCGTTCCGAGATCGCTTCCGCGGAGGCCGCGATCGCCTGGCCCCGGCCATCGCGCCTGCGGGCGAACAGTTCGGCGCCAAGCCGGGCGGCGGCGGCATCCCAGTTCGCCTGTTTGCAAAGCACGTGCGCGGCGTCCGACGGGGTGAAGCCCGAGATATGCACCAGCCCGCGCGAGACCAGGCGGTTCAGCGTGGCATTCTGGGCATTCGAGGTCAGCAGCCTGTCGAGGGCAAGCGGCGTCGCGCCGAGTGCTTCGTAGAGCTTTGCCTCCGGGGCGGTCAGCCCCGCGGCGAGCCTGTCCGGCACGCCGGTGCGGACCGCGAAGCGGCCGTCCATGCGGCCTGTGTTGGGCGCGCGCAACTGGCGTTCGAGTTCCGCGGTCACCGCCTCGCCATGCGCCATGCCGGACAGCGCCAGCGGCACCAGGCGGCGCGGCCCGAGCAGAATTTTCGGATTGAGCGCGCCATCCTCCAGCATCACTTCGGAATCGCCGCCGAGGCCGAAAGTGCGCATCGCGACCGCCTCGACCATGGTGCGGAAACCACCGACGGTGGCGCCTTCCGGATCGAGCCGCGGCCGGCCGCCATCGAGGACCGCCACGTCGGTGGTGGTGCCGCCAATGTCGGAGACCACCGCGTTGTCGAACCCGGTCATGTGGCGGGCGCCGACCAGGCTGGCGGCGGGACCGGAGAGGATCGTCTCGATCGGCCGCTGGCGGGCAAACGCCGCCGAAACCAGTGCGCCATCGCCGCGCACCACCATCAAAGGAGCGGCGATGTTGCGGGCCTGAAGGAACCCCTCGGTCGCCGCCACCAGCCGGTCGATCATCGAGATCAGCCTGGCATTGAGCAGCGTCGTGAGCGCCCGGCGCGGACCGCCGAGCTTGGCCGATAGCTCATGGCTCGCCGTGACCGGCAGGCCGGTCCTGTCGCGGATCAGCTCGCGGGCGGCGATCTCGTGCGCCGGGTTGCGGGTGGCGAAATAGGCACATACGGCAAAGCCGGACACCGACACGCCGAGTTCCGGCAGCATCGCCTCCAATCCGGACAGGTCGAGCTTGGCGGCGCTGCCGTGCACATCATGGCCGCCCGCACAAAACACCACCGGGTCGGTGCCGAGTGCCGTCTTCAAACCGTCGCGGGCAAGATCGGCCTCGGAAAAGCCGATCATGACCAGCGCCACGCGGCCGCCCTGGCCCTCGACCAGCGCATTGGTGGCGAGCGTCGTCGACATCGAGACCAGTTTGATGTCGGCCGGATTGGTGCCCGCCTTTTCCAGGACCGCATCGACGGCGCCCGAAATGCCGACGGCCAGATCATGCCGCGTGGTCAGCGCCTTGGCCTTGGCCAGCACCTTGCCCTTGTTCGGCCCCTCCCGCGGACCTTCGGTCTCGGACCACAACACGGCATCGGTGTAGGTGCCACCGGTGTCGATGCCGAGGAAGAGAGGGGCGGGCTTGGTCTTGGCGGTCATTTTGGGCGAAAGTCCGGGCAGATTGTTTGGTTGCCTGCCCTTAGCCGATGCCGGCTTGCGGATAAAGCCGGGAGAGATGGGCCAAGGGACGCGGCACTGGCGCGGTGGAGAACATATTGAAAGGTTGGCAAGAGGCGCCCCCTCTGTCCCGCGGGACATCTCCCCCCGAGAGGGAGATTGGCTACCCACCTATCCCACGAACCCAACCTTCTTATGGCTGCCGTCGCAGAACGGCTTGTTGGCCGAGTGGCCGCAGCGGCACAGGAAGACCTTCGTGGTGCGGTCGACCGTGTGGCCGGTGCCGGTAACGATCTCGACATTGCCTTCGAGCTTGAGCGGGCCGTTCGTGGTCGGCATCGCCCGCAGCGGGCCGTCGCGGACCTCCAGCGCCGGCGTGTCCTTCAGCGCCGGTTCTCCGGTGGCGGCAAAGCCCGCCTTGATATGGCTGTTGTCGCAGAACGGCTTGTTCTGCGAGGCGCCGCAGCGGCAAAGTGTGGCGCGGAAAAACGTCTCGGCACCAAGCACGATCTCGGCATGCACCGCCAGCGGGCCGTTTTCGCGCAGCCGCACGGTGTTGACCACGGGCGGCTTTTCCCGCGGGCCGCCATCCTTGCGCGCATAGGTGATGGCGCCCGAGGGGCAGTTCTCGGCCAGCGCGACGATCTTCTCGACGCTGGCCGCATCGGGATGGATCCATTGGCCCGGCGCATTGGGCACAAAGACATGCGGGTCGCCGAGCACGCAATTGCGCGAGTGGATGCAGCGCTTGCCGGAAAACCCGACGTCGATTTTTTCACCCTCGACCGTGCCGGCCATCGCGATGCTCCTGTTGCCTGGAGTACGCCGCGTCTGAATGCACAGGCGCGGCGTGCCCTTGGTATGGTCTTGGTTCCATGCATGTCGTTGCGCCAAAGCCGCGAACCGGTTTTGGGCGGCATGCATGGCCAAGCTATGGCTCGAACAGGAAAACCGTCAAGCTGGCAAACCGGTCAGGGGACCAGATCGATCTCCTCGGTCTCGCCGCCGCTGCAGGTGTAGCAGCAATCCTCGCATTTTTCCTTGTTGCCGGGACCGACGCCCCAATAGGTACCCTCATCGCCATCGACCCAGGCCCCGTAGCAGATCGATTCGCCTTCGTTGCAGGATATCGGCAACGACTTGGTCTCGCCGTCGTCGAGATAGAAATCCTTGCCATCGCCCGGCCAGACATAGTCGCGGTCCTGGCTATAGAGTTCGAGGCGCATCGCGTTGGGATGGCTGTTCTTGACAGCGAAGGTGACGTCGCCGGCATGGGCGGCTGGTACAAACAGGACGGCAAGCGAAAACGCGGCGGCGAGCCGGCGCGCGGATGTGAAGGACATGGAAACCCCCGATGTAGAATCGGCCCCCACGGCCGATGCAGGATCATGACATGACGCGGGCGGATGCTAAAGGCACGATGCTCGGCAATCCCCTCCAAATCGTCGCGGCATTTTCGCCTTAGCGCTGCCAGAATGGCAGTTTGGCGATCTCTGCTTCGACCTGTCGTGTCGTCATGCCGATGTCATCGATCAAATGCGGGCTGACCTCCGATAGTCGCTTGAGGTCCCAGCGAAAGCGTGTCCGCTCGCGCCAGCTTGCCACCATGCTTCGCAGGGAGCGCGGATGCGACGATCGTTGGACGGGCACACCCGGCCGCACTGCCCGATGCTGGATCGATGTGATTGTACTGTTCATGGCAACCTCCATTGGGGCAACCTCCATTGGGTTTGGGGGTCCGACACCGTCGCGAACCGTGGACCTCACCCGGAAAGAGATTGAATTCTGCAGGATATGAGCGGCGCCGTAATTAAGCCCTCCCAAATAGTTCTCAAAAGTTCCAAACTTGCGATAACTCTTTGTTTTGACGCCACTCTCGGGGAGAGCTAGCCACGCGTTTCCCGGCAAAACCGCTTCGCACTTTTCCCGGAATTGCTCTATAGATGCGCCCATGCAGGGAGAGCGCTTCGCCTTTGGTCCGTTCGTGCTTGATCCGGGCGCGGGAACGCTGCTTAGGAACGACGATCCCGTGGCCGTCGGCTATCGGGGGCTGAAGTTGCTTGCGGCGCTCGTCGCAAAACCCGGCGAAATCCTGGGAAAAGCCGAACTGATGGACGCGGCGTGGCCCGGCACGGCCGTCGAGGAAGGCAACCTCACCGTCCAGATCGCGCAGTTGCGCAAGCTGCTCGGCCCGCCAGGCATTGTGGGTGAAGGAGGCGGGGAATGGATCACGACCGTTCCGCGCGTCGGCTATCGCTTCACGGGGGCCGTCGAACAGCTCGCCGGCGCCAAGCCAAAACCCTTGCCGCTGCCGGACAAGCCTTCCATAGCGGTGCTGCCCTTCGTCAATTTTAGCAACGATGCCGGGCAGGACTCTTTCTGCGACGGCTTGACCGAAGACCTGATCACCGACCTGTCGAGGATCTCCGGCCTGTTTGTCATCGCGCGCAATTCGACTTTCGCCTACAAAGGAAAGGCAATGGACGTGCGCGAGATCGCCAGGGAACTCGGCGTTCGTTATCTGTTGGAGGGCAGCGCGCGGCGCGATGCGGGGCGGGTACGCATCAACGCGCAGCTGGTCGACGCGGCGAGCGGCGACCATCTATGGGCGGAACGTTTCGACCGCGGCCTGGACGATATCTTTGCCGTCCAGGACGAGGTGACCGCCAAGATCGTGGAGGCATTGCTTGGCCGGCTGCGCGCGCCGCCGCCACGCAACCGGCCCACCAATCTCGACGCCTACGACTTGTGCGTGCGGGCGCGCAAGCTGATCGATGATTCGCCGCAGACCGCACGGGAAGCGCATCTGATGTTGACGCGCGCGGTTGCGCTCGATCCCCACTACGCGGAGGCCTATCGCTGGCTTGCCATGAACCACTGGATGGGATGGGTGCATTGGGGCGAGCCGATCGACCCTAACCGCCGCATTGCCCTGGAGCTGGCGCGCAAGGCGGTCGCGATCGATCTCAACGATGCAGGATGCCACTGGGTGCTCGGCAATTTGCTTGCCTATGAGCATAAGTTCGCGGAGTCGGATGCCGAATTCGCCAGGGCGTTCGAACTCGACCCGAACGAGGCCGATGCCTGGGCGACATTGTCCGATATAACGACCCTGGCCGGGCGGGTCGAGGAGGCCCTGGAGCAAATCCGCAAGGCGTTCCGGCTGAACCCGTTTCCACCGAGCTGGTACTACCTGACGCTCGGCCAGGCGCAATACGCGGCGCGCGACTACGCAGCCGCCGTCGAGACGCTGCGCCGGGACGAGACTTACCGCACGAGCTCACGCCGCTTCCTTGCGGCAAGCCTTGCGCAACTTGGTCGGCTCGAGGAGGCGCGCACGGAGGTAGAACTGTTCCTCGTCGGCAACCCGCATTTCACGACCCGGCATTGGGTCTGGACGGAGCCCTTCCGCGACGACGCGACGCGCGAGCACTTCGTCGATGGCTTTCGCAAGGCCGGCCTTCCGGACTGACGCACCGGGTTGGCTTCTGCACCGAAGCGCCGCTACGGCACAAGGTCGATGGTTTCGGTCGTGTGCTCCACGCAGATGAAGCAGCAGGTATCGCAAGGCTGGTCGTTGTCTGGCCCGACGCCGGCGGAAATCTTGTCATTGCCATCGACCCAGGCGCCGTAGCAGATGCGTTCGCCCTGGTTGCAGGAGATCGGCACTGATTTCCGCGAGCCGGGATCGACGAGGAACACCTTGTCGTTGCCCGGCCAGACGGTTTCGCGATCGCGGCTGAACAGCTCGACCGCGACCCCCTCCTTGCGCAGGTTCTTGACGAAAAAGGCCATGTCGGCGGCCTTGGCCGAGTTGGCCAGGACCAGTGCCGCCAGCGCAAGCATGCGAAACAGCGTCACCGCCGACCTCCCTCGAATCATCGCGGGCAGGTTCGCACGGCGGCCGGAAACTAGGAAGACACGTGGCCCTGTGCCGTGATCTCATGCCCGAGCCTCACCAGTTCACGCACCAGCAGATCGAGATCGTCGCGTCGGGTGCGATGGTTGGTGATCGCCACACGCAGCCAATGCCCGCCATGCACGGTGGTGTCGGAGAGCGCCGCGATGCCTTGCTCCTGCAACCGCAGCATGATCTCGGTGTTGAGCGCCTTCAGCGCTTCGCCCGCCAACCCGGGCTGGTAGCGGAAGCAGACGATGTTGATGGTCGGCGCTGCCGCCAGTTCCAGCGAAGGCTCGGCCTCGATCAACCCGGCCAGATAGGAGACCTGCGCGATGTTCTGGTCGATCAGGCGGCCGAACTTTTCGACACCATGTTCCTTCAGCGCCATCCACACTTTCAAGGCGCGAAAGCCGCGCGACGTCTGCAGACCATAATCGTGTAGCCATTCGCCGGAAGCGAGGCCGCGTGGTGTCGATTCCAGATATTCCGGCGTCACCGCGAATGTCCGGCGGTGCGCGGCGGCGTCCCTGACCAGGGCACAGCCTACCTCGAAGGGCGAATGCAGCCATTTGTGGGGATCGAGCGCGACCGAATCGGCCCATTCGATGCCGGTGACGCGGTGGGCATTTTGCGGGGCGATGGCGATCAGCGCGCCGATGCAGCCATCGACATGGAACCAAAGGCCTTCCTCGTGAGCGAGTTTGGCAAGCGCCCGGAGGTCGTCGATCGCCCCAGTGTTGACCGTGCCGGCATTGCCGATGACGCAGGCCGGCTTGAACCCGGCTGCCCGGTCCTCGACGATCGCCGCGCGCAAGGCCGATATGTCGATCCGTAGTCCGGCATCCGTCGGGATTCGGCGCAGCGCCCGATTGCCCAGGCCCAGCGCTTCCATCGCCTTGCGGTGGCAGGAATGGATCTGGTCCGAGCCATAAAAGCGCAGCGGCTTCTCGATCGCGGCGACGCCGTGCTCGCGCACGTCGATGCCGGCCTTGACGTTGCGCGCCACCGTCAGCCCGATGATGTTGGCCATCGAGCCGCCGCTGACCAGCGTGCCGGAGGCCGAGGCCGGAAAGCCCAGCATCTGCTTGCACCAGTTCACCACCTGGCCGTCCATCAGCCCGGCGGCATGGTTGCCGCCGCCCAGGTTGGAGCCCTGGATCGCCGCGAGGAAATCGCCGAGCGCGCCGGTGAAGTTGCTGGACCCCATGTACCACGACCAGAAGCGCGGATGGATGTTGCCCATGGGATAGGACATAACGGTGCGGGAGACCTCTCCGTACACGACGGCAAGCGGTGCCGGCGAGCGCGGCAGGGGTGCGGTGAAAAGATCCCGCACCTCGCCGGGCATTTCCCGCCAAACCGGGCGCTCGCGCACCTCACGCAGGTAGTCCACCGCATCGTCGATGATTTGATGCGAGAAGGCCTGCAAACCGGCCCAGTCGGCGGGGTCAAGCGTTTCCTCGGCCGACACGCCAAGGCTTTCCTGCGCGATGTCCATGACAGCCTCCCGTCAAGCCGCCGGAAACTGGCAGCCGGGCGTCGAGCGCGACAGGGCCATTTCGTCGGCGTCCATCTCGGCCTCGATGCCGTCAAACAGCGGTGTCGACATGTAGCGCTCGCCTGTGTCAGGCAGCATGCATAGGATCACCGATCCGGGTGGCGCCTTCTCCGCGACCTGACGCGCCACGGCGAAGGTGGCGCCGCCGGAAATGCCGGTGAAGATTCCTTCCTTCTGGGCCAGCGCCCGAGCCCATTTGATGCCTTCTGGCCCGGCGATCGGCATCACCTCGTCATAGAGGCTGGCGTCGATCGCCTCCTGCAGCACGTTGGGGACGAAGTCCGGCGTCCAGCCCTGGATCGGATGCGGCTCGAAGGCCGGATGGCTGGCGGCGGGGGCGCCGCCGGCCCCGCGCTGCTGCGCCTTGCCGCTGCCGATCAGTTGCGCATTGGCCGGCTCGGAGAGCACGATGCGGACATCGGGCCGTTCCCGGCGCAAGACGCGCGCCACGCCGACGACGGTGCCGCCAGTGCCATAGCCGCTGACGAAGCAGTCGAGCCGGGAGCTTGCGAAATCGTTTAGGATTTCGCGCGCGGTCGTTGCTTCATGGATGGCGGCATTGGCGGCGGTCTCGAACTGGCGGGCAAGGAACCAGCCATTGGCCTCGGCCAGTTCGATCGCTTTCTTGTACATGCCAAAACCTTTTTCGGCGCGTGGCGTCAGCACCACCTTGGCGCCCAGCATGCGCATGAGTTTGCGGCGCTCGACCGAAAAGCTGTCGGCCATGGTGACGACGAGCGGATAGCCTTTCTGCGCACAGACCATGGCGAGGCCAATGCCGGTGTTGCCGCTGGTTGCCTCGACCACGGTCTGGCCCGGCTTCAGCGCGCCGCTGCGCTCGCCCTCTTCGATGATGTTGAGCGCCAGCCGATCCTTCACCGAGGCGCCAGGGTTGAAGAACTCGGCCTTGACGAAGATGGTCGCATGCGCCGGCGCGAGATTGTTGATGCGCACCACCGGCGTGTCGCCGACGGTGTCCAGAATGCTATCGAACAGGCGGCCGCGCCCTGCGGTGCTCCTGATGCTTTGTGTGTTCAACATCGTTGATCTCCTCGATCGTGTTGATCTTCACGGGCCGGTTACAAACCGGCGGCCTAGGCGGCGAGGTTTCGAGACCTTGCCGCGCTAACACTGACGTTCCAGCGATGCGGCAAGGACCGCTGCCGGCACGAGATTCGCCGCCGGATGCGCCGTGTCATGTTTGGTGCTAGAGCAAGGGCCGGCAGGCCAGCGTGGGAGCAGGCGTGGAAACGGACGTGGAATCCGCAGCGTCGAGGCAGGACAGCGGCATGCCGTGCCTGTCGGTGCGGCTGCTCGGGCCGCTGGCGATCACCCGTAACGGCGTGCCAACGGCGTTGCCGGCCTCGCGCAAGCTGCGAGCGCTGCTTGCCTACCTCGTGCTGGCGCCACATCCGGTGGGGCGCAGCCGCCTGTGCGAACTTCTGTGGGACGTGCCCAACGATCCGCGAGGCGAACTGCGCTGGTGCCTGAGCAAGTTGCGCAGCGCTCTCGACACGCCGGACCGGCGCCGTGTCCGCACGCAGGACGATACGGTCGCGCTCGATCTCGGCGCCTGCCTTGTCGATGCGTTGGAGGTCAGCCGCGCCGGCTTCGAAGGCATCGCAACGCTTGGTGTCGAGCGCCTGCAGGCGCTGGCGAAATTGTTCGCCGGCGAGTTCCTTGACGGCCTGGAGCTATCGCGAAGCCCGCTTTTCAACAGCTGGCTGACGGCACAACGCCGTCGCTTCGGTGCCTGGCACGTGGCCGTGCTGGAAAGGCTCGTCGAAACCTTGCCGGCGGATTGCGACGAAGCCGTCGCTCATCTCGACAGATGGCTGGAACTGTCGCCGTTCGAGGAGCGCGCGCACCGGGCGCTGCTGGCCAGTCTGGCGCGGCGTGGCGCCGTCGGCGCGGCCGAGCAACATCTGGCGGCGGCCGAGCAGCTGTTCGGGTCGGAAGACCTGGATTTCGCGCCTCTGCGCGCGGCCTGGCATGCGATCCGCGAGCGGCGGCCGGCCGCCTTGTCCATGGTATCGCAGCCGGTGGCCGGGCCGACCGTCGCCGAGACCACCAAGCCGAGCCACGCTTCGCTGGCGGTGATGCCGTTTGCCGGAGAGACGCGCGGCGGACCGGCCGACGGTTTCACGCACGATATCATCACCCGTCTCGCCAAGCTGCGGGATTTCTTCGTCATCGCGCGCGGATCGGTGTTTGCGCTGGCCGAGGAAGCCATCGCGCCCGAGGAGGCGGGCCGCCGGCTGAATGTCGACTATGTGGCCACCGGCGCGGTGCGCAACCCGGCCGGCCGCCTGATCGTCAGCGTCGAACTGGTCGAGGTGCGTACTGCCAGGATCGTCTGGGCCGAGACTTTCGAGTGCCGTCCGGACGACATCTTCGCCGTGCTCGACGACATTGGGGACAGCATCGTGTCGTCGATCTCGGCCGAGATCGAAACCGTCGAGCGCAACCGCGCCCTGCTCAAGGCGCCCAACTCGCTCAACGCCTGGGAGGCCTATCATCGCGGCCTCTGGCACATGTACCGTTTCACACAGGCCGAGAACGAAACGGCGCGGCACTTCTTTGCCAGGGCTCTGCAACTCGATCCGACCTTTGCCCGCGCCTATGCCGGCCTGTCCTTTACTCATTGGCAGAACGCCTTCCAGCGCTGGGGCGACCGCGACCGGGAAAGCGCGCTCGCCTTCGAGAGCGCCGGCCAGAGCCTGCTGGTCGATGATCACAATCCGGCCGCGCACTGGGCCATGGGCCGCGCGCTGTGGCTGCGCGGCGAACAGGACGGCTCGCTCAGCGAACTGGAACAGGCGGTCAAACTCAGCCCCAATTTCGCGCTCGGCCATTACGCGCTGTCCTTCGTCCATTCGCAGTCGGGCGACCCGCAGGCGGCGATCGGCTCTTCCGATCATTCGCGCCATCTCAGCCCTTTCGATCCGCTGCTGTTCGGCATGCTGGGGGCGCGGGCCATGGCGCATGTCCGGCTTGGCCAGTTCGAGGAGGCGGCTGGATGGGCGCTGAAGGCAGCGGCCCGGCCCAACGCGCACGCCATCATCCTGGCGATCGCGGCACATTGCCTGGCGCTGGCGGGGCGCCTCGACGAGGCGCGCGCCTTTGCCGCCGGCATCCGCAAGACGTTGCCGGACTACCGCGCCGACGATTTCATCGCCACGTTCCGCTTCGAGCCGGATGCCGAGGCGTTGTTTCGGCAAGGCGCCAGGCGGATCGGGCTCGGCTGAACCCGTCCTTGAATAGCTGCGTTAACGAAGTCGGAAGGACTTGCTTAACCGTTAGGGCCTATGTGACCTCGCGGGGGATCCATGGCAAAGTGAGTATGATGAGCGACAGCCCCGACAAGCGCAGCGAATGGCGCGCCATCCTTCATGTACAGGCCCGCATCGCCGTGCTGTTCGTTCCGGTCGTGGCCAGCCTGCTGCTTATTGCAGCCCTTGCCGGCAACGATCGCAAATCCGTTCCGGATGTCGACCGGACCGTCACGGGCTCGGTGCGATAAAGCAGGCCGAACCGGCTTTTCCCCGGCTCTGGGAAACACTCAATAGAAGCGCGGGATCGGGCCGTTCTGCGGGGTCGTGCGGTCGCCGAGGTCGAGAAAGACCTCGTCGACATAGCACCAGCCCCAGCCTTCCGGCGGGTCGTAGCCCTCTATGACGGGATGGCTGGTGGCATGAAAATGCTTGGTGGCGTGGCGGTTTGGGGAGTCGTCGCAGCAGCCGACGTGACCGCAGGTGCGGCAGAGCCGCAGATGCACCCACCACGAACCGCTCTTCAGGCACTCCTCGCAGCCGAGCGCGCTCGGCGTCACGTCCTTGATCCCAGCGGCGTGTTTGCATTCATCCGCCATCACACTCTCCCGACCTATCTCTCATTTGAAGCATGATCTTTTCCGAAAACCGGTTCCTACTTTGCGGGATCATACGTGAGGCGCGTCGGCCTGGCTGCCGTCCCGCGCAAGAAATGCATGCAACGCCGCCACCACCTGGGCGCCCTCGCCGACAGCCGCCGCGACGCGTTTGACCGAGCCGGAGCGCACGTCGCCGATGGCGAACACGCCGCTGCGGCTGGTCTCCATCACGCCATGCGCCGATGCTATGTCCGATCCGGTGCGGATGAAACCCCTGGCATCCAGCGCCACGTCGGATTGGGCGAGCCAATCGGTGTTCGGGTCGGCGCCGATGAACAGGAAGAGATGGCGGATCGGCCGCGTCGTCGAGGCGCCGCTCGAGCGGTCGCGCCAGCGTACCGTGGCAAGATTGCCGTCCTCGCCGTCCAGCGCCTCGATTTCGGCGCCGGTCAGCACCTCGATGTTCGGCTGCGCCCTGATGCGCTCGACGAGGTAACGCGACATCGAGGCCTCGAGGCTGCCGCCACGGGCCAGCAGCACCACTTTCCTGACCTGGCTGGCCAGATAGACGGCCGCCTGGCCGGCCGAATTGCCGGCGCCAACCAGCGCCACTTCCTGGCCGCCGCAAAGCCGTGCTTCGATGGGCGAGGCCCAATAATGCACGCAGGTGCCCTCGAACTCGGCGAGATTGGCGACATCGAGGCGGCGATAGCGCGCGCCGCTGGCAATCACCACCGAGCGGGTGCGCACCGTCTCGCCGTCGCCGACCGCAAGCTGGTAACGCGCACCGTCGGTGGCGGCACCGAGCAGCTTCACCTCGTCGGGGATGACCATCTCGACGCCGAATTTCTGCGCCTGGTTGTAGGCGCGCGCCATCAACGCCATGCCGGTAATGCCCGTGGGGAAGCCGAGATAATTCTCGATGCGCGCCGAAGCGCCGGCCTGGCCGCCGAAGGCACGGCAGTCGAGCACGATGGTCGACAGCCCTTCCGAGGCCGCGTAGACCGCCGCCGCCAGACCGGCCGGCCCGGCGCCAACGATAGCGACGTCATAGATCTTGCTGGCGTCGACCGGCCTTAGCAGGCCGATGCAGCGGGCGAGGTCTTTCTCCGCCGGATTGAGCAGCAGCCTGCCGTTCGGGCACAGCACAACCGGCAGATGGTGGGGATCGACATGGAAGTGCTCGAACAGGGTTTTCGCGCAAGGATCGGTTTTGGAATCGAGCACGCGGTGGGGCTGGCCGCTGCGGGCGAGAAAGCCTTGCAGGCGAAGGACGTCGCCATTATCGGCAGGTCCGACGATGATGGGACCAATCGTGCCGCTCTCGAGCAGCCCGACGCGGCGCAGGATCAGCGACCGCATGATGCGCTCGCCGAGATTGGCCTCCTGCACCATCAGGTCGCGCAGCCGCCGCGACGAGATGACGAACGCCTCGACCGGCTCGGCCGCCTGCGCATTGACCAGCGAGGGATGGGCCGAAAGCTGCGCCAGCTCGCCGGCGAAGTTGCCGGGCCCATGGGTGACGATCGTCTCGCGCCGGCCAAATTTGCCGTCCTGGGTGATATCTACCTTGCCCGCCAGGACGACGATCAGCCCCGGGGACACATCGCCGGCCTCGAAAATGTGCTCGCCGGCGGCATAGGTGCTGGCCTCACCGAACCGGCGCATGCGCTCGATGTCCGCCTCGGCGAGGACGGGAAAGGCCTGGTCGCGGCGGGCGCCGAAGATCGCGGTGCTGGATTGAGACATGGTTGCGAGCGTAGCGAAGGGGGCGCGCGGTTTGAAGCGGTTTGTTCGTGGACTGGCCAGGAGGGCAGGTCATCGCGCAAGAAAAAAGCCCGGACGAACCGGGCTTTTTCTCAGGGTTTCTGAACCGGTCGAATGGTTCGAAACTGGAATTTGGTGCCCAGAAGAGGACTCGAACCTCCACTCCTTGCGGAACACGGACCTGAACCGTGCGCGTCTACCAATTCCGCCATCTGGGCTGGTGCGGGCTCAATAAGCGGGCAAGCGATTGCTGTCAACGCGCTTTTTTAAACCCGCTGCTCGCTTGCCGGCTTAGCCTTCCAGCACTTCCTTCGAAGCCACGGTCGAATCGGCATTGAGCTGGTAGATCACCGGCACGCCGGTGCCGAGTTCCAGCTTGACGATCTCCTCGCCCGACTTGCCGTCCAGCGCCATGATCAGCGCGCGCAGCGAATTGCCGTGCGCGGCGACCAGCACCGTGCCGCCGCGCAGCACATGAGGTTGCAGATCGTGCAGGTAATAGGGCCAGACGCGGGCGCCGGTGTCCTTCAGGCTTTCGCCGGCGGGCGGCGGCACATCATAGGAGCGGCGCCAGACATGCACCTGCTCCTCGCCCCATTTCTGGCGCGCGTCGTCCTTGTTGAGGCCGGAGAGGTCGCCATAGTCGCGCTCGTTCAGCGCCTGGTCGCGAATGGTCCGCAAGTCGCTCTGGCCGACGGCGTCGAGAATGTGCTGGCAGGTTTTTTGCGCCCGGATCAGCGCCGAGGTGAAGGCGATGTCGAACTTCAGGCCGCGCGTCTTGAGTTTTTGGCCGGCGGCCTTGGCCTCGGCATGGCCCTGCTCCGTCAGGTCGACGTCGCGCCAGCCGGTGAACAGGTTCTTCAGGTTCCATTCGCTCTGGCCGTGGCGCACGAGCACGAGGGTTCTCGACATTTTTGCTCCTCTGGGGTCTGAGCATTCCAGGAAAAGTGTGTAACGGTTTTCCGTCCTGCGTAAGAACGAAGATGGTTCAGGGTCGTTTCAGGCAAGCCCAAGCACGTCCCGCATTGAATACAGTCCCGGCTTCTGGCCATGCGCCCAAAGTGCGGCCTTGACGGCACCGCGGGCAAAGATCGCGCGGTCCTCGGCGTGGTGCGATAGCGTGATGCGCTCGCCGGTGCCGGCCAGGATCACGCTGTGGTCGCCGACCACCGAGCCGCCGCGCAGCGTGGCAAAACCGATCGAGCCGGTTTGTCGCACACCCGTATGGCCGTCGCGTGAACGCACATCATTTCCGGCCAGTGCAATGCCGCGCCCGGCGGCGGCCGCTTCGCCGAGCAGAAGCGCCGTGCCCGAAGGCGCGTCGACCTTGTGCCTGTGGTGCATTTCGAGGATCTCGATGTCGAAATCATCGGCATCGAGCGCGCGTGCCGCCTGTTCGACCAGCACCGCCAGCAGATTGACGCCGAGGCTCATATTGCCCGACTTGACGATGGTCGCGTGGCGCGCCGCGGCAGCGATTTTCGCGTTGTCGTCGGCCGAACAGCCTGTCGTGCCGATGACATGGACGATGCGCGCCTGCGCCGCGTAACCGGCGAACTCGACCGTCGAGGCCGGGGTGGTGAAATCGAGCACGCCGTCGGCCCTCGCGAAGACCGGCAACGGATCGCTGCCGATCGCCACGTCGATGCGGCCGACGCCGGCGAGTTCGCCTGCATCCTTGCCCAGGTGAGGCGAATCCGGGCGCTCGACCGCGCCGATGACGCAGGCGCCCGGAATGGCGTGGATGGCGCGGATCAGCGTCTGGCCCATGCGGCCGGCGGCGCCGACCACCACAAGGCCCATATCGCTGGCCGGCTTGCCTGATGTTGTCTCGCTCATGCCGTGCTCCCGGCGATGTTCTGGGTCTCTAGTTCCTGAACCGACGTCTCGACCGGGGCGCTGTCGTCGACAAGCCCCAGGCCCTTGACGCCCTGTATCCGGTGGAAACGGGCATAGACGCTGTGCGGATCGGCCATCAGCGAGGCGTGCGTGCCCTCTTCGACCAGATGGCCCTGTTCCAGCACGATGATGTGGTCGGCATTGACCACGGTGGACAGGCGGTGCGCGATGACGATGGTTGTGCGCCCTTCCATGACCTTGGTGAGCGCCTGCTGGACGCGCGCTTCCGCCTCGTTGTCGAGCGCCGATGTCGCCTCGTCGAGCAGCAGGATCGGTGCCTGGCGCACGATGGCGCGGGCGATCGACACGCGCTGGCGCTGGCCGCCGGACAGCGTGGCGCCATTCTCGCCCACCGGCGTGTCATAACCTTGCGGCTGCTGGCGGATGAACTCGTCGGCCGCGGCCAGTCGCGCGGCTTGCTCGATCTCGGCATCGGTGGCCGAGGGGCGGCCATAGCGGATGTTGTCGCGGATGGTGCCTTCGAACAGGTAGGGCGCCTGCGAAACATAGGCTATCGAGCCGCGCAGCGACTGTTTGGTGACCTTGGAAATGTCCTGGCCATCGATCTCGATCGCGCCGCTCTCGACGTCGTAGAAGCGCTGCAGCAGCGCTACCAGCGTGGTCTTGCCGGCACCGGACGCGCCGATGACGGCGGTCATCTTGCCGGCCGCGGCGACAAAGCTGAGGTCCTGAAGGACAGGCGCCTCCTCGACATAGCGGAAGGACACGTTGTTGAAGCGCACTTCGCCCGTGGTGAAGTTTGCCTTGGTGGCGCCAGGCGCGTCACCCTGCTTCGGCTCGAGGTCGAGCAGCTCGTAGATCATGCGTGCATTGACCAGCGCCCGTTCCATGCCGACCTGCATGCGTGCCAGGCGGCGCGCCGGATCATAGGCCAGGATCAGCGCGGTGATGAACGAGAAGACCGCGCCCGGCGGCTGCCCGAGAACCAGAGCCCGGTAACCGGAATAGGCGATGACGGAAGTGACGGCGAAGCCGGCCAGCATGTCGGAAATCGGCGACAGCCGTTCGGATACGCGGGCAATCTTGTTCGAGCGCTGTTCGGCGTCGCTGGCGAGCTTGCCGATGCGGCCGGACAGTTCGTCCTCCATGGTGAAGGCCTTGACGATGGCGATGCCTTGCGTGGCCTCCTGAACGGCGCCGATCAGGCGCGAATTGATCAGCACGGATTCGCGGGTTATGCGCCGCACGCGACGGGTGAGGTAGACGACGGCCCAGATCAGCGGCGGGCCGATCAGCAGCGAACTGAGCGACAGGACCGGATCCTGGTAGACCATGACGCCGAGCAGGCCGATCAGCGTCACCGCGTCGCGGGTGATCGAGGTCAGCGTCAACGACAGGAGGTCGCGAATGCCGCCGACGTTTTCGTTGACCTGCGCCGCCAGCCGGCCCGAACGCGTGTCGTTGAAGAAGCCGACGCCGAGCTTCATCAGGTGATCGAAGATGCGCTTCTGGTAGCGCGCCACCAGATTGTTGCCGATCTTGGCCAGCGCCACCGCCTGGCCATAGCCGGCAAAGCCGCGCAGCAGGAAGGCCGCCATGAAGCCGGCGCAGATCCACACGATCGCGTCGCCACGCCGTTCGTAGAAGATCTGGTTGACCATCGGGGCCATGATCCAGGCCGTGAAGGCGGTCGTGCCCGAAACGATCAGCGAGCAGGTGATGACCATCACATAGGTCCAGCGATAGTCACGGCTGTTCTCAGCGAGAATGCGGCGCAGCACCGCTGTGACCTCGCCGGGCCTGGCTTTCAGCTTGTTTGGAGTTTGAAGTGTCAAATCAGAGGGCTTTGTCGGTTTCCGCGTCCCGTGGCCGGGCAATTCGGCCCCCCTATTATTAACGCCAAGCAGCCGGCTTGCCTATGCCTTGGGGTGACTAACTTCGTCGCGCCAGCGCCGGCCCGATGTCTGGACACCGAACAGCGAGGGGTTCCTGGCATAGGCGGCAAGGCCGAGAAGGGCGGCCAGTGGGTGGGTGATGACATAGACCGGCATGGTGCGCATCAGCGCGCTGTGCGGCGCCTTGTCCTCGAAGGCGGCGCGGAAATTGCCTTGTTTCAGCGCCGGCACGATCTTTTGCGCGATGCCGCCGGTGAGGAACACGCCGCCCCGGCTCATGAACACCAGCGCCAGATCGCCGGCGGTGCGGCCGAGGCAGGTGACGAAGGTCTCGAGCGCTTCCTGCGCCACCGGATCGGTCTTGGCCAGCGCCGCAGCGGTGACTTCGGCCGGCGTGGTGAAGGGCGACGGCTTGCCATCCGCCTTGGCCACCGCCCGGTAGACGTTGACGAGACCGCGTCCGCACAGGATCTGTTCGCCCGAAATGCGGCCCTCGAGCTTCTCGATATGCGGGAAGACCTTGAAATCGCGCGGCGTCCGCGGCCCGATGTCCATATGGCCGCCTTCGCCGGGCACCGGGATCCAGTGATGCAGCGCGTGGACCAGCCCGGCGACGCCGAGCCCGGTTCCCGGACCCAGCACGACGCGGCCGGCATTGGGCTCCGGCGTGCCGCCGCCAATCTTTTCCATATGCTCTTCGCCCAGCGCCACGACGGCCAGCGCCTGGGCCTCGAAATCGTTGAGCACGACGATGTCGCTCAGCCCCAGATTGGCGAACATCTGCCTCGGCTTGACGACCCAGGGACAGTTGGTGAGCTCGATCTCGTCGCCGTCGACGGGGCCGGCCACGGCCAGCACCGCCGAATTGGGCCGGACCGAGGAGCGGTCGAGCACCGCCGCCTGGATCGCCTCATCGATGGTGTTGTAATTGGCGGTCTGGACGATGATCGGCTCGCCGCCCTCGGAATTGGCGTCGAGCACGATCGAAAAGCGCGCATTGGTGCCGCCAATGTCACCGATCAGGATCGGAAACCGCAACGAGGTGTCGTCTTCGCCTGCCATGCTCTTCGTCCGCCTCTTTTCGGCGGCCTCTCACCGCCCGGTCGTTGACTAGCGCATGACCCCACAAAGGGAAAGCCGCTTCAGTGCCGGTTTTCAAGCGCAGGCGCCGCCCCTCACCTGCCTGCCGGCATCCTCTCCCCGGATAGAGACGAGGAGAGGGGCGCTCACGTCGATGATTTCGCCAATCGCCAACGTTAAAAGAAGGGCGTCATCGGTACGATCAGCTCCTTTCTCCCCGTCACTATACGGGGAGAAATGTCCGGCAGGACAATGAGGGGCAACGCCCGCTTCGGCGATCGGCTCGTCTGCGGCAATCTTTGGACGCAGGAAATGACCTGCTGGCAATCAGTTCACCGGCGGCTGTGACCCGGGAACCGGCGGCCGTGGCCGGGGAACGGGCGCGCCCATTCTGGGCGTCGCCGCGAAAGCATTTGCCGCGCCCGGCAAATCGCCGCCGCCACTGGCGGTGGTGGCAGGCTGCGACGGCGTTTCCGGTTCGGGCCCTGCCACCGCGACCGGCACGGCGCCACTGTAATAGGTCGCCGCCTCGGCGGAGGCCGGTCCGGGTGCGTCGAGCACGGCGCGGCATTCCTTGGGCAGGTTCGCCATCGTCATCAGGTCGCGCGCCTTCGGCGCATCCGGGTTCTTGTTGGGGCGCCACGGCTCTTCCGTGAACCACCAGGCCAGCGGCTTGCCGCAACCGTCATCATCGGGCGTCGTTTCCTGCGCCTTGCAATTGGGCGAGCCCGGCTGGCAGCCTATGCGCATGTGGAAATGATAGTCGTGGCCCCAGAACGGTCGGATCTTGCGCAGCCAGGAGCGGTCGCCCTTAACGGTATCGCAAAGTTTTTTCTTGATGCCCGGATTGACGAGGATGCGCTCGACCTGCGGATAGCTCGCTGCCCGCTTGAGCAACGCCGTGTGCTGCGGCGTCCACAGCGCGTCTTTCACCAGATGCGTCTTTTCGTCGACCATCAAGGTGGCGCTCATGTTTTCGCGCTGTGCCCTGGTCATCGTGCGGTCAGGCATTGGCGTCAGCCAGATGTCGGCGTCGAGGCCGATCTGGTGCGAGGCATGGCCCGTCGTCATCGGGCCGCCGCGTGGCTGCGCGATATCGCCAATCAGAAGGCCAGGCCAGCCGTCGGCGACCGCGTCGCGCGACAACTTTTCGATCAAGGCGATCATGGCCGGATGACCCCAGCGGCGGTTGCGCGAGGGCCGCATCACCTGCCAGGTCGGGCCGTCCATGGGGATGGCGACACCGCCGGCAAAGCAGCCCTTGGAATAGAAGCCGAAGGATTGCGGGGCGGTGGCCGTCGGCAGCTTCTCGGCGCCGAACAGGTCTTTCGCCCGTTCCTCGGCTGCTGCCGGCTGCGCGGCGAGGCCTGCCAGAGCCAGCACTGCCGCCAATAACGCATTTCTTGCGCCAAGCGGCCGCATCGATGATTTCATGAACCGCACCCCCGTGCCTGCAATCGCCGAATCATACCACGCCAAGCGCCACGCTTCGATCATCCTAGCCCTCCGCGCCCCTCATCGGGCTGCGCGGCGCACCGTCATGCCAGTCGCCGCTTGCCCACATATGGTCGAAAGCGGCGCGATAGTCCGGAAAGCGAAACCGATAGCCCGCCGCCTTGATCGCCGCATTGGCGACACGCTTGTTCTCGCCATAGAAGGACCGCGCCATGGGCGAAAGTTGGGCGGTGTCGAAGGGGATTTCGGGCGGCGGCTCAACGCTCATCAGATGTGCGGCGTAGGCGACGACATCCTGCGGCGGCGCCGGTTCATCGTCGGTGACGTTGAAAATGCCGCCTCTATTGCCGCTGATCAGATGCCACAGCGCGCCTGATATGTCGTCGCAATGGATGCGATTGAACACCTGGTCCGGCTTGACCAGCCGCTTGGCAGTACCGTTCTCCAGATTGACCAGCGCGTTGCGGCCCGGACCGTAGATGCCGGAGAGGCGCAGGATCGCCACCGGCCAATCGATTTCCCGGCCGAGCTTCTCCCAGGCCTGCTCGGCCTCGACCCGCATGACCGAGCGCTTCGACACCGGCCGGCAGGCGGCCGTCTCGTCGACCCAGGCGCCGCCATGATCGCCATAGACGCCAACGGTCGAGAGATAGCCGATCCATTCCAGCTCCGGCATCCCTGCGATTGCCTGGCGGGTGGCATTCAACACCGGATCGCCGGCTTCTTCCGGACCGACCGAAACCACCAGATGCGTGGTTTTCTCCAGCGCATCGCCGATTTCGTTCGTCAACTTGCCGTCGAACAGCAGCGGGACGATGCCGGCCTGGCGCAGCGCTTCGAATTTTTCCTCGGAGCGTGTCGTGCCGGCGATCGTGGCGGCTCCCCTATTGGCACGGGCAAAGGCCTTGCCCGAATAACCGGCGCCGAAAATGAAGACCTGTTTTTCGCTCATGCATGTGCCCTGTTCGGCCGCGCCAGGCGCCATTCCTCGCGCACCGCCGCGTCGTCCTCGCTGTTCAAGCCGTTCGCGGCCCGTTCGGCATATTCGGTTTCCGGCACCAGCCGCGCCAGCGCCCATATTGCCGCGCCCCGCACCAGCGGCGAGGCATCGCCGAGCAGATCCCGGACGACGCCGGCAAGTGCGCCATCGCCGGAATTTCCGGCGGCGATCAGCACGTTGCGGACGAAACGGTCGCGGCCGATGCGTTTGATCGGCGAGCCGGAGAAGAAGGCGCGGAAGCCAGCGTCGTCGAGGGCCAAAAGATCGGCGAGCGGCGGCTCGCGCAGATCGTCGCGCGCGGCGAGCTTGGCCTCGGACGCGGCGCGGGCGAATTTGTTCCAAGGACAAGCGGCGAGGCAGTCGTCGCAGCCATAGATGCGGTTGCCGATCTTTTCCCGAAATTCATGCGGGATCGGCCCCTTGTTCTCGATAGTGAGGTAGGAGATGCAGCGCCGGGCATCGAGCCTGTAGGGCGCGGGGAACGCGTCGGTCGGGCAGGCGTCGAGGCAGGCACGGCAGGAGCCGCAATGGTCGATCTCGGGCTTGTCCGGTTCCAGTTCGGCCGTGGTGAAGATGGTGCCGAGGAACAGCCAGGAGCCGTGCTCACGGCTGACCAGATTGGTGTGCTTGCCTTGCCAGCCCAGGCCCGCTGCTTCAGCCAGCGGCTTTTCCATCACGGGCGCCGTGTCGACGAAGACCTTCACGTCGCCGCCGGCGCGCGCGACGATCTTGCCGGCGATCTGCTTCAGCCGGCCCTTCATGATCTCGTGATAGTCGCGGTTTTTCGCGTAGACCGAGATCGCGCCGCGATCGCGCTTGGCCAGCACGTCGCGCGGATCATGGCCCGGCCCGTAATTCATCGCCAGCACGACGATCGAGCGCACGGCGGGCCACAGCGTGGATGGCTCGGCGCGGCGCGCAATCGTCTCCGCGATCCAGTCCATTGAGCCGTGAAAGCCATCGGCGATGAATTCGGCCAGGCGGGCCGGCGCCAGCGGGATGGCATCTGGGGCGGTGACGGCGACCGCGTCGAAGCCGGCGCGCCGCGCCTCCGCGTCGATCAGCGCGCGCAGTTTTGGCGCGTCAGAAGTCGAGATCCGCATAGTGCGATACCGGCGACAGGCCGCGCACGCGGTCGGTCAGGAGCGGCCGGAAGGAGGGCCGCGACTTCACCCGCGTGTACCATTCGCGCGCGGCGGGGTGTTCGCGCCAGTCGATCTCGCCGAGATAGTCGAGCACCGACAGCGTCGCGGCGGCCGCCAGATCGGCATAGGTGACCCTGCCGCCGGCCAGCCAGTGACGGGTGCCGGCCAGCCAGTTGGTGTATTTCATGTGCTGGCGGATATTGGCGCGCGCGGCGCGGATGGCGCCTGAATCGGGCGAACCGCCGCCCGCCGTTTCCGGCATCACCGGCTTCAGCACGCGTTCGCGCACCAGATGGCGCGTCACTTCGCTTTCGGCCTTGTTGAGATACCAGTCGATCAGCCGGCGGATTTCGGCGCGCTGCATCGGGTCCTCGGCGAACAGCCGCTTGTCGCGCTTGAGCACGCCCCGCGTCTCGTCGAGATATTCGGAAATCACCGTCGCGCCGATGATCGGCACGTCGCCTTCGGCCAGCAGGATCGGCAGTGTCCCGGCCGGATTCAGCGCCAGGAACTCCTTGCGCCGCGTCCACGGCTTTTCCTCGATCAGCGCCAACTCCTCGCCATACTCGCCAAAGGCGAGGCGGACGAAGCGGCAGGTGGCGAACATGGGATGGTGGAAAAGCGTCAGCATGGTTCCGCGATGATAAAGCGCACTGGTATGGTTCAGAATCCGGAATTCGCGCATCGCGCTCGTCCCAGGTGTGGCGAATTCCGGATTGCCACACTGGCGAATCGCAGGGCGCACCGGTAAGTCTTGGCCGCCCGGCTAGCGGGCCGTCAGGGGTGTTGCGACCTATAGGGGGACTTCGGCGCCATGACAAGCAAGCCATTCTGTTAGCCGTCACGCCAATGCCGAGGTAGAAATGGAAAGCCAGACCATCGTCGAAGCCCTGCTGCTTGGCCTGCTCGAGGGGTTGACCGAATTCATCCCGGTGTCCTCGACCGGCCACATCCTGCTCGCTGGCCATTTCCTCGGGTTCCAGTCGACCGGCAAAGCCTTCGAGATCCTGATCCAGCTCGGCGCCATCCTGGCGATCCTCAACGCCTATTTCCGGCGCCTGTGGCAGATGCTCCTCGACCTGCCGCATGACCGGCTGACTCGGCATTTCGTCATCGGCATCCTTATAGCCTTCCTGCCGGCGGCGATCATCGGCGCGCTGGCGCATGATTTCATCAAGACGGTGCTGTTCGAATCACCCCGACTGATCTGCATCATGCTGATCATCGGCGGCGTCGTGCTGCTGGTCGTCGACCGCATGAACCTCAAGCCGGTCTATCGCGACGTTGAGCGCTTCCCGACCAGACTTTACCTGCAGATCGGCCTGTTCCAGTGCCTCTCGCTGATCCCCGGCACGTCGCGCTCGGGTTCGACCATCGTCGGCGCGCTGCTCCTGGGTGTCGACAAGCGGGCGGCGGCGGAATTTTCCTTCTTCCTCGCCATCCCGACCATGGTCGGCGCCTTTGCCTTCGACCTGTTCAAGAACCGCAACGTGCTGACCTCGGCCGACTTGCCGATCATCGCCATCGGCTTCGTAGCCGCCTTCGTCACGGCCTTGGTGGTGGTGCGATACCTGCTCGACTACGTCTCGCGCAACGGCTACTCGCTGTTCGGCTGGTGGCGCCTGGTGGTGGGGATCGCCGGGCTGGTGGCCCTGATGATCTGGGGGTGAGCGCAGCGACCGGTTCGATTGCAGTCACCTATCCCCGAACGTCAGCGCCGCCCCTCACCTGCCTGTCGGCATCCTCTCCCCGTAGCGTGACGGGAAGAGGGCGCTGTCACCGCCGGTTTCGCCAACCATCAACGCGTTGCAGGTTAGGCGCCAAGGGTGCGGCAGCCTCCTTCCCCCGTCACTATACGGGGAGAAGTGCCCGGCAGGGCGATGAGGGGCAGCGCTAACCTCGACGAATGGATTGCCTCCGGCAACGAGCCTAACTCCTTCCATAAAACGCATTCGGGACATGGACCGGCCAGCGCCAGGGCAGCACGGCGACCATGTCGAAGCGCATCGATAGCCTCCCATAATCGGGCTGCCGCGACAGCCAGATATCGGTCGCACCCTCGATGCGGCGCTCCGATTCGTGGCCGATCGCCTCCATGGCCTCGATCAGCGTGCGGCGCGCCTTGACCTCGACGAACAGCACGAGGTCGCCACGCCGCGCGATCAGGTCGATCTCGCCGAAGCGGGTGCGGTGGCGGCGCGCGAGAATCCGGTAGCCCTTCAACATCAGCGCGGCCGCTGCCAGCCATTCGCCGCGATGGCCGCGCCGGTAGGCCTTTTGGCGGCTGGCGCTCGGGCGCTCAGCCACCGCTTCTCTCTCTTTGCTCGGCCATGACCTTTTCTGAAAACCGGTTTCCGCTTTTTGCACTCGCTGACCTTCGGTTCGGGATCATGGTCTGTCCTTGAGCTCGAGCAGCCGCCGATACAGCGTCTGTTTCTGGCCGCCGGTCATTTTCGCCGCTTCCGCCGCCGCCTTGGAAGCGGGCATTTCAGCGGCGAGCGACAAAAGCAGGCGATCGATGTCTTCAGGTTCGTCGGTCTTGGCCTCGGCGGCGCCGACGCAGACGACGATCTCGCCCTTGGGGGTATCGGCCGCCGCGTAGTGGTCGGCGAGCGCCCGCAGCGTGCCGGTGCGCATCTCCTCGAACGTCTTGGTCAATTCCCGGCCGATGGCGGCTTTGCGCTCGCCGCCGAGCGCCTCGACCATGGCGCCGAGCGACTCGGCCAGCCGGCGCGGCGATTCGAAGAAGATCAGCGTTGCCGGCACGGCTTTCAGCGCCTCCAGCCGGGCCAGGCGTTGTCCCGATTTAACCGGCAGGAAGCCTGCGAACAGAAAGGCGTCCGACGGCAGGCCCGACGCCGTCAGCGCGGCAAGCGGCGCCGACGGGCCGGGGATCGGCACGACGCGGAGGCCGTGGTCGAGTGCCTCGCCGACCAGCCGGTAGCCGGGATCGGAGACCAGCGGCGTCCCGGCATCCGAGATCAGCGCCACGCTCTGGCCGGCTTCGAGCGCCGCGATCAATTTCGGCCCGGCCTCGCCGGCATTGTGCTCGTGATAGGCCGTGGTGCGGCGGCGAATGCCGTAGCGGTCGAGCAGCACGCGCGACACGCGCGTGTCCTCGCAGGCGACGATGTCGGCGGAGGCCAGCGTCTCCAGCGCGCGCAGCGTGATATCGGCGAGGTTGCCGATCGGCGTCGCCACAAGGTAGAGCGCCGGATCGAGCGGACGGGCCGCGATTTCGGTCTGTCCGACCACATAGCTTCGCTTGCCCGTCTCGCCAGTCACCGATGCCGTCTCCGTGCAGCCCCTGTTTGGCCCGCCAAACCCATTTGGCATGGCTGGCGCCGGCTTGCAAAACTCACACTGATTTAAGCCAATCGCCATTCCTTCGCCACAGTAGGGAACGAAACCGGTTTTGGCAGATTTAGCCCCTGATTCCCAAGGGAGGACAGGATGGACAGCCTGACGATACAGGATGCTTTCGAACCCTACTATGCCGGTCGCGACCGGATTGCCGCACGCCAGGACAAGCGGCTGCCAGCCCGGAACGACACCAGCCTGACCAAGCAGGCCGCGAGTGCCTTGCCGACAGACGTCAGGCTTTCCGACAACAAACCCGACAGTACGACGGAGCACTGACCGGACGATGCCCAATCGCTTCGATATCTTCATCACCCGTCTCGAAACGAAAACCGCGCGCCACGGCGTGCCGCTATCTCCGATAGGCGACCAGCACCGAGGGCGCCGCGATAAGGACAACTCCAAGCCGGTGCGCTCCGGAGAGTCGCACGCCGAGAAGGATCGCGGAAAGCACCGCCACAAACACGACGCTTGATCTGGCTCAGATCGGCGAGACGGCCATCAGTCCGTGGGGCGGAGCAAGGCGCGCCTCGGAGCATGCAGCGAGCAACGCGGGCTCCTTGGTCATGCCGAAGGCACTCAGCCCCCCAGCGCCTGATTCAGATCGGCGATCAGATCGTCGCCATCCTCGATCCCCGCCGACAGCCGCACCAGCGAATCCGATATGCCGATCTCAGCCCGTTTCTCGGCGGGAATGGAACCATGCGTCATCAGCGCCGGGTGCTCGATCAGGCTCTCCACCCCGCCAAGACTTTCGGCCAGCGTGAACAGCTGCGTGCGTTCGAGAAAGCGTTTGGTGCCGGCAAGGTCGCGATCGAGCACAGCGGTGATCATGCCGCCGAAGGCATGCATCTGCTGCACCGCGATGGCGTGCTGGGGATGGCTGGCAAGCCCGGGATAGATGACGCGGCGCACATCTTTTCGCGCTTCCAGCCACTGCGCGATCTTCAGGCCGTTGGCGGAATGGCGCTCCATCCTGAGCGCCAGGGTCTTCAAACCGCGCAACGCCAGAAAACTGTCGAACGGACCTGATATGGCGCCGATGGCGTTCTGCAGGAATTTCAGCCGGTCGGCCAGATCCTTGTTGTCGCCGACCACGGCAACGCCGCCGACCATGTCGGAATGGCCGTTCAAATATTTCGTTGTCGAATGGACCACGATGTCGATGCCGAGCTCCAGCGGCCGCTGGATATAGGGGCTGCAGAAGGTGTTGTCGGCGACGGACAAGATCCCCTTGCGCTTCGCCAACGCCGCTACGCCTTCGAGATCGACGATACGCAGCAATGGATTGGTCGGCGTCTCGACCCAAAGCATTTTTGTTTCCGGCCGGATCGCGGCTTCAACCGCGGCCAGATTGGTGAAATCGACGAAGGAAATCTGCAGATTGGCCGAGCGCTTTCGCACCCGCTCCATCAGCCGGAACGAGCCGCCATAAATGTCGTCGGTGGCGACGATATGCGCGCCCGAATCGAGCAATTCGAGGACCGTGGCGATCGACGCCAGGCCGGAGGCGAACGCGAAAGCCGCCGAGCCGCTTTCGAGATCGGCCACGGCGCGCTCGAAGGCGAAGCGCGTCGGGTTCTGGCTGCGGGCATATTCGAAACCCTTGTGCACGCCGGGCGACTGCTGGCCATAGGTCGAGGTGGCGTAGATCGGCACCATCACCGCACCGGTCAGCGGGTCGTGGCTCTGGCCGCCATGGATGGTGCGCGTCGAGAACGCCAGGCGGTTCTTTCCGGATGTTGTCATCGTGCGCGCCTCAAATGGTTGATCAGGTCGATGCGGGTAATCAGGCCGACGAACTCGTCGCCGTCGAAGATGATGGCGACCTCGTTGCGGTCGAACACCGGCAGCAGCGCGTCCAGCGTCTGGCTGGCCTGCAGCGTGTGCAGGTTCGAGGTCATGGCCGTGCGCACCGGGCCGTTGAAGCGCTCCCAGCGCCCGTCATAGGGGCCGTCGACATGGGCAAGGATGTCGCTCTCGTCGACGATGCCGACGAGTTTGCCATTGTCGAGCACCGGCAGTTGCGAGACATCGGAGCGGCGCATGCGTCCATAGGCGTTGAGCAGGCTCTCGTCCGGCCCGACATAGACGGTATCGCCAGTGCGGTGAGTGCGCATCACGAGGTCGCGCAGGTCGCCATGCTGTTCGTGTTCGGCCAAGCCCTGCTCGGCCAGCCAGAAATCGTCGAACACTTTTGACAGGTACTTGTTGCCGCTGTCGCAGACGAAGGTGACGACGCGCTTGTGCACCGTCTGCTCGCGGCAATAGCGCAGCGCCGCCGACAACAAAGTGCCCGAAGACGAACCGGCCAGGATGCCTTCCCGGGACAACAGATCCCTCACCGCCAGCATGCTCTGCTTGTCCGTGATGGAATAGGCCTTCTTGACCAGAGACAGATCGGCATTGGGCGGCACGAAATCCTCGCCGATACCTTCCACCGTCCAGCTTCCCGCCTCTTCCATCTTGCCGGTCTTGATCAGCGGCGCCAGCACCGAGCCGACCGGATCGGCCAACACCATCTCCGTCTTCGGCGACACCTCGGCGAAGTAGCGGCCAAGCCCGGTCAGCGTGCCGCCCGAGCCGACGCCGACCACCACCGCGTCGACATCACCGTCAAGCTGCGAGAAAATCTCCGGGCCGGTGGTCGTCTGATGCGCAAGCGGGTTGGCCGGATTGGCGAACTGGTTGGCGTAGAAGGCACCGGGCAGTTCGGCGGCGATTTTCTCCGCCATGTCCTGGTAATATTCGGCATGGCCCTTGCCGACATCGGAACGCGTCATGCGCACTTCCGCGCCCAGCGCGCGCAGATGCTGGATTTTTTCACGCGACATCTTGTCGGGCACCACCAGGATGATGCGGTACCCCTTGGGAATGCCGACTTGGGCAAGGCCAAGGCCAGTATTGCCGGCTGTCGCCTCGACGATGGTGCCGCCGGGCTTCAGCTTGCCCTGTTTCTCGGCCGCCGCGATCATCGACAGCGCGATACGGTCCTTGATCGAGCCGCCAGGGTTCTGGCTCTCGAGCTTGATGAACAGCCGGCATTTTCCGGTGTCGAATTTGGTCAGCTCGACGATGGGCGTCTGCCCTATCAGATCGAGCAACGACGCATAGGGCGGGCGCAGGCGCGAGAGTGCGCTGTCCGAGGAGCCACTGTCGGCCGTGGTTTTTCTATGCTCGCTCATGTCGGAGCCTCCATGGGTCAACCTAGCGTCTTTTCCAGCCGATCGCAGTTGGAAAGAAGATAGATCGTGCCAATCCGGTGGCCAGACGGGGAATGAAATTCCATGGGCCCGTCCCAGGCGAGGCGTCTAACGAACCACCTCGTTCGTTGCCGCCGCCGATTTCGCCGTGCTAGCCGAACATTCGCCATATCAATTCAAGGAGACGGCCGATGAAGATCCTCGCCTATGACAACTTCAAGCCCGGCGTCACCCTCGACGATTTGAAACCCTATTTGCGCGATGAAGTCTCGAATGTCTGGCGGCTTTGGAAGGCAGGCATCGTGCGCGAAAACCATGCGCGCGCCGATGTCGGCGGCGTCATCGTCGTTTTCGAGCTCGACAGCGTCGAAGAAGCAAGAAACTACACCGACGACTTCCCGCTGTCGAAGGCCGGGCTGCTGGAATGGCATTTTCTTGCCTTCGACCCCGCCCCCTTGCCGCTCGAATATCTGTTCGACCCGACTGTCGACATCGCCAAGCCATGGGACCGGACGGCAGCATGATCCGATCCAGCGAAGACATCGAGATCCCCGCCAGCCTGGCTGAATGGTGCGATCCCCGCCGCATGGCGCTGGTGATCTACGACATGCAGGTCGGCATCTGCCGCCAGATCGCTGGCGCGGCCGACATCGTCGAGCGCACCGGCAGCGTCCTCGAAGCAGCCCGCTCGGCCGGCATGCGGGTGGCGTTCACACGCCATCTCTCCTTGCCACGCAGGTGGATGGGCGCCACCCAGCTGCGCACCGCCATGGCCTGGCAGCGGCGTGACAGTCCAGACACGGTCGAGCCCTGGTTCCCGCGCGATGCCGAGGCGACGAAGATCGTTCCCGAACTCGCGCCACGCGCCGACGAGGCGGTGTTCGACAAGCTGACCATGTCGGCCTTCGATTCCACGGCGCTGAGCTTTGCCTTGCGCGATTGCGGTGTGCGCGCCGTCGCGCTCGCCGGCGTGGCGATGGAGATCGGCATCGAGCCGACCGTTCGCCAGGCGACCGACAATGGTTTTGTCGCCGTGGTGATCGAGGACGCCTGCGGCTTCGGCAACCGTGAGGCCCGCGACCGCTCGATAGCCACGCTTGGCTTCCTCGGCGAGGCTGCCATCACCGATGTCGCGGGTTTTTGCGGCGCGCTTGCCGGCGGGAGCTAAAGCAATTCCAGGAAAAGTGCGATCGGTTTTCCAGGGAAAAGCGCGTCGCGCTTTCCCTAGGGAATTGCGTAAAATAAAAGATCTAGGCGCCTTGCCGGGTCTCTGTGTCGGTGCGGAAGCGGACGCCGTCCGCGCGCCCGTGCACATCGCCCCAGTCGTAGAGCGCTTGCAGCGTGGCGGCCAGATCGCGACCACGCTCGGTCAAGACATAGCGTCCCTTGCCGTCGGGCGACGCCTCCAGCGCGACAAAGCCGATCTCGACCAGGTTGGCCAGGCGCTGCGTCAGCATCTTGTCGGAAAGCGAAGGGATCGATCGGCGCAACTCGGAATAGCGCAGCGGACCTTGCTTGATCCGGGCCAGGATTACCGTCTTCCATTTGCCGCCCAGTGCGTCGAGCGCGAACTCGACTGGACAACCGTAAAGTCTGCCGCGTGGTGCCATGCCGCCACCGTAGGCAACGCCCGGCGGCGGCGAAAGCGGATTTTGCCCGCCCATACGGCCAGATTGCAGCATTCGGCTTTATCGGCGACAGCTTCATGAAGGAGAGCCAGGATGAGTGTACGGGATACCAATCCGGTCAATGCGCGCAGGCCGAAACGGGTGGCGATCGTCATCGCTAATCCGGCCGTCTCGACCACGACCGGCTGGCCGGTCGGCTTCTGGTGGAGCGAGCTGACGCATCCGTGGTTCGTTTTCACCGAGCGGGGTTACGACGTCGAGATCTTCTCGCCCGATGGCGGCAGATGCGAGGCGGACGCGCTGAGCGATCCGCGTGATCCCTCGGGCTATTCGGAAACCGACCTCATCTCGCTCGGCTTCATCTCGAGCCCGAAACTGGCGAGCCTGGTCGACAACACAAGGCCTGTCGCGGAGATCGCGCTCGACGGCTTCGACGCGATCGTCGTCGCCGGCGGCCAGGCGCCGATGTTCAACTACGCCCGGGCGGAAGCGCTGCAACGGATCTTCGTCGCCTTCCACGAAGCGGGCAAGGTGGCCGCGGCGCTCTGCCATGGCACAGCGCTGCTGCGCTATGCCAGGCGCGCCGACGGTTCGCTGCTCGTCGCCGACAAGACGGTGACCGGGTTCGCGAATATCGAGGAGGATTTCGCCGACAAAGCGACCTGGGGGATGGGTGCGCTGGAGCGCGGCAAACATCTGATGCCGTGGCGGATCGAGGATGAGCTGAAGGCGATCGGCGCCAACTATGTCCAGGCCGGCCTGTGGCGCGCCTTTGCGGTGCGCGACGGCAACCTGATCACCGGCCAGCAGAATTTTTCCGGCGCCGAGACCGCGCGCGCTGTGTGTGAGGCATTGGGCGGCTGAACGCCATCCCTCCGGCCGGTAGCTGGAGGGACTTCAGTCTTAGTTGAGCAATCGCTAATATATGTGTAGCTTGGCCATGCGGGGGACGATCCCAATCGAAGCCTAACCCGCGATGGCCGGTGCGACCTGCTTCCAACCCAAGCATCCCCGCACCGGCCATTCTTTGTCCGCTGGATAGCCCGCGGCCAGCTTGAACTCGTAAGCTGGGCGCGCGATGTCGCCACTAGGAGAGCGGTGATCGATGCGCCGAACCAGAATGGCTCTTCGCGCCGGCTGAAATGCACTTCCGCACGGTCGAGGATGAGAACGCCTTGGCAACGGGACTGCGTCACGTCTCGTATATATATCAATTGACTAAAGTACGGAACGTCCAATGGACAAGAACAGAACGTTTGAAGGCCTCTCGGACCAAGGCCTACCAGCGCGCAAGACTTTAGTCCTGCCGTCTTATAGTTAAAGACAGAAGTTGTTCCGGCCGAATAGATACCAGACTGCACTCAGCCGGATATGGTGCGATCGCGGAAGGCGATCACCCGCCGAGATTGCTTACCCTAGCAACCGCTTGCTCAGCCTGGCGCACTGGACGCGGATATCGGGAATGGCGTCGATCTCGAAGAAGGTGCCGCGCGTCAGCGGGCCGACGGCGAGGATTTTTCGCGAAACGGTGCCGTCGGCGGCGATGATCTCGCAATTGGCCGAGACGTCGAGGCCGATGCGAAGCGGATCCGGCCGCGCCAGACCGCGGCCGACCAGCGAGCGCACCACGCTGTTCGGCGAGGTCGAGATGTCGCGCACGATACCCGAGCAATCGTAGATGCGGGCGACGTCGAATGTTTCGAGACGCTGGGTATGGCGCGACTGGACCTCCACCGCGAAGCCGTCGCCCGGCGTGACGCCGACGACGCGCCCGGCGAGCGGCCGGACGTGGCCCGATTGCACGGCTTCCGTCACCCTGGCGTAGACCTCGGGTGCCATGCGGTGGCGATGGATGTCCCACCAGGCCTTGGTGTGTTCGACGAAGCGGCGCTTGGCCGAGGCCGGCCAGTTCTGCCAGATCTTCTGGTTGAAGGGGCGCAGGCCGTCCACCACGTCGCGCCAGTCGACGCCGGCCTTCTGGTTCTCACGAATGAGGTCGCGGAACCAGCCGACGAAATAGGAGAGCTGGGTGCCGAGCGGGATATCGGCGACGTCGAGTTTGATCGGATTGCCCTTGCGATGCGGCGAGGGCAGCAGGCCGCGCCGCGACACCGCGATGATGTCGCCGCGATGGCCGCGCTGCTCCAGGGAAAGGAATGCATCGACCATGCTCAAGCCCGTGCCCAGCACCAGGATACGGCTATCGGGATCAAGCGCGGTGTCGGCTTCCGAGCCCATCCGGATCGCATGGCCCTGCGCGGGCTGTTCGTCATGGCCGGTGGCGAGCACGGCAAGATGGGCGACCACGCTGGTGCCGTTGGCGAGCGCCACCTCGACCCCGGACGCAGTCGGCGTGATCGACAGGCTCTCCTCGCGGATCAGGCGCAGCCGGCCGGCCTCGCGCTCGCGCGCTTCCAGGTCGTCGAGCAATTCCTTGAGATAAAGCGCATAGAGGCTGCGCGGCGCATAGACCGGAGCCTGCTCCGGTGTCGCAAACCCCCGCTCCAGCAGCCAGCGCCAGAAATTGCCGGGATCGTCGGCGTAGGCGCTCATGCCGGCGGCGCTGACATTCAGCACATGCGCCGACAGCAGCGTCGAATAGGCGATGCCCTGGCCGAAATGCGGGCGTTTTTCGATCAGTGTGACGCGCAGGTCCGGATTGGGCGATTTGAGCAGATGCGCGGCCAGCACGACGCCGCTAGCGCCGCCGCCAACGATGATGATGGAACGGGTCGGGTTGGTTCGCCCGGTCATGCGCGAGCGAGCCCCCTGCGAAGTACCGATTTCAGGCCTGGGCCTTCACCGCGACCGACAGGCCGTTCCGCACCACCGGCAGGTCGTCCCTCGCGACCGGGAGGTCGTCGGCAATGTCGCGCATCTCGGCGAGGCTGCGCTGGTCGAGCACCTCGGCGATCGCCTGCCGGACTTCCAGCATCAGATGTCGGACTTGGCATGTCGCCTCGTTGCAATCTTCACAGCGCTGATATTGTGTGCGGCTGGCGCAGGGGATCGGGGCCAACGGCCCGTCGAGGACGCGCACGACGTGGCCGACCTTGATCTCGTCGGCGGGCCGGGCCAGGCGATAGCCGCCCTCCTTGCCCTTGCGGCTCTGGACGAAGCCGGCATTGCGCAGCTCGCCCAGTATGGCGTCGAGGAATTTCTTCGGGATGTTGTTGCCGGTTGCGATATCGCCGACGAAGGCGAGCCGTCCGGCGGGCATGTGCGCGAGATGTACGAGCGCCTTGAGGCCGTACTTGCCTTTTTTGGTGAGCATGAACCGAACGTTTCTCTGTCCTGCGATGGCCCTAAGCCATCCGTTGCGAAACGCCTCGGGTGCCTCCCCGCCGCGCCGAAGCCACCATGACACATAAATTCCAGCGACATGATATTCAAGCCAATTGCGGTTGATCTTGCTTGGTTTTCAAGCCGTTGTGGCGATTTTACCCCCGACTTGTGACACCGATGACACGGAAAACATGGCTTACTTGCACGAAGGCCTGCAGCCGGAACCCAGTGGCCCCAGCGGTCGCCATAATACGCTTGGTATGGCCTGGCATCGGCACCTCACTCCTATGTCCATAAGGTTGCTATACTTAAATGCCGGTACGCGGAACCCGGTTTCAAATTCTCTGCAGTTTGAAGCACAAGTTCGCAGGAAGTAGGGAAAAATCGGAATCTCGTTTGAACCTGTCTGTATCTGCAACCGTCGAGGTCGCGCCCTCGGGTCAAAGTTGGTGGGCCGCCGCTCTTGGACGCCGGCAACCGTCACTTCCGCCGTGGCGACCCGCCGGCGGTGGCTTTTTTCCAACAAGCTCCTCTTCCTTGGAAGGATTTAACTCTACAAGAACCATGGAATTAGCGAACTATGGACATGCAATCCGGTTTTTCCTTTCAAGGAGCCTTTCATGTCCAGCATTTCGCGACGCATCCTCCTCCTGTCTTCCGCTGCCCTTACCGGCGCCGCCTTCCTCGGCCCGGCCATGGCCAACGACTTGAAGATCACCATCGGCTACCAGACGGTGGTCGAGCCCTCGAAAGTGCCGCAGGCCGACGGCGCCTATGAGAAGGCCACCAAGGCCAGCATCGATTGGCGCAAGTTCGATTCCGGCGCCGATGTCATCGCCGCCGTCGCCTCCGGCTCGGTCGATATCGGCTATGTCGGCTCGAGCCCGCTGGCGGCCGCCGCAAGCCGAGAACTGCCGATCCAGACCATTTTCGTCGTCGGCCTGATCGGGCAATCCGAGGCGCTGGTCGCCCGCAACGGCGCCGGCATCGGGAAGGTCGCGGACCTCGCCGGCAAGAAGGTCGCCGTGCCGTTCGTGTCGACGACGCATTACAGCCTGCTTGCCGCGCTCAAGCACGAGAATGTCGATCCGAAATCGGTCCAGATCCTCAACCTAAGGCCGCCGGAAATCGCCGCCGCTTTCGCGCGCGGCGATATCGACGCCGCCTATGTCTGGGATCCGGCGCTGGGCCAGATCAAGACATCCGGCAAGGTGGTGCTGGATTCCTCGCAGGTCGCCGCCTGGGGCGCGCCAACCTTCGACGCCTGGATAGTGCGCACCGACTTCGCCGAGAAGAACCCGGAAGCCGTGCGCGACTTCGTCAAGGTGACGGGCACCGCCTATGGGGACTATCTCGCCAAGCCCGACGCCTGGTCGGTGTCGTCGCCGCAGGCCGCGGCGATCGCCAAGCTCACGGGCGCCAAGCTGGAAGAGGTGCCGGAGTTGCTCAAGGGCTACGTCTTCCCCACCCTTGAAGAGCAGGCATCCGGGAAGTTCCTCGGCGGCGGCACGGTCACTGCGATCGCGGCGGCATCCGCCTTCCTCAAGGAGCAAGGCAAGGTCGACGCGGTGCTGCCGGACTATTCGAAATATGTCACTTCGAAATACGTCACCGAGGCGCTGGCCTCGA
Organism: Mesorhizobium sp. LNHC209A00; assembly: GCF_000502915.1. NCBI lineage: Bacteria > Pseudomonadati > Pseudomonadota > Alphaproteobacteria > Hyphomicrobiales > Phyllobacteriaceae > Mesorhizobium > Mesorhizobium sp. LNHC209A00. Next base: position 690,737 of record NZ_AYWT01000002.1, read on the forward strand.
ACTGACGCGTCGCACACGCGGCTCTCCTTCCCTGACGCCGCGCGTTGCCTGTCCCGAAGTCGCAGACGACGCGCGGTTTCGGGGCAGGCGGATATCCTTCAAATCGGCGAGGCCCATGCAGCATCTCTTGCTCGACAAGATCTCCATCCACTATGACGGCCAGCCGGCACCCGCCGTCGAGCACGTGTCGATCGGCGTTGCCAAGGACGATTTCGTCGTCCTTGTCGGCCGCTCCGGCTGTGGCAAGACCTCGCTGCTCAACGTCGCGGCAGGCCTGGTCACGCCCGCGCGCGGCAGTGCCACGGTCAATGGCAAGCCGATCACCGGGCCCGGTTCTGATCGGGCGGTGGTGTTCCAGAACGATGCTCTGTTTCCGTGGCTCACGGCGCGCGAGAACGTCGCCTTCGCGCTCAGGTTGCGCGGTGTGAGGCCAGCCGAACGGGCGCGCCGCGCCGATGAACTGCTGGCGCTGGTCAAACTCGCTGAAGCCGGCGACAAACGTATCTGGGAGCTCTCCGGCGGCATGCGCCAGCGTGTCGGCCTTGCCCGGGCGCTCGCCGCCGAACCCGAATTCCTGCTGCTCGACGAGCCGCTCGGCGCGCTTGACGCGCTGACGCGCGAGCGCATGCAGACGACGCTGCTCGACCTTTGGACGGCAAGCCATGCCGGCGTGCTGATGGTCACGCACGGCATCGAGGAGGCGCTGGTGCTCGCCACCCGCATCGTCGTGCTGGCGCCCGGCCCGGGCCGCGTGGTGCGAACCTTCGAGCCGTGCTTCTCCAGGCGTTACGCGGCAGGCGAGCCCATTCGCGCCATCAAGGCCGATCCGGCCTTCGGGGCTGCGCGCGGCGAACTGACCGACGCGATCTTCGAGGGAGAGGCGGCATGACCATTTCCTCCTACACGGAACGGCCCGGTTCAAGGACAGACGAAACCGACGGCCTGTCGGTGCCCTGGTCCAGGCCACGGGCGAAACGGACGGGCGTTTCGGCGCGCATGGTCAGCGCCACCACCATCCTGGCGGTGCTGGCGCTCTGGACACTCTCGGCCCGCCTGCAACTGGTGTCGCCGGTGTTCCTGCCCTCGCCGCTTGCCGTGTGGAACAAGTTCATCGTGGCTATGAACGACGGCTTCGTCGACGCGACGCTGTCGCAGCATGTCGTCGCCAGTCTGGGCCGCGTCTTTGCCGCGCTGGTCGCCGCCATCCTGGTCGGGGTGCCGGTGGGGCTCGCCATCGGCATCAGCACGGTGGGGCGCGGCATCTTCGATCCGCTGCTCGAATTCCTGCGGCCGATCCCGCCGCTGGCCTACCTGCCGCTGGTCATCATTTGGTTCGGCATCGGCGAGCCTTCGAAAATCCTGGTGATCGCCATCGCCATGCTGGCGCCGGTCGCCCTGTCGACCGCCTCGGGCGTCCGCGGCGTCTCGCGGGAGCGCATCAACGCCGCGCGTTCGCTTGGTGCGACTCGGCGCCAAGTGGTCCGCCACGTGATCCTGCCCAGCGCCCTGCCCTCGATCCTGACCGGCCTGCGCATCGCGCTCGGCGCCGGTTGGTCGACACTGGTCGCGGCCGAGCTGGTGGCGGCGACGCGCGGGCTTGGCTTCATGATCCAGTCGGCGGCCCAGTTTCTCGTCACCGACGTGGTGATCATGGGCATCTTGGTGATCGCGGCCATCGCCTTCGTGCTCGAATTCACCATCCGCCGCATCGAGCGCGTGCTGGTCCCATGGGCGGGGCGGGAATGATCGGAAAAGGAGAATGACGATGACCCATTCCACCGCGGTGTTGTTTGCCCATGTCGGCGCCTGGCTGCTCGGCCTTGCTTCCGATGAGAACGCGGCAAGTGAGGACAGCCCGCACTCGCCGGCGCCGGTCCATCTTCGCGCCGGGCGCGATCGCCTGCCACCGCGCGACGAGAGTTTTTACTGGGCCTGGCAGTACTGGTCGCAGTGAACGCGGTCACGGCCGGCGCGCTCAGCACCGGGCGCGTTTGCTCGAACCTCAACCCTGCCTACGGTTCGCCCATACCAGTCCCGCCAGGCCGGCCAGCATAGCGGCGAGGCCAATATAGAGCCATTGCGATTGGCCGGTCATGAAGCTGCCGCCGACCACGCCGATGCCTTGCAGCGACCACAACGCACCGATCGCGAGTACAATCAACGCCAGCAGATTCTTGGTCAGTTTCATTGTCGGATCTCGCTTTCCCAGTCGATCGACAGCGGCGCCATAGCCGCGATGAAAGAGCCAGAGGAAGTGGCTCGATCCCAGCGGTTTCTACTTGGAGATTAATCCCGGATCTTGTCAAACGGATCTCGGATATCGGCACGAACATCATCGATAACTGATGAAGTCCGGTCCGAAAATCCCTGACAAACTGTTACCCCCCGACTCCAAACGTGTGATCTTGCCATGGAACCGCCAGATCACTGCCGCATTTCCTGCCTTATTTCCCACCTAACGGCTTGGGTCTGTCAAAAACGGAGCCATCCCCCAAATATGAAGACCACGAAACAGACCGCGCTTGTCGCGGTAACGATCGCTGCTGGCCTGATGGTAGGCGCTTCCGCCACTTCGGCAACCGCCGCCGCCGGTCAGTGTGGCCGCGCTTCCTGGTACGCGCTGCACTCGAGGACCGCATCGGGCGAGCGCATGAACCCCTCGGCGATGACCGCCGCCCACCGCACCCTGCCTTTCGGCACCAAATTGCGGGTCACCAACAAGAACAACGGCCGCAGCGTCGTCGTGCGCATCAACGATCGCGGGCCCTTCATCAAGGGCCGGGTGCTCGACCTGTCGAAAGGCGCCGCCGGCCAGCTCGGCTTCGTCGGCTCCGGACAGACTTCCGTCTGCATGGCGCGCGTCTGATTTGATCGTCTCCTGACCATGATCTCTTGCCGACCGCGGATCAGCGGAGCAACCGGGAACTTTCGGGATCATGGTCGGGTGCAGGCGACACATATCGTACACATTTCGGCACTGCACATTGAGCCGGCTGGGCCGGCCGTGCCCGGTTTTAAAGGCTTTCAACGAAAGAAGCATTGGTCACGCCACGTGACGTATTGCATCGCAGCAATTAGTTGTTAACGTTCCCGCGAGACATCTGGGCACGGCGCTGATCGTCGTCCCTTCGGTCGCGGGGTAACGTATGTTCTACCAGCTCTACGAAATGAACCACGCCGCCCTGCAGCCGGCGCGGCTCTATGCCGACGCGGTCCGGTTGTTCTACTCCAACCCGCTCAACCCGGTTTCGCATACGCCCTGGGGCCGTTCGATCGCCGCGGGCGCCGAGCTGTTCGAGCGCACCACGCGCCGCTACGGCAAGCCGCAATTCGGCCTAGCCAAGACGGTGGTCGACTGGACGAGCGTCGCGGTCACCGAAAAGACAGTCTGGTCGAAGCCGTTCTGCAATCTCATCCGGTTCGAGCGCGCCGTTCCTGCCGGGCGCAAGGCCGACCCGAAGCTTTTGATCGTGGCGCCGATGTCGGGCCACTATGCCACGCTGCTGCGCGGCACGGTCGAGGCGATGCTGCCCTATGCCGACGTCCATATCACCGACTGGGTCGACGCCCGCATGGTCCCGCTGGCCGATGGCAGCTTCGATCTCGACGATTATATCGACTACGTCATCGACATGCTGCACACGCTGGGTCCCGACACGCATGTGATGGCCGTGTGCCAGCCTTCCGTGCCGGTGCTTGCGGCCGTGGCGCTGATGGAAGCGAAGGGCGACCCGTTCGTGCCTTCGACGATGACCCTGATGGGCGGACCGATCGACACCCGCCGCAACCCGACCGCCGTCAACCTGCTGGCCAAGGAAAAGGGCATCGACTGGTTCCGCGACAATGTCGTCATGCGCGCGCCCTGGCCAGTGCCGGGCTTCGGCCGCGAGGTCTATCCCGGTTTCCTGCAGCTTTCCGGCTTCATGAGCATGAACCTCGACCGCCACATCATCGCCCACAAGGAATTCTTCATGAACCTTGTGAAGCACGATGGCGACAACGCCGAAAAGCACCGCGACTTCTATGACGAATATCTGGCGGTGATGGACCTGACGGCGGAGTTCTATCTGCAGACGGTCGACACGGTCTTCGTGCGCCATGCGCTGCCCAAGGGCGAGATGACGCATCGCGGCACCAGGATCGATCCGTCCGTCATACGCAACGTTGCCCTGTTCACGGTCGAGGGCGAGAACGACGACATTTCGGGTCTTGGCCAGACCAAGGCGGCGCAGGATTTGTGCGTCAACATCCCCGGCGACAAGAAGGCGCACTACATGCAGCCGGCAGTCGGCCATTACGGCGTCTTCAACGGCTCGCGCTTCCGCTCCGAAATCGTGCCGCGCATCGTCGACTTCATCACCAGCTATGGCCGCCAGAACCGCGTCCCGGTGAAGCCGAAGCTGGTCCGCACCGCCAAGCGGTAGGCGGTTTGCAAACGGAACCGGCCGCGGGTCCGATTCTGTTGCACAAGGGCCGCTGCGTCTCCCTGCTGGTAACCATGCCGTAAATGAGGCCGACGTCGTAATTGACACGGAGTGTAAATCGCCCTTAACGTTTCGTTAACAACAGGGCGAGCGGGGACAATGAATTCCTCAACCATGCGAAGGCTGCGCGTATGCGCGGCAGCAGGGCTGGCGTTAACGGGGGGCTGGATGGCACCGGCCTGGGCTTCGGGCGCCATGGCGACCGGGGGCCTCACCTCGCAGCCGATCGGCCACTACGATTTCTGCAAGCAGCGTCCGGGCGAATGCTCGATCCGCCCGGCCAATCTCGCGCCGGCGGTCCTGACCGAGGGGTTGATGCGCAAGCTGGTCAACGTTACCGCCAGGGTCAATGCCGCCGTAAAGCCGATGAGCGACATGGACATTTACGGCAAGGACGAGGTCTGGGCCTATCCGGACAAGGGCGTCGGCGACTGCGAGGACTACGTGCTGGAGAAGCGGCGCCAGCTGTCCCGCATGGGCATGTCGCTCGCCGACCTCCTGATAACCGTGGTCCGCAAGCCCGACGGTGAAGGCCACGCCGTGCTGACGGTGCGCACCGACGGCGGCGACTATGTGCTCGACAATCTGACCGACAAGGTCAAGTCCTGGGACCAGACCGGCTACCGCTTCCTCAAGCGGCAGGCGATCGACAACACCGGCCGCTGGGTCTCGATCCGCGGCGGCCAGCAGGTCCTGGTCGGCTCGGTGCAGTAGCAAAGAGCGCCGCGGGTTCGAACCGCGCAGCTCTCGTGCCGAAAGTGTCTTCCCGCTTTTTCCTTGCGATGGCCGGCGCCGCCCGTCATTACCCTGCCGGGCATTTCTCCCCGTGACGGGGAGAAATGTGCCGTCATCAACGGTTTTGCCAATTGTTAGTAGTGCAAGAAGGGTGGCGAGGTTGCCCCTTCTCGCCTTCTCCGGGGAGAAGATGCCGTTAGATGAGGGGCGGCGCTAACATTGCCGATCGCGCGTCTCGCGTCGCCTTCCAGTAAATCTTTCATCCCTGCGTGAACCATTTCCGTTCGCCCGGCGACACATAGCCGTGAACGATAGAAACCCAAATCATGGAGATTTCAAATGACTGCTTTTCTGCGCAATACTCTCCTCGCCGCGGCTGCCGTTGCGGCGCTGACCGGATCCGCTCTGGCCGGGCAGACCATTCCAAGCTGCGCCAACACCAACCTCAACGATTTGTGGGCCGGCCGCTGTTGCGGCGAGGCCGGCGCTTCGGACTGCCTGGGCGGTGGAAATGGGGGCCAGGGTCATGGCGACCATGGTCGTGGCGGCAATGGCGGCAGCACAGCCGGCAAGAATTGATCTCAGCACGGCGCCCGCCTGCTGCTCGCCGACGGGCGCCGTCAAGCTAAGACCGCCGGCCCAGCGCCGCGCGGATCGAAGCGGTAATGCGCAGAAGCTCGGCCTCATCGAGTTTCTCGATGGTCTCGGCCAGAAGATTGGCAAGTTCGGTGGCGGTGGGGGAAAGACCCGACGTATCGAGTTTCACCCGCGGATGCGAGGTTTCGGCCAGCCGCGCCAGCTCCTCCGCATCGTCCCATATGACGTTGAAATAACCGATGATCTTCTGGATCAGCGTCCAGGTCGGCGCGCCGCGCCTGCCGTGCTCCAGTGCCGAGAGATAGGCGGCGCTGACGCCGATCGCCGCCGCCATGTCCTTCTGGCTGACGCCGCGCTCGGCGCGCAGCGCCCGCAGCCGCTCGCCGAACGGCGTCATGAGCGCGCCCGCCGCAACCTGATATAAAGCGCGCCCGAGCCGCCATGGTTGCGGGCGGCATGGTCGTGACTGGAAACCAGCGGCCGGAACGCCGGTGTCGACAGCCAGGCCGGCACGGCGCGCCGCAAGATGCCATCGCCGCCCGAGGAAGACCCCTTGCCGGTGATGACCAGCACATAGCGGACGCCGCCGGCATGCGCCCGGTGCAGGAATGAGAACAGCAGCGAATAGGCCTCGTCCTGCGTCATGCCATGCAGGTCGACGCGGCCCTCGATCGGCAGCCGGCCTTTTTGCAGCTTGTCCAGCGTCGGCTCGTCGAGGCGGTGCGTGACATGCTGGATCTTCGGCTTTACCGTGCCCGGCGCGTTGGCGGAAGGCTGGACCGGCTGCGCCGGCGTCGGCCTGGCATCGACGGCCATGTCCGGAATGTCGACGGCGGCGCGGCCTTTGAGCGGCTTGGCGGTGCGCGCCACCAGGTTCCACAGCACCCGATCGTCGTCGCTGAGCTTATCCCCGCGCTTGCTCATCTCGCGCCCCCGGCCAGCGCGCGCGGCACCAGCGCATAAAAATCGGCGGCGTTGCGCACCACGCCGGCGATCTCGCCGGCGGCATCGCCCGAGCCGGCGAACAGGTCGCCCCGCGCCGGCCCTGTTATGGCCGAGCCGGTGTCCTGCGCGATCATCAGCCGCCGGAACGGCCTTTCATCGAAGGCGGTGAGCGTCGGCGCGTCGATGTAAAAGGGCGTGCCGAATGTGTGCAGCAGCCGGTCGACGGCCATCGAGCGGCCCGGCGTCAGCGGCACCTTGGCGGCGGCGATCGGACCGAGCGCGGCATCTTCCACTGCAGCCTCGCGGAAGAAGATGTAGGAGCGGTTCTGCCACAGGATCTCGTCGACCCGCTCCGGATGCGCCTTGAACCAGGCGCGGATCGACTGCATCGTCACCTGCGCCAGCGGGATTTCACCGAGCCCGCTCAGGATTTTGCCGGGGCCAGTAAAGCGCTGGCCTGACTTGGCGGCGTAGGTGACGCGGCTAAGCCGCCCGTCCGTCATGACAAGCCGCGCCGCGCCTTGGACATGGATGAAGAAGGCATCGACCTTGTCGGCCAGCCAGGCGATCTCCAGCCCCTGGCCGGCGAGCGCGCCGCGCTCGATCGCGCCACGGTCGGGATATTCGGCCAGCCCGTCGGCGGTCCGGCGCGCGAAGGCGAGGTAAGGATCCATCCCGGCGGGCCGGTTGGCGTCGTCCACGTCAATGAGATTGGCCGGACGCGACAGCAGCGGCACGCAGAAACGCTCCGTCCGTACCGGCGATGCCTCGACTTGCGGCTCGTAGAAACCGGTGACGAGACCGGCGCCGGTGTCCGGCCGCACCAGCATGGGCACGAAATGGCGCTCGAAGAAGGCACGCGCTTCGGACGAACTGGCGGCAGGGGCTTCGCGTGCTTGCGCATAGGCCCCTGCGAAGGCGCCGAAATCGACGCCGAGCGCACCGCTGCGATAGGGTTTTACCGGCACATGGAAGGCGGACCGGGCAAAAGCAGCGAAGGCCGGCAGGTGGTCGTCGTCGCCCCAGCCGGGCAGGCCGCCGAAGGACCTTTCTACAAGGAGAGGCGACAGCGACACCGGAGCCTGCCTTTTTCGGACTCAGTCTTCTTCTTCGGTGGCGACGAGCTTCCAGTTCGGATCGCGCGAGCGTGTGTCGCGGGCGAAGGTCCAGACATCCTTGACCTCGGCCACCGTCTCGGGATCGCCGTCGATGACCGTACCGGCCTGGTCGCGCGTCGCCGAGATCAGCTCGCTGATGATGCGCAGCGTCACATGCGCCTCGCCGCCCTTCATCTCGGCCGAGACGATGTCGGCCTTGTCGATGCCGACGAAGGAGGACTGGATCTTCTCCGACTTGGCCTCGCGCTCGCCGATCGCGGCGACGAAGCCGTCATAGACCTCGCGGGACAGAAGGTTCTTCAGCGTTTTGCGGTCGCCGTCGGCAAAGGCCATGACGATCATCTCATAGGCCATCTTGGCGCCGTCGACGAACCCCTTGGGGTCGAAGGAGGAGTCGTTGTCCTTGATCGCGCGCAAGCCCTTGTTGAGATCGGTGCCGGGCTTGGCGAAGGCGTCGATGGCCGTATAGGTGTCGGCCGCCGCCGGCTCGCCAGGCGCCCGCTTGCGCGGCAGCGAAACGACGTTCTCGGGCTTCTGCGTGGCGTCCTTGTCGGTGCGCGCCGCCGTGTAGGGGTCGAAAGGCGGCCGCTCGCTACCGGTCCGGCGGCCCAGCACGTTGCGCAGTTGGAAGAAGATCACCACCGCCGCGATCAGGAAGAAAATCGTGCCGAAGTCGAAGAAGCCCATATTTTCCGCCAATCAATCCCTGCCTCTAGGCCGGACCGTCCAGCCGAAGGCCGCGGTCGCATAGCGTTCACCATTCAAAGCATATAGAACGCAAGGCGCAATCATTCAAATCAAAGGCAGGCATACCTATCTAACAGCCTCCGTGCCAGCGGCGATTGGCCGCCAGGGGGACAAAACAATCGAATGATCGGTAAAGACTTGCGCATTTCGCTGCTTCCCCTCTTTCTCCTGGCGCTTCCGCTGCTGGAAATCGCCGGTTTCGTCGTCGTCGGCCGTGAGGTCGGCGCGCTGGCGACGGTCGGCCTGGTGCTGGCCTCGAGCTTCGCCGGCGTGCTTTTGCTGCGCCACCAGGGTTTCGGCGTCATGACCCGTATCCGCACCGAGATGGCCGCCGGCCGCGACCCCAGCGGCCAGCTCGCCCATGGCGCCATGATCGTGGTGGCGGCGATCCTGCTGATCATTCCCGGTTTCATCACGGACATTGTCGGCCTGCTCCTGTTCCTGCCGCCGGTGCGCGACCTTGCCTGGAGCAAGCTGAAGGGCCGCATCGTCGTGGCCAGCAATTTCTCCACCGGCGGCTTCCGCCGGCAGCGCGACAAGGTCATCGACCTCGACGACGGCGACTATTCGCGCGAGGACGACCTGAAGCGCGGCCCGGACCACAATTCGCCGTGGCGGCGGCTGAAGGACGACTAGCTCGCGGCCGCGGCGTTCCGGTCTGTTTTGTCGAGGCCGGCGCCGCATTGTCCCGCCGGACATTTCTCCCCGTATAGTGACGGGGAGAAAGGGCTGATTGGGGCGGCGCTGGCGCTCAATCCTGCAACGTTGGCGATTGGCGAAAGCGCCGATGACAGCACCCCTCTCCCCGTCACTATAAGGGGAGAGGATGCCGGCAGGCAGGTGAGGGGCGGCACTGCCCTCGGCGATGATCTTCCCGTCACAAAGCGTCCGCGTCGATTGCCTCGGAACCACCGGGCGGCAAACCTTGTCTTGTCATGCCGGCCATGGTAGCGAACGCCCGATTTCAATTCGGTCAGCCCCGATTCAATTCGGTGAGCGAGACTGCCCAGGGGAAAAGGATAAGGCTCATGGCCAGCAATGATGACGCGCCGGTCGGCGCCAACGGCAACGGCAACGCGGCGCAGCCATCGCTCAACGTGCTGGCCCAGTATGTGAAGGACCTGTCCTTCGAAAGCCCCGGCGCGCCGAACTCGCTGCGCGGCCGCGACAAGGCCCCCGGCATCGCCATCAATGTCAACGTCAACGCCAACCCGCTTTCCGACAAGCAGTTCGACGTCAATCTGACGCTGAACGCCAAGGCTTCCTTCGACCAGGAAGTGCTGTTCAACGTCGAGCTGGTTTATGGCGGCGTCTTTGCCATTTCGGGCTTCCCGCAGGAGCACATGCTGCCGATCCTGTTCATCGAATGCCCGCGCCTTTTGTTCCCCTTCGCCCGCCAGATCATCGCCGAGGCGACGCGCAATGGCGGCTTCCCGCCGCTGATGCTCGACCCGATCGACTTCGCGCAGATGTTCCAGCAGAAGCTGGCCGAGGACCAGGCCGCGTCAAAGGTCCAGGTGAGCTGATCCGCGGCTGACAGGCATCGCTTGAAAAACCCGGCCTCTTGCCGGGTTTTTTGTTGGGCGCCGCCATCGCTTCGTCGTGACGGGCGGAGCAAGGAGCGCGGCGACGCGGCGCAGACCCGAGGATGACGAAGGCAACGGTCCCTGCGGAGCTCCGCACAAGTCCTGCGGATTCCAGAACATTCCGCCACGTCACCCAGCCCTATCATTCCCTCTCAGGCAATGGCGCACCGGCGGTCGCAGCGGCGCCGCGTCGGCTTGTCCGCCGGGGCGCAGCCTGTTTCCGTGCATGCCTCGTCCTAAAGCTGCTGGGCACTTTTGGGCATGCACCAACGACAAAGGGAACGACGATGAAATTCATGCTGACCGACCGCAAACTTCACCCGCGCGCCAAACCTGTCGCCGCCGATTTCAAGGCGGGCGGCATCAGCCGTCGCGAATATCTGGCGCTGATGGCCGGCCTCGGCGTCAGCGCCGCCGGCGCTTTTGCGCTGGGCGGCATTGCCCCGACGCCTGCCCGCGCAACCGAGCCGAAGAAGGGCGGCGTGCTGCGCGTCGCCATGAACGTCAAGGGGTTCAAGGACCCGCGCACCTTCGACGGCGTCGAAATGTCCAACGTCGCGCGCCACTGCAACGAATATTTGGTGCGCTGGAACACCGACTTCTCCTTCGAGCCCTGGCTGCTCGAAAAATGGGAGATGAGCGATGACGCCAAAACGCTGACGCTGCATGTGCGCAAGGGCATCACCTGGTCGAACGGCGACGCCTTCAACGCCGACGACGTGATCCACAACCTCACCCGCTGGTGCGAGGCCGGCGTTGCCGGCAACTCGGTCGCCGCGCGGATGGGCGCGCTGGTCAATGCCGACACCAAGAAGGTGGTCGATGGCGGCATCGAGAAGCTCGACGACTACACGATCAAGCTCAATCTGCCGAAGCCGGACATTTCGCTGATCGCCGGCATGGCCGACTATCCGGCGCTGATCATGCACCGCTCCTATGATGGCGACGGCGATCCGATGAAGGCGCTGGCGATCACCACCGGCCCGTGCGAACTGGTGAAATGGGACGCCGAGACGGGAGCGGAGGTCAAGCGCAGGGACAAGCCCTGGTGGAAGGGCGAGTTCTATCTGGATGGCATCCAGTGGATCGACTACGGCTCCGACCCCAACGCCATGCTGTCGGCGTTCGAATCCGGCGAGATCGACACCGACCACGAAACCGCTTCCGACGCCGTCTCGCAGACCGACAAGATGGGGCTGAAGAATTCCGAGATCGCCACCGGCTCGACCATCGTCGCCCGCTTCAATGTCGCCAATCCGCCCTATGACGACATCAAGGTGCGCCGCGCCGCGCAGCTCGCCGTCGACAATTCCGCCGTGCTGAAGCTCGGCCTCGACGGCCGCGGCAAGCCCGCCGACAACCACCATGTCGGCCCCATGCACCCCGAATATGCCGATATCGGCCCGGCCAAGCGCGATATGGAGGCGGCGAAGAAGCTGCTGGCCGATAGCGGCAAGGCCGACCATGAGTACGACCTCATCTCGGTCGACGTCGAATGGCAGAAGAGCACCGGCGACGCCATATCGGCGCAGATGCGCGAGGCGGGTCTCAAGATCAAGCGCACCGTGTTGCCCGCCGCCACCTTCTGGAACGACTGGAGCAAATATCCCTTCTCGTGCACCGAATGGCTCGGCCGCCCGCTCGGCGTCCAGGTGCTGGCGCTGGCTTACAAGTCGGGCGCCGCCTGGAACGAAAGCGCCTATGCCTCGAAGGAGTTCGACGAGCTGCTCGACAAGGCGCTCGCCATGCCCGACCCCAAGGCGCGCAAGGAGATCATGGCCAAGATCGAGAAGAATCTGCGCGACTCAGGCATCATCATCCAGCCCTACTGGCGCTCCGTCTACCGGACCTACCGCAAGGGCATCGAAGGCTGCGAACAGCACCAGGCGCTGGAGCAGCATTTCGAGAAGGTCTGGATTGAAAGCTGACGCGGGCGCGGCGCCAATCTTGGACGTCGCGCCGACGCTGTTCTTCCTGTCGCGGACGGGGGATGATCTCGACGTACCAGCCCGGTCCCCAGCAGCGTTCAGATCCAACTGGCGAAGGTCAAACCGGGACCTCCTGGCGATGTGGAGCGCCTTTGGTCCACACTCATATCGTTCGGGAAAGATGGCCGGCGCGATGCCTGTGAGACAATTGCCTGAGCCCCGCGCCGGCCACTAGCGACCTGATGAAGGTCCGCCGCCAGATTTGTGTACCGGCCCCGCGCCGCGCGATCAACCGAGCCGGATGGTTGGTATGAATTCGTACCAACCCTGCTGGGATTTGTCGCGGGAACGCGAGCGGCGGCAGCAGGCCTGCCCGTTCCCAGAAAACGTCTTTAGCGCAGGCAGACCGACACTGGACCGCGACAGCCGTCACGGCCGAAAGCGTCTCGCGCTTGCTCAGCGTCGGTTTTGCATAGATCTTTTTCACGGATAATCCCCCAATCGGCCCGCGTCCAATGCGTGGACCTGATGTCAATACGGGCCGGCCATGGTTCAGGCGGACTGTTCCTATCGCCAAGGTCGGCGCCGCCCCTCACTGTCCTGCCGGACATCTCTCCCCGTAAACGGGCGAGAGGGGCTGGCAGCAAGGCCGGCGCCTTTTGTGCAAGCGGTGGCGATTGGCGAAAGCCGCCACGACAGCGTCCCTCGCCCCGCGGGGAGAGGATGCCGGCAGGCAGGTGAGGGGCGGCGCCGACGCATGGAGACAAGGCGGTCCCGCTCACCGCGCCAGCTTCACCAACGTCCAGATCCAACCGGCAAAGGTCGCCACCAGGAAGGGATAGCCTGCCGCCGGCAGCGGCGCCGAGGTCGGCAGCAAGGGCGTACCCCACAGCACCATGCCCACCGAGGCCAGGAACAGCGCGGCAGCGATGAAGGCGGTGAACCGCATCCATACCGCGAAGGTATTGGGCACGCTGATCAGCATCAGCGCCGCCGCCCACAGCGAGATGCCGCCGACATAGGAAGGCACGCTCGCCTCCAGCCCCGCCGCATTGCCGGCCTAAAGCAGACTCTCGCCAGCCAGGAAGGTCAGGAACCCTGCCGCCACGCAATCATTGCCGAGACGCTGGTATTTCATGCTCAGAAGTGCTGCGGCCACGACGAGGGCTACGCCATCGATCGCCCAAAGGGTTTCGCGCAACGGCGCGCCGGCGACGAAGGTGCCGGCAAGGCCGAAGGCACCACAGAGAGAGGCGACGTAGTGAGAGTTAAGCGAAAGGGAAGGAAGGATGAGGGCAGCCGTTAGCCGAGCGAACTCTAAGCTCGACCACCAGCCTTTTCATAAGCGTTTGTTAGCTGCCGCGCCAACATTCCAGACAGCAATTCTTCCATCTGAGAAAGATCGATACGCCCCTCTTTGGAGGCAGCGTCCGCCGCATCCAATGCATCGAAGTACGGATTTCTGTTCTCTACTATCTGTTCCGGAATGGTTGGTGTTCCGGGAAACACGCTCTCCGCCTTTATACACAAAACAACATAGGACAATATACGGGATGTCCGACCGTTACCATCGGCAAAAGGATGCACCCAATTAAGTCGCCACATTATGTATGCTGCGAGATGTATAGCCGTTGTCTTGTCCCAATTCTCGTTGACGTAGTCACAAAGCTCTTCAATTAGTTCTGGCACAAGGTGAGCTTCAGCCGGTTTGTGTTTACTGCCAACTATTTCAACGCCTGCGGGCCGAAAATTACCCGCATATGCGCTAATTCCAGCCAGCGCTTCTCGCTGCAAGGCAAGTATCAGAGACGGTCGGAGCTTGAAGCTGCCGCGGTCAAGCGCCTGATAAACCGTCTGGATGCCGTAATCATACTGCCTCAGGCCATTCCTGGCCTCAGCCTCCGCCTTAAGCTCCGGGTCCGATATCAGCTCAGCTTCAAATGCTCGGCTGTGACGTTGTGTGGAATCGACCACTATAATGACCTTCAGCCGACAATTAACCCTTAGCACTTTTGCTCAAAAGTTCCGCCTGCTTATCGACCATTTCACGAGTTATTCTATCGTTCTCGAACTTCGTATTACCATAAGCAAAGCTTCGGCGTTGCTGTTCCTTATCGGTTTTTGTCTGATCGAGCGTCTTGGTAGCTTCAATCAGTTTTTTCAGTGCTTCAGTCATTGATACCTCCTGCGCTTATCGCCTAACTGGTAAACGCAAATCACTTTGGCGAGCATGCGTGATACCAGCCGAATTTGCCAATGAATTTGTATGAAGGCCAACCGCGCATCGCGCATAGCCCAAACACCTAGCCCTACCAAGCCAACCACCAGCAGAGGATGGCCGTAAAGATAAGGTTGGAGACCTTCCGGGCGGTGTGGCTCTTCTCATCCAGAACATATCAAGAACCGTTTGACTTCTCAATCTCCCATCTTCAGCGCCTGGATAAACGCCTCCTGCGGGATATCCACCTTGCCGAACTGCCGCATCCGCTTCTTGCCCTCTTTCTGCTTGTCCAGCAGCTTGCGTTTGCGGGACACGTCGCCGCCGTAGCATTTGGCGGTCACGTCCTTGCGCAGGGCGGAGATGGTTTCGCGGGCGATGACCTTGCCGCCGATGGCGGCTTGGATCGGGATCTTGAAGAGATGGTGCGGGATCAGCTCCTTCAGCTTCTCGCACATCTGTCTTCCACGCTTTTCGGCCGCCGTGCGGTGCACCAGCATGGACAGCGCGTCGACCGGCTCCTCATTGACCAGGATCGACATCTTCACCAGGTCGCCCTCGCGATAGTCGGTCAGGTGATAGTCGAACGAGGCGTAGCCTTTCGAGATCGACTTCAGCCGGTCGTAGAAGTCGAAGACGACTTCGTTGAGCGGCAGGTCGTAAGTCAGCATGGCGCGTTTGCCGACATAGGAGAGGTCGGCCTGGATGCCGCGCCGGTCCTGGCAAAGTTTCAGGATGCCGCCGAGGTAGTCGTCGGGCGTCAATATGGTGGCGCGGATCCACGGCTCCTCGATGGCGGCGATTTTCACCACGTCGGGCATGTCGGCGGGGTTGTGCAACTCCTTGACCGAGCCATCGTTGAGAAGCAGCCGGTAGACAACTGATGGCGCGGTGGCGATGAGGTCGAGGTTGAACTCGCGCTCCAGCCGTTCCTGGATGATTTCGAGATGCAAGAGACCCAAGAAGCCGCAGCGATAGCCGAAGCCAAGCGCGGCGGAGGTTTCCATTTCATAGGAGAAGGACGCGTCGTTGAGGCGCAGCTTGCCGACGGCGGCGCGCAGGTCCTCGAAATCGGCGGCGTCGACCGGGAACAGGCCGCAGAACACCACCGGCTGCGCCGGCTTGAAGCCGGGCAGCGCGTGCGCGGTCTGGCGCTTGTCCTCGGTTATGGTGTCGCCGACGCGGGTGTCGGCCACTTCCTTGATCGAGCCGGTGAAGAACCCGAACTCGCCGGGGCCGAGCTCGTCGACATTGATGCGGGCGGGCGTGAACACGCCGGTGCGCTCGACCAGGTACTTGGCGCCGGTGCCCATCATGCGGATGGTCTGGCCCTTCTTCAGCACGCCGTCGATGATGCGCACCAGCACGATGACGCCGAGATAGGCGTCGTACCAGCTGTCGACCAGCATCGCCTTCAAGGGTGCTGATGCATCGCCCTCGCGCGGCGGCGGCAATTGGTGGACGATGGCTTCCAGCACATCGGGAATGCCGAGGCCGGTCTTGGCCGAGATCAGCACGGCATTGGAGGCGTCGATGCCGATCACCTCCTCGACTTGCTCGCGGATGCGTTCGGGCTCGGCGGCCGGCAGGTCGACCTTGCTCAGCACCACGACGATCTCGTGGTTGTTGTCGATGGCCTGGTAGACATTGGCGAGCGTCTGCGCCTCGACGCCTTGCGAAGCGTCGACCACCAGCAGCGAACCCTCGCAGGCGGCGAGCGACCGCGACACTTCATAGGCGAAGTCGACATGGCCGGGCGTGTCGATGAGGTTGAGGATATAGTCCTCGCCATTGTTGGCGCGGTACTTCAGCCGCACCGTCTGCGCCTTGATGGTGATGCCGCGCTCGCGCTCGATGTCCATCGAGTCCAGCACCTGCTCCTTCATGTCGCGCAGCTCCAGCCCGCCGGTCGACTGGATCAGGCGGTCGGCAAGCGTGGATTTGCCATGGTCGATATGGGCGACGATGGAAAAATTGCGGATGTGGTCGAGGGGCGTGCTCATGCCGCGCGCTTTAGCAGGGGCGGCAAGCGGCGGCAAGGCTTGGCGCCCAAGGGCTACCTTACCACTCACAAAGCGGTGAGATCGGCAAAAGAATCGGAAAAACCGGCCCTCGAGGGAGGAATGCATAAACTTTGATCGATCACATTAGAGCTTGGTTTGGCGGCTGCGTGGTAATTGCACGCTCGCTATTGTCTGTCGGGGGTTTGAAATGTTCAGGGTTTTGCGCGGGTTTGCCCGCTCCCGCAGCGGGTCGATGATGCCGCTCTTCCTGGTGATGCTGATGCCGCTGATCGCGGTCATCGGCTTCTCGGTCGACTATACCGGCGCGGTCCAGACCAAATCCAACCAGCAGCAGGCGCTTGATGCCGCGATCCTGACGATCACCACCATGGACACCACGTCGACGCTGGCGCAACGCCAGACGCTGTTGCAGGATTCCTTCGCCGCCAATGGCGGGCAGGGCACCGCGACGCTGACCAACTTCGTGGCTGGCAACACCACCACCGCCACCACGGCGCAGGCCACGGCAAGCTTCGCCATGCCGACCGTTTTCATGTCGATTGCCAGGATCAACACCGTACCGATCGCCGTCGGCGCGGCGGTCAACAAGCCGCCGGCACTGGTGAATGCCACCTTCAAGGTCTCCGGGGTGTCGGGTTACTGGAACAAGAAGATGACGCTCTACGGCACGCAATTCGGCGCGACGACGGCCAAGCCGCTGATGACGATCGACTACACCTATGGGAACACCGGGGACCCGAAGGGCTATGGCACCACCAATGTCAACGTCCTCACCACCGATTCAACCGGCAAGACCGTCACCACGCTGGTGCAGAAGCAGGTCTGCACCGTCGGCAAAAACCCGCCAAACGGCGTGACGCTCCTGAAAGATGCGAGTGGCACGTCCTATTACTGTGTCGACACGATGTACCCCGCTAACGGCTCCGGCGCATCGATCGACGTCAGCCAGATGGGTGGCCTCTCTCTGCAGATGTATGTGCCATCGGGGAACCCGCAATATCTCCAGACAAATGATCCGACCACCTCGAACCGACTCTACAGCGGGGTCAAGGATCCGCAGACCAACCAGATCACCTACAATGAGACCGCGACCGGCCAGATGGTCGATATCTTCAGCGTCGTGCCTTGCGGCTCGACAGCCTATCAGGCCTGGGAAGACGGCGGCAACTCGGTTCCGGCGCCTGTCAGCAACGCCGACTTCTTCTACAACGTCACCGGCAAATGCGACTTCAACAAGCGACCCTCGGAGACGGCACTGACGCAGTGACGTGGACGATCTCCCCCCGCGTGGGGGAGATCGGATGCGGCGACCGAGTTCGCCAATGACGCCCGCAGGGAAGAGGCGCCTTCAATCACAAACCGGTGAGTGCCGTAACGAAACGGTCGGTCGCGGCGAAGTGGGGATATGAGCGGCGCATCGTGGCGTCGTCCCCACGGAGCAAGCCGATGTCGCCAGTCCTATCAAGCAGGTTTTTCGCACTGTCCGGCCTCGCCGCGCTGGCGCTCGCCGGATCGCTTGCCGGCGCCATCGCCCAACCGCTCACCGTGGTCGAGCTGTTCACCAGCCAGGGCTGCTCGTCGTGCCCGCCGGCCAACGCCAACCTCATCAAGGTCAAGGACCGCCCCGGCGTGCTGGCGCTGTCGTTCAACGTCACCTACTGGGACTACCTCGGCTGGAAGGACACGTTCGGCAAGCAGGAATTCACCCAGCGCCAGGTGTCCTACGAGCCGCCGCTCGGCCATGACGGGCCGTTCACGCCGCAAGTGGTGGTCAACGGCCATGCCGACGTCGTCGGCGCCGCGCCCGGCGAGATCGAACATCTGATCGCGGCTACGGCCAAGGCCGGAGGCCCGTCGCTGTCGCTCGAGGGCGGCAAGGTCGCGATCGGCGCCGGCGCCGCTCCGGGCGGCCACGCCGATGTCTGGCTGGTGCGCTACACCAAGGGTGTCGTCGAGGTGCCGGTGGCGCGCGGCGAAAATACCGGCCGCACCTTGCCGCATGCCAATGTCGTGCATGCGCTGACAAAACTCGGCAGCTGGAGCGGCGTCGCCAAGACGCTCGATTTGCCGGCGGCCTCGGGCGGCCTCAGCACCGCCGTGCTGGTGCAGTCGCCCGGCGGCGGACCGATCCTGGCCGCAGCCGCCAATTAGATCGCGTTCGAGCGGAATTGTTCAAACAGAGATTTGCGCCGCCGCATGAGCAGCGGTGCAAGAGCCCGGCCGCCACAAGGCGTGCCAACAACCCTAAACCCAAGGAACCGACCATGACCACTTTCTCCCGCTTGACGCTGCCTGCGCTCGCCCTCGCTTTGTGCTCCACGGCGCTGTTTGCCGGCGGCATCGCGCATGCCGACGATGCCACCAATGCGATGAAGCCCGCCGCCAACGCCATGGCGCCGGCCGCGGACGCCATGAAGCCGGGAACCGATGCGATGAAGCCGGCCGACCCGATGGCCACCAACTCCATGAAGCCAGCCGCGAATGCCATGAAACC
The DNA here is from genome assembly GCF_000502915.1 of Mesorhizobium sp. LNHC209A00. Lineage (NCBI taxonomy): Bacteria > Pseudomonadati > Pseudomonadota > Alphaproteobacteria > Hyphomicrobiales > Phyllobacteriaceae > Mesorhizobium > Mesorhizobium sp. LNHC209A00. The sequence continues at coordinate 709,613 of NZ_AYWT01000002.1, forward strand.
CGCCACGGATGCGATGAAACCGGCGACGGACGCGATGAAGCCGGCGACGGATGCCACCGCCAATTGAGATTGGCCTTCTGTCCCTGGCGGCTCCCTGTCCAGCCGGGGACAGTCGGGAGGCGCACGCGAATGTGAGCCTCCGCCGCAACTCACGCATCGCGCCACCGTAGCTGATCCAATAGACTGATCCCAAATGGAAGCCATGAGGACTGCAACCATGACCACTATCAACAACCGTTCGACAGGCTTTGTCCGCGGCGCGCTCGCCGCACTCGCCCTTGCCGTCGCGGGCGCCGCCTTCTGGCTGACGCCGGCCATTTCCGCCGAGGATGCCGTGAAGATCCCACCGCCGGCAATCGATGAAAAGGCCGCCACCGGCAGCGAGAAGGCGATCTTCGCCGGCGGCTGCTTCTGGGGCGTGCAGGGCGTGTTCCAGCACGTCAAGGGCGTCAGCAAGGCGGTCTCGGGCTATACCGGCGGCGCCAAGGACGACGCCGTCTACGAGACGGTCGGCACCGGCCGCACCGGCCATGCAGAGTCCGTCGAGATCACCTATGATCCGTCCAAGGTGACCTACGGCCAGCTGCTGCAGGTCTATTTCTCGGTCGCCCACAACCCGACCCAGCTCAACTACCAGGGTCCGGACTCGGGCACCCAGTACCGCTCGACGATCTTCGCCGAGAACGACGCCCAGAAGAAAATCGCGCAGAGCTACATCGCCCAGCTCGACAAGGCCAAAGTGTTCGGCGAGCCGATCGTCACCACGCTGGAGACAGGCAAGACCTTCTACCCGGCCGAGAACTACCACCAGGACTTTTTGACGCTGAACCCGACCTATCCCTACATCGTCTACAACGACCTGCCCAAGGTGGCGAATTTGAAGACGCTTTTCCCGGCGCTTTATAGCGAAAAGCCGGTGCTGGTGCTGTCGGCGAGCAATTAGTTGCTCGCGAGGGTGCACAAAGGACGACAGGCCGGCGGGACAGCCTGCCCCGCCGGCCTGCCTGCCGCTCTAACAAGCCTCAATCATACGTCAGATCCGTCGCCTTGCCGCCGAACACGCGGTAGGCATAGAACGAATAGAAGATGATGACCGGCAGCACCACCACGGTGCCGGCCAGGATGATCGCCAGGCTTTCGGGCGCCGACGCCGCCTGCCAGATGGTCAGGCGATCGGGCACCACATAGGGATAGAACGACCAGGCCAGGCCGGCAAAACCGAGCGCGAAGATGGCGGCCAGCGTCAGGAACGGCGTCAGCGAATGGCGATCGTCAGGTCTCGGCAGATGGAAGGTCTGCCGCCACAGCCAGGCAAACAGCAGCGCCGACACGATCGGCAGCGGCGACAGATAGAGCATCTCAGGCCAGACGAACCATTTGGCGAAGATGCGCGGGCTGGCGAACGGCGTCGCCAGCGACACGGCGGCCATGCCGAGCGCGGTCAGCACCAGGGCGGTGCGCAGCCAGAGCACCGCCTTCTTCTGCAGCGCGCCTTGGGTCTTGTAGATCACCCAGGCGGAGCCCATCGCTGCGTAGGCCGCCGCCAGGCAAAACGCCACCAGCACGCCAAACGCCATGCCGCCTGGTCCGACATCGAGGCCGAGCACGTAAACGCCCAGCATATAGCCTTGCGCCAGCGAGGCGATGAGCGAGCCCAGGAAGAAAATACGGTTCCAGCGATGTTTCTTCCCCGCCGGCACCTTGGCGCGGAAATCGAAGGCGACGCCGCGCAGGATCAAGCCGACCAGCAGCACGAAGACCGGAATGTAGAGAGCCGTCAGGATGACGCCGTGCGCCAGCGGAAAGGCGACCAGCAGCAGGCCGACGGCCAGCACCAGCCAGGTTTCGTTGGCATCCCAGAACGGGCCGATCGCGGCGATCATGGTGTCCTGCTCAGTGTCTTCGGCGGCGGCGAACAGGATGCCGATGCCGAGGTCGAAGCCGTCGAGGATGACGTAGATCAGGATTGCAAGGCCCATCAGGCCGGCAAAGATCAGCGGGAGGGCGGTTGGCCAGTCGAAGGTCATCGGTATATCTCCCAGCCGCGATGGGCCGGGTGCACTGCCCTACCGCTTGAAGCAATCGTTTTAAATCGATTGTCGGGGTTGGCGCTGACCCTCATCGCCCTGCCGGGCACTTCTTCCCGTATAGTGACGGGGAGTAGGAGGCTGGCCGCAGCGCCGGCGCCCTTCCTGCTACCACGATGATGATTGGCGAAACCGGCGACGACAGCGCCCCTCTCCCCGTCGCTATACGGGGAGAGGATGCCGGCAGGCAGGTGAGGGGCGGCGCGGACCTGCGATGAAGACATGCTCACTCTCCCGCCGCCGGTTGCGACATGGCCGTCTTCATCACCCCCGGCAGCGGCGAGGTGTCGCCATCCTTGGCCGCCTTCAGCGCCAGGTGCACCAGCACGCCGAGATAGGCGATCAGCAAAAGCACGTAGAGGAGGAGATAAATGGCAAGCGTCAGCGCGACATGGTTGCCGGCCACCGGGCCGACGGCGTCGGCGGTTTTCAGCACGCCGGTCACCAGCCAGGGCTGGCGGCCGATCTCGGTGGTGTACCAGCCGGCCAGCGTCGCCAGCCAGCCCGACAACGCCATCGGCACCATCAGCATGGCGAGCGGTCTTGGCAGCGCGTGCCGGCGCTTGAGGAAGAAGGCGGCCGACCAGGAGACGGCGAGCATCAAAAGCCCGGTGCCGACCATGATGCGGAAGCTCCAGAAGAGCGGAAAGACCGGCGGATGGTTGCCAGGATAGTCGTTCAGCCCTGGCACGACGCCGGCGGTCGAGTGCCGCAGGATAAGGCTGGCCCCGTCCGGAATCGCGACCTCGAACTTGTTTTCCCTGGCCGCCTCGTCGGGCAGCGCGAACAAAACCAGCGGCACGTTGGGACCGGTGTTCCAGTTGGCCTCCATGGCGGCGATCTTCTGCGGCTGGTGTTCCAGCGTGTTGAGCCCGTGCTGGTCGCCGGCCAGGATCTGGACCGGGATCAGGATCGCCGCGGTGAAGACGCCGGTGCGCAGCGCCTTCCACATCGATTCCGAACGGTCGCCGTTGAGGTAGCGCAGCGCCGACAGGCCGGCGATCAGGAACGACACCGTCAGCCCCGAAGCGAGCAGCATGTGCACCAGCCGGTAGGGCATGGACGGGTTGAAGACGATGGCCCACCAGTCGACGGCGTGCGCGACGCCGTCGCGCATCTCGAAGCCGGCCGGCGTCTGCATCCAGGAATTGAGCGCGATGATCCAGAACGCCGACAGCGTCGTGCCGCCGGCGACCAGCACCGTCGCCAGCGTGTGGATGCGGTTGGAGACGCGGCGGAAGCCGAACAGCATGATGCCGAGAAAGGCCGCTTCGAGGAAGAAGGCGGTAAGGATCTCGTAGGCGAGCAGCGGCCCGGCGATGTTGCCGACATGCTGCATGTAGCCCGGCCAGTTGGTGCCGAACTGGAAGCTCATGGTGACGCCCGAAACCACGCCCATGGCAAACGACAGCGCGAACACCTTCACCCAGGTGAAATAGGCGCGCATCCAGGCGGAATCACTGGTCGCGTTGTAGCGCAGCTTGAAGAACAGCAGCACCCAGCCAAGGGCAATGGTGATTGTCGGAAACAGGATATGAAACGAAATATTCGCGCCGAACTGCATGCGCGACAGTATGAGCGGGTCCATGGCGGGCTCCGGCTGCTATTATTTTTTTCGACGCATTCCGGACGGAAAACCGTTCACATTTTCCTGGGATTGCTTCCAATACCGGCGAAGGATAGGCCCGAAGCAGGGTCAGGTCAAAGCGGCGTCCTGCCGCGAGGCTGAACGCCGCAGGACAATTTTCCGGATAGACGCGGCGCATTCCTGGCCAGCCTCGAGCTTCGATGTCCAGAACTGGCAGCAGGGCATGGACTTGCGGTTGCACCGGGCGACAACAGGCCTATATCAAGTCACCTCTTTCAGGCAGCCGTTTTCAACCATGCCCTCCATATTGTCCATTTCCGGGGTCTCCAAGACCTACGCCACCGGCTTCACCGCGCTCAAGGAAGTCAGCCTCGACATAGAACGCGGCGAGATCTTCGCGCTGCTCGGCCCCAACGGCGCCGGCAAGACGACGCTGATCTCGATCGTCTGCGGCATCGTCAACCGCTCGTCGGGCACCGTCACCGTCGATGGCCATGACATCAACAAGGACTATCGGGCCGCGCGCGGCATGATCGGGCTGGTGCCGCAGGAACTCACCATCGACGCCTTCGAGAGCGTCTGGGCGACCGTCAATTACAGCCGCGGCCTGTTCGGCAAGCCGGCCAATCCGGCCTTCGTCGAGAAGGTGCTGCGCGACCTTTCGCTGTGGGACAAGAAGGACGCCAAGGCGATCACGCTGTCGGGCGGCATGAAGCGGCGGCTGATGATCGCCAAGGCGCTGTCGCACGAGCCGCGCATCCTGTTCCTCGACGAGCCGACCGCCGGCGTCGACGTCGAGCTGCGCCAGGACATGTGGGCGATGGTGCGCCGGCTGCGCGAGGACGGCGTCACCATCATCCTCACCACGCACTATATCGAGGAAGCCGAGGCCATGGCCGACCGCGTCGGCGTCATCAACCGCGGCGAGATCATCCTGGTCGAGGGCAAGGCCGAACTGATGCGCAAGCTCGGCCGCAAGGAGATGAGGCTGGAGCTGCGCGCGCCGCTAGGCAACGTGCCCGGCGGGCTCTCGCGCTACGCGCTCGAACTGTCGCCGGACGGCACACAACTCATCTATACCTATGACAACCAGAGCGACCGGCCGGGCGTCGCCTCGCTGATCAGGGATCTCGAGGCCGCCGGCATCGAGTTCCGCGACCTCGACACCAAGAACAGCTCGCTCGAAGAGATCTTCGTCAATCTCCTGAGGCAAGAGCCATGAACCTGCGTGCGGTATGGGCGATCTACCGGGTCGAGATGGCGCGTGCGTTCCGCACCGTGCTGCAGAGCATCATCTCGCCGGTCATCTCGACGTCGCTCTATTTCGTCGTCTTCGGCTCCGCCATCGGCTCGCGCATCACCGAAATCGACGGCATCGCCTATGGCGCCTTCATCGTGCCGGGACTGATCATGCTGTCGCTGTTGACGCAGTCGATCTCCAACGCCTCATTCGCCATCTATTTCCCGAAATTCGTCGGTTCGATCTACGAGCTTTTGTCGGCGCCGGTCTCCTACCTGGAGATCGTCATCGCCTATGTCGGCGGCGCCGCGACCAAGTCGATCATCCTCGGCCTGATCATCCTGGCCACGGCCTCGCTGTTCGTGCCGCTGCACATCGAACATCCGTTCTGGATGCTCGCCTTTCTGATCCTGACGGCGGTGACCTTCAGCCTGTTCGGCTTCATCATCGGCATCTGGGCGAAAAGCTTCGAGCAGCTGCAGCTGGTGCCGCTGCTGATCATCACCCCGCTGACCTTCCTCGGCGGCAGCTTCTATTCGATCCACATGCTGCCTGGCATCTGGAAGACGATCACGCTGTTCAACCCGGTGGTCTACCTGATCAGCGGCTTCCGCTGGAGTTTCTACGGCAAGGCCGATGTCTCGGTCGTCGTCAGCCTCGGCATGACGCTGGTGTTCCTGGCCGTCTGCATCGCGATCGTCGCCTGGATCTTCCGGACCGGCTACCGGCTGAGGAACTGACGCGGCCCTAAAGTCGTGAGGGGAGGCCTCAAATGGCCTTGACCAGCCGCAGCAATCCCAGCATCTCGATGTAGGTCCCCTCGCGAAAGGCGATATAGACCGGCTCCTCGGCGCCGTGGAAGCGGCGCTTGAATGCCGCCTGTCCCTGCAGGTTGAACCTGCGGCGGTTGACCCAGGGCGAATCGTAGGCGCGCTGGAAGGTGTTGCGCCAGAACTCGCTTTCGGAAAATCCGCTCGGGCCGATATCGACCAGCGGCGACAGGCCGAGCGTCACCACCGAAATGCCCTCGTCGCGAAAGCGGTCGACGGCGAATTTGGTCAGGCCGATCTCGGCATGCGGCGAGGCATCGATATGCTTGCGCTTGAAGGCGGTGGTGTAGCCGATCACCTTGCCGTCGGCGAACATCGGATCGAAATCGAGCAGGGCGACCAGATCGCCATCGGGACCGTGCAGCACGAAACGGCGCATATCGGTGCCGAGCTGATCGTAGAACGGTCGGTTGAGGAAACCCATCTCCCATCGCTTGACGATGCGGTCGCCGCGCCAGTTTTGAGACAGCCGGGAGATCTCGTCGAGATGGATCGTGCGTTTGTCCTCCTCGAATGAAAAGCCCTTTTTCAGCAGCCAGCGCTCGGAATAACGCACCGTTTCGTTCCGCTTGCCGGAAAAGTCATGGTCGGGCAGAACAAGGCGCGTGTCGATGCCCAGCCGGTTGATCTTGTAGCCAAGGCCGGCAAGGACCTGGGCGGTCTGTTCGCCGATCTGCACGAACCACGGGCCGCCGGCGCTCTCGACGAAGCGTCTGATGTAATCGGGCCGCCGATCCGGCGCCGCCACCGGATCGCCGAGCGCGAAATGATGCTTCATCTTGGTGCCGAAGGCGATGTAACCGTCGGCATCGCCAAAATAGGAAAGCTTGCTTTGCACGGCGGTGGAATAGGCGAGCGAGAAGCCGCCATGGCGGCGCACCAGCGCCAGCCGTTCGACATGCGTCAGCGCCCGGCGCTCGACCTTGGGCGAGGCCCCCTCGAGGATGTTGTCGAAATAGATCCGCAAGGAGGGCATGGTCGAGATTCCGCGTGCCGTCCGTGGCGCGACGTGTCCGACGACACGCAAGACGCGCCACGGCGTCTTGATTTTCCGCAGGGAAGCCGAAATCGGGTTGCCGGTTTCGAATGCCCGCGTCCGTGACGAGATCCGCCTGCCCCCGGACCTCGAATCAATCACTTTGCCGCGACCTGATTATCGCCGATGTCGCCGATATGCCATATAGGTTGTATGTATTCGGACAGAAGCGGGTAATCCGCTCCATGTCGTGGTTTTGACGCGGTGCCGCGACCGGCTGTTTGCGCCGGGCGGTGGAACGCTCCGGAAGCGAAGCCGCCTCGGCGCGGGACCATCGAAAATCGGCATCGAGTTGCCGTTCGGGTTCTTGCGCGCGATCAAACTGTTACAGCGGCCTGCGAGCCTTCAGGGGCTGCCGCGAGGGCGAATGGGATTCGAGAGTGAATGGCTGATACGACAAGCAGATCGATGGTGGAGCAGGCGGAGACGGTCGAGCCGGCGATCGTCATTGGCGCCGGCGCCGCCGGGCTGGCCGTCGCGAGGGCCTTGATGAAGGCCGGCGTGGCGACGGCGATCCTGGAGAAGGAAAGCCGGCTGGCCGAGCCCTGGCGCCGGCGCCACGAGCAGCTGCACCTCAACACCCACCGCGATCTATCGGCGCTGCCCGGCCTTGCCTATCCCAAGGGCACCCCCGCTTTTCCGCACCGGGACGTCGTCATCCGTCATATGAGCGATTTCCATGAGGCGAACCGTCTGCCGGTGGAGTTTGACGTTTCCGTCGAGGCCATCACGTTCAGGGGCGATCACTGGCTCGTGCGCACCGGCGCCGGCTCGCGCCTGGCGCGTCATGTCGTTGTCGCCACCGGCCGCGACCGGGAACCCTTCACGCCGCAGTGGACGGGCATGCAGGCGTTCGCGGGCCGGATCATCCATTCGGCGGATTTTGGCGATGCCCAGGCCTATGCGGGCAAGAAGGTTCTGGTTGTCGGCGCCGGCAATTCGGGCTTCGACGCACTCAATCATCTGGCGGGTGTCGATACCGCCGCTGTCTGGCTGTCGGCCCGCAACGGCCCCGCCCTTTTGCCCAAGCGCGTCGGCAAGATCGCCGTGCACCGCCTCTCGCCGCTCATGGCGCGCCTGCCTCTGCGCGTCGCCGATGCGGTGATGGCGGTGACGCAGCGCCTGGTATTCGGCGATCTCACCAAATTCGGCATGCCACCCGCGCCCGCCGGCGGCGCCAGTCGCCTGAGCTCGGACTACACCGCGATCGCCGCCGACGATGGCGCCGTCGATGCCATCAAATCGGGCAGGATCGTGGTGGTGCCCGGGGTACGGGAGTTCACCCGCGACGGCGTCATCCTGGCCAATGGCAGCTTGATCGCTCCCGACATCGTCATTGCCGCGACGGGCTACCGCACCGGGCTGGAGCGGATGGTCGGCAATCTCGGCGTGCTCGACGACAAGGGCGTTCCGCTCTTCAACGGCGGCCAGGCCGATCCGAAACTGCCCGGCCTGTGGTTCACCGGCATGCGGCCGAGCATCCGCGGCTGCTTTGCCAATGCCGGCATATTGGCCAAGGCGATAGCTGCTCGGATCGCCGGCTCATCCCGCCCCTCCGGCGCATCACGCTGAGCGACCGCATAGGACAACATTTTCCGTCGGCCTCACGCCGATTTCGGCGCCAGCCGCCGGAAACCGACAGCCTCGGTCAGCATCTCCTCGTCGACCATGCCGGCATTGTAGAGGGCCAGCAAGGTGAGCGCCAATTCACGCGCCTCGGCGGATTCGGGATGCGCTTGCCGTCGGCGGCAGGCCTCGTCGAAGACACGTTGCAAGGTGGCCACTTCGTCAGGTTTGAGCAGGCCACGGTCGTAGATCGACTTGGGCATGGCGATGATCTCCTGATCACGATCTAGGGCGCCACGTGTAAATTTCCAATCTTTCCCGAGGCTTGAATACGATGTCGCACAAAGGAGGGGCCCCGGATCGCCGGAGCCCCTCTCATTTTTTGTCTCGCCTGACCTCAGATGGCGATCTTGCCGCCACCCTGTTTGGTGATGGCGACCACCGCCGGCCGCACCGGCATGTCGGGCTTGAAATCGGGCCAGCGGGTTGACAGGTCCTCATAATAGGAGGGCCGGCCGAACGCTTCCCAATCCTCGCCGCCGTCACCCGGATGCTGGACGGCGACGAAGGCGGTCTGATCGTCGGGCGCGAACTGCGGGCCGCACATCTCGGCGCCGATCGGCACCCGGAAGAACAGTCTCGAGGTCGCCCGCGCCGATCCTTCCGTGTCCACCGCCCACAGGCCGTCCGTGCGGCCGGTGGCCTTCGGGCCCTGGCCGTCGGTGGCGACCCACAGGCGCCCGGCCGAATCGACCGCGCAATTGTCGGGCATGCCGAACCAGCCATTGGCGCTCGTCGCGGTGGAGAAGGTGGCGCCGACGGCGGCCACCGACGGGTCGCCGCATTTCAGCAGCACTTCCCACTTGCCCTTGGTGGCGGCGAAGTCGCCGTCGTCCTCGACGATTTCGATGATGTGGCCGAAAGCGTTTTCGGCACGCGGGTTGGCGGCGTCGACCTGATCGGCCTTGCGCTTGGAATTGTTGGTCAGCATGACATAGACCTTGCCGTTGCCGGCGTTGGGCTGGATGTCTTCGGGCCGGTCCATCTTGGTGGCGCCAAGCAGGTCGGCGGCGCGGCGTGTCTCGATCAGCACGTCGGCCTGGCCGGCAAAACCGTTTTCCGCCGTCAGCGGGCCGTGGCCGAACACGATCGGCATCCATTCGACCGAGCCGTCCTCCGCGAATTTTGCGACATGCAGTGTGCCGTCGTCGAGCATATCCTTGTTGGCCGCGCGGTCGCCGGCGTTGAACATGCCCTTGGTGACGAACTTGTAGACATAGTCGAAGCGCTCGTCGTCGCCGAGATAGAAGACCACGCGACCATCCTTGGCGACGATCGATTCGGCGCCCTCATGCTTGAAGCGGCCCATGGCGGTGCGCTTGCGCGGTACCGAGGCCGCGTCGTTGACATCGACCTCGACGATCCAGCCGAAGCGGTTGGGCTCGTTCGGCTCCTTGGCCAGGTTGAAGCGGTCATAGTGCGCGCCCCATTCATAGGCGCCTTCCGGAATGCCGAGGCGCTTGTAGTTGGCGGCCTCCTTGTGGCCCTCCGGCAGCTCGCCGGAGAAGTAGCCATGGATGTTCTCCTCGGACATCACATAGGTGCCCCAGGGCGTGACCCCGCCGGCGCAATTGTTGATGGTGCCGAACACCTTGACGCCGGACGGGTCGGCATTGGTCTTCACGCGGTCATGGCCGGCGACCGGGCCCGACAACGCCATTTCGGTGTTGGCGGTGATGCGGCGGTTGAGCTTGCCGTCGCGAATCACCCGCCATTTGCCGCCCTCCTTGCGGATCTCGACGATGGTGCCGCCATGGGCGGCCATCTCGACATCGACCTGCTCCTTCGAGAGCGGCGCCACCTCGGCCGACTTCTTGCCGTCCTTCTCGACGATCTTGACGATGCCCGGGAACATCAGATGCGGGTTGGTGTATTCGTGGTTGACCACCAGCAGGCCATGTTCGGCCGAGCCGTCGAGCGGGATGTAACCGACATAGTCGTTGTTGTAGCCGAACTGCCTGGCCTGGGCTTGCGCCGACTGCTTCGTGGGGTCGAATTCCGGCGAATCGACAAACAGCGGATCGCCCCAGCGCAGCAAAACGTCGGCGTCGTAGCCGGGCGCGACGTGGTGCTTGTCGTCGATACCGGCCTCCAGCTCGTCGAATTTGAAGGCCGAACCTTCCGCGGCACGGGCATCGTCGGCGGCGATCATGGCCAGCGGGCTGACGGTGGCGGCGATCGCCGAAACAGCAAGCGAACCCTTGAGGAAGCCGCGGCGCGAGAATCGCGCGGCGATGATCTCGCCCATGGTGCGGTTTTGGCTAGGATTGTTGGCGGGGCCCTCGTTTTCCTCGAGCAGGCTGGTGCGGAATCGGGCGTCGGGGGATCGATGTTCGGTCATGGGAACCTCTGGCTTGGTTTTGGCTGGAGCTTGTTGCCTGTTCGACCGCTTACGGCAGGCTGATCACATTTTCGTGACATGGTATCTCCGCTGCTGCTCACTCGCGAGGGCGATTCTCCACGCGTCGCCCTGGGACTTTGGTCCGATCTTGCGCCTGCAAAGGTCCTGGGGGACAAACGCAACGGTCGGGGGTCGCTTCCGGCCACCACGTCTTTCGGCGATGTTGTTGCACTGCAACGTTGGGGTGGGCACGCCGGCTCAATCGACGGAGATCAGTATGCGTGGATCGATCACGGCCCGTTGTTGCCGTCTGGCTATCGGATCGGCGGCCGTCCTGGCGCTAGCCATCGCTCCCTATGAAATAGTCTTCCATGGCTTCGTGCCTGGACTCGATGCCGCGACCGCACATGCCGACAAGGGCGGCAACGGCGGTGGCGGCGGCAATGGCGGTGGCAATGGCGGCAACGGTGGTGGGGGTAACAACGGCAACGGTGGCGGCAACAACGGCAACAGTGGCAATGGCGGAAACAGCGGCGGCGGGAATAGCGGAAAGGGTAAGAGCCAGGGCCAGGGCGACCAGAGCACAAGCCATGTCAACGCCATGACCGGCGACACGGTCGACGTGGACGGCAACAAGATTACAGTTCAGCACCCTGACGGCTTGACGGAAAAGATCGAGAACGGCCGTTTCAGCATGATGGATAAGCTCGGCCGCACGATCATCGATCGCCGTGCCACACCGGCCGATGCCAGCCGGCTCAAGGCGCTTTGAATTTCGGCGATTTGGATTTCGGCCCCATGAATTTCGGCCCCATGAATTTCGGCCCCCTGAATTTCGGCCTTGTGAAGTTGGTCGACAGGCAACGACCAGTTTCACACGTCACCTCCGCCGCCCCCGGCGGAGGTGACCTCGTCTCGCGGCGTTCCGCGATGGCTACGAACGGTCCCTGTCGCGGTCGCGAAACTCGCGCATGATGAGGGCCGCTTCAGTACGGTTTCGCACGTTGAGTTTCGACAGCACCCCCGTCATGTGATGCTTGACGGTCTTCTCCTGCAGCTCCAGGCGCAAGGCGATTTCCTTGTTGCTCAGTCCCTCCGCCACCAGCCGCAGTATTTCGGTCTGCCGGCCGGTGAGTTGCCGCAGCCGGTCCGCGACCCCGTTGGCGGGCTGCAGGGACTGCACATCGGAAAGCAGCCGGGCTGACAGCATCGGCGAAAGATAGCTTTCGCCGGTTGCCACGTTGCGCAGGATATCGGCAAGCGCGCGCGATCCGACACCTTTGAGGACATAGCCGAGCACCCCGGCGTTCAAGGCCTTGGTCACATCGGCATTCGCCTCCGAAACGGTCAGCATGACGATCTTTTGGGCGGGATGGTCGGCAAGGATGCTGGCAACCGCGGCCAGGCCGCCGCCCGGCATGGAAATGTCGATGAGCAATATGTCGGGCTGCATGGTCGAGGCGATGCGCTCCGCGTCCTGCGCGGTCGCACCTTCGCCGACCATCTCGAAGCCGCCGATCTCCGACAGGCTGCGCGTCACGCCTTCGCGGAACAGCGGATGATCGTCGACAATGGCAATGCGGATGGCGCCGATCATGCTTGCTCCTCGACCGAAAGACGGATCACCAGCTTCGTGCCTTTCGGCCCTGTCAGTGTTTCGAATTGGCCGCCAATGCTTTCAACCCGCTCCCTGAGACCGGCAAGGCCCAACCCCTCTGCCCGCGCCAGATCGAAGCCCGGTCCGCCGTCCGATACTTCAACGAAAAACCGACCATTTTTCATGCCTGCACGCACCGCCTGATCCTTGCCCCGTCCGTGGCGGTAGGCATTGTTCAGCCCCTCCTGCACGAAGCGATAAATGCTGATCTTCTCAGAAGCGCCAGGCTCCGGCAAATGTTTCGGCATCGTAAGCGTCACCGATGTGCCCGTCCGGCGCTCATGCTCCTCGACGGCCAGCCGCAGAACGTCCGCCGCCGCCGCCGTTTCTATCTGCGGCAGGACCAGACCGGTGCAGATGCCGCGTATTTCGCGCATTGCATCCTCCAGCGTCTTGCGGATCATGGCGACCTCGGTCGAGCGGCCTTCGCTGCCATGGCCGTCGCCGGTAAACACCGGACTGTCCATGCGCAGCGCGGCCAGCGCCACGAGCTGGGCAGGGCCGTCATGCAGATCGGCGCCGATCCGGCGCAGATATCTTTCGTTGAGCGCCGTGGCGCGGCGGGACGCCCGCTGCACACGATGCCGCAAGGCGCTGTTCTGCGTCACCAGGCCCTGCAGCTCCGCCACCTGGCGGCGCAGCGCCCCGCGCTGGTCGTCGATAATGCGGCTGCCGCGCAGGACAATTCCCGACAGAAGCAGGAATGCCGTCAAGGTGGTGCCTGCCACGACCAGCCAGCTCGACAGCAGGGCGGAAGCAAGGGTCGCCTTGAAATCGCTAGCGACCTCGTAGAATTCGGTGACGGCGACCACTTCGCCGGACCAGGGCTCGCGCACTGGATTGTAGATCTCGAGCAACGGCACACCCGCGGCCCGCTCCTTGTCTTCGTTCTCGTCGAACGTATCGAACTGGGCAACGACGCTGCCCTGGAAGGCAGAACGCAGATTGTCGTTCAGGTCGAAGCGGCGGCCGGTCAAAACCGGGTCCTTCGAATAGAGGATCGTGCCGTCGCGGCGCCAGAGCCTGAAGGACGCCAGGCGTTTGCCGAGCGCGCCCTGGCCGAGCGTCTCGTCGAGGGCCTGCTTGACGGATGCGCTGAGCTCCTCGCTCTTGCGCAGGTCGGGCAGCAGCGGCGCGATCACGCTGTCTACATAGAGCGCCGTCGTGGCGGCCGAATTGCGAATGACGCCGTCCCGGATCTGCGTCGTCACCCAGGTCCCGACGATCACCATGACGACCAGGAGCCCAAAACCGCCGGCAACGACGAATTGCAGAGCAAGGGAAAGCTCGCTCCAGCGCCGCGCCAAGTTCTGAAAAATACGAATCATGAACCCCTTGCCGCCCTTTTATCGACAGGCTGGGCGATTGCGGCACATTGAGCTTCAGCCTCGCGGTTGCCAAGACCCTCGTTTGAACGACGTCGCTTGACGTACCGGCACGCTTCGGAAACAAGGTCGGCGCTATCAGGCGAAAGCCGCTTCGAAGGGGGACGGGACGTTGAGTTTTTCGGGACTTCTGCAGCTCGGCTTTTCGACGGTGATCTTCCTCCTGGCGGCTACCGCCGCCAAGCAATGGGGACTGGCGCCCAGCCTGGGCAAGATCCTGCTGACGCTGGCGCTCTATTCGCTGGGCAATCTGATCATGCTGCGGCTGATCCGCGAATTCGGCATGTCGGTATCGTTCAGCCTTTCGGCGGTGATCCAGCTGGTTTCGGTCAACGTCGTTGCGCTGGTGTTCTTCGGCGAGCGCGTCAACGCGCTGCAGGCGGCCGGCATCGCGCTGGCGATCGCCGCAGTCGCGCTGATCACGCTTGGACCGTATCTGCAAGGGCGGATGTAACGGTGCCGATGAAGAACGTCGCGAAGGCTCTGCTCAACCGGGTGGAATTCCCGGTGCTGCTGGCCGGCCTGGTCATCGCCGGTGGGCTGTGGGGGTTCGAGGAATTGATGGAGGTGGCACGGGCCACCACGCCGCACGCCTTCGATACCGAAATCCTCCTTGCATTCCGCCGGGCCGGTCAACCGGCGATCCCGATCGGTCCGCCATGGCTGGAAGGCGCGATGCGCGATATCACCAGTCTCGGCAGCTCCAGTGTTCTGGTGCTGATCACGGCGGCGACGATCATCTATCTGCTGTTGATTCGCCGCCCGGCGACGGCGCTTCTCATGTTCGTTGCCGTGGCGGGCGGCCAGGTGCTGTCGAGCCTGCTGAAAGTCGGCGTCGACCGGCCACGCCCGGAACTGGTTTCGCATCTCGTCGACGAGATGTCGCTTTCCTTCCCGAGCGGCCATGCCATGCTGTCGGCGGTGACCTACCTCACGCTCGGTTCGCTGGCGGCGCGCTTCCTGCCGGGCCGGACGACCAAGGTCTACGTGCTGTTCCTGGCGGTGCTGACGACAGTGCTGGTCGGCGTCAGCCGCATCTATCTCGGCGTCCACTGGCCGTCGGATGTGCTGGCGGGCTGGTGTGCCGGCTTCGCCTGGGCGATGCTATGCTGGTTGGTGGCGAGGCTTCTGCAACGGCGTAGGGCGGTGAGCGAGGAGCCTGACTGAGTCAGATCAACCTGTTGATGAGGTGGCCTCCGCAGCCTGTCAGCGACAAAACCGTCGACAGCAAGCCTGCCGATATCACCAAGGTCTTGAAAACGTTCACCCGCGTACCCCCTGCCTCTGTTGCACCACCCTACCCGAAATCCTTGGTGAGTACCGAAGAAAATGGATATTAGCCGGCAGTGGTTACGTCTAAAACTTCATTAATGATGCTTGAAACATGATAATAATGGTATTATACGTTATGTCAGCAGGCTCAGACGGGGATTCCGGCCGATGATCACTGCCGCGCAGATGCGCGCCGCAAGGGCGCTGGCCGGCATCGACCAGAGGACGCTCGCCGAGCGCGCCGGCGTCTCGCTTCCCACCATCCAGCGCATGGAGGCGAGCGGCGGCGTGGTCAGGGGCGTGGTCGATACGCTGATGAAGGTCATCCAGGCTCTCGACGAAGCCGGGGTGGAACTGATCGGCGAGAACCAGGCCAGCGAGCGCGGCGGCAGGGGCGTGCGCCTCAAGCCCGCCATGCCGCCGGAACCCAAGGCTGAGCCGGAATAAATCGCGACGGCGACCGCCGACAGTCCTGCCGACGATCCCGCCGCCTTTTGCAGGGGCAGTTCATGGATCAAGCGCGTCAGGCAGTGCATCAGGCGGTGAAGCCGACATTCTCCGAGCTGTTCACGCCGAAGTTGGTGACCGTCTGGCGGGAGGGCTACCGCCTGCCGCATTTCAAGGCCGACGTCATCGCCGGGCTGACTGTCGCCATCGTCGCGCTGCCGCTGTCGATGGCGATCGCGATCGCTTCTGGCGTGACGCCGGAGCGAGGCCTCTACACTTCCATCGTCGGCGGCTTCATCATCTCGGCCTTGGGCGGCAGCCGCTTCCAGATCGGCGGGCCGGCCGGCGCCTTCATCGTGCTGGTGGCGGCGACGGTGGCGCGCGTCGGCGTTGACGGCCTGCTGCTGGCGACGATGATGGCCGGTGTGTTCCTGCTTGCTATCGGCTATCTCCGACTCGGCACTTACATCAAGTTCATTCCCTATCCGGTCACTGTCGGCTTCACCGCCGGCATCGCCGTCATCATCTTCTCCGGCCAGATCGTCGAACTGTTCGGGCTGACCTTGCCGGGCCGGGAGCCCGGACCGTTCGTGCCCAAGCTGATCGAGCTTGGCGAAGCAGCCGGCACGATCAACCTCGCGGCGACCGCCGTGGCGGCGCTGACCATCGCGACCATCGTCTTCCTGAAGCGCTGGCGGCCGAAATGGCCGGCCATGTTGATCGCCATCGGGCTCGCCTCGCTGGTCGTGGCGCTGTTGGCGTTGCCGGCCGAGACGATCGGCACGCGCTATGGCGGCATTCCGCGCAGCCTGGAATGGCCTGGCATGCCACCCGTCAGCTTCGGCAGGATGCTCGACGTCTTGCCGGACGCCATCGCGTTCGCGCTGCTCGGCGCCATCGAATCGCTGCTGTCGGCCGTCGTCGCCGACGGCATGACGGGCCGGCGGCACCGCTCGAATTGCGAGTTGGTGGCGCAGGGCTTCGCCAACGTCGCGTCGGCTTTGTTCGGCGGCATCTGCGCCACCGGCACCATCGCCCGCACCGCCACCAATGTGCGGGCCGGCGCGCACGGCCCGGTCTCGGGCATGGTCCATTCGGGAATCCTGCTGGTGCTGATGCTGGTGGCGGCGCCGCTTGCCAGCTACATCCCGCTCGCGGCCCTTGCCGGCGTCCTGGCGGTGGTCTGCTGGAACATGGTCGAGAAACAAGCCTTCGCCACGCTGCTCATGGCATCGCGCGGCGATGCGCTGGTGCTGATGGCGACCTTCCTCATCGTCGTCTTCCGCGATCTCACCGAAGGCATCGTCGTCGGCTTCGCGCTCGGCTCGATCCTGTTCATCGGCCGCATGGCCAAGTCCGTCGCGGTCGAGGCGGACCTGGCGCAGGACGACGTCGCCGACAGCGTCGGCGGCGCCCGCGCCTATGATTCCGCGGAGGCAAGCGACGCCGACACCGTCGTCTACCGCATCTCGGGCGCCTTCTTCTTCGGTGCCGCGTCCACCGTCGGCAGCGTGCTCGACCGCATCGCCGACCAGCGCCGCAACTTCGTGCTCGACTGTTCGGCCGTGCCGCTTTTCGATTCGACGGCGGCCAATGTCATCGAAAGCGCGGCCCACAAGGCGGGGCGCGCCGGCGTGCGCTTCATCATCTCGGGCGCCTCGCCGCAGATCCGGCGCATGCTGATCAACCACGGCGTCAAGCCGCCGCTGGTGACCTATGCCGCGTCGATCCGCGACGCGCGGGGCCAATTGGCGGGGAAACAAGGGGCGGAGCAGCTGTCTCTCAACGATTGAGCGATGCCGGGCCGCTGACGAACGGACTTTCCCTGACGTAGAACCGCAGCAGGCGGTCGGCGTCCTTCGAAATGCCGATCCTGATGCCCTGTCCGATCGCACAGGGCTCACATTCATCGTGGGCGAGCCACAGCGGGCCTTCCCGGCACAGGTCGATCCCGTCGAGCGAACGATCTATCCGCAACGCCGCGGCCAGCCTTCCGGGCCCCCGCGCCAAGTCGCGCAGGCGCTCGACGCCTCGGTTCAGCCGCATGATCGCGACGCCTTCCAGCGGTTCCAGCGCCCGGATCAGCACACCGGTCCCCACCCCTGGCGTCTCGCTCGAGACATTCAGCATGAAGGAGGTGCCATAGGCGAGGTAGACATAGGCGTGCCCGGCTTCGAGAAACAGCGACCGGTTGCGCTGCGTCATCCCTCGAAAGCCGTGCCCGGCCGCGTCACCGACGACATAGGCTTCCGTCTCGACGATGCGGCCGCTGACCCTGCCTTCGGGCAAGTCGCGCACCACCAGCTTGCCGACGAGAAACCGGGCGAGGGCGGCCGTATCGTCCGGCAGCTCGGAGCGGGCGAGCGGCTGATGATCCTCCCCGTGACTCACGGCATCCGCTCGACCCATTGCGCCCGCGAAGCTCCCGGCTCGAACGGATCGCCGAAATACTGCGTCTCGCGGGCGACCTTGCCGTCAAGGAACTCCATGATGCTGACCGTATAGGAGGGCCGCCCGTCATAGGTCAGCACATATTCGGTGACCAAGAGGTTACCGGCGCCGGTGATCCGCCGCACGCTGAAGCGCTTGCGGTCCGGCTGCGCGGCGCGCGACGACTGGATGTCGCGCCGGCCGCGGATGCGCTCGCCCGATTGCGGATAGTCGAGCACCGCATCCTCCCGGTAGATCTCGTGTTCGGCCTCGAAGTCACCGGCATCGGAGGCGGCCCAGTGGCGATCCAGGGCCGCCCTGATTTCCCGGTCGTCCATGGCAATCCTCCTTGACCATTACCGTGGGATCGACCGTCGGAGCACGGTCCATTCCACGGCTGTTAGCATGGGTCGCATGGATCGACCCCGAAGCGCCGGTGCTCAGTCGAGCTTCAATGCCGCCACTTCGCCCTCGCTCATCAGCGGCACATAGAGGATCGACTTGCCGTCGGTGCCGATGTCGGCGCTGCCGGGCTTGAAATGCGCCACCGCTTCCGGGGTTCCGCCGGCCTTGTACCGGTAGAGCGTGCCGGTCATGTAGGCGGTGGCATAGATGGCGTCGCCAATGGCGACGACGCCGTCGAGGTCGGCAAAGTTCTGCGCGCCGGGCAAAGGCGTGATTTTCCTCGTGGCGAGGTCGACGGCCAGCAGCCCGCCGGGCTCCGCCGTGCTGAAATCCGCCTTGATGCCCTTGCCCCAGGAGGCGACGATCAGCCTGTCGCCATCGGCGAAGACGCCGTTGGGTGAAGCCAGCAACGCATCCCTGGCGAACAGCTCCGGTTTGTCGCCGTCGATGCGATAGATCGTCTCGGCCAGCATGTCGCTGACATAGACCTTGCCCGTCTGGTCCGAGGTCATGTCGTTGAGGAAGACCGCATTCGGCACCGCGATGCTGGCGATCAGCCTGCCGCTGGCCAGATCGACGACGCGGATCTTGGTGATGTCGGCGACATAGAGCCTGCCGCCCGCTATCGCCATGCCCTTGGGCGCGTCCATGCCGTCGGTCCAATGCTGGGTGACCGTCTTGCCGTCCAGCGACAGCAGGCTGAGATAGCCGTTGCCGTCAGCTTCGCCCGGATTGCCTGATATGTTGGAGACGATGATGCGATTGTTGGCGGCATCGAACAGCGCCGATTCCGGTTGTTCGAGGCCCGTGGCGCGCCAGAGTTCGCCGGCCCGGACGGCGGGTGCGGTGGCGATGCCGATGATGGCGGCAAAGGCTGGGAGGATGAAACGGTTCATGGCTGTTCTCCTGTGATGACAGGCGGGTAGCTAGTGTCTTTGATACTTTTCCGGAAGCTCGATTACCGCTAGTCTCGAATATCGATACTAAAATGCCGGCAAGAGGTGCATCCCATGAACGCTCTGATCTTCGAGGCGCTGAAGCGGACGCTGAAGGCGAAAGGTGTCACCTATCGTGAGCTTGCCGAGCGCATGGGCATTTCCGAGCCGACGGTGAAGCGCATCTTCCACGAGAAGAACTGCAAGCTCGACCGGCTGGTGGATATCTGTGCCGCCGCCGGTGTCGAGCTGGACAACGTGCTCGGCTCGATGAACCGCGGGCCGGGGCCGGTCAACCACATCGCGCCCGAGATCGAGCGCCGGCTCGCCGGCCGGCCGGCGTTGCTGTTCATCTTCGTCATGCTCTCGGAGAAATTCACGCCTGAAGGCATCATGCGTTCGCAAGGCCTGAGCGAGGCCTCGATGTTCCTCTATCTGCGCGACCTCGAGCAGCTCGGCCTGATCGCGCTTGGCCGTGGCCTGTCGGCGAAATTGCTGGTCGAAACGCCGATCCAGTGGAATTTCGAGGGGCCACTCAGGCCGCTGTTCGAGATGACCAACAAGAATTTCATCGGCTGGGCCATCAGCCATATCGATAAGGGGGCGACCTTCGTCAGCTTCTCCAGGCGGATGCGTCCGGAGACGGCGGAGATGGTGCGGCGCGAGGCGGAGGAGCTGGCCGAGCGCGCCAAACTGCTCGCCCATCACGACCAGCATACGACGCCCGAGGACGGGCTCACCGGTTACAAATGGACGTTTGCCTTCGGGGCGACGCCGTTTCCCGCGATCATGCCGATCGGCCCGCATCCGCGCGATGCCGGCGCCCAGCCCGCCGCTCCTGCAAAACGCCACCCCCTGCCGGCCTGACCAATCATCCCGAGCCTGGCTGCACCTGGCGGCTGAGCTTGTCGCGCACCGCTCCCGCGGCGCCGACTGCCACCATTCGCCACCGGCTGGCCGCCCGGACCAGCCACGCGGCCCGCGATACCGACCGCGCCGGTAGGGCGCGTTGGGATAGAACAGATCCGGCACCAACATTCATGATAGAATTCGCACACTGATTTGCCAGACTGTAGTAGGCGGGCCAGACTGTATTAGGCGAGTTTGCCGAATGCGTGACTCGTCCCCGTGAAATCGAAGTGATGCTATGCCGACCTCACCGACACTTGAACTTCGCCGCTATTCGCGCCTGAAGAATTTGCGGGAGCGCGCAGAACGCCAGGGTGCTGCATTGCAGTTCTGGGCGCGTACGGCATCGCTCGCTGTGATCTCCTGCTTCTTTTCATTGATCAGCCGCTGGGATGCCTCACTGCTCTTCGTGCTGGCGGGCCTCGTGCTGTTCCAGCTCGTCGGCCTGATCCAGTTTCTTCTTGTGCGCCGTCGCACGGGGCCATGGTGGATCGGTTACCTCGTCGGTACGCTTGACATCATTCTGTTGACCATTCTGCTGGTAACGCCCAACCCGTTTTCCGCGGAGGTGGTGCCGGCCGCAATGCAACTGCGCGAGGGCAGCTTCAAATTCCTGCTGATTTTCGTGTGCCTTGGCGCGCTGACCCTTTCGACACGATTGGCGCTCTATCTCGGCGCGCTCGCAGCCTTGACGTGGGCGATCGGGGTGGGATGGGTGATTTTTCATCCGGGAACCGTCATTCCGGCGACGAACCTCTATTCGCTGCCGATGACAGAGCGGTTGAGGCTCTATCTCAACCCCAATTTCGTCGATACGTTCGCGCAGGCGACCAATGTGTTGGTTGTGCTGATTATCGGCGCGATCATGGCGCTGGTCGTCTCTCGTTCCCGACGTCTGTCGGAGGACTATGTCAAGGCAGAGCGTGCCCGCGCCAATCTTGCCCGGCATTTTTCGCCCAACGTCGTCGACCAGCTCGCCACGGATGACGAGCCCTTCGGCCCGGTCCGCCGGCAGAATATCGCGGTGCTGTTCGCCGACATCGTCGGCTTCACACATTATTCCGAGGATCATCCGGCCGAAGCAGTGTTTGAACTTCTGCGTCAGTTCCACCGTCGCATGGAGCAGGTTATTTTCGACCACCACGGCACCGTCGATAACTATATCGGCGATTGCATCATGGCGACATTCGGGGTTCCGCAAGCCAGCCATGACGACGCGACTCGCGCCATTCAGTGCGCTGAAGCGATGATCGCCGCTCTCGAAGACTGGAATGTGCAGCGTGTGTCCAGGGGATATCCGCCGTTGGACGTTCGGATCGGTGCACAATACGGCGCAGTCGTCATCGGCGCTGTCGGCAGCGAGCGCAATCTGTCCTTCGCGGTGGTGGGCGACACCGTCAACGTCGCCAGCCGTTTGCAGTCGCTGTGCCGTGAGGTTCAGGCGAATATCTGTTTTGGATCACGACTGATCGAGGCCGCGAAGGCGGAATCGCCCACGACACAGTTGAATGCGCGCGATCATGGACCGGTGAGCATCCGCGGCCGGGACGAACCGGTCCATGTCTGGGTCGAACACAGAGCCGAAAACCAGGGCCCTGTAGCGGTTTCGGCATGATGTAGGCCGCCATGTGAAACGCATGCACCTCGTCGGACAGGCCGCGCCACAGGGCATGTCCTGACCCAGGCCCAAGCCATCACGTGTCCGAGGCGATTGTTCCGGCCTTTGCGGCTTCGGCGTCTGTGCTTGCCTTGTCGTCCCAGACCATCTGCCGGTAGTCGAAACCATATTCCAGCGTCGGTTTGACGATGCGGAAAAACGGCGACAGGTCGAAATCGCGTGGCGTATAGAGCGAGTGGTGGCGGATGTGCAGGATTTCCCTGCGCGAATAGTTCGACTGCGCCGAGGCACGGCCGGGCGCGCGGGTGATCTCGGGCAGGATCGGGTAGCGGATCTGGCCATAGGCCTCGGCAATCAGCGTCGAGCAGATGGCGCGTGTCGGGTCGCCGGAACCGAACGCCAGCATGCGGCGCCGCCAACGCACCGGCACTGGCGGCGTCGGCAGGAAATAGCGCAGCATGTCGAAGATATTCTTGAGGTCGTATTTCAAACCGAGCTTGCCGATCATGAAGGCGACCACCTTGTCGCGATCCTCCGGCGCCAGTCCGCTCGCGCGGCAAATGCGGGTGTTGTAGGTCCGGTAGCGCGACAGCGGTACGGCGACGCTGCCTTCGCCGAGCGTGACCTCGATCAGCCGCCGCCGTTCCGTACCGTCCTCCGGTTCGGCCAGCGCGTCGCCGACATAGAAAGCCGCGTGCGACCAGGTTGACTGGGTGAGGTACTTGATCGCCGCCGAAATCTTCTGGTTGCCCTCGATCAGCAGGATGTCGCCCGGCTCCAGCGTGCGGCGCAGCGTTTCTGGTTCCGATGGGGTATAGGGTTCGTAGCCGGAGGATTCGTCCTGCAGCCGGCCCGCAAGCCAGCGGCCAAGTCGATCCAGGAGCGTGTCGCCGGGCTTGGTCATTCCATAAGGCGATTACCACGGACGGGCGGCTGGGCGCCAGCCGCGGTCAATTGGCGGCGGCGTTCGTGTCTTCCAGCGAGGCAGCGCCGGCGAGATCGTCGCGCGCCTTGCGGGCGAGCTTCTTCGTCGCGCGCCTGGGGCTGTCGCCGAACAGTTCGGCGGCCTCGGCGAGACAGGCTTTCCTGAGGCTCTTTTCCGAGCGCTTGAGCAACTTGCCGAGAAGTTTTGTGTCCTCGGGCGGCCCCAGCGGCTCGCTGTCCGCCTCGAGCAGCGCGCGCATGACGAACACATCATGCAGTTCACCCAGCCGCTCGCCCAGTTGATCCACGGCCTTGCGCCGCGCCTTGATCGGGGTCGGCCACAGCCTGCCCAGCAGCGACAGGTGCATGCCATGCGTCTTGGCAGCCTTGCGCAGGTCATGGAAATCGTCGGCTTCACCGCGCGCGCCGGCCTTGTCGAGCGCCTTCCTGGCGCGCCGCAAGGCGACGCGGGCGCCTTCGGCAAGCACGTCGGCGGCCTGTTCCGGCTGATCGGGCAAAGCAAGGGTTCCAATGCGCTTCAGGCCGTCTTCGCAGGCGGCGGTGGCCGCCCCGATCGCCGCCTTCAGCCCGGCGCCTTCGTGCAGATCATGCTGGCGTACGATCAACCTGTCGCGCACGGCATCAAGCCCGCTACCGGTGCTTTCCCTGCCAAAGTCCGCCGCCAGCCGATCGATGGTTTCGATCAGGGCCGTGGCTTCACGCGGACCGGCAAGCAGCGCCGCGACATTGCGATAGCACTGGTTTTCCGTGGCGCAGAAAGTTTCGTCACCGGAACGAACCAGGCGCAACAAGGCACGCGCGCTCTTGAGCCGCTTGCGGCACTTATGCAGCCCCTGTTCCGGCCGGGTGTGCGCCATCTCCAGATGCTGCAGGGCCTTGCCGATCTCCTCGGCAAGGATACGCCTGACCTCCCCGGTCAGCGGCAGGCGCGGATCGATACGAAAGCTCATGCGGCGATCTCCGGTATCCCCCCGAGGGCGAGCGACGCGTTGTAGAATTTCTGCTCGCCGGTCACTTCGCGGCCGAGCCAATCAGGCAGCATTTCGTCCGGAACCTCTTCTGGGGTCTCGAGCTCGGCCACCACAAGTCCCGCCAGTGCACCGCCAAAGACATCGACTTCATAGAGATAGCCGCGATGCCTAACATGGTGACGTGTCTTCTCGATGACACGTCCGATGGCGAAGTCCAGCATCTCCACCGCCTCCGCCAGCGGGATCGAATATTCGAATTCGTCGCGCTCGCGCGCGCTGCTGCCGAATTTGAGCGTCAGCTTGGCGGAGGCGCCATCACTGATGCGGATGCGGACGGTTCGCCCGGGTGCCGTGGCGAGATAGAACTGAAGAATGCGGATATCGGCTTCCGCCAGATCCCGCCATGCGGTGCTGGAGACCAGGAATTTACGCTCGACTTCCTTGCCCATGGCCGCGCACTAAAGCGGTTGCCGCGCGCGATGGCAAGACAGCGCCGCATGCAAGTTGACTTTAATCAATCGATTGATTAAAGTCTTTTGCATGATAAAATTGCCAGATGCCAGGCGGCCCCGCCGCGAGATCTCCCCGGCAGAGCCGACGCGCGCCGCGCTGGTCCAGGCGGCGTTGAAACTGTTCGGGCGGCAGGGCTTCGACGGCACCTCGACGCGCCAGATTGCCGCCGAGGCGGGCGCCAATATAGGCTCGATCGCCTATCATTTCGGCGGCAAGGAAGGTCTTCGCGCCGCTGCCGCCGACTTCATCGTCGCGACCATCCAGGCCGTCGCCGGGCAGGCACTGGGCGCAGGCGAGAGGCTCGGCCATGGACAGGCGGCGGCAAGCGATCCGGAAGCGGCAGGCGCGCAGCTCTTCACGGCGCTCGAGCGGATGGTCGGCTTCATCGTGGCTCAGCCGCAGGCCGGAGAGATCGTGCAATTCGTGCTGCGCGAGCTGTCTTATCCGACGGCGGCGCTCGACCGCATCTATGACGGCGTCTTTGAGCCGACGCACCGCCGGCTGTGCCAGATCTGGGAGCAGGCCACCGGAGAGCCGGCCGAGAGCGAACGCACCCGGCTCACTGTGTTCACGTTGATCGGGCAGGTCATTTATTTCCGCATCGGCCGCGAGGCTGTCATGCGCCGCATGGGCTGGCGCGACATCGGCGCCGCCGAGGCCGCCAAGGTGGTGGCGGTCACCACGGACAATCTCGGCGCCATACTGGCCGCCCGGAAGGGACCAGGAATGAAGGGATCAAAACAATGAGCTTTCTGTGCTCGCTGCCGCTCGCCGCGCAATTGTTCGGCGCCTGCGCGCCGGTGGCGCCGCTCGCCGTCGGTTATGTCGAGGGCGATTATGTGCTCCTGGCGCCGATCGAGGTGGCGCAGGTCGATACGGTGGCGGTGAAGCGAGGCGACCGCGTCATGCCGGGAGCCACCGTGGTGACACTCGAAAATGCCGACGCCAAGATCGCGGTGNGATCGCGGTGGCGCAAGCGCAGGCGGCGCTGGCCCAGGCGCAGGCGCAGTATGCCGATCTCCAGGTCGGCAAGCGGCCGGAAGAGATCGCCGTGCTGAAGGCCGAGGTCGACATGACCAAGGCACAGGCCGCCGACGCAAAGCGAAAATTCGACCGCGCCAGCGACCTGTTCAAACGCGGCGCCGGCACGCAGGCAGATTTCGACACGGCTTCCGCGACGCTGGAGACGGCCAATGCGCAGGTCGGCCAGGCGGAGGCCAACCTGGCGGTCGGCGGCCTGCCGGCGCGCGCCGAAACGATCAAGGCCGCCGACAATCAGGTCAAACAGGCGCAGGCGGCACTGGATCAGGCGCAATGGCGGCTCTCCAAACGGGTGTTGGCGGCACCTTCGCCAGGCCGCGTCAACGACGTCATCCGCAATCCCGGCGACACGGCGGGCCCGACCGCGCCGGTTATCTCGGTGCTTCCCGACGGCGCGGTGAAGCTCAGCGTCTATATTCCGGAAAGCGCCTTCTCCTCGGTCAAGGTCGGCAGCCTGCTCCGCGTCCATTGCGACGGCTGCGGCCCGGGGGTGAAGGCGCGCGTCAGCTACGTCTCGCCCGATCCCGAATTCACCCCACCGGTGATCTACTCCCTCGAAAACCGGCAGAAGCTGGTCTACCTCGTCGAGGCGCGGCCGGAGGGCGATGCGGGGCCGCTGCAGCCCGGCCAGATCGTCGATGTCGATCTCGCGGATATGGGAAAATGAACGCCATCGACGTTCACGGCCTGGTCAAGCGCTTCGGCGACAAGACCGTCGTCGACCATGTAACGATGTCGGTCGCCGAGGGCGAGATCGTCGGCTTCCTCGGCCCCAACGGCTCGGGCAAGACCACCACCATCCGCATCATGTGCGGCCTGCTGACGCCGGACGAGGGCGAAGGCACGGTGCTGGGCTTCAACATCCGCACCGACAGCCTCAGGATCAAGCGCGAAGTCGGCTACATGACGCAGAAATTCTCGTTCTACGAGGATCTGACGATCGGCGAGAACCTCGAATTCGTGGCGCGGCTCTACCGGCTGCGGCCGGTCGAGGACTATGTCTCGCGCACACTGGAGGAGCTCGGGCTGACGACGCGCCGCAATCAGCTGGCCGGCACCTTGTCCGGTGGCTGGAAGCAGCGCCTGGCGCTGGCCGCCTGCATCATGCACAAGCCGAAACTGCTGCTGCTGGATGAGCCGACGGCCGGCGTCGACCCGAAGGCGCGGCGCGAGTTCTGGGACGAGATCCATCGCCTGGCGAGCGGCGGGCTGACCGTGCTGGTGTCCACACATTACATGGACGAGGCCGAGCGCTGCCACCGCATCAGCTACATCTCCTATGGCAAGATGCTGGCCACCGGCACCGTCGCCGAGGTGGTGAAGAATGCGGGCCTGACCACCTTCGTACTGCAGGGTCCAAAGCTCGACGAGGTGGCGCAAGCGCTGCAAGGCCGCCCCGGCGTCGACCAGGTGGCGCCGTTCGGCGCGACGCTGCACGTCGTCGGTTCCGACCGCGAGAAGCTCGAGGGCGCGCTTACCGATGTCGAGAGAGAGCACAAGGGCGTGACGGTGACGCCGGGCGAAACCAGCCTGGAGGATGTCTTCATCCAGTTCATGTCGGGATCGAAGGACAACATGGCATGAACAGCGTCTTTTCCTTCGCCAGGCTCGGCGCCCTGCTGATCAAGGAGTTCATCCAGATGCGGCGCGACCGCATCACTTTCGCCATGATGCTGGGCGTGCCGCTGATCCAGCTCGTGCTGTTCGGCTACGCCATCAACAACGACCCGAAAAGCCTGCCGGCGGCCCTGGTGGCGACCAGCAGCGATCCCTATACCCGCGCCATGGTCGCGGCGCTGCAGACCACGGGTTATTACCGCTTCGACCATGTCGCGCAAAGCGCGGACGAGGCCGAGTTCCTGATGGCGCGTGGCGACGTCGCTTTCGTCGTCACCATCCCGGCCGATTTCGCCCGGCGCGTCGAGCGCGGCGACAAGCCGCAAATCCTGATCGAGGCCGATGCCACCGATCCGGCGGTCGCCAGCGGCGCCATCTCGACGCTCGGCACCATCGCCGGCCAGGCGCTGCTGAGAGCGCAGGGCACGCAGGAAGCCGCGGCGGAAGCCGCCAGGGGCCAGCTCGATGTCGTCGTCCACCGCCGCTACAATCCCGAAGGCATCTCGCAATACAACATCGTGCCCGGCCTGCTCGGGGTCATCCTGCAGATGACGATGGTGATGATGACCTCGATCGCGCTGACGCGTGAGACCGAGCGCGGCACGATGGAGAATCTCCTGGCGATGCCGTCGAGCCCGCTGGAGATCATGATGGGCAAGGTGCTGCCCTACCTGGCGGTCGGAGCGGTGCAAGTGGGGGTGGTGCTGGCGGCGTCGAAGCTTCTGTTCGCCATCCCGTTCACCGGCTCGATGACGCTGCTTCTGTCGGCGGTGCTGGTGTTCGTGCTGTCGCTGGTGCTGCTCGGCTACACGATCTCGACGATCGCACGCACGCAGATGCAGGCGCTTCAGCTCACCTTCTTCTTCTTCCTGCCCTCGATCATGCTGTCGGGCTTCATGTTCCCCTATCGCGGCATGCCGGACTGGGCGCAGACCTTCGGCGAGATCTTCCCGCTGACGCATTTCCTGCGCATCACCCGCGCGGTGATGCTGAAGGGCGCGGAACTGCCGGCGGTGGCGACCGAGATCGGCTGGCTGGTGGTCTTTGTCGCGCTGTTCGCCGGCGTTGCGCTGGTGCGGTTCAGGCGCACGCTGGACTGACGAGAGCTGAACCGTGCCGCCCTACGCCGCCATGATCCCGGCATAGGTGCCGAAATCGACATTGCCGCCGGACAGCACCACGGCAACGCATTTGCCCGACAGCTCGATCTCGCCCGATGACAGCGCCGCCAGCGCGACGCAGCCGCCGGGCTCGACCACCAGCTTCACAAAGGCCATGGCGTCGCGCATCGCCTGCCTGACGGCATCCTCGGAGACGGCGACGGCGCCGGCGAGGTTGCGGCGGTTGATCTCGAAGGTGATCGCACCCGGCTCGGCGGTGAGGATGGCGTCGCAGATCGAACTATGGCCCGGCTCGTTCGACACCCTGGCGCCCGCCGCCAGCGAGCGGCGCGTGTCGTCGAAATGCTCGGGTTCGACCGCCCAGATCGCGGTGCCGGACGAGGTATCCTTCACGGCAACCGAGATGCCGCTGGTCAGGCCGCCGCCGCCACAGGGGATGACGACCGCGTCGAGCGAGACACCCAGCGCCCGCGCCTGCCTCACCAGCTCCAGTCCGATCGTGCCTTGGCCGGCAATGATGGCCGGATCGTCGAAAGGCGGCACCAACGCCATGCCCCTGTCGAGATAGGGGCGCACGACCGCCATGCGGTCGTCCTTGAAACGGTCGAAGGGCACCACTTCGGCGCCCATCTTGCGGACATTGGCGATCTTCATGTCAGGCGCGTCCGCCGGCATGGCGATGACCGCCTTGACGCCGAACATGGCGGCGGAAGCCGCCACTCCTTGCGCGTGATTGCCCGAGGAGAAAGCGACGACGCCACGAGAACGCTCCGCCTCGCTCAGCGTCGACAGCTTGTTGTAGGCACCGCGGAACTTGAACGAGCCGGTCCGCTGCAGCGTCTCCGGCTTGAACAGGATGCGGCCGCCGAAGCGCCTGTTCAGCTCCTGCGATTCGATCAAGGGGGTCTCGACGATCAGGCCCGAGAGCCGTGCGGCGGCGGCGTGGATGTCGGCGATGCCGGGAGGGGTGGTCATGGCGGGTCCTGTGGCGATGCAATCCGGCCATGGTGCACGCAAAGGCTCGCGCGATGCCAACGAAAAGATGTGACCGGGACAAAGTTCGCGATTGTGATCAAAGATACAAATGTATCCAGCGTTGCGGCCGTCACGCCCGCATGTCGCAATTCACCCCAGCAATGTCCGCTGCCGCTTGCTGCCGCCCAGCTTGCGCCAGTTGTTGAACCGATGCGTGGCGGCGGCAAACGAGATCTTCATCTGCTGGGCCACCGAATAGCGCGACTTGCCTTCGTCGAACATGCGGTAGCAGCACTCGACGCCTTCCTCGGTCAGCTTGCCGTCTGGTGCCTTGTTGTGCGGGTTGGCGGGGTCGAATTTCTCGACCTGCTGCTCGACCAGTCCCTTCAGGCGCTGCAGGTCGGCCTCGATGCTGGCGATGAGATCGAGGACCGGTTTCGGGTCGTAGGCGTGCGGAGGCTTCTTGTCCGTCATCAGCTCGTTCCTTTTTTGCTTGGCCCCCATATATAGGTGAACATTCGCTGATATGAAGAGAGACGCCCAGTGCCCGGCTTCAACTATTCTTGACTGTGGCTAAGCGCACGATTGACCATGGACGTTGCAAATCATAGTTTAGAACAATTCTAAACTAGGGTGATTTCCTCATGCTTTCCCGTGTTTTCGGCTTCGGCCGCCGCTCCTTCGAATCGCTCTCCGAACCGGAGATCCTGGCGCTGGCCATTTCATCGGAGGAGGATGACGGGCGTATCTACCGGGCCTATGCGGACGGATTGTCCGAGACTTTTCCGCAATCGGCCAAACTCTTCGAGGCCATGGCCGAGGAGGAAGACGGCCATCGCGACTCGCTGATCGAACTCTTCCGCAAGCGTTTCGGCGAGCGCATTCCGCTGGTCCGCCGTGAGCATGTGAGGGGCTATTTCGAGCGCAAGCCCGACTGGCTGGTGCGGCCGCTCGGCATCGAGGCTGTGCGCCGCCAGGCCGAGGCGATGGAGCGGCAGGCCTACCTGTTCTATGTCGAGGCGGCCAAGCGCACCACTGACGCCTCGACCCGCAAGCTGCTTGACGATCTGGCCGCGGCCGAACAGGGCCATGAAAGCTCGGCGCATGCGTTGGAGCAGAAACATGTGCCGGGCGAAGTCAAGGTCGAGGAGGCGACCGCCGAGCAGCGCCAGTTCATCCTCACCTATGTGCAACCGGGCCTGGCCGGGCTGATGGACGGGTCGGTGTCGACGCTGGCGCCGATCTTCGCCGCCGCCTTTGCCACCCATGACACTTGGCAGACGCTTCTCGTCGGTCTCGCNGGTCTCGCCGCCTCGATCGGCGCCGGCATCTCGATGGGCTTCACCGAGGTCGCTTCCGACGACGGCAAGCTGTCGGGCAGGGGTTCGCCGATCAAGCGCGGCCTGACCGTCGGCATCATGACGACGCTGGGCGGCCTCGGTCACGCGCTGCCCTATCTTATCCCGCATTTCTGGACCGCGACGGCGGTAGCCGCCGTGGTGGTGTTTTTCGAACTGTGGGCCATCGCCTTCGTCCAGAACCGCTACATGCAGACCCCGTTCCTGCGCGCCGCCTTCCAGGTGGTGCTGGGCGGCGCCCTGGTGTTCGCGGCGGGCGTGCTGATCGGGAATGCGTAGCAGCGGGAAGGAACGGCGCTATTCATTCGTCGCGCGGCTGTCCGCCGGCGCCTCGTCCCTCTCGGTCAGTCCGTAGTCGCGCACCACGTGCGCGATCCGCAACCGATAGCCGGCAAAGATACCGCCGCGCCCGGCCTGCTGCGCCTGCCGGTGCTCTTCGGTGTTGCGCCAGGCCTTCACCGCCTCCTCGTCGCGCCAGAACGACAGCGACAGCACCCGGTTCGGGTCGGCCAGGCTGTGGAAGCGCTCGACGGAGATGAACCCGTCAATGCGGTCGAGCAGCGGGCGCAAGTTCGCGGCGATGCCAAGATAGGCATCGCGCTTGCCCTCCGCCGGCTGCACCTCGAAGATGACGGCGATCATGCCTTCACCAGCGGCGCATGCGGGCCGGAAGCCAGTTTCAGGAACATGCGGTCCTCCCTGAGGATAAAGCGTTGGCGCCTGGCGAACTCATAGTTTGCCTTGCCGGCGGGGTCCGCGGCAAGCCGGGCGCGGTAGGCTTCGTAGGCGGCAAGGCTTTCGATGTTGTAGGCGGCATAGGCCGTCGTGGCCGAGCCCTCATGCGGCGCGAAATAGCCGATCAGATCGGCGCCGCAGCGTGGAATGGCCTGACCCCAGTTGCGGGCATACTCCTCGAAGGCGGCCTTGCCGAACGGGTCGATCTCATAACGGATGAAGCAAGTGATGGTCATGGTCGTTTTCTCCTTGATGGCTTTCGCGCCGATAGTTCGAGCGGCCTCGAAACGTCGTGCCACCCGATCTGCTAGGCAGATGACTTGGCGATCACGCCTGCCAGAAGGATTTCGCGCATTCGCGGCGCACGTCCTCCCGTGTCAGGCCGAGGTCACGCAGCAGGTGGTCGTCGATCTCCGAGAGGTCGCGGCGCTGCGAGTGGCGGTCATACCAGCGGGCCAGCAGCCGTGAGCGGACCCTGGTGACGAACGGGAACGATTGGCGGCGGGGGACCGGTTCGGGGGTGAAAGCGGTTCGTGCGGCCATCCTCGTCTCCTTGATCTCATCGGAGAATAATGGTTACCTGACAAGAATGCTTCGATGAGGATCAAACCATGCGTGAAGGACCCGACATTGCCCGCATAGCCAGCCTGGTCGGCGATCCGGCCCGCGCCAACATGCTGAACGCCCTGATGGGCGGCACGGCATTGACCGCGAGCGAACTGGCGCTGGAGGCCGGCGTGTCGCTGCCGACCGCCTCCTCGCATCTGTCCAAGCTGATGGAGGGCGGGCTGCTGACCTTGGCCAGCCAGGGCCGGCATCGCTATTACGGTCTGGCCGGCCCGCAAGTGGCCGGCATGATCGAGGCCATCACCGGCGTGGCGGAAGCCGTTGGCCCCAGGCGCGTCCGGCCGGGCCCGCGCGACAGCGCGATGCGCGTCGCGCGCGTCTGCTACGATCACCTCGCCGGAGAGCAGGCGGTTGCGATGCTGGACCGCTTTGTCGAGAAAAACATACTGGTCCGCGACGACAAGGAGATCAGGCTCGGGCCGTCCGCCGCATCGCATTTCGTGGCGATCGGCATCGATGTCTACACCAAGCCGCGGCGGCCGGTGTGCCGCGCCTGCCTCGACTGGAGCGTGCGGCGTTCGCACCTCGCCGGGACGCTGGGCGCCGCCATCCTTGACAAGATCCTTGCCGAGAAATGGGCGCGCCGCGAGAAAGAGAGCCGCGCGGTGATTTTCTCGCCGCAGGGCAAGCAGGCGTTCGAGAGGGTGTTTTTGGGGTGAGAGTCCCGCAGCGTTGAAAGTCGAGCTACCCCCGCTTCAGCACCTTGCCCTTCTTGAAGAAATCCACCCAGGGATCGGCTTCGGAAAGCCGTTTCAGCGTCGTCTTGTCGCCGATCGGGAAGGCGTTCGGCGGCAGGCCGGCCTCGATCTCGGCCCAGGTCACCGGCATCGACACCGTCGCGCCCTTCTTGGCGCGCGAGGAGTAGGGCGCGACGGTGGTCGCGCCGCTGCCGTTGCGCAAATAGTCGACGAAGATCTTTCCCGTGCGCGCCTTCTTCGACAGCGTCGCGGTGTAGCGGTCCGGCGCGCCTTGCTCCAGCGCCCTGGCAAAATCATGGGCGAAGCTTTTGACCTCGGCCCAATCCGCCGACGGCTTCAGCGGAACGACGACGTGAAAGCCCTTGCCGCCCGATGTCTTGACGAAGTTGGGCAGCGACAGCTCGTCGAGCTTGCCCCTGATGTCGAGCGCCGCCTCGCGCACCGCCTTCACATCGACGCCCTCGTCGGGGTCGAGGTCGAAGACGATCTGGTCGGGCTGTTCAAGCTTGTCGATGGTGCAGCCCCAGATGTGGATCTCGACCACGCCGAGCTGGACCAGCGCCGCGATGCCATCGAAATCGCGGATGAACAGGATTTCCTCGCCATCCGTGGGATCCTTGGTCTTCTCGATTTTCGCATGCATGCCGGGCGAGGCATGCTTCTGGAAGAAGCGCTGGCCGCCGACGCCATCGGGCGCCCTGACCAGGCTGAGCGGGCGGTCGACCACGAATTGCTTCATGCGCGGCCATACCAGCGCGTAATGATCGAGCAGGGCCTGCTTCGAGATCTTTTCGTCGGGCCACAGAAGCTTGTCCGGGTGGGACAGCTTCAAGGTGGTTTTCGCCGCGGTTGCTGCCGTGTTGGCGTTGCCTGCCGCCGGCTTGGCCTTGGCGGGGCTCTTGCCTGTCGCTGCCTTGGTTCCCGTGGCCCCTGTTCCCGTTGCCTTGGGCTTTTCCTGCACGACTTCCTCCGCCGGCTTGTCCTCGCGCAACCCCTGGAACGAAGCATGGCGTATTATACGGTCCGACGTCCAGCTGCGAAACTCCACTTCGCCGACCAGTTCCGGCTTGACCCAGACCAGGCCCTTACCCTTCGGTACGGCCGCATCGAAGGGCGAGGCGTCCGCCTTCAGCGCATCGAGCTTCTTCTGCAAGTCGTTGGCGCTCTTGGTGGAGAAGCCGGTGCCGACACGGCCGGCATAGTGCAGGCCGCCGTCTTCGAAATAGCCGACCAGCAGCGAGCGCAGGCCGCGCCCGGTCTTGTCCGACGGCAGATAGCCGCCAATGACGAATTCCTGCCGTGCCGTGCATTTCGATTTGACCCATGTCGGACCGCGCCCGCCGCGGTAGAGCGCATCGGCGCGTTTTGAGACGACGCCTTCCAGCCCCATTCGGCAGGCATGTTCCAGCATGATCTTGCCGGGTTCCGCAAAATGGTCGGAAAAACGCACCGCCGTGGCGTCGGAAGGCTCGCCGAGCAGCGCCTGCAAGGCCTGCTTGCGCTCGACAAGCGGCTCCCGGCGCAAATCCTTGCCGTCGAGCCGCATCAGGTCGAAGACGTAATAGATGAAGCGATTCGTCCGCTTCGCCGACAGATCCTGCTGCAGCAGCGCGAAGGACGACACGCCGCTGTCGGCCAGAACGACGATCTCGCCGTCGAGGATGGCGTCGCTGCATTTCAGCGCGGCGAGTTCGGCCGCGATCTCGCCGCCGAATTTTTCCGTCCAGTCCAGGCCGGTGCGGGTCAGGAGCCGAACGTCGGTGCCGGCGATCTGCGCCTGCATGCGATAGCCGTCGAACTTCACCTCATGCAGCCAGTCCTGGCCCGAGGGTGCGTCGCGCTCCAGCGTGGCGAGCTGCGGCTCGATGAAATCGAGCTTCTTGCCGCCGGTCCTGGCCTTGCCGGCGGCCGGCTTGTTCGAATGCCAGACCTTCGGCTTCTCACCCTTGGCCGCCTTGCCTTCACCGACCTCCTCGATCGTCAGGCCTGATTTCACCGATTTCGGCTCGTCTTGCAGAATATCCTCGCCGGGGCGTGCGGCGGCATCGTCCGACTTGATCAGCAGCCAGTTGTCGCGTTTTTCGCCGGGGCGCGGCCGCAGCCGCACCAGATGCCATTTGCCACGCAGCTTGTGACCATCGAGTTCGAAGTTGATGTGGCCCTTCGCCATCATCTTGGCCGGATCGCCCTCGGGCGTCCAGGTGCCCTCGTCCCAGACGAGGACCGAGCCACCGCCATATTCGCCCTTGGGGATGGTGCCCTCGAAGCCGGCATAGTCGATGGGATGATCCTCGACATGCACGGCCAGCCGCTTTTCGTGCGGATCGAGGCTCGGGCCGCGCGTCACCGCCCAGCTCCACAGCACGCCGTCATACTCAAGTCGAAAATCGTAATGCAGCCGTGTGGCGGCATGCTTCTGGACGACGAAGATGCCGCCGTCCTGCTTGCCGCGCGCAACCTTGCCCGCCGGCTCGGCGGTCTTCTTGAAGTCACGTTTCGAATGGTACTGTTCGAGGCTGCTGGCCATCTCGTATCCTCAGGCCGATTTGCGCTTCGGCGCAACGCTTTTCGCCTTGGCACGTTTGGCCGCCGGCTTGGCTTTCGCCGGGGATGACTTGGTTGGCGCCGAATCCGACGACAGGCTCTTCTTCAGCGCGTCGAACAGGTTGACGACATTGGAGGGTTTGGGCGCCTCCTTGGCCTTGGGCGCCTTGTGCCCCGCCTTCTTGGCGCGGATCAGTTCGAGCAGGGCGTCCTCATATTTGTCGTCGAATTTCGAGGGATCGAACTTCGTCTTCTTCTTGTCGATGATGAGCTCGGCCAGATCGGTCATCTCCTGGTCGGTCTTCACCGCCTCGATGTCGCCGAAGACAGTCTCCGGCTGGCGCACCGTGTTGTCGTAGCGCAGCGTGGTCAGCACCATGCCCTTGCCGAGCGGCTCGATGACCACGGGACGCTCGCGTCGATAAAGGACGATGCGCGCCAGCCCGGCCATCTTCTTGCCCGCCATCGCATCCCGGATGACGGCGAAGGCCTCTTCCGAAACCTTGTCGGCCGGCGCGACATAGTAGGGTGTGTCGAGATAGATCTGCCGGATCGAGGATTTGTCGACGAAGCCGTCGAGGCTCATCGTGTGCGAGGTTTCGATCTGCACCGCCTCGATCTCATCCTCCTCTATGTGGACGAAGTCGCCCTTTTCGATCTCGTATCCCTTGGTCTCGTCGCCGTCCTCGACCGGGTTGCCGGTCTCGGCGTCGACATAGATCCGCTTCACCGTATTGCCGGTCTTGCGGTTCAGGATATGGAACGAGACCTTGTCGGCATGGGTGACCACGTTGGTCAGTTCGATGGCGCAGGTGACCAGCGAGAGCTTCAGATAGCCTTTCCAGGCCGGGCGCGGCGCCATGATGATTTCCCCGTGAGAAAGATCAGCTGGAACGGGCGACCACCCCGCTCGGTTCCAACCCGGTCCGCCGGGGCCGGCGCGGTTGCCGCCGGCCCCGGCTTTCAGCCCCTATTCGGCGGCCTGCAGGTTGATCTTGCTTTCCGCGATTTCGGTCAGCTTACGATCCGTTGCCTGCTCTTCCTTGAGATTCTTGGCCAGCACATTGGCGCAGTCGCTGCGGCCGAGCTGCTTGGCCCAGGCGATCAAGGTGCCGTAGCGGGTCATTTCGTAGTGCTCGACGGCCTGCGCGGAGGCGATCAGCGCGGCATCCAGAACGTCCTTGTCGTCGACATCGCCGCTGACGTCGTCGGCCTCCTCGAGAATGCCGTCGATGGCCGGGCAGTTCACCTGCTTGGCCTTGACGCCATGCAGCTCGAACACCTGCTCGACGCGTTCGATATGGCCCTTGGTCTGCTCGAGGTGTTTTTCGAAGCCGGCCTTCAATTGCGGATCGGTTGCCTTGTCGACCATCTTCGGCAACGCCTTCTCGATCTGCTTTTCGGCGTAATAGATGTCGCGCAACGTGTGCACGAAGAGGTCGTCCAGCGTTTTGATGTCCTTCGAAAAGAAGCCCATGATTTCAGCCTTTCCATTGCTCTTGCTTGCTCGGGAGGTTCCGGCCTGCCTGGGCAGTGCCTGTGAGCCGGCAATGCCGGTCCTGCGTCTCAACGTCCATTGGTGGGGCGGGTTCCGAACGCTCGCGGCCGCGCGGCAAGGAAATTCCCGGGCGGCACGAAAGTTGAAACACAAGCGCGCCAAGGCGACATACAAACGAAACATATGTGATGCAAAAGTCACACGGACCGAAATGGTGACAAAAGGCGTCGAAACACCCCGAATGAGCCGCAATCCCGCCATGAAGCGGCGGGTTTTCGACCAAAAATTAACATCACGTTCACTGAGTATTCACGCCTCGATGCTATCGTTCCCGCACTTCGGAAGGGACGTCCGAAAATCGGGACAGGGACCAGATAAAATGAACTTCCTCACGCAACTCATCGGCTATGCCGCCGCCATCCGCGAATTCGTCGCGCCGACCTACCGGCCCGAGCGCTATTACATGCGCGGACCGGGTCCGGCCTGCGCCCGTCGCGGCACGTCGCTGGGCGCGCACTGACCATGAGCTTCGAAAGCCGCCACAACAGCCGCATCTGCAGGCCGGGCGCCGACAGCCGCGCCACCGCCTATCGCGCCGAACGCCCTGCCCTGGCCGACCGCCGCCGTGCGGCAACGCCGCGTCTTTGATGCCGCCATCGGCTGGCTTAGTGTCATAGGACATAAGCAGCCGAGGCCAGTGTGACCGCCCGTCCGCGGACGAGCCCTCCCAACGCAGGCCGTCCCTCTGAATCCTTCGGTGCAGCCGCTGATCTACCGCGCCTCGCTCGCGCTGTCCGGCACACAGGGTTCGAGCACGATAACGCCGCCCGCCGCCTGGCCGAGTTCCAGGCAACCCTGAACCGTGCACAGCGTCCAGCCATCGCCGGTCGCGCCGGTCGCGGCGAGCAGGACACGACGCTGAGCACCCACCCCGGGCGCATTAGACCGACGGTTAAGGGGCAAAACCGCGGCACGGCACGTCGCGGCCGCATTGCCTTTCAATCCGGCAGCGCCGCGACCGCGACGATCTCAATCATGATGTCTGCCTGGGCAAGCGCCGCGACGCCAATTACTTCCGAGGGCGGCGGATTGTTGTAACTGCAGTGCTTGGGGCAGTGCTCGGCAAAGAAAGCGTCCAGCACGTCGAGGCGAAAATTGGGAGAGCTGAGAACACCGCCGTTGGGAAAGGGCCCTCTGACGAAGAAGGTCAGCCTGATGAGATGGTCCAGCCCGCTGCCGAGCTCTTCCAGGTCCGATTTGATGGAGCCGAGAACCGCGCGCCACTGCGCCGCCACATCGCCGGCGAAGCCGCCGCCCGCTTTGCCGGCCGGATCGTAATCGTCCGATGTCGCCGTGTTTCCACAGAGATAGACAGTTCCCTTCGCGCCGCTGACGACCGTGCCCTTCCCCCATGGCATCAAGCGGCCGTTCTTGAACTTCTTGTGGGTGACGAGTTCCATTGTCTTACTCCTGTCGCTCCGCCTCGTCTGCTTGTCTGCGACAAGGATAGGGCCGCCAGGTATCACCGCCAGTGCGGCAGTGGATGTCGCCCGGCACCGAAGGTGAGATACGGTTCTTGCGAAACTTCGCGACGAAGCCGAAAGTTTTTCCGTGACCTGTCGAAATCGGTCGCCGCCGCGCGACATACGTTCGGCCCGCAACGAAGCGGCCTTCCAAACCACGGGAGAGACCCATGCGATACATGCTTATGATCTACGCCGACGAAGCCGCGATGGCGAACGTGCCGACCGAGGCGACCTATCAGATGAGCGCCGCCTACGACGCCTACACGGAAGCGCTGAAGAAGTCCGGCACCTGGCTGGCCGGGGACAGGCTGCGCCCGAGCCAGGCGACCACCCTGGTCCGGATGACTGACGGCAAGACCAGCGTGCTCGACGGCCCCTATGCCGACACCAAGGAGCAGCTTGCCGGCTTCTACATGATCGAAGCCGAGGACGCCGACGCCGCGATCGCCTGGGCGGCGCGCTGTCCGGCGGCCAGCACCGGGACCGTCGAGGTGCGACCGATCTGGGAAATGGCCGACTATCTGCCCAAGAAGTGACGGCGTGATGGACGCTCGACCCGAAATTGCCCGGGCGGCGGCCGAGACAGCCGCCCGGCAGAGCTATGGCAAGCTGGTCGCCTGGCTGGCGGCGCGCACGCGCGACGTGGCCGCGGCGGAGGATGCGCTGGCCGACGCCTTTGCGGCGGCGCTTGAACGCTGGCCGCGAACCGGCGTGCCGGAAAAGCCGGAAGCCTGGTTGCTCGCGGTGGCAAGGCGGCGGCGTGTCGATGCGGTGCGGCGGCGGCTGACCAGCGAAGCCGGCCGCGAGCATCTCAAGTTGATTGCCGAGGAGGCGGAGGCGCGCATGATCGATGACGACCTGCCCGACGAACGATTGCGGCTGATGTTTGCCTGCGCCCATCCGGCGATCGAACCGGGCGTGCGGGCACCGCTGATCCTGCAGACCATCCTCGGCTTCGATGCCGCGACGATCGCTTCCGCTTTCCTGCTCTCGCCGTCAACGATGGGCCAGCGCCTGGTGCGCGCCAAGAGCCGCATCCGCGAGACCGGCATTCCGTTCCGCGTGCCGGAGCGGGCCGAACTCGGCGAAAGGCTGGGCGCGGTGCTGGAGGCGATCTACGCCGCCTTCGCCGAGGGCTGGTCCGATCCGGCCGGTACCGAGACGCGGCGCCGGAACCTCGCCACCGAAGGTATCTGGCTCGGCCGGCTGGTGGCCTCGCTGCTGCCCGAGGAGCCGGAAGCGCTGGGCCTGCTGGCTCTGATGCTGTTCGCCGAGGCGCGCCGCGCGGCGCGGCGCGACACGGCCGGAGAGTATGTGCCGCTCGCCGAGCAGGACCATGCATTGTGGGATCATGCCCTGGTCGACGAGGCGGAAGCCCTGCTCGGCCGCGCCGCCACCATGGGCACGATCGGCCGTTATCAGCTCGAGGCGGCGGTACAGTCGGCGCATGCCGCGCGACGGCTTCGTGGCCGCACCGACTGGGCGGCGATCCGCGGGCTCTACGAAGCGCTGTTTTCGATCGCCGGGTCGCCGGTCGTGGCGATCAACCGCGCGGTGGCGATCGCCGAGACCGAGGGCGCGGTGGCGGGTTTGGCGGCTCTTTACGTGCTGGGCGACGACAAGCGGCTCAATGACTACCAGCCCTACTGGGCCGCGCGTGCCGGCCTGCTGGCCAGGCTCGGCCAGGGAGCGCAGGCGGTCGAAGCCTATGATCGGGCGATCGGCCTCGAGCGCGATCCGGCGGTGCGCCGGTTCCTGCAGGCCAAACGCGCCGCGCTCGGACAGTGAGGTTTCCGCTCAGGCCGGCCACATCTCGTGCGACGTGTTGAGCGTCTTCATCAGCGGATGCTCGCGCAACCGCGCCCACAGGCGTTCGATACCGGGCCAGACCGCCCGCGCCATCTCGATGTCGGGATGCCAGGCCACCAGCATGACGAGATAGATGTCGGCCAGCGACATCTGATCGCCGGCGAGCCAGTCGCGGTCGCGCAAGGCTGCGTCGACGACGGCAAACCCGCGGTCCATCTCGGCGACCGCCGCCTGTTTCACCGCCTTCGACCCCTCGGCATCCGTCGTGTAGCGATGGGCGTAGTAGAGCCGCAGCACCGCCGGGTAGAGCACCGAGGACATGAACGCCATCCAGCGCAGGAACTCCGCGCGCGCCGGTTCGTCGGCGGTGGGCGCCAGGCGGGCTTGCGGGTGGCGCTCGGCGAGCAGGATGCAGATCGCCGCCGATTCGGTGATCGAGCGTCCGTCCGGCAAGGTCAGCACCGGCACCTGGTTCAACGGGCTGATGGCGAGGAAGGCAGGATTGGGCGCCTCGCTTTTCGGCACGTCGATCTGCTGGAAAGGCGCATCGATCAGCGCTAGCGCTGCCTCGACGACAAAGCCGCCGCTGCCCGGACGCGTGTAGAGCTTGTACATGAAATCCTCCCCGGCCCGTCTTCTCGCGAGCCGGGGGTGATATGAACCGGAAGCAGTGGTCGGCTCAAGCGGCGCGGCGGCGCCAAGGGGAGTTTTTCTGCGGGCCAGGCTCACGCGCAATACAAACCACGCTAGCGGGCCAGCGCTGCTGTTCCTGGGTATCGAAGCCCTAAGCCCCCAGCCCCTCGAACAGGATCGTCGACAGATACCGCTCGGCGAAGGACGGGATGATCACCACCAGGGTCTTGCCCTTGTTCTCGGGCCGCGAGCCGACGACGATTGCTGCCTGCAGGGCGGCACCCGACGAGATGCCGACCGGCACGCCTTCGAGGCGGGCGATGAGGCGCGCATTGGCGACCGAATCCTCGTTCGAGACCTTGACGATCTCGTCATAGATCGTTGTGTCGAGGATCTTTGGCGCGAAGCCAGCGCCGATGCCCTGGATCTTGTGCGGGCCGGGCTGGCCGCCCGACAACACCGGCGAGGCCTCCGGTTCGACCGCGACGATCTGGACCGAGGGCTTGCGCTTCTTCAGCACCTGGCCGACGCCGGTGATGGTGCCGCCGGTGCCGATGCCGGCGACGAAGATGTCGACTTCGCCCTGCGTGTCGTTCCAGATTTCCTCGGCCGTCGTCGTGCGATGGATTTCCGGATTGGCGGGGTTTTCGAACTGCTGCGGAATGATGGCGTTGGGGATCGTCGCGGCCAGTTCGTCAGCCTTGGCGATGGCGCCCTTCATGCCTTTCGGACCTTCGGTCAGCACCAGTTCGGCGCCGAGCAGCGCCAGCATCTTGCGGCGCTCTACCGACATCGTCTCCGGCATGGTCAGGATCAGCTTGTAGCCCTTGGCGGCGGCGGCGAAGGCGAGCGCGATGCCGGTGTTGCCGGATGTCGGCTCGATCAGCGTGGTCTTGCCTGGGGCAATCTTGCCCGCCGCTTCCAGCGCCTCGATCATCGCCACGCCGATACGGTCCTTGACCGAGGCGATCGGATTGAAGAATTCGAGCTTGGCGACCAGATTGGCGACGATGCCCTTCTCCTTGGCGAACTTGTCGAGCCGTACCAGGGGCGTGTCGCCGATCGTGTCGGTGATGGAATTGTAGATGCGGCCGCGGCCGGGCACACGGGCTGAAGTGACGGGCTTGTTCATTGGTTTCGCTCCCTGGATTTCAGGCAATTGGCAGTCGCCGACAGAATAGGGCTTTCAACCGCGCAAGATAGGCCGCAGCTGGAAAATATCCGAGTGGGAGCGCGTGCTGAAAACGCCTGGCCCTCGGAAACGCATTTCTCGAAACAGCCCAGGCCGGGGAATGGTTTGGCTGAAACGACCTACTGGCGGGCGGCGATCGCCGCCGCCGCGCCAACCATGAAGGCGCCGGCGGTGCGGTTCAGCACCCTCAGCGCGCGCGGCGACTTCAGGAACCAGCGCGCCTTGGCCGCCAGCACCAGGTAAGGCAGCAGCACGACGAACAGGACGATGACCGTCAGCGCGACGAGAATGCCGTAATCGGCAAGCGTGATCGTCTTCAGGTCGACGATGGTCGGCGTGATGGCGAGGTAGAAGATCATCGTCTTCGGATTGCCGAGCGTCACGGTGAGGCCGGCGACGAAGCTCGACAGCAATCCGCCCTTGCCCTTCCGGGCTTCGACGGTTTCGGGTCTGATGCCGGCGGTCCAGAAGCGCCAGCCGAGAAAAGCCAGGTAGGCGACGCCGGCCCATTTGATGGCCAGGAATACCATGCCGAACTCCTGCGCGACGAAAGCGAGACCCAGCACCACGGCGGTCAGGTAGGTGAGATCGCCAAGCATGAGGCCAAAGGACATGGCCAGCGACGAGCGAAAGCCCGAGCCCAGCGCACGCGCGACCAGCGCGGTGACGCCGGGGCCAGGAATGGCGGCGGCGATACCGAGAGCGGCACTGTAGGCGAGGAATCCGGTGAGGGTCATGGCGTGGCGTCCAAGGGCGGTCGCGGCCTTGTCGCACGGGACGGCCTCCAGGAGAACGCCCTGAGCGCGGGATTCGCTTGCACCAGACGGCATTGGACCGGTTCGCAAGAAGATCAGGAGCGGTCGCCATTGTAAGTCACGCGCCAGATCGTGCCGTTGCCGTCCTCGGAGACGATCAAGGATCCGTCGCTGGCCACCGCAACGCCGACCGGGCGGCCCCACACTTCGCCATTGGAAACGACGAAGCCGGTCATGAAATCCTCGTATTCGCCGGTCGGCTTGCCGTCCTTGAACTTGAGCCGGACCACCTTGTAGCCGGTCCTGCTGCCGCGGTTCCAAGAGCCGTGCAGGGCAACGAAGGCGTCGCCTCGATACGCCTGGGGAAAGCCGGCGTCGGCGGGCAAATCCTTGCCATCGTAGAAGGCGATGTTGAGCGGCGCGGAATGCGCCTGCATCAGCACGTCGGGATTGTCAGCCTTGCCGGCGAGATCGGACCGCTCGCCCTTGTGACGCGGGTCCTCATTGTCGCCGATATAATACCAGGGCCAGCCATAGAAGGCGCCTTCCCTGACCGATGTCGCGTATTCGGCGGGCACATCGTCGCCGAGCCCGTCACGCTCGTTGACGACACACCATAGCGCGCCGGTCGCCGGCTGGACGGTCATGCCCGAACAGTTGCGCAAGCCGGTGGCGACTGTGCGGCCATTCTTGCCGTCGGGATCGAAGGCCCGGACCTCGGCCCGGCCCGCCTCGGAACCCCAACTGGCGCCGAGCGGCTCAGCCTTGGCCCAGGCGTCGAGCCCGCCCCTGGGCCTCTTGCCCATGTCCTCGGCGACATTCGAGCCGGAGCCGACGGAGAGGTAAAGTGTCTTGCCGTCGGGCGAGAAGGCGATGTCGCGGGTCCAGTGGTGGGTCGAGGGGATGTCACCGACGATGGTTTGCGGCTCGCCCGAGGCCTTCAGGTCGCCATTGCCATAGGCAAAACGCACGATGCTGTCGCTATTGGCGACGTAGACCCATTGCGGGTCCTTGCCCGGGGGATAGAAGGCAATGCCATAGGGCCGGTTGAGACCGCCGGCAAAGATACTTTTCTCAGCGGCTTTCGCGCTGCCCTTCGCCAGGCGATAGACGCGGACCTGGTTGGCCTTGCTGTCGGCAACGAACAGGTCGCCATTGGGTGCGATGCGCACGACGCGCGGATTGTCGATCCCCGAGGCGATCAACTCGGCCGAAAATCCCGGCGGCAGATGCGGCTTTGCATCCGCCGGCATGTCGATTACGCCGGCGCTATTGGAGGCGGATTCGGTGACATAGGGCTTCGGCAGGTCTTCCGGCTTGATCAGCCGGCGTATGCCGGGCCTGTCCGCCCGCCAGTCGCCGAAGGCGGCCGTACCTTTGAGCAGAGGCTGGTCCGCTTGC
Source organism: Mesorhizobium sp. LNHC209A00 (assembly GCF_000502915.1). Taxonomy (NCBI): domain Bacteria; kingdom Pseudomonadati; phylum Pseudomonadota; class Alphaproteobacteria; order Hyphomicrobiales; family Phyllobacteriaceae; genus Mesorhizobium; species Mesorhizobium sp. LNHC209A00. The sequence goes on from NZ_AYWT01000002.1 coordinate 753,378, forward strand.
TGGGCGAGCGCCGCGGTCGTGATAAACAGTGCGGACATCGCCAGTCCAGCCAGTCGCATCACTTCCTCCAATCAGTCGTGAGGGAAATCAACGATCGGTTTGCCCGTGGGTTCCGTGACGCACAATGACTTGAAGCAACCTCCTGGAATCAGGTCCCGGCAGCGTAAAAATCGTCGTCCAGGCGTTTTTCCAATTCAACGAGATCGGCCGGCAACGGCAGGCCCATGGCGCGCATTTCCCGCAGTTTTTCGCGCAGCTGTTCCTGAATTTCGTGCTGGTCCTCCGGCTGGTTGACCATCTCTTCGAGCAGCAGACTGATCTGGGCCTTGAACGATTCGAGCGCCATTCTTTTTCTCCTTTGCAGCCCGTTTGGATTGGGTCCCGCCAGGAAAGTCATCGTCCTCGGGACGCGGTCGAATTCCGGCATGGAACCCAAAGCGATAATTCCTCGGCTCTCTTACCTCAGCATGCGGGAAATCAGCTGCGCCGTATAATCCACCATCGGCACGATGCGGGCATAGTTGAGCCGGGTCGGGCCGATGACGCCGAGCGCACCGACGACGCGGGCGTCCTTGTCGCGATAGGGCGCCACCACCAGCGACGAGCCCGACAGCGAGAACAGCTTGTTCTCCGAGCCGATGAAGATGCGCACGCCCGATCCCTGCTCGGCGAGGTCGAGCAGCTGGATCAGCCCGTCCTGCGTCTCCATGTCCTCGAACAGGTGGCGCAAGAGTTCGATGTCGGCCTGGGCGGTGACGTTTTCCAGCAGATTTGCGCGGCCGCGCACGATGAGCCGCGCCGGCAGGCCGCTTTCGGCGCCGGCCCACACCGCAAGTCCCTTCTCGACGAGGTCCTGCGACAGCGTGTCGAGGGCGGCTCTCGTCTCTTCCTTGATGCGGGCGATCTCGGTGCGCGCCTCGGCCAGCGTGCGGCCGCGAATATGCGCGTTGAGGAAGTTCGAGGCCTCGTGCAGTTGCGAGACGGTGATGCCGGCGGGCAGTTCGACGACGCGGTTCTCGACATCGCCATTCTGCGAGACCAGCACGGCAAGCGCCTTGGTCGGCTCCAGCTGGATGAATTCGATATGCTTGAGCGCCACCTCGTTCTTGGCCGCCAGCACCAGGCCGGCGCCGCGCGACATGCCCGACAGCATCTGGCTGGCCTCGGTCAGCATATGCTCAAGCGTCGCGCCCGAGCCGGAGGCCCGCACCTGTGCCTCGATGGTGCGGCGCTCCTCGTCGGAGAGGTCGCCAAGCTCCATGAAGGCGTCGACGAAGAAACGCAGGCCAGCCTGGGTCGGCAGGCGCCCGGCCGAGATGTGCGGCGCATAAATCAGCCCGAGATGCTCGAGGTCGCTCATCACGTTGCGGATGGTGGCGGGCGACAGCGAGGACGGCAGGATGCGCGACAGGCTGCGCGAGCCCACGGGTTCGCCGTCCCGCAGGTAGGAATCGACGATGCGCCGGAAGATGTCGCGCGAGCGCATGTCGAGTGACTGAAGAGCCAACGACTGCGAAACGGGATCGACTGCCTTGGTCATTCGGCCAAAAACCTCCGGTTCAAGGATATAGACTTCGGTGCGCCGCGCGCAACCCGGTGTCTGTGCCGGATCGCTCGGCCATTTTCCTTTGCACCACGGGCTTGGTGGGGCTACAAGCCGGCCACAATTCAAAAATGACAAGAAAGCAGGCCGAATGCGCCCCTCCAAACGCCAATTCGACGAAATGCGCGCCATATCCTTCGAGCGCGGCGTCTCCAAGCATGCCGAAGGCTCGTGCCTGGTGAAGTTCGGCGACACGCATGTCCTGTGCACCGCGAGCCTCGAGGAAAAGGTGCCTGGCTGGATGCGCAATTCCGGCAAGGGCTGGGTGACGGCCGAATATGGCATGCTGCCACGCTCGACCGGCGAGCGCATGCGCCGCGAGGCCTCAGCCGGCAAGCAGGGCGGCCGCACGCTGGAAATCCAGCGGCTGATCGGCCGTTCGCTGCGCGCCGTGGTCGACCTGCAGGCGCTGGGCGAACAGCAGATCACCGTCGACTGCGACGTCATCCAGGCCGATGGCGGCACTCGCACCGCTTCGATCACCGGCGGCTGGGTGGCGTTGTATGACTGCCTGCGCTGGATGGAAGCGCGGCAGATGGCGAGCGTTTCGAAAGTGCTGAAGGATCATGTCGCGGCGATTTCCTGCGGCATCCATGACGGCCAGCCGGTCATCGATCTCGATTATATCGAGGATTCCTCGGCCGGCACCGACGCCAATTTCGTCATGACCGGCAAGGGCGGCATCGTCGAGATCCAGGGCACCGCCGAAGGCGAGCCTTTCTCCGAAGAGCAATTCGCGGCCTTGATGGGCCTGGCCAAGAAGGGCATTTCCCGGTTGGTCAGCCTGCAGCAGATGGCGGTGGCCTGAGTTTTCGATGCCGAGCCTGGGCGCCCCCCTCTGGCCTGCCGGCTATCTCCCCCTCAAGGGGGGAGATCGGATGTTCGATCGGCTTTCGACATCTATCAACGGCGCAGGATGTGCGGCGGAGCTGAAACCGCCAATCTCCCCACTTGAGGGGGAGATGCCCGGCAGGGCAGAGGGGGGCGCCTCGTGACACCCTCCGCAATCCTGGAATCGGCCCTCTACGTCACCGACCTCGCTGAAGCAGAAGTCTTCTACACCGACATTCTCGGCCTCACTCCCCTCGGCAAGGTCGACGGCCGCCACCTGTTCTTCCGCTGTGGCGTGGGCGTGCTGCTCGTCTTCAACGCCGAGGCGACCAAAATTCCGCCCGCACCCGATGCAAGGCTGAAAGTGCCGCCGCATGGCGCGGTCGGCGAGGGCCATCTGTGCTTTGCCGCGACCGCCGATGAAATTGAGCTTTGGAAAGCCCATCTCATGGCGAAGAAAATCGCCATCGAAAGCGAATTCGAATGGCCGCAAGGTGGCCGTTCGATCTATATACGCGACCCTTCGGGCAATTCGATCGAGTTCGCCGAGCCGAGAATCTGGGGCCTTTGATGCATTCGCCAAACCTCCATGCGCTTGATGGCAAGAAGATCGTCGTCGCCAGCCACAATGAAGGCAAGCTGCGCGAATTCGCCGAGCTGATGGGGCCGTTCGGCTTCGAGGCGAAATCGGCCAAGGCGTATGGCCTGCCCGAGCCGGACGAAACCGGCACCACCTTCGAGGAAAACGCCTACATCAAGGCCTTTGCCGCCGCAAAGGCGACCGGGCTGCCGGCACTGTCGGACGATTCTGGCCTGTGTGTCGACGCGCTCGACGGCGCGCCCGGCGTCTATACAGCGAACTGGGCCGAGACTCCGGACGGATCGCGCGATTTCGCCATGGCCATGCAGCGCACCGAAGTGGCGATGCAGGAAGTTGGCGCGGCCACGCCCGAACGGCGCACGGGCCGCTTTGTCGCCGTCATCTGCCTCGCCTTTCCCGACGGCGAGGCCGAATATTATCGCGGTGAGGCCGAGGGCACGCTGGTCTGGCCGCCGCGCGGCGAGCTCGGCTTCGGCTATGATCCGGTGTTCCTGCCCAATGGCTTCGACAAGACCTTCGGCGAAATGAGCGCGGAGGAAAAGCACGGCTGGAAACCCGGCCAGGCGACGGCGCTGTCGCACCGCGCCCGCGCCTTCCAGAAATTCGCCCAAGCCCGGCTTGGTTCGGTGAGGCTTGGCTCGGCATGATCGGATCCGGCACCACCATGGCTCTCGACCGCGGTCCCGGCTTCGGCGTCTACGTGCATTGGCCGTTCTGCGCGGCCAAGTGCCCCTATTGCGACTTCAACAGCCATGTCCGCCACCAGCCGGTCGACCAGGAGCGCTTTGCCGCGGCCTTCGAGGCCGAGTTGGCAACGATGCGCCAGCGCACCGGGCCACGCGAAGTGACCAGCATCTTCCTCGGCGGCGGCACGCCGTCGCTGATGAAGCCGGAAACCGTGGCCAGGGTCCTGGACTCCGTGGCCAGGAACTGGACGGTGCCTGACGGCATCGAGGTAACGCTCGAGGCCAACCCGTCCTCGGTCGAGGCGGAGCGGTTTCGCGGTTACCGGGCGGCGGGCGTCAACCGCGTCTCGCTCGGCGTGCAGGCGCTGAACGACAAGGATTTGCGTTTTCTCGGCCGGCTGCACAACGTAAGGGAAGCCTTGCACGCCATCGGGCTCGCGCGCGACATCTTTCCGCGCCTGTCCTTCGACCTGATCTATGCGCGTCCCGGGCAGACGCCAGAGGATTGGCAGGCGGAACTCGAACAGGCGATCGGCCATGCCGCCGACCACCTATCGCTGTACCAGCTGACCATCGAGGAAGGCACGCCCTTCCATGCGCTGCACGCGGCGAAGAAATTCGTCGTTCCCGATAACGACCACGCCGCCGATCTCTATGCACTGACGCAGGAGATCACGTCGGCGCACGGCCTCCCGGCCTACGAGATCTCCAACCACGCCAGGCCGGGGGCCGAAAGCCGGCACAATCTGACCTACTGGCGCTACGGCGAATATGTCGGCGTCGGCCCCGGCGCGCATGGCCGCTTCGTCGAGAACGGCCATCGTGTGGTGACCATCGCCGAACGGATGCCGGAAACCTGGGCCAATCTGGTCGAGGCCAAGGGCCATGGCATCACTGGCGGCGAGCTCCTGACGCGCTCCGAAGAGGCGGACGAGTTTCTTTTGATGGGGCTCAGGCTCGCCGAAGGCATCGACCTCTCCCGCTACGAGGCCTTCTCCGGGCGCGGCCTGTCGAGCGCGCGGCTGTCGGTGCTGCAGGGCGAAGGCCTGGTGGCGCCGATCGGCAATTCCCGCCTGCGCGCCACGCCGGCCGGTATGATCGTGCTCGACGCCGTTGTGGCCGATCTGGCGCGGTAGAGCATGATCCCGAAAAATAGGAACCGGTTTTCGGACGAGATCATGCTCACCAAGAGACAGTAACGTTGAAAAACGTCCTTTTCGTCTGCAGCCAGAACCGCTTGCGCAGCCCGACCGCCGAGCAGGTGTTTTCCACGCGGCGCGACATCGAAGTCGCCTCGGCCGGCACCAATCATGATGCCGACGCGCCGCTGACGCACGAACTCGTCGGCTGGGCGGACATCATCTTTGTCATGGAGAAAACCCACCGGACGAAACTGCGGAAGCAATTCAGTGCTGGCCTGAAGGCGGCCAAGGTGATCTGCCTCGACATCCCCGACGACTATGAATTCATGGACCCGGAGCTGATCGCGCTTCTGAAGGCGCGCGTGTCCCGGTATCTGGACTGAGCGCTTGCGTTCGCCCCTTTGCCTTCGGCCGAACACCGTTGACCCCGAAGCCCATCTGCCCGAATTGTAGCCCCCGATCCTCCCGGCTCCGGACGCCATGGCCACGCGCGAACCACCCAAACCCTCGGACCCCCCGCTCACCTTCGCGGTGCTGGTGTTCCCCGGCTTTCCGATGATGGCGTTCAGCTCGGTCATCGAGCCACTGCGCGCCGCCAACCTACTGGCGAAGCGGCAATGCTACCGCTGGATCATCGTCGGGGCGACCCAGGGTCCGGTCGAGGCCTCGAACGGCGTCGTCATCCAGCCAGGCTTTTACGCCGAGGCAGCGCCCAAGGTCGACCGCATCGTGGTCTGCTCTGGCGGCGACGCCGATCATCTCGTCGCCGAGGACGCCGCGAGCTGGATCCGCCGCAGCCTGCGCGCCGGCGCTCATATCGGCGCGGTCGCGGATGCGGCGTTCTTCCTGGCCCGTGCGGGCCTGCTCGACGGCCATGCCTGCACCTTGCACTGGACCAGCCAGGCCGCCTTCACCGAGGCCTTTCCCAACATCGAGCTGCGGCGCGATCTCTATGTGATCGACCGCAAGCGTTTCACCTCGGCCGGCGGCGTCGGCAGCCTCGACATGATGCTGGAGATCATCACCCGGGATTACGGCGCCGAACTTGCCGCGGGCGTCGCCGAGTGGTTCGTGCACAGCCAGTTGCGCTCCAGCGTCGACCGCAAGCTGATGCCCTTGCGCCTGCGCACCGGCGTGCAAAACGAACTGGTGCTGTCGGCCATCGCCATCATGGAGGACGCGGTGGAGGAGCGGCTCGGCATGGCCGAGCTGACGGCAAGGCTCGGCGTTTCCTCCGACAAGCTCGAGCGCTCCTTCCGCTCCGAACTCGCCATCTCGCCCAATGGCTATTATCGGCGGCTCAGGCTGAAACGCGCCGCCGACCTCTTGGCGCACTCGACGCTGGCTGTGCGCGACGTGGCGCTGGCCTGCGGTTTTGCCTCTATGTCGAGCTTTGCCCGTGCCTTTCGCGAGGAGCACGGCCATCCGCCGAAGCTGGCGCGGCGGCATTAGCTCAGCGGCATACCGCATAACAAACGCGGTTTTTCGCACAATGTTTTCTCACCTTCTGCGCCATGGTCTCGCCTTGCAATCCAGCCAAGGCCAGGCACCCCATGAGCATCGTCGTATTCGACCCAGACAGCACCGAGGACGTCGACTTCAAGGATCGCATGCGCCACCCGGCCGCGGCCGATCCGGCCGGCGGCATGTGGCTGTCAGACACCGAGCCGTCCTTCATCGATGCCGACGCCTTGCGCAAAGGCCGGCTCAACAAACTGCGCGGCTGGATGCGTGACGCTGGCTATGGCGGCGTCGTGCTGTTCGATCCCTACAACCAGCGCTATGCCACCGGCTCGCGCAACATGTTCGGTTATTTCCTGCGCAACTCGACCCGCTATTTCTTCATTCCGACCGACGGGCCGATCGTGTTGTTCGAATATCCGCAGAGCTACCATGTCTCGATGGTGCTCGACACGATCGACGAGGCGCGTCCTTCCAAGCTGGTCTGGTCTTCGGTCTCCGGCCGCGACGACGAGACCGCCGGGCCCTTCGCGGACGAGATCGCCGAACTGCTGAGAAGGCACGGCGGCGGCTCGATGAAACTCGGGCTCGACCGCTGCAGCCATTTGCAGGCCTTGGCGCTTGAAAAGCGCGGCTGCGAGGTTCGCGATTGCCAGGGCGAAATCCTGGCCGTGCGCGCCGTGAAGACGCCGGAGGAGGTGAAATGCCTGCAGGTGTCGATGGCCGGCGCCGAGGCCGCCGTCTATGCGGTGCGCGAGGCGATCAAGCCCGGCGTCTCCGAAAACGATCTGTTCGCCATCATGTATGGCGAGGTCATCCGCCAGGGTGGCGAATTCATCGAGACCCGGCTGCTGACCTCGGGCCAGCGCACCAATCCGTGGTTCAACGAGGCCAGCGGCCGCAAGATCAGGCCCGGCGAATTGCTGGCGCTCGATACCGACACGATCGGCTGTTACGGCTATTATTCGGATTTTTCCCGCACCTTCCGCTGCGGGCCGGGCAAGCCGACGCCTTATCAGAAGTCGCTCTACCGCATGGCGCACGATCAGGTTCAGCATAATATTTCCATCGTGAAGCCCGGCATGGCGTTCCGCGAGATCGCGGAGAAGGCGTGGAAAATTCCGGACCGCTTCGTCGACCAGCGCTACACCTCGGTCATGCACGGCGTCGGCATGCATGGCGAGACGCCGTTCATCGCGCATGCCATGGATTACGAGACCTATGGCCGCGACGGCCATATCGTGCCAGGCATGGTGGTGAGCGTGGAAAGCTATATTGGCGAGAAGGGCGGCCGCGAAGGCGTCAAGCTGGAGGACGAAATCCTGATCACCGAGACCGGCACCGAGCTCCTGTCGCGCTTTCCCTATGAGGATGAGTTTCTGGAGACGCAGGTTTGATGTGGGTTGGCCACCTCACCGTAAACGGGCGAAACACCCCTCGCTTCGTCATCCCAGGGCGAAGCAAGGAGCGTTGCGACGCGGCGCGGACCCTAGGATCCAAGCCGCGACTTCAGCGCGCCGGCAACGGTGCGGATCTGCTCCAATGCACGCGACGGTCGAGGTCACCGCATGGATCCTCGGGTCTGCGCGTCCGCTTCGCTCCCGCTCCGCCCGTGGATGACGAAGTCGGGGAGGCTTCGGCCGGCCTGCAAGAGTTCCGACAGCCCACGGGACGGAAAGGCGTTGGCTTTCGAACCAGGCGCGCTCGCATGAGACCACTCGCATGAAAAGCCCTATCTCCCTCAAGCGCGGCACGGTGGCCGCCGTGTTCATCGACCTGCAGGAAGAGCACCGGCAGGACAAGCGCTACCTTGTCGAGGGCTACGAAAGAATCCTCGCCAACGTGCAGCGCCTACAGGCGGCGGCGCGGCAAAACCATGTGCCGCTTCATCACTGGGCCTATATCGTCGATCTCGACAGCCAGGACCGGCCCTTTCATCCGGTCGGCGAAGACGGCAAGTCGGCCTTTTCCGACAAGAGCGACCCGCTGACCGAGATCTGCCACGAGGTGGCGCCAGGCAATGGCGAGGCGGTGCTGATCAAGGCCGAGGCCAGCGCCTTCCGCTCCGGTCCGGCTGGCGACCGGCTCAAGGCTTCCGGCATCGAATGGCTTGTCATAGCTGGCGTGTGGACCGAGGCCTGTATCGACGCGTCGGTCAGGGATGCCGTGGCAAGGGGCTTTCGCGTGCTTTTGGTCAAGGATGCCTGCGGCAGCGGCAGCATGGCCATGCACCAGACCGGCATCCTCAACCTAGCCAACCGGCTCTATGGCGGCGCGGTTACCGACACCGGCGGCGCCTGCCGGCTGCTGGCCGGCGAGATGGTCACCGTCTGGCAGGTCGAAGGCTCGGTACCCCTGCGCTTCACTTTTGAAAACGCCGCCCATCTCTATGCCGAGCTTTGACGTGCCCCTCGGACTGAAATGACCAGCCGCGGCAAATACGGACCATGGCTCGACCCGGCGCTCTGGGCCTATATCGACAGCGTCAACGCCTGGTACCCGCCCGAGATCGTCGGCCTGCCGATCGACAAGCAGCGCGCGGTCTATGCCAGGATGTGCCGGGCCTTCCACCAAGGCCGCCCGCCCGGAGTCATGGCCACGGACAGCCTGGTCGCCGCTTCGAGCCATGATATCCCGGTTCGCCGCTACCGGCACGCCGGCGCCACACCGCGCGCGACGGTGCTCTATTTCCACGGCGGCGGTTTCATCCTCGGCGGGCTCGAAAGCCATGACGACATCTGCGCCGAAATCTGCGCCGGCACCGGCTTCGACGTGCTGTCGGTCGGTTACCGGCTGGCACCCGAGCATCTCCACCCGGCCGCCTTCGACGATGCGCTGGTGGCTTTCGAATGGGCGGCAGCGACCAGCGAGTTGCCGCTCTTGCTCTGCGGTGAAAGTGCGGGCGGCAATCTGGCGGCGGCGGTGGCACAGGCCACGCGTCACCATCCGCGCGCCGCGATCGGCCAGGTGCTGATCTATCCCGATCTCGGCGGCAACGAGGCGATCGGCTCCTACGTCGAACACGCCGATGCGCCGTTGCTGTCGACGAGCGACGCCGCCTTCTACCGGGACCTGCGCTCAGCCAGAAAGCAATCGCCCGACGATCCGACCTTCTCGCCGCTGCGCGACCGCGGCTTTTCCGACCTGCCGCCAACGGTGATCGTCACGGCCGAATGCGATCCGCTGTCGTCGGACGGCGAAGTCTATCGCGACCTTGTCCTGGAGGCCGGCGGCAAGGCCTGGTGGCATGAGGAGCCCCGCCTCGTGCACAGTTTCCTGCGCGCCCGCACGACCGTGCCGGCCGCGGCGGAGGCTTTTGCGCGTATCATTGCGGCGGTTGCCGCGCTGGGCCGGAGGGAGTGGCCCTACTGAGGCCGCTCCTCGGATGGTTTTACGAGGACAGCGCCTGGGCTGCTTGCTGGGGGGAGGCTTTCAGCCACAGCGCCTTTTCGCCGAGCGTCGCGACCATGGCGGCGTGCGCCATGCGCTCCGCTTCGGTCAGGCGCGGCACAAGCGGCGCCGGGCGCTCGGCAACGATGATCTCGATATGCCTGACATTGTTGCCGCCCTGGGCCGGCGCGGTGGCGCTGTCGAGGATCAGTGCGGCCTGCTTGCCGCCGATCAGCTCGATATAGACCTCTGCCAGCAATTCGGAATCGAGCAGGGCGCCGTGCTTGGTCCGCTTGGTATTGTCGATGCCGTAGCGCCGGCACAGCGCGTCGAGCGAATTGGGTCCCATCGGGTGCTTGCGGCGCGCCAGAGCCAGCGTATCGACGACAAGCCCGTTATCGACAGGCGGATGACCGAGCCGGCCAAATTCGACATTGAGGAAGCCGATATCGAAGGTGGCGTTGTGGGCGACCAGCTTGGCGCCTTCCGTGAATTTCAGCCATTCCTCGGCGATTTCGGCGAAGCTCGGCATGCCCGCGAGATCGGCCGCGCTGATGCCGTGCACGGACTGCGCCTCGGCATGGATCGCGCGGCCTTGCGGGTTAATATAATGATGGAAGGTCCTGCCGGTCGGAAAGCGATTGACCAGCTCGACGCCGCCAAGCTCGATGACGCGGTCGTCGCGCGAATCGAGGCCGGTGGTTTCCGTATCGAAAATAATCTCGCGCATCGAATCAGGTTGCTCCTGGGAGCAGAATCGTCAGGCCGGAACAAAATGGCAATGGGCAATGCTGACGGCCTGCGTCAGGAGCCGACTTATCCCTTGATTTCGGCAATGACCGAAGCAACCGCCGCACGCGCGGCGTCCAGCCCCTCGCCGGTGTCGATGACGAAATCGGCCAGCCGGCGCTTTTCGGCATCCGGCACCTGCTTGGCCAGAATCGACGCCAGTTTTTCCTCGCTCATGCCAGGCCGCGCCAGCACGCGCCGGCGCTGGACTTCGGCCGGCGCCGTCACCACGACGACCTTGTCGACGCGGCCACGGCCGCCCGTTTCGAACAGCAGCGGGATGTCGAGGACCACGAGCGATTCGCCTGCGTCGAGATGCCTGGCCAGGAAGGCATCGGCATCGGCACGGACCAGCGGGTGGACAATGGCCTCGAGTTTTTTCATGGATGCCGCATCGCCGAGCACACGGGCGCCGAGCTTCGCGCGGTCGACGCTTCCGTGAACCGTGGTGCCTGGAAAGGCGGCCTCGACCAGGGGGGCCGCCTTGCCGGCATAGAGGCGGTGCACCGTCTCGTCGGAATCATGCACCGGCACGCCTGCTTCGGCGAACATCCCGGCCGTGGTCGACTTGCCCATGCCGATCGATCCGGTGAGGCCGAGCACGATCATGGTTTCGGCGCCGGAGATTTGGGCACCAGATCGGCAACGATGAGTGAGCGCAGTTCAGCCGTCACCTTCGGCCTGACGCCGAACCAGCGTTCGAAGCCGGGCACCGCCTGGTTGAGCAGCATGCCGAGCCCGTCGACCGTCTTCAGCCCTCGTGCCCGTGCGGCGGCGAGCAGGGGGGTCTCGAGCGGCACATAGACGATGTCGTTGACCACCGCGTGGTCGGGCAGCAGTCTGGGGTCGGCGGGCAGACCCTCATTGCCCTGCATGCCCAGCGCAGTTGTGTTGACCAGCAGGCCGGCGTCGCGCAGCAATTCGCCGGTCGCGGCCAGGGGATGCGCCGACACCCCGCCGCCAAAGCGGTCGCGCAACTCCATTGCCCGGGCGAGCGTGCGATTGACGATGCGGATGTCGCCGACGCCGCGCTCCTTCAGCGCATGGATGACGGCACGGGAGGCGCCGCCGGCACCCAGCACCACGGCCGGGCCGTTGGACGCCCAGCCCGGAGCGTGGTCGTCGAGATTGGCGGCAAAGCCATGGCCGTCGGTGTTGCCGCCCCACAAAGTGCCGTCCTCGAACCACAGCGTGTTGACGGCGCCGATCTCGTCGGCCGCATGGTCGCGGCGCGCGACCCTGGCAAAAGCCGCCTCCTTGTGCGGGATGGTGACGTTGCCGCCGCGATAACCGTTCGCCTGCAGGGTCGCCAGGAATTCGGCGAAGTATTCGGGCGCGACATCGATCGCCCGATAACTGCCTTCAATGCCATGCTTGACCAGCCAGTGACCGTGGATCATCGGCGAGCGCGAATGTTTTATGGGGTGGCCGGTGACGAAGGCCTTTTTCGAGGTTTCAGCCATCGATGGCTCCCAGTGCGCGCAGCTCCGCCAGCAACGGCAGCAGCGGCAGGCCGACAATGGTAAAATGGTCGCCTTCGATTTTTTCGAACAGCTGGATGGCTTCTCCCTCGACCTGGTAGGCGCCGACACTCGACAACGCCTTGACGCCGACACGGGCCAGATGCCGGCCGACGAAGGCGGGGTCGAGCTTGCGCATGGTCATCGAGGCGATGCCGACATGGCGCCACAGCACCTTGCCGTCGCGCACCAGCACGGCGGCGCTGTTGAGCTGATGGGTCTTGCCCGACAACGCCAGGAGATGGCGGCGCGCGCCCTCCATGTCGGCCGGCTTGTGGAACACCTCGTCACCGAGCGACAAGGTCTGGTCGCAGCCAAGCACCAGTGCCCCGGGCCTGCGCTCGCTGACGTCGGTGGCCTTTGCTTCGGCGAGCACCAGGGCGACGTCCTCGGGCGAGGCGCCGCTGTCCTGCAAGGGTGCTTCCAGCGCCCGCTCGTCCAGCGTCGCGGGAACCGGCTCGATGTCGACGCCGGCATGGACCAGCATCGCCTTGCGGAACGGGCTGCCTGAAGCGAGGATGATTTTTTCCGTCATTTTTGCACTCGGGCACAGACATAGGCGCGGTTGGAGTGTGAGCTGTTTTACTCGTTAAAGTTAGCGCCGCCCTCATTGTCCTGCCGGACATTTCTCCCCGCATAGAGACAGGGAGAAGGGGCAGCTTCAACGTGGGCTCTCTCTTCGGCCACGCTGGTGATTGGCGAAACCATCGACGACATGGCCCCTCTCCCCGTCTCTATACGGGGGAGGATGCCGGCAGGCAGGTGAGGGGCGGCGCCGACCCTCCGCGGCAAGCCTCGGAAAACCTCTTGGCTGATCTATCGCGTCTTTCCCCGCAGGGCAACGATCGCCGCCGCCGTTTCCTCGATCGAGCGGCGGCTGACGTCGATCATCGGCCAGCCGTGTCGGGTGCAGATCTGGCGGGCATAGGCGAGTTCCTCGTTGATGGCGGCGCGGTCGACATACTCGGTCGGCACATAGGTGCTCGAATTGCCAAGGATGCGGTTCTGGCGCACATGCGAGATGCGCTCGGCGGTGGCGATCAGACCGACGACCAGCGGCGCCCTGGCGTTGACAAGGCTTTCGGGCACCGGCACGCCGAGCACGATCGGGATGTTGGCGGTCTTGATGCCGCGATTGGCGAGATAGATGCTGGTCGGCGTTTTCGAGGTGCGTGAAATGCCGATCAGCACCACATCGGCGTCATCCATGTTTGCCGGCAGCTGGCCATCATCATGGTCCATGGTGAAGTTGAGCGCATCGATGCGCCGGAAATATTCGGCGTCGAGAACATGCTGGGCGCCGACGCGGCGGCCGGCCGGCGTTCCGAGATAGGACTGGAAGACAGTCAGCACGGGCTCCAGCACGGACACGCAGGGCAGGCCCATGGCCGCGCAGCGTTCGTCGATGCCATGCGCCAGCTTCTGGTCGACCACCGTGTAGAGGATGATGCCCGGCTCCTCCTCTATGTCCTCGAAGACCTTGGCTATCTGCTTTTCGGTGCGGATGAGCGGGTAGATGTGTTCGATGGCGCGTGCATCCTTGTATTGCGCTGACGCCGCGCGGCCGGCGGCGAGCAGGGTTTCGCCCGTGGCATCGGAAATCAGATGCAGGTGGAAGAAGCTCTGGGGTTTGTTCACAGGGATCACCTGGGGCTGTGGGCGGATGTGGATAAGATCGGACCGGCAGGCATGCCGGCCGGAGGCGACTGTATCAGATGCCGGTTTGTCCACAATTCGATGCGCTGTCAGCTTCTCCGGGCGGCTGGGGACAAGTCCGTGGACGAGGAGTTTTGCCGTTTGACTGTCCACAGGGCAGGCCTCGAGGGCATCTGACCTAGCGCATTGACTCCAATGGCGGATTCCTGATTGTCCCCAGAACCCTGCCAGTCGCGGTAGGGAATGCGCGACAATATGCTTGCTGGCGTTTTGGCGGCCAAAGCGGGACAGGTGACAACCACCACAACCAACAGACTCTTAGAATCAGAAGACTCTTTTAAAATAAGATATTTGATTAAGAGGAAGCCGGGAGAGGCGAGCGCTCGATGCGTGCAAGACGGATCATGCTGGATGTGCTGAAAGGCGAGGCGGTGTTTCCTCCTCCGCTCTGGATGATGCGACAGGCCGGGCGCTATCTGCCGGAATATCGTGAGACGCGAAGACGGGCCGGCTCGTTCCTTGATCTCTGCTACGACCCCGACCTTGCCGTGGAAGTGACGCTGCAGCCGATCGAGCGCTTTGGCTTCGACGCTTCGATCGTGTTTTCGGACATCCTTGTCGTTCCCCATGCGCTTGGTCGCGATGTGCGCTTCGAGGAAGGGCGTGGGCCGTTGCTGACGCCGATTTCGGCGGCCGAGATTCCGGCGCTGGGAAGCGACATGTTTCACGTGAATCTCGAACCGGTCTACGAGACGCTTCGCCGGCTGCGGGTGAAATTGCCCGACGAGACGACGCTGATCGGCTTCTGCGGCGCCCCGTGGACGGTCGCGACCTATATGATCGCCGGCCACGGCACCCCCGACCAGGCGCCGGCGAGGCTGTTCGCCTACCGCGAGCCGGCGGCGTTTAGGCAGTTGCTGAAAGTGCTCGCCGACCATTCGGCGTCCTACCTGATCCGGCAGATCGAGGCCGGCGCGGACGTTGTGCAGATTTTCGATTCCTGGTCGGGCGTGCTCGACGATGCGTCCTTCGAACGCTTCTGCGTCGAGCCGGTGGCCGAGATCGTCAGGCAGGTTCGGGCGGTCCATCCCGACGTGCCGATCATCGGTTTTCCCAAGGGCGCCGGCGCCCGCTATCAGAGCTATCGCGAGAAGACCGGCGCGACGGGGCTGGGCATCGACTGGACGGTGCCGCTGGAGGCCGCGAAGGCGTTGCAGCGGCAAGGCGCCGTCCAGGGCAATCTTGACCCCTTGCGGCTGGTCGCCGGCGGGCAAGCGTTGGCGGATGGCGTCGAAGCGATCCTCCAGGCGCTGGGGAATGGGCCGCTGATCTTCAATCTCGGCCACGGCATCACGCCGGAGACGCCGGTGGCGCATGTCGAGGCGATGGTAAAACAGGTTCGGAGCGCGGCACGCTGATGGCTGACAGAGATAACACCAACAGCGCCGGCCAAGCGATGAAGCGCATGGTCGTTGGCATTGCTGTCCTGATCGTTCTCACCGCGCTTTTGTTTTTCTTCGCGCCGGAAAGCTTCTACCCCTGGGCAAAGGCGATCCATATCCTCGCCGTCATCTCCTGGATGGCTGGGATGCTTTATCTGCCGCGGCTGTTTGTCTATCACGTCGATGCGCCGAAAGGCTCCGTGCAGTCGGAGACTTTCAAGGTGATGGAGCGGCGTCTGCTGCGCGGCATCATCAATCCGGCGATGATCCTCACCTGGGTCTTCGGGCTGTGGCTGGCCTGGAAGATCTTTGCGTTCCAGGGCGGCTGGCTGCATGCCAAGATCGGCCTTGTGCTGATTTTGTCCGGTGTTCATGGTTATCTGGCGGCCGCGGTGCGTAAATTCGCCGAGGACCGCAACGAAAAACCAGCAAGACACTGGCGGATCGTCAACGAGATCCCCACATTGCTGATGATCGCAATCGTGATCCTGGTCGTCGTGAAGCCCTTCTGAGGCTTCATCGGACCCGCTCAAAAGGCGGCTTGCTCTTTCAGCCGACCGACGATACAAGACGGGTCTTCCTTCCCGTCATGCGCCGCCCGTCATTGCTTTCGGCCGCGCCCGGCATTTGTCGCATCCCGCCGATCTTTCCCCCAAAGCCTACCCAGAGTCCGTCTAATGCAAGAAATGAAACTCACCGAGTTCAAGAACAAGAAGCCGCCAGAGCTGATCGCTTATGCCGAATCGCTCGAGGTCGAGAACGCCAGCGTCATGCGCAAGCAGGAACTGATGTTCGCTATCCTGAAGAAGCTCGCCGCCCAGGACATCGAGATCATCGGTGACGGCGTGGTCGAGGTGCTGCAGGACGGTTTCGGCTTCCTGCGCTCCGCCAATGCCAACTATCTGCCAGGGCCCGACGACATCTACATTTCGCCGTCGCAGATCCGGCGCTTTTCGCTGAAGACCGGCGATACGGTCGAAGGACCGATCCGCAGCCCGAAGGAGGGCGAGCGCTATTTCGCGCTGCTCAAGGTCAACACGATCAATTTCGACGATCCCGAAAAGATCCGCCACAAGATACACTTCGACAATCTGACGCCGCTCTATCCGACCTCGCGGCTGAAGATGGAGGTCGACAATCCGCCCGGCAAGGACATATCGCCTCGCGTGATCGACCTGGTGGCGCCGATCGGCAAGGGCCAGCGCGCGCTGATCAACGCACAGCCGCGTACCGGCAAGACGGTGCTGTTGCAGAACATCGCGCACTCGATTACCGCCAATCATCCGGAATGCTACCTGATCGTGCTGCTGATCGACGAGCGTCCCGAGGAAGTCACCGACATGCAGCGTTCGGTCAAGGGCGAAGTCATCTCCTCGACCTTCGACGAGCCTGCGGTGCGCCACGTCCAGGTCGCCGAAATGGTCATCGAGAAGGCCAAGCGGCTGGTCGAGCACGGCCGCGATGTAGTGATCCTTCTTGATTCGATCACTCGGCTGGGCCGCGCCTACAACACCGTCGTGCCGTCCTCCGGCAAGGTGCTGACCGGTGGTGTCGACGCCAACGCGCTGCAGCGCCCGAAGCGTTTCTTCGGCGCCGCGCGCAACATCGAGGAAGGCGGCTCGCTGACCATCATCGCCACCGCGCTGATCGACACAGGCAGCCGCATGGACGAAGTCATCTTCGAAGAGTTCAAGGGCACCGGCAACTGTGAAATCCAGCTCGACCGCAAGGTGGCCGACAAGCGTATCTATCCGGCCATCGACATCCTCAAGTCCGGCACCCGCAAGGAAGACCTGCTGGTGTCGCGCCAGGACCTGCAGAAGATCTTCGTGCTGCGCCGCATTCTGGCGCCGATGGGAACCACCGACGCGATCGAGTTCCTGATCGACAAGCTGAAGCAGACCAAGACCAACGGCGATTTCTTCGATTCGATGAACACGTAATCGAGGCGCGGCAGGGCCTTCTCCTCGTCATCCTCGGGTCAAGCCGGGGATGACGGGATCACTTTCGCCGCAACAATCCTTCCAATTCATCGGCATCCGTCACCATCGGCAGGCAGACCTGACCGGTGCACAGCCAAGCGCCGCGCCGGTTGGTCGGCGGCAGGATTCCGCCGGGCAGCAACGGTCGATTCGCCGCCGTACCGATTGGCACGGCGATATCGACGCGGCGCGGATCCGGGTTTCGATTCGCCACCGGAACGAGCTTCGGATCCTCCAGCTCGTCCACGATGACCAGTTTCAACGGCTCGACGGCAAGCGCACAGGCATTGACGATACCCGCCTGGCCATAGGCCTGCTGCGCGGCGCGGCCGGCGGCATGCTCGGCGGTTTTCCACGCCTTCTCCTGCAAGGCGAGACTGCCAATAATAGAAGCGAGCCGGACCTGGGCCTCGATGATCTGGCTGGTGGCTGAGGGGATGGCCTCGTCGACATCGCCCCTGATGCGGATCGGCACATCGGTGGTGTCCGAGGCGGTCAGATAGTAGCCTTTGCCTTCCGTGTCGGCGTGCCAACGGTCGAGCTGTTCAAGGAACCGGCCGGCCTGGTCGACATAGCTCCAGTCATCAGTGGCTTCGAACAGCGAGATCGCCGCGTTGGTCATGGCGGCATAGTCGCTCGACAGTGCGGGAAACAGCTTCCGGACGCCAAGCATGGAGTGCGGCAAGCGACCGTCGCGGCCGGCTTTGCCGATATGGGCAAAGGCCTTGGCCGCGGCCTCGATCCAATCCGGCCGCGCCAGCGAACGACCCGCCTCGGCGATGGCGGAGATCATCAGGCCGTTCCAGTCGGTAAGGGTCTTTGCGTCCAGGCCCGGCCTGACGCGTTGTTCGCGGACAGCGAGAAGCCTTGCCTTGAGCGGGACAAGCCGTTCCCGGTCGGCAACACCAAGCGCCTGCTGGGAGAGGGTCTGATGGATCACCGGCTTACCTTCCCAACCGGGCGGGCTGGAGAGAGTGAAGTACTTGAAAAACCAGACTGATTCGTCCCCCAGAACGGATTCGATCTCCTCCCTGCTCCAGGTGTAGAACAGACCTTCCTCACCATCGCTGTCGGCATCGAGACTGGCGGCAAAGGCGCCGCCTTCGACGCGCATTTCGCGCAGAAGCCAGCCGACCGTATCCTCGATTCGGAACCGGAACAAATCGTTGCCGGTCGCCGCGAGAGCCCAGTTGCAGAAGCGGATGAGCTGCGCGTTGTCGTAGAGCATTTTCTCGAAATGCGGCACCAGCCATTCGGCGTCCGTCGAGTAGCGGCTGAGCCCACCGCCAATGTGATCGTGGATGCCGCCGCTGAGCATATGTTCGAGGCTGACGAGGACATCGTCGCGATGTGCGGTATTGCCGTCGCGCAGCCAGGACAGCCACAGCGTCTGCATGAACGGCGCGTTCGGGAATTTCGGCGCGCCGGCGAGGCCGCCGCGATCGCGGTCGATCATGCCACCGACGCGGCCGGCGAGGTCGGACAGCGTATCGCGATCGAGAACCGCCTTGGAATGCGTGGCCGAGAGCCGCGCCTCGACATGCGAGGTCAGGCCGTCGGCGCTCTGGTGCAGGCTTGCCCTTTTTTCCCGCCAGGCCTTGTCGACCGCTTCCATCACCTGGATGAACCCGGGACGGCCATAGCGCGGCTGGCGGGGGAAATAGGTGCCGCCCCAGAACGGCTTGCCCTCGGGGGTCAGGAACATGGTCAGCGGCCAGCCACCTTGCTCGCCCATCGAGGAGAGGGCCGCCATATAGATCTGGTCGATGTCGGGTCGCTCCTCGCGGTCGACCTTGATATTGACGAACAGACGGTTCATGACGGCGGCTACGTCGTCATTCTCGAAGCTTTCATGGGCCATGACATGGCACCAGTGGCAGGCGGCATAGCCGATGGAGAGCAGGATAGGCCTGTCCAGCGCTTTTGCCTCCGCCAGCGACGCCGGTGACCATCCGCGCCAATGCACGGGGTTGCCGCTGTGCTGCTGCAGATAGGGGCTGGCCTCTTCGGCAAGCAGGTTTTGCGCGGGCAATGTCACAATGGCCAACTTTCAGGAGCGATACGGGGCGGTGACGAGGCGAAAGCTAGGGCGGTTCGGTAGAGCGGGCAAATGATTTCAGGCGATTCGATCGTGGCGCTGTCGAGCGGCAGGCTTCCGGCCGGCGTTGCGGTGTTGCGCATATCCGGCCCCAATACTCGATTCGTGGTCGAAACGATTGCCGGCGGCATGGTTAAGGCGCGGTCCGCGGTCCTGCGCAGGTTCAGGGCTCCAGATGGAACCGTGCTCGATAACGGCTTGGTTCTGTTCTTTCCCGGTCCGGCGAGCTTCACCGGCGAGGATGTCGCCGAGTTCCATGTTCATGGCGGGCGCGCCGTGGTGGCCAGGATGCTGGAAACGATCGCTGGATTCGACGGCGTCAGGCATGCCGAGCCCGGAGAATTCACGCGCCGCGCCTTCTTCAACGGCAAGGTCGATCTGGTCGAGACGGAGGCGCTGGTCGACCTCGTCAATGCGGAGACCGAAGCGCAGCGGCGTTTCGCCATCCTGAACGCCGGGGGCGCACAGAGCGCACTCTATCTCGGCTGGCGGCGGCGGCTGATCCATGCGCGGGCCATGATCGAGGCCGAGATCGACTTCGCCGATGAAGACGATGTACCGGGTTCCGTTTCGGACGCGGTTTGGTCTGACGCAAGGTCGATGATATCGGAGATCGACCGCCACATTGCCGGCTTCCATGCCGCCGAGATCATCCGGGACGGCTTCGAAGTCGTCATTCTCGGTGCGCCCAATGCCGGCAAGTCCAGCCTGTTCAATGCCTTGGCGCGGCGCGATGCCGCTATTGTAACGGATGAACCCGGCACGACCCGAGATTTGCTGGAGGTTGTTCTAGATCTCCGGGGCCTGCGTGTCCGACTGACCGACACCGCCGGCCTGCGAGAAGCGCCCGGCAAGATCGAGACGATCGGCATCGAGAAGGCAAGAGCGAAGGCGGATCGCGCCGATCTGCTGCTGCTGCTCGAGGATGCCGCGAACCCCAAGGACACCGGCCCACTGTCGATGTCTGCCCCATCATTGCGCGTCGGCACCAAGCTCGACTTGCTCGATAAGAGAGCGCCCCACTATTTAGCTGGGCGGTACGAGTTCGGCATATCCGTGATCGACGGAACGGGCGTGGAGGGATTGCTGGCGGAGATCGGTCGCCGCGCTGCCGAGGCGGCCGGCGAGGCCGGCGATATCTTGCCGTCGCGGCTCCGCCATGTCGAGTTGCTCGATGCGGCGAACCGGCATCTGCACCGTGCCGCCGATGAACGCATGGCCCAGGAATTGCGCGCCGAAGAGCTGCGCCTGGCAGCGGAACGCCTGGGACGCATCGTGGGCGCGGTGGACGTAGAAGACTTGCTCGACGTGATCTTTTCCCAGTTCTGCATCGGCAAATGACTCACGTGAAACATGATGCTTCTGCTGATTCACGTGAAACAAGTAGGCGGCGATTCACGTGAAACGCAGATAGAGAGGCGGGTTTCGCTGTTTCACGTGAAACGCCGCGCGGAGTTTTCTTGACAGTCCCGCGTCGCGGGGACATGTGTCGCTCATCTTCTTTGAGTTCGGGACCAATATAGAATGACCGATCACTATGATGTGGTTGTGGTGGGCGGCGGCCATGCGGGTTGCGAGGCGGCCAGCGCCGCCGCGCGCGCTGGCGCCAGGACCGCGCTGGTGACGCTGCGTTTCGAGACGATCGGCGTGATGTCGTGCAACCCTGCCATCGGCGGGCTCGGCAAGGGGCATCTTGTGCGCGAGATTGACGCCATGGACGGGCTGATGGGCCGCGTGGCGGACGCCGCCGGCATCCAGTTCCGCCTGCTCAACCGCCGCAAAGGCCCGGCGGTGCGCGGCCCTCGCACGCAGGCCGACAGAAAACTTTATCGCCTTGCCATGCACGAAGCGATTCGGCAGCAGAACGATCTGGAGGTTGTGGAGGGTGAGGTTCTCGATTTCGAGATCTCCGATGGAAAGATCGCCGCGGTTCTCCTGGCCAACGGGCGGCGGCTTGTCTGCGGCGCCGTGGTGCTGACGACGGGAACCTTCCTGCGCGGACTCATTCATATCGGTGAAAAGAAGATTGTCGCTGGCCGCATGAACGAGAAGGCCAGCATGGGCCTGTCGGAGACCATGCACCGCGCCGGCTTCAAGCTCGGGCGACTGAAGACCGGCACGCCGCCGCGACTGGACGGACGAACCATCGAGTGGGTGTCGCTGGGAAGCCAGGCGGCGGACGAGAATCCCGTACCGTTCTCACTGATGACCGACCGTATCGTGACGCCGCAGATCGATTGCGGCATCACCCGCACCACGCCAGCCACGCATGATTTGATCCGCGCCAATCTTGGCCGGTCGGCCATGTATTCCGGCTCGATCGAAGGGGTTGGGCCGCGTTATTGCCCGTCGATCGAGGATAAGATCGTCAAGTTCGGCGACCGGGACGGACATCAGATCTTTCTGGAGCCGGAAGGGCTCGACGACCACACCGTCTATCCCAACGGCATTTCGACTTCGCTGCCGGAAGACGTTCAGCTGGACATACTGAAGACCATTCCTGGTTTGGAGCATGCGGTCATGCTGCAGCCTGGCTATGCCATCGAATATGATCATGTCGATCCGCGCGAACTGCATCCCACACTTGAGACCCTGCGCGTTGCCGGACTTTTTCTCGCCGGGCAGATCAACGGCACGACGGGCTACGAAGAGGCCGCCGGGCAGGGCCTGCTCGCCGGCCTCAATGCAGCGCGGCGGGCGGCGGGCGGCGCACCGATCGTGCTCAGCCGTACCGAGGCCTATATCGGCGTGATGGTCGACGACTTGACCAGTCGCGGCATCAGCGAACCCTATCGGATGTTCACTTCGCGGGCCGAGTTTCGACTCTCGCTGCGCGCCGACAACGCCGATGAGCGGCTGACGCCGCTGGCGCAGACGCTGGGAATCGCCTCGGCGCGGCGGATGCAGCGCTATGACGATGTCATGCAGCGGCTGGATGAAGCGCGCCGGATGGCGCTTTCGCTGACCATGACGCCGAACGAGGCGGCACGGCACGGTTTGGAGATCAATCACGATGGCGTGCGCCGGTCCGGCTTTGAATTGCTGGCATATCCCGGTGTCGATGTGGCTTGGCTCGCCGGGGTCGAGCCGAAATTTCACGACGTCGATGCCAAGACTGCAGAACGTCTTGAAACGGAAGCGAAATATTCGGTTTATCTCGATCGCCAGAGCACGGATGTGGCGCAGATCCGACGTGAAGAGGCCCGGCTGATCCCGGACACCGTCGACTTTGCCGGCGTTCCCGGTCTGTCCAATGAGCTGAAGCAGAAGATGCAGGCGCGGCGGCCGCGCTCCATCGCGGAGGCGCAGCGCATGGAAGGCATGACACCGGCGGCGTTGGCGATCATCGTCGCGCATGTCCGGCATTGGGAATCGGTGGAGAATGCCGAGCAGAGGGATGTTGCGTGAGTTCTTTCTCCCGTGAGAGCCTCCAGGAGGCCGCCGGCCCGGTTTCACGTGAAACATTCGATCGCCTGGTGGCGTTTGAAGCGATGTTCCAGAAATGGAACCGCAGCATCAATCTCGTGGCGCAGTCGACCTCGGGCGATGTCTGGCAGCGCCACATCGTGGACAGCGCGCAACTTGCTGGGATAGAGCCCCATGCCACGCACTGGGCCGACATCGGTTCTGGTGGCGGATTTCCCGGGCTTGTCATGGCCTTTCTGCTTGGCGACCGCCCGGGCGCCAGCATCGATCTGGTCGAAAGCAATCGCAAGAAAGCTTCGTTCCTGCAGACGGTCGTCGGCCAGTTCGGCTTGCCGGCACGGGTCGTGGCGCGACGAATCGAGGATAGCCATGTTGTTGTTTCGAAGCCGGAAATCGTCACGGCGCGGGCGCTTGCACCGCTTTCGGTGCTGCTGGACCTGTCGGCGCCATGGCTGACCTCGGGCGCGCGGGCGCTGTTCCACAAAGGCCGGGATTACCGCGCCGAAGTGCAAGAAAGCGTTAACCGGTGGACCTTCGATCTGGTAGAACATCCAAGCGTGACCGACGCCAGCGGCGTCATTCTCGAATTGTCCAATGTGCGGCCTGTCTGAACCCAGACCGGTCTGATTGTTTGGCGACCCAAAGATGAATCTCTGGCATAGATCCATGATGAAGAACGGCCCTCGAATCATCACCGTAGCCAACCAGAAAGGCGGTGTCGGCAAGACCACCACCGCCATCAACCTGGCCACCGCGCTGGCGGCAATCGGTGAGAAAGTGCTGATCGTAGACCTCGACCCGCAAGGCAATGCCAGCACCGGCCTCGGCATCGACCGCAAGGACCGGACGGTTTCGTCCTATGACGTGCTGACGGGCGAACTGGACCTGGAGGCCGCCGCCATTCCGACCGCGGTGCCCGGCCTTTCCATCGTGCCTTCGACGCTGGACCTGCTCGGCATCGAGATGGAGATCGCCTCGGCGCCGGACCGGGTGCTCAAGCTGCGCAATGCGCTGCGTGCCGCGACCGAGCGCGGGGCGCCCTTCGGCTATGTGCTGATCGATTGTCCGCCCTCGCTCAATCTTTTGACTTTGAATTCAATGGCGGCAGCCGACTCTGTTCTCGTGCCGCTGCAATGCGAGTTCTTCGCGCTGGAGGGTCTCAGCCAGTTGCTCGAAACCGTCGAGCAGGTTCGCCGCTCGATCAATCCCGATCTTACTATCCAGGGCATTGTGCTGACCATGTATGATGGTCGCAACAATCTCGCCAACCAGGTGGTGCAGGACGTGCGCGAGCATATGGGCGACAAAGTCTATGAGACGATCATTCCGCGCAATGTGCGGGTGTCGGAAGCCCCCTCCTATGGCAAGCCGGCGATTCTCTATGACCTGAAATGCTCGGGCAGCCAGGCCTATCTGCAATTGGCCTCCGAAGTGATCCGCCGCGAGCGCAAATTGCGCGCGGCTTGACCAGATCCAGTGCATACTAAGAGCCGATTCGATACCGAAACGATCTGAAATAGACGTGGAATAAAGATGAACGAAGATCTCTCGAGGAAAAGACTGGGTCGCGGACTGGCAGCACTGATCGGCGAGATCGATCGGCCGGCTGCCCCGGAAAAGCCCGGCATGAGCGCGGACGGCAAGGTGCCGATCGAGTTCATCAGCGCCAACCCGAAAAATCCGCGCCGGCATTTCGGCGATGCCGAACTGACCGATCTTGCCCAGTCGATCCGCGAACATGGCGTGGTGCAGCCGGTCGTGGCACGGCCCTCGCCGACGCAGGCCGGCCGCTACGAGATCATTGCCGGCGAGAGGCGCTGGCGGGCCGCGCAGCGCGCCGGGCTGACCGAGATTCCGGTCATCATCCGCGACGTCAACGACCGCACCGCGCTCGAGCTGGCGATCATCGAGAACGTCCAGCGCGCCGACCTCAACGCGGTCGAAGAAGCGCAGGGTTACCAGCAACTCATCGACGACCATGGCTACACCCAGGCCGATCTCGGCCAGGTCATCGGCAAGAGCCGCAGCCATGTCGCCAACACGTTGAGACTGTTGAAGCTGCCCGACGTGATCCGCGACATGCTGGTCGACGGCGCGCTGTCGGCGGGCCACGCCCGCACGCTGGTGACGGCGGAAGATCCGGCCGGCCTCGCCAAGCGCATCGTCGAGGAGGGACTTTCGGTGCGCCAGGCCGAAGCGCTGGCGCAAATGCCGGCCGTCGCCAGTTCCAACGGCACCAAGCCAGCCGCGCCAGCCGAAAAGGACGCCGACACGCTGGCGCTGGAAAAGCTGCTCACCGACACGACCGGCATGATTGTGTCGATCGACCACAAGGGCAAGGGCGGGGTGCTGCGGGTCGCCTATCGGAGCCTGGAACAGCTGGACGAGCTGTGCAGGCGGCTGAAGCAGGATTAAAATGTTTAGCCGGCAAATTATGCGGCTTTATTCCCCGCGATCGGTGCAGCCCTCATCCCCCTACCGGGACCTTCTCCGCGTATAGAGACGGGGAGAAGAGGCTGGCTGCGACGCCGGCGCCTTCTGTGGCGCTGGCGATTTGGCAAAAGCAGCGAGAAGAGCATCCCTCGCCGTTTACGGGGAGAGGATGCGGGCAGGCAGGTGAGGTCAGCGTCGGCGGAAATCAGCTTGGCGCGGGGCGTGGGCCCAATTGAGATAGGCCGGCGGGACGGCGCCCCTCTGCCTTGCTGGACCCGGCCCTTCGCTGGTCGCTCCGGGCGTTCGTCGTTTCGGAAAGCCAAGCAATTGGCTTCCCGTCCGCGACGCGGATCACTCCGAACCCCCACAAGGGGGAGACTGGCCGCTTTCTACCGCTGTCCCAGCCTAGCGCTCTCCACCGCGATTCCCAGCAGCGCCTGCCTTGCCAGCGCGACCGACAGGTCCGGGCGTCGCCGCGTCTGCAGCACGGCCTGATGCAACCGGGTCAGCGCGCGGCCGAGCGCTTCGCTGTTCCAGCGCTCCAGGGTCTTCTCCACCAGCTTGCGCCTGGAGAAAAAGACCGGCGGGCGCGCGGCGGCAACGACGGAAGCGGCGTTGCGGCCGCCGGTCTCCATTTGGCCGCGCATGACCTGGATCTGCTGTAACTGCCGCATCGCCGAGGACAGGACCTGGAAGGGCTGCCCGCCGCCCTGGCAGTGGCGCGTGAAAGCGGTGTCGAAATCGCCGACCTTGCCTTCGAGCAGCGCGTCGACAGCGTCGTCGTAAGAGGCGCCGGACACGTCGCCGGACATGGCTCTCACCTCTTCCAGCCCGATCTCCTTCTGGCCGTGGGCGTAGAGGACGAGTTTTTCGATCTCGCCGCGCGAGGCCAGCCGGTCGCCACCGAGATTGCGGCGCAGCGCCTGCCGCGCCTCCAGCGTCATCGACATGCCGGCCTTGCGCAGTTCGTCGTCGATGACGGTGTCGATGTCCCTCGCCTCGTCGGCGTAGCAAGGAAGCGCCATGGCATTGTCGGCGCCCTCGACCACGGCGCGCAGCCCGACGCCTTTCTTCAAATCACCGGCTTCAATGAGAATGATGGCGTCCCGCACCGGCTCCGCCGTCAGCGCCTTGACGTCGTCGGCCAGTGCCTTCTGGCCGCTGGCATTGCGCACCCAGAGCAGCCGCCGGTCGGAAAACATTGGCACGGTGCGGGCCTCGTCGAGCAGGCGGCCCTCGTCGCGATCGACCTCGGAACCCTCGAGCCTGACCACCGAGAATGGGTCGTCGAGCGGAAGGCCGGTCTTTCCGGCAAAGGCCTTGGCCCGCTCGGAGACAAGGCCGCGATCGGGGCCATAAAGCAGGACGATCGAGATGCGCGGATCAGGCCGCGCCAGCCAACCGTCGACCTCATATGCCTTCTTCTGTGCCATGGAGGGTGGTTAGCATGATGCTGGGAGGGAGTGAACGTCTTCCTGCTCGGATCGCCAACGTCGGCGAACCGCAAAGTCCAGCACCAATCACCTTCTCTTGCGGCAACCAGCGCGGAACCATACGCCAAATTGCGCGCGGCCGCCCAACATCGACAAGAAATTTCGCGGACATATCTTCATCTTGAACGCGGGAAGCCGGATCGGCCGGCGCGGCTGGAACCGCCTCCCCGACGCATTCGCACTGGCGGCGCGGATATGCAAATATCCCACCCAGGCAACATTGGAGGACTCGAGGTCATGGCCGATGCTGGGATGTTGCGGTTTCACGTTCCGGAGCCGGAAGTGCGGCCGGGCGGGACGCCTGATTTCTCCAACGTGACCATCGCCGAGGCCGGCTCCGTGCCACGCCCCGACATCGATGTCGATCCGCGCATCATCCGCGACATGGCGTTTTCGATCATCCGGGTGCTGAACCGCAATGGCGAGGCCGTCGGGCCATGGGCCGGGCTGCTTTCCAGCGAGGAATTGCTGGAAGGCCTGCGCAACATGATGACGCTGCGGACGTTCGATGCGCGCATGCAGATGGCGCAGCGCCAGGGCAAGACCTCCTTCTACATGCAGCATCTGGGCGAGGAAGCGGTGAGCTGCGCCTTCCGCAAGGCGCTCAGCCCCGGCGACATGAATTTCCCGACCTATCGCCAGGCCGGCCTGCTCATCGCCGACGGCTATCCGATGGTCACGATGATGAACCAGATCTATTCCAACGAGGCCGATCCGCTGAAGGGCCGGCAGCTGCCGATAATGTATTCGTCGAAGGAGCACGGCTTCTTCTCGATCTCGGGCAATCTGGCGACGCAGTACATCCAGGCGGTCGGCTGGGCGATGGCGTCGGCGATCTCCAACGATTCCAGGATCGCCGCGGCCTGGATCGGCGACGGCTCGACGGCGGAATCCGATTTCCATTCGGCGCTGGTGTTCGCCTCCACCTACAAGGCGCCGGTGGTGCTCAACGTCGTCAACAACCAGTGGGCGATCTCGACTTTTCAAGGCATCGCGCGCGGCGGTTCCGGCACCTTCGCGGCCCGGGGGCTCGGCTTCGGCATCCCGTCTCTGCGCGTCGACGGCAATGACTATCTGGCGGTACACGCGGTGGCCAAATGGGCGGCGACAAGGGCGCGGGAGAATCTTGGGCCGACGTTGGTCGAATACGTCACCTACCGCGCCGGCGCGCATTCGAGCTCGGACGATCCCTCCGCCTACCGGCCGAAGACCGAGTCCGACGCCTGGCCGCTGGGTGACCCGATCGTGCGGCTGAAGAACCATCTCATCAAGCTCGGTGTCTGGTCGAACGAACGGCATGCGCAGGCCGAGGCCGAAATCCTCGACACGGTGATCGCGGCGCAGAAGGAAGCGGAAAGCCACGGCACGCTGCATGCCGGCGGCAAGCCGTCGACACGCGAGATGTTCGAAGGTGTGTTTGCCGAGATGCCGCCGCATCTCAGGCGCCAGCGCCAGCAGGCGGGAGTCTGAGCCATGCCAAGACGGACCATGATCGAGGCCATTCGCGACGCCATGGACGTGTCGATGGAGCGCGACGACAAAGTCGTCGTGTTCGGCGAGGATGTCGGCTTCTTCGGCGGCGTTTTTCGCGTCACGCACGGGCTGCAGGCCAAATACGGCAAGAGCCGTTGCTTCGACGCGCCGATCAACGAATCCGGCATTGTCGGCTCGGCCATCGGCATGGCCGCCTATGGTTTGAAGCCTTGCGTGGAAATTCAGTTTGCCGACTACATGTATCCGGCCTACGACCAGCTGACGCAGGAAGCGGCGAGGCTGCGCTACCGTTCGAACGGCGATTTCACCTGCCCGATCGTGGTCCGCATGCCGACCGGCGGCGGCATTTTCGGGGGCCAGACGCATAGCCAGAGCCCGGAAGCCTTGTTCACCCATGTGTCGGGCCTGAAGACGGTGGTGCCGTCCAACCCGCATGACGCCAAGGGGCTTTTGATCGCGGCGATCGAGGACCCCGACCCGGTGATCTTCCTGGAGCCGAAGCGGCTCTACAACGGCCCGTTCGACGGCCATCATGACCGGCCGGTGACGCCGTGGTCGAAGCATCAGCTCGGCGAAGTCGCCGACGGCCATTACACCGTGCCGCTCGGCAAGGCCGCCATCCGCAGGGCGGGCGGGGCGGTCACGGTGCTCGCCTACGGCACCATGGTCTATGTCGCCCAGGCGGCGGCCGAGGAGACCGGCATCGACGCCGAAATCATCGATCTCAGGACGCTGCTGCCGCTCGATCTCGACACGATCGTGGCTTCGGTCAAGAAGACCGGCCGCTGCGTCGTCGTGCACGAGGCGACGCTGACCTCGGGTTTCGGCGCCGAGCTTTCGGCGCTGGTTCAGGAAAACTGCTTTTACCACCTGGAGGCGCCTGTGGCCCGCGTCGCCGGCTGGGACACGCCCTATCCACATGCGCAGGAGTGGGAGTATTTTCCCGGTCCCGCGCGTGTCGGCCGCGCCTTGCTTGAAACCATGGAGGCCTGACATGGGCGAGCACATCATCAAGCTGCCCGATGTCGGCGAGGGTGTCGCCGAGGCCGAGCTCGTCGAATGGCATGTGAAGATCGGCGACATCGTGCGCGAGGACACCGTGCTCGCCGCCGTGATGACCGACAAGGCGACGGTCGAAATCCCGTCGCCCGTCGATGGCGAGATCCTGTGGCTCGGCGCCGAGATCGGCGACACGGTGGCGATCGGTTCGCCCATCGTGCGGTTGAAAGTAGCGGGCGAGGGCAATATGAAAGCCGGCAAAGTGGCTGAACCGGCGACCGGGGTGGAGCCGCCCGCCAGGCTGCCGAGCCCGAAGCCCGAAGCCGCCTCGCCGCCCACGCCGGCAAAACCCGCCGAGACACCGGCGAAACCCGCATCGTCGTCGTCGGCGCCGAAAACCGTGACACGCTCCTCGGCTTCGGGCGCGCCGCGTCCAGAAGGCGAAAAGCCGCTGGCCTCGCCCGCCGTTCGCCTGCGGGCGAAAGAGACGGGCATCGACCTCAGACAAGTTTCAGGCAGCGGCCCGGCCGGTCGCATCGGCCATGAAGACATCGAGGCCTTCCTGGCGCGCGGGCCGCAAGCGGCCAGGGCGCCGGGCCTCGCCCGCAACGATGCGGTCGAGGACATGAAACTGGTCGGCTTGCGGCGCAAGATCGCCGAGAAGATGACGCTGTCGAAGTCGCGTATCCCGCACATCACCTATGTCGAGGAGATCGACGTCACGGCGCTCGAGGAACTGCGCGCCGCGCTCAACAAGGAAAAGCGTGCCAAGGGAGGCGCGGAGAGGCCGAAGCTGACCTTGCTGCCGTTCCTGATGCGGGCCATGGTCAAGGCGATCGCGGACCAGCCCCAGCTCAATTCCCTGTTCGACGACGAGGCCGGCATCATCCACCAGCATGGCGGCATCCATATCGGCATTGCCGCGCAGACACCGTCGGGACTGGTGGTGCCTGTCGTCAAGCATGCCGAGGCGCGCGACGTTTGGGACTGTGCCGCCGAGGTCGCCAGGCTGGCCGAGGCTGCGAAGTCGGGAACGGCGACACGTGACGAGCTGTCCGGCTCGACCATCACCATCACCTCGCTCGGCGCCATGGGGGGTATGGCGACGACGCCCGTGATCAACCACCCCGAAGTGGCGATCGTCGGCGTCAACAAGATGATGGTGCGGCCGGTTTGGGACGGCACGGGGTTCATTCCGCGCAAGATGATGAACCTGTCGTCGAGCTTCGACCACCGCGTCATCGACGGCTGGGACGCGGCGGTGTTCATCCAGCGGATCAAGGCGCTGCTGGAGACGCCGGCGCTGATATTCGTGGATTGAGGATTATTTAATGCGTTCTCAGCGTGTTTCCCAGTCGCTTTACATTGAGCGCCGCGCTGCCCCTCATCGCCCCGCCGGGCATTTCTCCTCGTATAGTGACGAGGAGAAAGACGTTGTCATCGACGGTGTCGCCAGTCACCAGCGTTGCAAAGAGAAGGCCGGCGTTGCGGCCAGCTCGCTTCTCCCCGTCTCTATACGGGGAGAAGGTAGGCGGATGAGGGGCAGCGCTAGGCCGGATGGGAGGGCGTCACCGGCAGTTTTCACCAGAAGGACGCTGCCAACATGAAGGAAATCTCCTGCAAGCTGCTCGTCATCGGCGCCGGTCCGGGCGGCTATGTCTGCGCCATTCGTGCCGGACAGCTCGGCGTCGATACAGTCATCGTCGAGGTTGCGAAGCCCGGCGGCACCTGCCTCAACGTCGGCTGCATCCCGTCCAAGGCGCTGATCCACGCGGCGGAGGAATTCGAGAAGGTGTCGCACATGGCCGGCGGCAACAGCCCGCTCGGCATTTCGGTCACCGCACCGGTGCTCGATCTGGCCAGGACCATCGCCTGGAAGGACGGCATCGTCAGCCGGCTCAACAGCGGTGTCGCCGGCCTGCTGAAGAAGGCCGGGGTGAAGACCGTGCATGGCTGGGCGAGGTTTCGCGACGGCAAGACCGTCGAGGTCGAGACCGAGACCGGAAGCCAGGTGATCCGGGCCGAGACGATCGTGATCGCCACCGGCTCGGCGCCGGTCGAATTGTCTTTTCTTCCCTTTGGCGGGCCTGTGATCTCGTCCACGGACGCGCTGGCCCTGAGTGAGGTTCCCAAGAAACTCGCTGTCGTCGGTGGCGGCTATATCGGGCTCGAACTCGGCATGGCCTTTGCCAAGATGGGCTCCGGGGTCACCGTGGTTGAAGCCTTGCCGCGCGTGCTGGCGCAGTATGACGCGGAGCTGACCCGACCTGTCGTCAAGCGGCTTGCCGCGCTCGGCGTCGAGGTGATGCTGGGCGCCAAGGCCAAAGGGCTATCGACAGACGGCGATGCCCTGCTGGTCGAGACATCGGACGGCAAGAGCACCAAGGTCGCCGCGGACAAGGTGCTGGTGACGGTCGGCCGCAAGCCGGTGGCGGAAGGCTGGGGGCTCGACCAGATCGATCTCGACAGGGCCGGAAAGTTCATCCGTATCGACGACCAGTGCCGGACCTCGATGCGCGGCATCTTCGCCATCGGCGACGTCACCGGCGAGCCGATGCTGGCGCACCGGGCGATGGCGCAAGGCGAAATGGTCGCGGAGATCGTCGCCGGCCACAAGCGCAGCTGGGACAAGCGCTCGATCCCGGCCGTCTGCTTTACCGATCCCGAGCTGGTGACGGCGGGTCTGTCGCCCGAAGAGGCCAAGGCGCAGGGCGGCGAGATCAAGATCGGCCTGTTTCCCTTCGCCGCCAATGGCCGCGCCATGACGAAGCTCGGCGAAGACGGCTTCGTCCGCGTCGTGGCGCGCGCCGACAATCACCTGGTGCTCGGCATCCAGGCGGTCGGGCAAGGCGTGTCGGAACTGTCGGCGGTGTTTGGGCTGGCGCTGGAAATGGGGGCACGACTGGAAGATGTCGCTGGCACCATCCATGCCCATCCGACGCAAGGCGAAGGTTTCCAGGAAGCTGCGCTCAAGGCGCTCGGGCACGCCCTGCATATTTGAGCGGGCGGTGGGGCCTACCCCTTGGAAGGATACGGCGGCGCCCCTACGCCGCTCACCCCGCAAGCCGGCTCACCATGTCATGCTGGGCATAGGCCCGGCCGAAGCGGTTGGCGAGGAAGGCATCGAGTGCGATGTCCTCCTGCTTGACGAAGCCGGTCGCCGGCAGCGATCCGTCCGCCAGCATGTCGAGCACGGCGCAGATGCCAGACGCGGTGGTGATCTGGATGGCGCTGCGCACCGCTTGACCGATGCGCCGGGAATAGATCTTGTTGGCGTAGGTCTCCTGCAGCAGACGGCCGTTCCTGCGGCCGGAGACGGTGACGAAGACGATGACCACGTCCTGCAGCGTCGCCGGCAGGGCGCTTTCGAAAATATCCTTCAGCACGTCGCGGCGATGACGCAGGCCAAGGTCGTTGAGCAGCGCCTTCATGATCGCTGCGTGGCCGGGATAGCGGATGGTGCGGTAGTTCAGCGTGCGTACCTTGCCCTTCAGCGTCTCGGCCAGCGTGCCGAGGCCGCCGGAGGTGTTGAACGCCTCGTAGGTGACACCGTCGAGCGAAAACTCCTCGCGCTCCTCCAGCGGCGGCACTTCGACCAGCTCACCCTCGACGATCGCCTCGCAAGGCTCGCAATATTCGTTGATGACACCGTCGGTGCTCCAAGTCAGATTGTAGTTCAGCGCGTTGGACGGGTATTGCGGCAGCGCGCCGACGCGCATGCGCACGCTTTCCAGCGTGTCGAAGCGGCTGGCGAGATCATTGGCGACGATCGAGATGAAGCCAGGCGCCAACCCGCATTGCGGGATGAAGGCGCTCTTGGCGTCGCGCGCCAGTTCCTTGACGCGGCGGGTCGAGACGACATCCTCGGTGAGGTCGAGATAGTGCACGCCAGCACTTGCCGCCGCCTCGGCGATGCGCGTGGTGAGATGGAAGGGGGCGGCGCTCAGCACCGCGAACTTGCCGGCGAGCGCTGCTTCAAGCGCACCGGGCGCCGCGATGTCGAGTTCCAGCGTCTCGACGCCGGCTGGGACTTCCGCTGCGGCGAGCTGCGCCGCCGAGCGGTCGAGGAGGGTGACCTGATAGTCTCCCGTCGCGGCAAGCATTTCGGCGATGGTCGAGCCGATCTTGCCGGCCCCGACGATAACGATCTTGTTCATGATCAAATTCCCCTGCGATCCGTGTTCGCGGAAATCATCGCAACTTGCCTGTCGAAAGGAAGCATGGAATTCTGCAAACTGAACCCAATCTTTTGCCGATTCGCCGAAGGATTTCGTCGAAATGCTCAGTGATGCCGAACAGGCCCTGCTCTCGCTGCTGCGCGCCAACGCGCGCGCCTCGACGGCCGAACTGGCGCGGCGGCTCGGCGTGTCGCGCACTACGGTGCAAAGCCGAATCGAGCGGCTGGAGCAGCGCGGCATCATCACCGGCTATGGCGCACGGCTGGCGCCGGACTATGAGCAGGGGCTGGTCAGGGCGCATGTGCTGCTCACCGTAACGCCCAAGCTGGCTGACAAGGTGGTGCGCAGCCTGCAGGCGCTGCCGCCGGTCAGAACGCTGCACTCCGTCAGCGGCAATTTCGACATGATCGTCATCGTCGACGCGCCGTCGATCCGCGACCTCGACACGCTGCTCGACCAGATCGGCGCCATGGAGGGCGTGGAGCGGACATCGTCGTCGATTATTTTGTCGACCCGCATCGACAGGTGAATCGGATTCTCAAGCCGGTATTGGTTAGTACCGGTAATTTTGTCGGCTAATCCATCGCCAAGGGAAAACTCACCACCACGCCCAGCCCGGGCCGGCAGTCCTCGAGCGCGATAGTCGCGCCGTGCAGGTCGGCAATGGCCCTGACTAGGCTGAGGCCGAGGCCGCTGCCTGGCGTCGATCGGCTGTGGTCCAGCCGGTAGAGACGCTGAAACACTTTTTCGCGCTCGTCGGCGGGAATGCCGGGGCCATTGTCGGCGACGCCAGCAAGCACGCGGTCGTCCCGGCGCGTCACCGAGAGTTGGATGGATGTGCCGGGCGGGCAATGGCGCAGCGCATTCTCGACCAGGTTGGCGAACATCTGCGTCAGCAGTTCCGGATCGCCATGGATGCGGTCGGCGGTCTGACGCAGCTCGACCGATGACAGCACCTTGCCGTCATCCTCGGCCACACCGGCGTAGATTTCGGCGATGGTCTCGAGGATCTCGCCGAGAGCGACATCGGTGAAGCGCGCCTTGCGCGCGCCGGCCTCGATCTGCGCGATGCGCAGCAGCGCGTCGAAGGTCTCATTGATCTGATGGCCCTCGCCGCGCGCGTCAGCCAGATCGTTGGAGACGTCCTGGCGCCGCGCGGCCTTGTCGGCGGCGCTCTCCAGGATCATCTGCAGGCGGTTCAGCGGCGTCTTCAAATCATGCGCGATGTCGGCGCTGACCTGCTTCATGCCCTCGACCAGCGCCGACAGGCGGTCGAGCGCCGCGTTGATCTGGCCGGAGACGATGTCGATGTCGTCGTCCTTGCCGGTCAGTGGGATGCGGGTGTCGAGGCGGCCATGCGAAACGTCGACCATCGTGGCGGCAATGCCGTCGAGACGGCGCTGGACGCGCGAGGCGAGCAGGGCGCCGCCGGCGACAGCCAGGCCGGTGATGATCAGCGTCGCCCAACCGAAGCTCATCAGCATGATCGTTTCCAGTTCCTCGGTCTCGGAGAGGCTGAAGGCGATGGTCAGCGTGTTGGCGCCGACCGAGCCGGAATAGGCGCGATATTCGGTGTCCGGCGGCAGGCCCGGCATTTCGGCGCCGAACATCGAGAAACCATCGGGAAGCCCGGCCGCGGTGAAGTTCCCGGCAATACGGCTGCCGGCCGCGTCGGTCAGCGAAAAGAGCTGCTCCTTCCTGGGGCTGCGCGCGGAGTGGTTTTCGACCGTCTCCACCAACTCCCTGAGATCCTTGTCGGCATAGGTCGCGGCGATGACGGCAAAGGTCTCGCTGATGGTGTCGTCGAGCTGCTCGGCAAGGTCGGCGCTCATCATCTGGTAGACGATGGCGCCGGACAGCACGAAGGCCAGCATGAACAGGAAGGCGAACGTCAGGGCAAGCCGGAATGGCGTGCTGCGCAGCAGGCGGGTCCGGGTCGCGGTCATCGGGTCGCGATCACTGGGAGAGCGGTGCGTGCAGGCTGTAGCCGGTGTTGCGGATGGTGTGGATGAGCTGGGTGCCGAACGGCTTGTCGACCTTGGTCCGCAACCGGCTGATATGGGTTTCGACGACACTGGTCTTGGGATCGAAATGGAAATCCCAGACGCGTTCCAGCAGCATGGTGCGGGTGATGACGCGGCCTTCGCCGCGCATCAGCACCTCGAGCAGGCTGAACTCCCTCGGCTGCAGGTCGATCGGCTGGCCCTGCCTGACGACGCGCCGCATGATGAGGTCCATTTCGAGGTCGGAGACCCGCAGAACGGTCTTCTGTTCCTGCGCGGCCGGCCGTCGGCCGAGCGCGTTGATGCGGGCAAGCAGCTCGGAAAAGGCGAAGGGCTTGACCAGATAGTCGTCGCCGCCGGCCTCGAGCCCCTCGACGCGGTCGTCTATGCCGCCGACCGAAGTGAGGAAGATCGCCGGCGTGCGCACGCCGGCGGCGCGGACA
Source organism: Mesorhizobium sp. LNHC209A00 (assembly GCF_000502915.1). Lineage (NCBI taxonomy): Bacteria > Pseudomonadati > Pseudomonadota > Alphaproteobacteria > Hyphomicrobiales > Phyllobacteriaceae > Mesorhizobium > Mesorhizobium sp. LNHC209A00. The sequence goes on from NZ_AYWT01000002.1 coordinate 789,048, forward strand.
GCCTTGACCATCGAAAGACCGTCGAGGCCCGGGATCATCCGGTCGGCGACGATCACGTCGTAGCCGCCGCTGGTCGCGGCGAAAAGCCCGTCATGGCCATTGCGCAGGAGGTCGCAGACATGGCCGGCCTCGGTCAGGCCGCGCACGATATAGTCCGCCGTCCTGTGGTCATCCTCGACGAGAAGTAGCCGCATCGCTGTTCCCTGGCTGCCGGTATCGGCGACAGGCTATCACCGGCTCGGGTTCGTTCCTAGGATGGTCGCGCCGGCGGCTCAGTCCGATTCCAGCAGAATCTCGTCGGCATCGTCGGGGGTGGTCTTCAGCGTCATGTAGAGAACGAGCGCGATGATGCAGCCGAGGAAGATCAGGCTGGTGAAAATGGTGCCGAAACCGAGGCCGCCATATTCGGCTGGCTGTGACAGCCAATCGCCGAAAGAGGCGCCAAGCGGACGCGTCAGTATATAGGCGAGCCAGAACGCCAGGATGGCGTCCAGATGGAAGAGATACCAGGCGAGCGCGATGAGCGCTATGACGCCGCCGAACAGCAGCCCCGTGGTCAGATAGCCCAGGTCGAAGGTCTCGGCGACGAGGTCGCCGGCGGCGGTGCCGAGCGAGAAGGTGAACAGGATCGCCAGCCAGTAGAAGATTTCGCGCCTGGTGGTGAAGATGGTGTGGATCGAGAGCGTCCGTTCGCTTGCGTACCAGACCGCGAATGTCGCCGCGAGCACCACCGAGAAGGCAATCGTGGTGGTCTGCAGGCGCACGCCGAAATTGTCGACGAGATTATCGGTGACCAGCGTGCCGACGACGCTGATCAGCACCACCGCCAGCCAGTAGGCCCAGGGCACGTAAGGTTTTTGCGCGAATTGCAGGGCGAGGGCGACGATCAGCACGCCGGTCATGATCAGCGAGGTGACGGTCAGGCCGAGGCCGAGGTTGACGGCGAGATAGTCGGCCGCCGTCTCGCCCATGGTCACCGCCATCAGCTTGACCAGCCAGAAGTCGAGGGTGACGTCCGGCACCCTGTTTCGGCTCGGGTGTGTGTGGGGTGCGAGCATGGCTGATGTCCTCGATGGCCGGGTCAGGTTACTTGCCCATGACCTTCATGGCCTGGGCGAAGAAGTCGTCGGCGCGCTTGTCGTCGTCGGCATTGCAGCGCTCGATGCCCTTGGTCTCCAGTTCCGAAACCTTGGCCTTGTCGCCGGCGCTCAGCTTGGCTGTCGCCTCGGCGGCGCGAAGGGTCTTCAACGTCTCCTCGCAAGGCGCGGTGGCCGCGAAAACGGAGGAAATCGACGCCGAGACGGCGAGGGTCCCCACTGCGACGGCAAGTGCAAATTTTCTCATGAAAGCATCCTTTCCCTGACCTGGTCGAAGCCGGCCGCCGAGGTGGCGGGCCGGTATTCCAACCATAGGGAAGTGACTTCTCACCAGCCTGTCCGGCGCCATACAAATTCGTAAGGATGCGGTGGCCGACGCAAAAGGCCTTTACGAATGCCTCGCGATGCGCTGATAGAGGATAAGCGCCTTGTATCCGCCATCAATGGCGTGCCCCAATGGCCGGGCCTGCACCAGAGTGCCCAGGAAAACACGAAAATGACCTACGCTTCCCTCAAGCCGGTTTCACAGGCTTTCGACCAGCGCAAGCGGCTGATATTCATCCGGGTCGCGGCGGCGCTGGCGGTGCTGCTGCTGTTCCTGACCAAACCGGCGCTCAGCGAAGGCTCCAACGGCCACGAAACGCTCGAATTCTTCGGCTTCTGCCTGGTGCTCGCCTGCGTCGCCGGCCGGCTGTGGAGCATCCTGTATGTCGGCGGCAAGAAAAATGAAGAGCTGGTCTCGACGGGACCATTCTCGATGAGCCAGAACCCGCTCTACTTCTTCTCGACGGTCGGCGCGGTCGGCATCGGCCTGCTCTACGGCTCGCTGGTGGCCGCCGCCGCGCTCGGCGCCGCCAGCTTCCTGATCTTCCGTGTCACGGCGCGCAAGGAGGCGGAATATCTCCTGGGCAAGTTCGGCCCGGTCTATGGCGCCTACATCAAGGCGACGCCCCGGTTCTGGCCAAACCCGCTACTCTACCACGACAATGACGAGCTGCAGTTCTCGACCCGGGCACTGAGGCGCACCTTTTTCGACGGGCTCTATTTCCTCGCCATCTTCCCAGCCATCGAACTGATCGAGTATTTCAGGGAGACAGGCGTGCTGTTCCCGGCCTTCATCACGCTGTACTGAGCAGTTCGCCACGGGAATTTGCGCGGCTGATCGGCCATCACGAATGTCGATCGTCGTTCATGGGAATCGAAACTAGCTTCCCAGCGGATAAGGCATGTAGCCGACGAAGCCGGCTATCTTCCAGCTCGCGCCGACCTTTCGGCAGAAGTACAATGTCTGCCACTTCAGCCGATCGACGCTGCCATCCGCCTTGGCGACGCTGCCGTCGAACTTCTTGTGCAGCACGGCGCGGTCGCCGTCGACATCGATGTCGCGCAGATTGGTGACGCGAAACAGCGCCTCGCGCAGCGGCTCGGCGAATTTGGTCGCCGCCGTTTCCTTTGCCTGGCGCAGCCACTCGTCGCGGTAAATCTCCAGCCGCGGGAATTGCAGCCGCCAGGCATCGGCATTGGCCAGGAAATGCGCATGCATGCCGAAGAAGCTTTCGGCGATGAAATCGTTTTCGACCATGGCCCAGTCCTGGCCGATGAAGGCATCGATGTCGCGCCGCACCAGCATCTCCCACAGCGCGTGACGGTCGGCGTCGCCGGAAGGGAACGGGTTCCTGTCGAAGGTCATTGTCGAGGGTCTCCGGTTTCGCAAGGTCGTCTATCCGTCGTGGCGTCGAGCCCGTCCGGCAAACGCGCACGATGCAAGCGCTTCTGTAATAAAGCAACACGGACTTCCAACAATGTTGCTTTCCAACAAGGGGCTCTATCGGGAACGCCGCGATCGCGGTAAATCTCGTCCCCAAGCCGCCACCTCGGTGTCCGGCCATGTCATCGGAGGAGGCCGTCCCTTGCCCAAGCAGACTTTCGGAACGTCCCATGTGCCGCTGTCGCCCGCCGTGCGGGCCGGCGATTTTGTCTTTGCCTCGGGCCAGGTTCCGGTCGGCGGCGACGGCATCGTGGTCAAGGGCGGCATCACGGAGCAGACCGAGCAGGTGCTCGCCAATGTGAAGGCCGCATTGGCGCTCGCCGGCTGCACCCTGGACGACGTGGTCAAGACCACCGTCTGGCTCGAGGACGCGCGCGACTTCGGCGCTTTCAACGCGGTCTATGCCAGGCATTTCCCGAAAAATCCGCCGGCACGCACCACGGTCGAATCGCGGCTGATGATCGACATCAAGATCGAAGTCGAGGCCGTCGCCTACAGACCGGCCTGAAACGATAATTGGGCCAATCGGAGGTTCCAACAAATGCAATTCGACCTCCTGGTGAAGGGCGGACGGCTGATCGACCCGGCGCCCGGCGTCGATGCGCCGCGCGATGTCGCCATCGCCAATGGCCGGGTCGCCGCGATCGACGCCGACATTCCAGCGACCAGCGCCGCCCAGGTGATCGACGCCACGGGTTGCATCGTGGCGCCCGGTCTGGTCGACCTGCACAGCCACGTCTATTGGGGCGGCACTTCGCTCGGTGTCGACGCCGACAGGCTCGCCGCCAAGAGCGGCACCACCACTTTCATCGACGCCGGCAGCGCGGGCGCGGGCAATTTCCTCGGCTTCCGCCGCCATGTCATGGAGCGTTCGAAGGTGCGCATCCTGGCCTATGTCAACATTTCCTTTGCCGGCATCTTCGGATTCTCGCAGACGGTGTCGGTCGGCGAATGCAGCGATCTCCGTCTCTGCGAGCCGCGCGAGGTGGTGGCGGCGGTGCGCGAGCACGCCGATGTCGTCGTCGGCGTGAAAGTCCGCTCGGGCAAGCATGCCGGCGGCACCAGCGGCATCGCGCCGGTGGATCTGGCGCTGGAGGCCGCCGACAAGGCCGGCCTGCCGCTGATGGCGCATATAGACGAGCCGCCGCCCGGCCGCTCCGAAGTGCTACCGCGCCTGCGCCGGGGCGACATCCTCACACATTGTTTTCGGCCCTTCCCCAATGCGCCGGTGTTCGCCTCCGGCATGGTGCGGCCCGAAATGCGGCTGGCGCGCGAGCGCGGCGTTATCTTCGATCTCGGCCATGGCATGGGTTCGTTCGACTTCGAGGTCGCCCGCGCCATGCTGGCCGAAGGGTTGGCGCCCGACGTCATCTCGAGCGACGTGCATCTCTACTGCGTCGACGGGCCGGCCTTCGACATACTGGTCTGCATGTCGAAGCTGATGGCCCTCGGCATGCCGCTGGTCGAGGTTCTGCGGGCGGCGACGCAAGGGCCGGCGCGGGCGATCGCAAGGCCGGATCTCGGCACGCTGGCGGTCGGCACCGTCGGCGATGTCGCCGTGCTTCGCCAGCGGTCGGGCCGCTTCACCTTCGTCGATGCGATCGGCGCATTGCTGGTCACCGACCAGCGGCTGGTGTCGGAAGGCATCGTCATCGGCGGCACATGGTGGCCGAACGAGGCGGCAAACGATGTCGGCGAGACCGAAGGTTTCGAGGCGCATGCCCGGCACACCCATGTCGATATCGCAGCCCGGCACTTTGGCCACAGCCACGATTGAGCCAGGCCGGTTAGTCAGTGAGCGGTCGAAGGACTATCGGACGGGTACGCCGCATCCACTGCGTTGACGAAACTCTCGGCGCCTACTGTCGTCAAAAGCTCAACGCGCTCGCGGATAAGATCGTCACTCCAGTTCCACCATTGCGACGACTGCAAACGCTCAATAATTTCAGGCGCGAATCTGTACCGGATGATACGAGCGGGATTGCCGACCGCGATGGCATAGGGCGGGACGTCCCTGGTGACGATGCTGCCGGCGCCCAGCACAGCACCATTGCCGATCGTGACACCCCCAAGGATGATGCCGCGGGCGCCAATCCAGACATCGTGGCCGACCGTGATGGGTCCGTTGCCCTCGTCGCCGGGCGCATTCCGGATTTTTCCGTTCGCAAACTGGATCGGATAGGTGGTCACGGCGTCGAGGCGATGCTTCGCCGCGCAGATGAACAGAACACCCGGGCCAACCGAGCAGAACGAACCTATGCGAACCGGCACGTTCTTGTGCGGACTGAAGAACGATTCCCTGTTGAGGCCGTAAGTATGACGACCGATCTCGACGCCTGGCAGTGGCGGCAACGGGTCCTTCTTCAGTCCCAGCTTTATGCGAAGCCCTCTCAACAGTCCCACCGGCTTCCCCCCAGAATTGCCAGGCATACAGGGGCGACTACTCACCCTATCTGAAAAGTTCGCAAGCAATTTCGAGTACGTGCCCACCGCTACTTGCGTTACCCGGTCAGGAATTGCTCGGCTTCCCGTAGACTGGCGTCCCGACACCCTCCATCCGCGCCTTGATCTGCAGCGCCACGTATTTCGAGTAAAAACGCGACAGCGCCAGGTTGCCGCCGTGGAACCACAGTGCTTCCTGCGCCGTCGGCTTCCACATGTTGCGCAATTCGCCTTGCCAGGGGCCGGGGTCGCCCTTGACGCCGGAGCCGAGGCCCCAGCAGGGGCCGACCTTGTCGGCGACCTCGCGCGAGACGAGCGCCGCCACGTTTTCGTTCATCGACTGGTAGCCGGTGCACGCTATGATGGCGTCAGCCTCGAGCTCGCTGCCGTCCTCGAACAGGATGCCTTTCGCCGTCAGCGATTTTATCGCGACGCCGCCGCGGATACCGACCTTGCCGTCGATGATCAGGTCCGAGGCGCCGACGTCGATGTAGTAGCCGGAGCCGGTGCGGTAGGCCTTCATCAGGAGGCCGGTTTCGTCGTCGCCGAAATCGAGCGCGAAGCCGGAGGCGGCGAGACGCTCGTAGAATTCGGCGTCGCGCGCGCGGATGACGTCGTAGAGCGCGCGCTGGCCCTTGGGCACCAGCGCGAACGGCGTCGAGGCAACGATCATGTCGGCCTTCTCGGTGGTGATGCCGCGCCTCAGCGCGTCTTCGGAGAATATCTCGAAACCGACCTGCATCAGCGTGTCCGACTTGACCACGGTGGTCGGCGAACGCTGGATCATCGTGACGTCGGCGCCGCTCTCCCAGAGGTCGACGCAGACGTCGTGGCCGGAACTGGCCGCGCCGATGACGGCGACTTTCTTGCCGCGGAATTTCTCGCCGCTGGCATACTGGCTGGAGTGCAGCAGCTCGCCCTTGAACTGGTCGGAACCCGGCAGGTCGATCTTGCGCGGCGGACCGTAGGCGCCGGTGGCGAAGACGATGTGCTTCGGCTTCAGCGTGATGCGCTGCCCGACGCGGTCGACCACAACGGTCCATTCCTTCTCCGCCTCGTCGAAGCTGGCGCTAAGGCATCTGGTGGCGACCCAGTAATTCAGCTCCATGACGCGCGTGTACATTTCCAGCCAGTCGCCCATCTTGTCCTTGGGCGTAAAGACGGGCCAATTGTCGGGGAATGGAATGTAGGGCAGATGGTCGTACCAGACCGGATCGTGCAGCACGAGCGTGCGGTAGCGGTTGCGCCAAGAATCGCCCGGCCGTGCGTTCTTCTCGATGACGATGGTGGGCACGCCGAGCTGCCGCAGCCGTGCTCCGAGCATGATGCCGCCCTGGCCGCCGCCGATGACCAGGCAATAGGGCTGCGCCGTTACGCCGAGTTCGCGCGCCTCGCGCGCCCGCGCTTCCGACCAGGTCTCGCGTTCCGGGTCCGCCTTGTGGCGCACGCCCAGCGGCCGCGCCGCGCCCTTGCGCTCCTCGAACCCTTTCAAGTCGGTCATCGCCGTGAACAGGGTACGGCAGCGGCCGTCGCGCAGCCGCATGATGCCTTCGCCCGTGGCCGCCGCCGTTTCGAATGTGAACCAGGCCTCGATGGTGCCTTCATCCGAGGTCGCCTCGCCGGTGAGCCGCCACGCGGCAGGCTTGGTCGTCGCCAGCGTCGCTTTCAGCATGTCGGCGATGGCCTCGCGGCCTTCCATCGTCGTGACGTTCCAGGTGAAGGTCAGCAGGTCGCGCCAATAGCAATCGTCGACGAACAGGTTGCTTGCGGCGGGAACATCGCCGGCTTCGAGCGCTTGCGCCAGGGATGCGAGCCATGCGGCTGCCTGTTTCGTCGGTGCCATTTCGAGCATTTCTTCCCTCTTGCTGCATCCGCCCAACCTGAGTTGGGACGGTAATTGTTGAACCCGGCGCTGCCCCTCATCCGCCTGCCTAATCCCCGAGCGGCTCCATTTCCTTGCCCGTGCGGTGGATCTGGGCGTTGTATTTGATGCGGCGCACGGTCTCGCGGGCCGGGCCGTCGAGCTTGTAGGCCGAGGCCACCGCCAGGAGGTCGATCATCGCCAGGAAGGCGAAGCGCGAGGCCGTCGGCTTCAGCGTGTCGGGATATTCGGGCACGGCAACCGTCAGCTTGACGTCGCAGGCGCGGGCGAGCTCGGTATCGGGTGCCGTCACGGCGATCGCGTTGGCGCGATAGTGCTTGGCGAGTTCGACCGCCTCGATCACCTCGCGCGTGCGCCCGGTCGCCGAGATGGCGACCACCAGGTCGCCGGGCTTCAGCGTCGAGGCGGTCATGCGCATCAAATAGGGGTCGCACTGGGCGCTGATCGAGATGCCATAGCGAAACAGCCGGTACTGAGTTTCCTGCGCCAGCGCCGAAGAGCTGCCGCCGAGCCCGAATACGGTGACCTGGCGGGCCCGGGCGATCAGCTCGGCGGCCTTTTCCAGCTCACCCGGATCGAGTTGCCGCTCGGCTTCCTGCAGCGCCCGGCGCGCTTCGCCGAACACCGCGTTCCAGAACGGCATGGCGGCGTCTCCCTCCCTGGCCGGCGACGTGTCCAGGTAGAGTGCGCCGACGACGAGGCTCTGCGCCAGCTTCAGCTTGAAATCGCGCACGCCCTCGCAGCCTATGGCCCGGCAGAACCGGGTCACCGTCGGTTCGCTGACCCCGGCTCGCTGGGCCAGCGCCGCGTTGGAAGCGTCGACGGCATATTTGACATTTTCGAGCACGACATCGGCGACGCGGCGTTCGGCCGGGCGCAATTCGCCGTAGGAATCCTTGACCAGTGAGATGATGTCGGGAATGCGCCGGACGGGTTCGCCCCCGGCTCCCTCTTCGTCCGCGATCGGATGGCTGGCAGCTTCGGTCATGAAGGCGGTGTTCCCTAGCCCGTTTTCGACCTGACCTCTTATCATGTTCGCACGCTGTCGTTCCATGCGCACGGCACCGCTGCAACCGATGCGTGCCGCCAGGGCAGCTGCGTGTGCGCCTGACAAATCATGTAGGAAAGCAACACGGATTTCAAGGCAAAGAATACCACATCAAAACAGATAGTTATACCAGGCCAGCGATTCTCGTACCGCGCTTGTCATCGTCGACGCTTGACAGCAAAGTAGGATAGTTACACACTGATTTCTGGCAGTCTGATGACCATTGGATCATCACGCAATCTCCGAGGGGCGGATGAACGCGGGCGAGATAACAACGCCGAAGCTTGGCGTGCAGGCAGCGACCAAGATCTATCACACGGCGTCCGGCGACCTCTTGGCGCTGGACCGCTGCAGCCTCGACGTCAGAGCCAATGAAATCGTCTCAATCGTCGGCCCGTCCGGTTGCGGCAAGACCACGCTGTTGTGGTCGATGTCGGGTCTGCACGGCCTGACAAGCGGCGCGATCAAGCTCGACGGCAAAGAGATTTCCGGGCCGCATCCCGATATCGGCATCGTTTTCCAGGAAGCCAACCTCCTGCCCTGGCGCAATCTCGACGCCAACATCCGCTTCCCCTTCGAGATCAAGGGCGAAAAACCGGACCGCGCCTGGATCGCGCATCTGCTTAACCGGGTCAGCCTCGACGGTTTCGGCGGCAAGTTCCCGCGCGAGCTTTCGGGCGGCATGCAGCAGCGTGCGGCGATCGTGCGGGCGCTGGCGCTGAAACCGTCGGTGCTTTTGATGGACGAGCCGTTCGGCGCGCTCGACAGTTTTACCCGCGAGGAGATGAACCGGCTGGTCGAGGAGATCTGGCTCGACACCAAGACCACCATCGTCTTCATCACCCACTCAATCGAGGAAGCGATTTTCCTCTCCGACCGCGTCGTGGTGCTGAGCGCGCGGCCGGGCCGCGTCGCCAAGGAATACCGCGTGCCGTTCCCGCGGCCGCGCTCCCTGGAAATCATGGCGATGAAGGAGGTGTTCGACCTCACCAACCGGATCAAGATGGACATTGTCGGAGAGCGCACCAGACCGAAGGCGCTGGAGCGACCGAGCGCCGAGATCGTGAGGATCAGGCCATGAGCGACGCCATTCCCGAATTTTCGAGGGCGAAATCAGGTGATGGGCAAGACGTCAGCCTGACCAACCTCTCGGCCTTCGCCAGCGGCCCGGGCATCAAGTCGGGCAAGGAGGTGGCGGCCATCCTCGCCGTCGCCGTCATCATCATCGGCGGCATCGAACTGGCGCTGCGGCTGTTCCATGTGCCGCTCTACATCATGCCGCCGCCGAGCTCGATCGCGTATGCCCTGTTCGACGAGTTTCCGCTGATCGCGCCGCATCTCGGCTATACGCTGGTCGAGCTGGTGTCCGGCTTTGCCGTCGGCGCCGCCGTCGGTCTTATGCTGGCCGCCGTCATCACCCAGTTCCCGTTCGCGGAAAAGATCGTCGCGCCGTATATATTGCTGCTTGTCACCACGCCCATGCTGGCGCTGGTGCCGTTGCTCATCCTGCGTTTCGGTTTCGGCTACACGCCGCGTATCATCGCGGTGGCGCTGGCCGCCGGACCGATGGTGATGATCAATGCCGCCACCGGCTTTCGTCGCGTCGACAGCGCCAAGATCGCGCTGGCGCGGTCCTATGGCGCCAGCACCTTGCAGATCTTCTGGAAAATCCGCGCGCCGATGGCGCTGCCGATGATCCTGGTCGGGCTGATGATCGGCGCCATTTTCGGCCTGCTCACCGCCGTCGGCGCCGAGATGGTCGGCGGTGGCTTCGGCCTCGGCAACCGGCTCACCACCTATTCGTCGATGATCCAGATGCCGCAATTCTTCGCCGTGGTGCTGATCCTGTCGATGCTCGGCATTCTGATCTACGTGCTGTTCTTCCTCATCGGCAAGAAATGGGCGAGCTGGGAGGCTTGAAGCGAAGGCAATGAGCACGCCCGGAGGCGGGCGGCAGACCAACAATCAACAAAGGGGAGTGCCATGACCAAGGATAATCTCATCCAACAGGCGGGAATGAGCCGCCGCACCTTCCTGCAGGTGACCGGCGCCGGGCTGGTGACGGCGACCGCGCTCGGCGCCACCGGCCTCAGGGCAAGGGCCGAGCCTTATGGAAAGTTCACCTGGATTTCGCCGCGCGGCACGCTCGAAGTGCTCGACGACTATCCCTACTGGGCGGCCAAGAAGGCCGGCTATTTCGACGGGCTGGACACCGACATGCAGCCGGGACCGTCCGACGGCACGGCGACGGTGAAGTTCGTCGATGTCGGCCAGGCCGATATGGGCTTTCCCTCGCCCGGCGTGTTTTCCTTCGCCATTCAGAACGGCATGAAGCTGAAGTCGGTGTTCCACATGGGCGCGCGCGACACGTTCAGCATTGCCTTCCGCAAGGGCGAGGGCTCGAACGATCTGAAGAAGCTCGAAGGCAAGACCATCCTGCTCGGCTCCGCCGCCTGGCAGTCGATCACCGATCCGCTGCTTGCCGCGCAAGGCGTCGATATCAAGAAGGTCAAATATGTAGAGGCCGGCTGGCCGACCTGGGGCACCGCGCTTGCCGGCGGCCAGGGCGACGCGGCGCTGTCATGGGAAGGGCTGCGCGCCGAATGGATCGCCAAGGGTCTCGACTTCGAATACTGGCTCGGCGTGAAGAACTCGAAGCTGCCGGCCAACACCTTCGTCGTGCGCGCCGCCGACCTCGAGGACCCCGACAAGAAGGCGTTCCTGGAAAAGTATCTGCGCGGCTGGGCGATGGGCCTTGAGTTTGGATATCAAAATCCACGCGCGGCGGTTGAAGCGGTGTTCGAGCAGTTCCCGACGCTGGCCAAGAACCTCGGACCGGAGCTCGGCACCACCTCGATCCTGCAGCAGATCAACGTCTTCCGCGGCGACATGGACAAGCGCGGCGGCTGGGGCTCTCACGACATGGCGAGCTGGCAGGGCTTCTTCGACGAGATCCACAAGATCGGCCAGATCACCAACCCGGTGAAGGCCGAGGATGTCTGCACCAACGACCTGATCCCGGCCGCCAACGACTTCGACAAGGCCAAGGTCAAGGCCGACGCCGACGGCGTCAAACTGTCGGAAGGCTTTGCCGCGCTCGATGTCGACAAGATCAAGGCGCACCTGTTCGATTCGGCGGTGAAGTAGGGCTGCGCAAATCGCATCCGAGATCTGTCGATGGCGGCGCCGCCCCTCATTGCCCTGCCGGGCATTTCTCCCCGTATAGCGACGGGGAGAAAGATGCTGTCATCAATGGTTTCGCCCATCTCCAATGTTTCCAGAAAGGCGCGGAGGTTGCGGCAAGCTCCCTTCTCCCCGCCTCTATACGGGGAGAAGGTGCCGGCAGGCGGATGAGGGGCAGCGCAAACGCGGGATGACCAACAAGGGCGGCAGCGCGCCGCCCACACGATCCAATCAAGAATTTGGGAGGCTGACATGGCCGACAAGGTAAAAGTACTGGTGGTGGGTCTCGGCAATATGGGTGCGTCGCACGCCAGCGCCTATCACCGCTCGGAGGGGTTTGAGATCGTCGGCATCATGAGCCGCTCGATCAAGAGCAACACGAAAATCCCGGCCGAACTCGCCGGTTATCCGCTCTACGAGGATTTCGATCTGGCGCTGAAGGAGACCAAGCCCGACGCGGTCTCGATCAACAGCTGGCCAAACACGCATGCCCAATACGCGCTGAAGGCGATCGCGGCGAACTGCCACGTGTTCATGGAAAAGCCTTTGGCCACCAACATCGAGGACGCCGAAAAGGTGGTGGCGGCCGCGCGTGCGAAAAACCGCAAGCTGGTGCTCGGCTACATCCTGCGCGTCCACCCCTCGTGGATCAAGTTCATCGAGGTCGGCAAGACGCTGGGCAAGCCGTTGGTCATGCGGCTCAACCTCAACCAGCAAAGCAGCGGCAGCGCCTGGCACTGGCACAAGAACCTGATCGATTCGCTGATCCCGATCGTCGATTGCGGCGTGCATTATGTCGACGTCATGTGCCAGCTGACCGGCGCCAAGCCGGTACGCGTGCATGGCATCGGCGCCAAACTGTGGGCCGAAGCCGACAAGCAGAATTACGGCCATCTGCATGTCACCTTCGATGACGGTTCGGTCGGCTGGTACGAGGCCGGCTGGGGCCCGATGATGAGCGAGACGGCCTATTTCGTGAAGGATGTCGTCGGCCCGAAAGGCGCGGTCTCGATCGTCGCCGGCCAGCAGGCGAGCAGCGCCGCCGAGTTGGCCGAAGTGTCGAACTCCGCCGACATCGACCGCCACACCAAGACCGACGCGCTGAAGATCCATTATGCCGCCGTCGACGGCGACAAGAATTTCAAAAAGCCCGACGAGATCGTCAGCATGGAGGACGAGCCCGGCCACCAGGAACTGTGCGACCGCGAGCAGGCGTTCTTCCTGCGCGCCATAAGCGAGGACCTCGATCTGACCGAGCAGATGGATGCCGCGGTCAACAGCCTGCGCATCGTGCTCGCGGCCGAACAGAGCATCGAGCTGGGACGGACGGTGGAACTGGCCTGACGTCATCCGGTTGCCGGCGCTGGAGGGCGCCGGCAGTGAACGTCGGCAGTGAGAACATTGGCGGGATTGGAGCCCCTGCAGGACAACCATCCCAAGTTTGCCCTGCCCCTCATTGCCCTGCCGGGCATTTCTCCCCGTACAGTGACGGGGAGAAAGACGCCGTCACCGACGACTTCGCCAACCTTTAAGGCCACAGGAGTGGCGCCGGGGTTGCGGCCGTCCTCCCTTCTCCCCGTCACTATACGGGGAGAAGGTGCCGGCAGGCGGATGAGGGGCGGTGCCAACATTGGCAAATGACCGAAGCGATGGCTCGGTCGCCTCGACGAGTGTCGAGGACAGGAGAATAGGGAGAGAGAGAGATGGTCACCGACAGTCTTTTGAAAACCTATGCCGAGTCCGACGCGCTTGGCCTCGCCGCGCTGGTCCGCGGCGGCCAGGTTTCGCCGGCGGAACTGGTCGAGGCGGCGATCACGCTAGTCGAGCGGTTGAACCCGTCGCTCAATGCGGTCATTCATCGCCTCTATGACATGGCGCGCGCGCAGGCCGCGACGGTCGACAGATCGGCACCCTTTGCCGGCGTACCATTCCTGCTCAAGGAACTGGCCTCGTCCTGGACAGGTGCGCCCAACACCAATTCCTGTTTCTACCTCAGAGATGTCGTCGCCGATTTCGACACCGAAGTCGTCCGCCGCATGAAGGCGGCGGGACTGGTGCTGGTCGGCAAGTCGAACGCGCCCGAAAATGGATGGTCGATCACGACGGAACCAAAACTCTACGGCACGACGAAAAACCCGTGGAAGGAGGGCATCACGCCAGGCGGATCGAGCGGCGGCGCGGCCTCGGCTGTCGCCTCGCGCATGGTGCCGATCGCGGAGGCCAGCGACGGCGCCGGCTCGATCCGCATCCCCGCCTCCTGCTGCGGGATCGTGGGCCTGAAACCGTCACGCGGCCGCGTCAGCCTGGCGCCGTTTGGCGACTATTGGTACGGCGGTGCCTACTTCCTCTGCTGCTCGCGCACGGTGCGCGACACGGCGGCCTATCTCGATGCGGTGGCCGGCGCCCTGCCCGGCGAGCCCTATACGCCGCCGGTGCCGGATGCCTCCTGGATTAGCCTGTCGGGGAGTGCGCCGAAAAACCTGCGCATCGGCTTCACAGTCACGCCGCCCAACGGCACCGCCATCGATCCGGAGGTGAAGGCGGCGGTGCTGGCGACCGTGGCCGCACTCGAGCGGTTGGGGCATCATGTCGAGGAGCACGACATGCCGCTCGATGCCAACGGCGTATGGGCGACCTACACCAACATGACCTGCGTGCAGACGGCGGCGACCTTCGACTACCTCGAAACGGTGATCGGCCGGCCGGTGACGTCAGGCGATGTCGAGGCGGTGACCTGGGCAATCATCGAGCGCGGCCGCGCCACCAGCGGGGTCGGGCACATCTCCGATGTCGAGCAGCTCCGGCAAGTCGGCCGCGATATTGTCGGCGACCTCGAGGCATATGATCTCTTCGTCACGCCCACCTTGACGCAACTGCCGCGCCCGTTCGGCTATTACGACATGTCGGAGACGGATATCGACCGCTACAACGCCAAATGGGCGGATGCAGTCTTTGCCTTCCCCTTCAACATCTCCGGCCAGCCGGCGATCTCGCTGCCGCTCGGCTGGTCGCAGGGCGGCGCGCCGGTCGGCGTGCAGCTTGTCGGCCGCTACGGCGACGAGGCGACGGTACTGGCGGCGTCGGCGCGGCTGGAACAGGAAATGCCATGGAAGGACAGGCGGCCGGCCGTGAGCGCTTAGTTCTTCACGCGCTCAGGTGACCACCGCCGCATGGTGCTGGCCTACCCAATCACTTCCAGCCGCCGCGGCAGCCGGTTCATCGCCACGGGGCCTTCCGGCGTGATCAGGAACTGGTCCTCGAGGTTGAAGCTGGCGAGGCCGTCGATGTAGAGCGGGATCTCGAAGGCCAGCACCATGCCGGCCTCGATGACGACCTCGCTGCCAGCCGATATGAACGGCCATTGCTCGGAAAAGACCGACTGTCCGACGCCGTGGCCGAAGTGGCCGCGGCGGTAGGAGCGCAGGCCTTGGCGCGCCAGGCTGTCGGTGGCGACGCGGTGGACATGGGCAAGCGTGTTCCCGGGAACAAGCTCGGCCAGCCCGTCGTCGAAGGCGCGCTCGGCAATGGCGTGCAGTTCAGCTTGATCGGCCGAAGGCGGGCCGAAGGTGAAGTTGCGCGACATGTCGGAGGCGTAGCCACCGACCGTACAGACCATGTCGCATTTCAGCGGATCGCCCGCCACGGCCCTGGCGTCGGCGCCCTTGGCCCGGGCGCCCAGCGTCACATATTCGGCCGTGATGACCGGATGGGACAAGCCGGCAGCCGCCGTGGCGACGCCCTGCCGGTAGAGCGCGACGAGATCGCTCTGGCGCATGCCGGCCATGGCATCCACCTGCAGCCGCTCCAGGCCTGCTTCCGACAGGATGATGCCTTGCCGCAGCAGGTCGATCTCGCGCTCCGACTTGACCGCGCGCAGCCGGTCCAGCACGGGCGAGCCGTCCACAGCAGGGCAATCCGGCAGCAGCGCCTGGATGGCGGCAAAATCGGCGGCGGGAATGAAGTCGAGGTCGAGGCCGAGCGTGGCACGCTGCAGCCCGAACTCGGTGAGGATTGCCTGCAACTGGCGCACCGAGCCGGCGAGGTCGAAGGTTGCGGGACGCGCGAAATCCGGCGCGCGGCCGAGCGAAGCCTGGCCAGCCTCGATACGCTCCGCCAAAGGCAGCCCTGCAGGTCCTGTCTCGACCGGCGCGGTTTCGATCCAGATCGGGTGCGAGCGCACGACCATCTCGGGCGCGGCGGTCCGCAGTTGCCTGGCATTGAAGTCCGCGACCACAACGCCGATCGGCAGGTCCTGTCTGGCCGGGACGACGACGAAGCCGGCGCCGGCGCGCCGGAACAGGCCGGCCGGGCCGATCGAAGCGCCGGTCGCATAATGGAAGGCCTCGGGCGCTGAGAGCACCAGCGCCGCGATGCCGGCGCGTTGCATCAACTGCGTGGCGCGCTGCCGGTCGACAAAACCCGTCATGAGGCTTCTCCGTATGCATGGAACCGGCAACGGAGCATCGCGGGCGCCGACAATCAAGCGACCGAAGGTCTACTTGATCGATTCCAGCTTGGTCAACGCGGCGCTGAAGCCGGCCAGCGACACCGGCATGGTGACCGGCTTGCGGGTGACGGATTCCATGCCGATGTTCAGATTGGTTCCCGGCTTCATCGCCTTGACGAGGTCCGGCGGCAGCGTCTTCTGTCCCTGGTCGATCTGGTAGCTGGCGCCGGACGGCAGGAACAGGCGACATCGCTTTTCGTCCATCCATCGCCGCAAGGGTTATGGCATGGCGCTGCTGCGCGATCAGATCGACGAGGCATGGTTAGCCGGCCCATCAATCCATGTGGAGAAGAACAAACCGGCGGGGACTCTACGCGTCCAATTGGAACATTTCAGGCGCTGTCCGGTTGCTTCCTCTGGATATCCATAGGAAGACGGCCATGGTGATCAGCCACGAAGAACGTGTCGCGCATATCAGCAAGCGGGCCCGCGAACTCTGGGAGCGGGAAGGCTTGATGCCCGACCGTGAGAAGGCCTGCTGGGACAAGGCGGTCGAGGAGTTCGAGTCCGGTCGGCTGACCGGCGGACGAAAGCAACCAGGCGCGGATGCCGCTGGCGACAGTTCGGGTACCAAATACTGACGCCCCGCTTTGTCGCGGAACGAGATCACCGGGGTTGCGGCTGGTGACGTGCCGGTCGCCAGGAGAGCCATTTACGCAAGTGGTGCGTCGGCAGGGCGCGGCAAACGGCGACATCACGGCAACCGACGCTCACATAGGCGCACAGTATCAGTGGAACCAGATCGTCCTGGGTGGCGAGGCGACGTGGACTGCCACGGGCATCAAAAAGACCATCGTCAGCCCCTATTTCCCAGACAGCGACACTGAAACCGGTAAAATCTCCAACTACGTTACAGCCGTTGGACGCATTGGTTATGCCTTCGATCGTGTGTTGATCTATGCAAAGGCCGGGTATGCCGGCGGCAAGGTCAAGTTCACGACTTGGGACAATGATGCTTTGGTCACATACGAGAAGAACGACTGGCAAAGCGGCTATGCCCTCGGCGCCGGGATCGACTATGCCATTACCGACAACCTATCTCTCGGCGTCGATTACACCCACATCGATCTTGGGTCCAAGACCAGCAGCGGCAATAACGTATTTGATGATGGCACAATCGGAGTGAACCCAGAGACGTATCGGACCGACGCCAAAGTGGATGCCGTCATGGCCCGCGTCACATACAAATTCGGGACGGGTCAGTAGCCCAGTCGAGCGGCGCAGGAATTTCCCGTGCACCCAACGGAAGGCGTGGGTTAGCCTGTGCGACAGGCCGGCGGCGCCCGACATCACAGATCCGTGATGCTCGGGATGAACGGCGTCCCGAAAAGCGTTTCAGTCTTGTTCGCCGGGTGCTCCCGAGACCGCGAGCGCCCTGAAATCAAACCGATTTTGGGAGAACAATGATGAAACATCACCTCTTCCCCATGGTACTGGGCTTGCTGATGACCTCCGCCGGCCTGGCTTCGGCTGCCAACGTCCACTCGGTAACGGGGACGAAAGGCCAACCCGATCAAACGATCGGCACCGCTCAGACAGGAAGTGTTACGCCGGGCAATGCCAGCACCGCGCCGGGTTCAGCCTTCAACCCGGACGGAAATGCGGGAACACATTACGCAGGTACCCAGCCGCAGAACTCCAAGAACCCGAAGAGCGTATCTCAGTACGACGTTGCCGGCTTCCAGCAGTCCCATAAGTGACGTCCGGCTCTTGGGCGGTCGAGGTTCAATCCGTCAAAAACGAAAAAGCCGCGGCGAACCGCGGCTTTTCGGTGCTTGATTTCCTGGAGGAAACTGGAGCGGGTGAAGCGATTCGAACGCTCGACCCCAACCTTGGCAAGGTTGTGCTCTACCCCTGAGCTACACCCGCTCACACGGCGTCTTGGCCGCAAGCCGGGCCTATATGGCTGAAGAGCGCGGCGATTGCAACAGGGAAATAGCAGGCTTTTTGCAACCTTCCGAGCGATGCCGGCAAACCGCCCGCGACGCGCCGATTTGATCGCCGCTTGCGCGACGGTCTTGTGTCGGCCGCCTCATTGGCCGTAAACGGCAAGGCCAAGAAACCGACGAAGAAGAGACCCATGCCGAAGACCGAAGCTGACCTGATGGCCTTTCTTGCCGAACTCGGCATCGCGGTTTCGACGATACGCCACCCGCCGCTCTATACGGTTGCCGATTCGCAGGCGCTGCGCGGGGAGATCGCCGGCGGGCACACCAAGAACCTGTTCCTGAAGGACAAGAAGGACAATTTCTTCCTGGTCACCGTCGGCGAGGACGCGGTCGTCGATCTCAAGCAGATACATCAGCTGATCGGCGCCGCCAGCCGGGTTTCGTTCGGCAAGCCGGAAATGCTGATCGAGCTGCTCGGCGTCACGCCGGGGGCGGTCACGGTCTTCGGCATCATCAACGACAGGGAAAACCGGGTCAGGCTGGTGCTCGACAAGGATCTGATGGACCATTCCGTCATCAATGCGCATCCACTGACCAACGAGGCGACGACATCGATCGCGGCCGCCGATCTCATCAGATTCGTCGAGGCAACCGGGCATGATGCTGCTATCTTGAAAGTCTCGGCATGATCGCCACATGGGTGGCAAAGCCGATTTCCAATTGAGACAGGGCGCCGGGCCACGGGCCGGCGGCGCGACCGAAAGGGTGACGAGATGAGCGACAACAATCCGTTTGGCGGATCATTCGGAAACAAGGGCGGCCAGTATGCCACCACGGTGCAGTATGGCGGAACCGAGCCCAAAGCCGGACTCGGCCAGGCGTCCGCGCCGCCAGCAGCCGCCCCCAACGCCGGCCCCGTCGCCGGCGACGTCATCAAGGACACGACGACCGCGGCCTTTGCCGCCGACGTCATCCAGGAATCGCGCCGCCAGCCCGTGCTGGTCGATTTCTGGGCGCCGTGGTGCGGACCGTGCAAGCAGCTCACCCCGCAGCTGGAAAAGGCGGTCAAGGCCGCCGGCGGCAGGGTCAAGCTGGTCAAGATGAACATCGACGACCATCCCTCGATCGCCGGCCAGCTCGGCATTCAGTCGATTCCGGCGGTCATCGCCTTCAAGGACGGCCAGCCGGTCGACGGCTTCATGGGCGCCATNCGCGCCGCCGGTGGCCGAGGCGCTGGCCGCGGCGACGGAGGCGCGCGACGCCGGCGACATGCAGACCGCGGCCGACATCTACGATACCATCCTGGCACAGGCGCCGGAAACGGTCGAGGCGATTGGCGGGCTGGGCGACCTGTTGTTCGAGGCCGGCGACACCGAGGGTGCCGAGGCGCTCCTGGCAACGGCGCCGGAGGCCAAGAAGGATGCACCGCCGCTGGCCGCCCTGCGTGCCAAGATCGCGCTGGCCGCGCAGGCGGCGGCGCTGGGCAATCCGGCCGAGTTCGAGCGGCGGCTTGCGGAAAACCCCAAGGACCATCAAGCCCGTTTCGACCTGGCCATGATCCAGAACGCCATGGGCGATCGCACGGCAGCCGCCGACAATCTGCTGGCCATCATCAAGGCCGACCGGAGCTGGAACGAGGATGGCGCCAGGACGCAGTTGCTGCAGCTGTTCGAGGCCTGGGGCATGACCGACGAGGCGACGCTTGCGGCGCGCCGCAAATTGTCGGCATTGCTGTTTTCCTGAGCCGCTCATGGTTGTTTTGTCGCAAGGGCTTGCGGCGCAAGGCCTGAGCCCCAGATAGGACAGGGCAGGATTGACGCTTCGCGAGGGAAGCGATCGGAGGAACGAGGTGCAAGCGGGAAACGCGCATTACCGGCTCGCCAAGGATCTGCCGTCGACGATCCCGCTCTTTCCGCTCGAAGGCGCGCTGCTGCTGCCGGGCGGCCGCATGCCGCTCAACATCTTCGAGCCGCGCTACCTGCAGATGGTGGACGAGGCGGTCGGCGGCTCGCGGCTCGTCGGCGTCATCCAGCCCGGCCTCAATGGCGCATTGCGCGAGGATGGCGAGCCGGAGCTTTGCAGCGTCGGCTGCATCGGTCGCATCATCGCCTTTTCCGAGACCGGCGACGGTCGCTACCTGATCTCGTTGCAAGGCGTGTGCCGGTTCCGCGTCGCCCACGAGCTGACGGTCAAGACGCCCTTCCGCCAGGCGAAGCCGGCGCCCTTCCTCGCCGATCTCGACGAGGAGCAGGCGGCTAATGAAATCGACCGGCCGGCGCTGCTCAGAGCCTTTCGCGCCTATCTGCAGGCCAATGATCTGGAAGCCGACTGGGAAAGCGTCAGCCGCGCGGAAAACGCCATGCTGGTCAACGCGCTGTCGATGATGGCGCCCTACGGACCGGCCGAGAAGCAGGCATTGCTCGAGGCCGCGGACCTGAAAACCAGGGCCGAAACGCTGATCGCCATCACCGAGATGACGCTGGCGCGCGAGAATGAGGATTTTGGCTCGAGCCTGCAGTAGGGATGCGTCGATATTCAGCCGCCCTGCAAATGACGGCCTGACTGATTTCCTGACATGCTGGGCGTGAAACCGGAAGGGGACCCAATGGCGGATGGGCGCGACGGAAAGAAGACCAATGTTGACCCCAAGCTGCTGGAACTCCTGGCCTGCCCGCTGACCAAGGGGCCGCTGGCCTGGGATCCCGAGCGCGGCGAGCTGGTCTCGCGGGTCGCCAAGCTCGCTTATCCGGTGCGCGACGGCATCCCGATCATGCTGCCCTCGGAAGCGAGGGTGCTCTCGGCCGAGGATGTGCTGTCGCCGCCACGATCAGGTGGGCCGAATTGAGGTGGCGCGGAGCGGTCCGCTCCGCTTCAACCATAAACGTATACAAACCAAGGGATATCCTGGGGTTTTCGCGCCATCGCCTCAGTTCGGCATGGCCAGCGCCTTGTCGATCTGCGGCAGGAGAAGCTCCCTGGTGGACTCTGGCGTCAGCGGGCCGACATGCTTGTAGGCTATCTTGCCATTCTTGCCGATGACGAAGGTTTCCGGCACGCCATAGACACCCCAGTCGATCGCCGTGCGGCCGGCTTCGTCGACGCCGATCGCCTGGAACGGATTGCCGAGGTCGCCGAGGAAGCGGCGGGCGTTTTCCGGCCGGTCCTTGTAGTTTAGTGCCGCCATCGCGAACCTTTTGTCCTGCGCCAGCGCGAGAAGCACCGGGTGCTCTTCCCGGCACGGCGCGCACCAGGACGCAAAGACGTTGACCAGCGTGACCTTGCCGGCGAAGGCTTTCGAATCGAGCCCGGGCAAATTGCTGCCCTCCAGGGGCGGCAGGTTGGTCCGCGGCGCCGGCAGGCCGATGAGCGCCGACGGCACTTCCGAGGCATCGCGTCCCGACAAAAGCTGCGACAGGAACAGTCCGGCCAGTCCGAGGAAGACCAGCAGCGGCAAATATACGAAAAGGCGGCGACGGGGCGGCGTCGGCGTTTCCGTCCCTGTGCTCATGGCTTGGCTGCCTTGTCGGAACGGCGGCGCACGCCGGCCGCCTCGAGTTCGGCGAGTTCGCGCTTGCGCGCCCGCTGGTCGATGAGTATCCAGCCGATCAGCCCGGCCAGTGCCACGGCGGTGATCGCGTAGGCCGCCGCGACGTAGAGCGCATGCGCGCTCATGCGCGCCGCTCCATCGCCAGTTCCAGCCGGGTCTTTCCGCCTCGTTCGATCATGTCTTCCCTTAGCCGCGCGCCGGCGGCTCCGCAATCGGCCGCCACGCCGCAGCCTTCAGAGCTCTTGCGCCTCAATCCGTGCCGTGGCGCAGCGCCAGCGCCGCGGCGGTCGGCCCCAGGACGCCAAGAAACAGCGTCAGCGCGGCAAGAATGAGGAAGGGCTGCAGGAACGGATCGGGATTGGCCGTCGCGCCATAGCTCGCCGAAACGCCGAAGATCAGCACCGGTATGGTCAGCGGCAGCACCAGCACCGAGATCAAGAGGCCGCCACGCGGCAGCGCCACCGCCACCGCGGCGCCCACGGCACCGATGAAGGTGATGGCCGGCGTGCCGACCAGCAGCGTCAGCGCCGTGGCGCCCATGGCCAACGGTTCCATGTTCATGAACAGGCCGAGCAGTGGGGCCGCGACCACCAGCGGCAGGACGCTGCCCGCCCAATGCGCGACGCACTTCACCAGCACCGTCAGCGCCAGCATGTGCCGGTCGTTGCCGAGCACCAGGAGATCGAGCGAACCGTCCTCGCGGTCGGCCTGGAACAGCCGGTCGAGGCCGAGCAGGCAGGCAAGCAGCGCGCCGATCCACAGGATCGCCGGACCGATGCGGGCCAAAAGCTTGAGATCCGGCCCAACGCCGAAAGGGATGGTGGCGATGACGGCGAGGAAGAAAATTACGCCGGTCAGCGCGCCGCCGCCGGCACGGATCGAGAGGCGGATGTCGCGTAGGAAGAGCGACCACATTACGATGTGGTCCCTTGTTGAAGAAGGGGGGCGCCGTAGGGGGCAGTCATCAAAAGGCCTCCCCCATCACCAACTCTTTCGCCGCCGCCAATCCCAGCGGCAGATGCGTCGCCGCCACGAGCATCCCGCCTTCCTCGCAATGCTCGCGCATCAGCCTTGCAAATCGCGCCTCCGAAGCCTTGTCCAGCCCTGCCGTCGGCTCGTCGAGCAGCCACAGCGGCCGATGGCTGACCAAGAGTTTCGCGATCGCCGCGCGGCGTCTTTGCCCGGTCGAAAGATAGCCGAACGGCAAATGGCCGATGCCGCTGAGCCCGACCGTTGCCAGAGCCTCCTCCACATCGAGCCGGCCTTCGCCATGGAACTCCCGCCAGAAGCGCAAATTCTCGGTCACGCTCAGCGCCGCCTTCATCGCGTTCTGGTGGCCGAGATAGTGGCAGGCCGAGCCGATCGAGGGGAACTCGTCGCCGCCGCCCTCGAGCAGCAGACGGCCTTCGGTTTTCGGCAGCAGGCCGGCGACCACCATGAGCAAGGTCGATTTGCCCGAGCCGTTCGGCCCGGTGACGACCAGGGCTTGGCCCTGATCGAGCACAATGCCGATGCCGGAGAAAACCGGCTCGCCGCCGCGTTCGCCGCCCAGATTTTCGGCGATAAGCCGCATCCCTCGCCTGCCCTGAAATCAATGTTTCGCGAACGCTGCCGCATCGCACAAATTTGCTCTGCAACTGTCTAGAACTATTCCACAAAATTCTCTATATGCGGGGCATCCGTGCCAGCGGTCGGCGCGGGAACAGAATTAGCGCCGAACCAGCGCACGCGCCGCCTTGAACGGCTCGGGTTGCTTGGGAACGGACAGCGGAAATGGCCGTACCCGCACCTTTGCGCGTGATTGCATGCCATCGGCGTCCGTTCCCTTTCAGGCTGAACAGACAGGACGGATCGCACGTGTCAAAATCCCTCGACAGTTTCAATTGCCGCCGCACGCTGAAAGCGGGCGACGCCGAGTATGTCTATTTCGACCTCGTCGAAGCCGAGAAGAACGGCCTCACCGGCATTGCCCAGTTGCCCTATTCGATGAAGGTGCTGCTGGAAAACCTGCTGCGCAACGAGGACGGCCGGTCCGTCACCAAGGAGAGCATCCAGGCGGTGGCCGGCTGGCTGACCGACAAGGGCACCGCCGGCGTCGAGATCGCCTACCGCCCGGCCCGCGTGCTGATGCAGGATTTCACCGGCGTCCCGGCCGTGGTCGATCTCGCCGCCATGCGCGACGCCATGGCTTCGCTTGGGGGCGATCCGCAGAAGATCAACCCGCTGGTGCCGGTCGACCTCGTCATCGACCATTCCGTCATCGTCGACGAGTTCGGCACGCCGATGGCCTTCGCCCGCAATGTCGAGCTCGAATATGAGCGCAACGAAGAGCGCTACAAGTTCCTGAAATGGGGCCAGCAGGCATTCCGCAACTTCCGCGTCGTGCCGCCCGGCACCGGCATCTGCCACCAGGTCAATCTAGAATATCTCGGCCAGGTGGTGTGGACCAACACCGAGGACGGCGAAACCACCGCCTATCCCGACACCTGCGTCGGCACCGATTCGCACACCACCATGATCAACGGCCTTGGCGTGCTCGGCTGGGGCGTCGGCGGCATCGAGGCCGAGGCGGCCATGCTCGGCCAGCCGGTTTCCATGCTGCTGCCGGAAGTCATCGGCTTCCGCCTCACCGGCAAGCTCAAGGAGGGCGTCACCGCCACCGACCTCGTGCTCACCGTCACCCAGATGCTGCGCAAGAAGGGCGTCGTCGGCAAGTTCGTCGAGTTCTTCGGTCCTGGCCTGTCCAACATGACGCTGGCCGACCGTGCCACCATCGGCAACATGGCGCCCGAATATGGCGCCACCTGCGGTTTCTTCCCGGTCGACCAGGAAACCATCCGCTATCTCACAATGTCGGGCCGCAGCGAGGACCGCATCGCCCTGGTCGAGGCCTATTCCAAGGCGCAAGGCATGTGGCGCGAGTCCGGCTCCGCCGATCCGGTCTTCACCGACCTGCTGGAACTGGAACTGGACAGCGTCGTGCCGTCGATGGCCGGTCCCAAGCGCCCCGAGGGCCGTGTCGCGCTGGAAGGCATTCCGGCCGGTTTCGCCAAGGCGATGGACACCGAATACAAGAAGGCGGCGGAAATCTCCAAGCGCTACGCCGTCGAAGGCACCGACCATGACCTTGGCCATGGCGACGTCGTCATCGCCGCCATCACCTCGTGCACCAACACCTCGAACCCATCAGTGCTGATCGGTGCGGGCTTGCTTGCCCGCAACGCCAACCGCCTCGGTTTGAAGCAGAAGCCGTGGGTAAAAACCTCGCTGGCCCCCGGCAGCCAGGTGGTGGCGGAATATCTGGAAAAGTCGGGCCTGCAGAAGGAGCTCGACCAGATCGGCTTCAACCTAGTCGGCTTCGGCTGCACCACCTGCATTGGCAATTCCGGCCCGCTGCCGGCGCCGATCTCCAAAACCATCAACGACAAGGGTCTGATCGCTGCCGCGGTGCTCTCCGGCAACCGCAACTTCGAAGGCCGCGTCTCGCCCGACGTGCAGGCGAACTACCTGGCGTCGCCGCCGCTGGTCGTCGCCCACGCCTTGGCTGGAACAGTCACCAGGGACCTGACCACGGAGCCGCTCGGCGACGACAGGAACGGCAATCCGGTCTATCTCAAGGATATCTGGCCGAGCTCGGCGGAGATCCAGGAGTTCATCGAGAAGAACGTCACCCGCGAGCTGTTCGCCCGCAAATATGCCGACGTCTTCAAGGGCGACGAGTACTGGCAGAACGTCAAGGCGCCGGAAGGTCAGACCTATGCCTGGGACAACAATTCGACCTATGTGCAGAACCCGCCCTACTTCGCCGGCATGACCACGGGTTTCGGCAAGATCGGCGACATCAAGGGCGCCCGCGTGCTCGGCCTGTTCGGCGACAAGATCACCACCGACCACATCTCGCCGGCGGGTTCGATCAAGGCCGCCTCGCCGGCCGGCAAATACCTGACCGACCATGGCGTCGGCGTTGCCGATTTCAATCAGTACGGCACGCGGCGCGGCAACCATGAGGTGATGATGCGCGGCACCTTCGCCAACATCCGCATCCGCAACCACATGCTGGGCGAGAACGGCCGCGAGGGCGGCTACACCATCCACTATCCCAGCAAGGAAGAGGAATCGATCTACGACGCGGCGATGGAATACAAAAAGGAAGGGGTGCCGCTGGTCATCTTCGCCGGCGTCGAATACGGCAACGGCTCGTCGCGCGACTGGGCGGCAAAGGGCACCAACCTGCTTGGTGTCCGCGCCGTCATCGCCCAGTCCTTCGAGCGCATCCATCGTTCGAACCTGGTCGGCATGGGCGTCATCCCCTTCGTCTTCGAGGAAGGCACCTCATGGGCTTCCCTCAACCTCAAGGGCGACGAGCTGGTCGAGATCGACGGATTGAGCGCCATCAAGCCGCGCCAGACGATGACCGCCAAGATCACCTATGGCGACGGCACGGTGAAGAACGTGCCGATCATCTGCCGCATCGATACGCTGGATGAGCTCGACTACTTCAAGAACGGCGGCATCCTGCAGTACGTGCTGCGCGATCTGGCGGCCTAGAAAACAGTGAGTGGTGAGTAGGACGCAGGGACGCTCCTACTCACTACTCACTACTCACTACTCGCTATACCCCTGCCGCGGCGCGGACCAGCATGCCGCACAGTCCTGCCGGGATGAAGGCAAGGTCGTCAAAGCATTGACCGGCCAGGACCAAAGTCCAGGGCCGGTGCGTTGGCAATAGAGATAGATGGCGGTGAGGAGAACTTGCCGCATGGCGATGATGCCGCCGCACAATCGAACCACGCCTTGAAATGCAGCGGCTGCTCCTATTGCGGCCTTACCTCACGATTGCAGCGGTAAATTTCACCGCAACGTGACTTCCCGTTGACTTCCCGTTCTGCCACATATTTCGGCAAAGCAGAACAAAGCCGGCATCACCGGTGGGAATTGGAATGGTCATGGCCTCGCGACGATCATTGTGGCTGGCAGCCTTTGCGCTGGCCTTCTCGGTTTATGCCGGCGCTGGCCGTGCCAGCGAGCCCGAAACGGCCCAGGCCGAGAAACCCGACAGGCCGCTCGGCGTGGTCGAACTGTTCACCAGCCAGGGCTGCAGTTCCTGCCCCCCGGCGGACGCGTTCTTCGCCGAACTCGCCACGAGGCAAGACCTTGTCGCGCTCGCCTATCACGTCGACTACTGGGACTATCTCGGCTGGAAGGACACGCTGAGCCACAAGGAAAACACCGAGCGGCAATATGACTATATGCGCTATTTCAGCAGCCGTTCGGTCTATACGCCGCAGGCCGTCCTGAACGGCCGCATGCATGTCAACGGCGCCAATCGCGGTGAGGTCGACGGCGCGCTTGCCCGCATGGCCCGTGTCGGCGAAGGCATGCGTGTGCCCATCAAGGTCAGCCGCACCGGCGACCGGGTGATCATCGACGCAGGTGACGCCGGCGCCGGCCCGAACGACGCCCATGTCGTCATCGTCTATTTCGACGCGCCGCAGACTGTCAAGATCGGCCAGGGCGAGAACTCCGGCCGTAAGATGACCTATTGGAACGCGGTCACCGGGATCCAGACCGCCGGCATGTGGCATGGCATGGCGCAGCGATACGAATTGCCGCTGAGCGAGATCACCAAGAAAGGCGGCTGCGCCGTGCTTTTGCAGTCGGTCGGCAAGGATGGCCTGCCAGGCCCCATTCTGGGTGCGGCTTTCATCCACAAACCCGGATCCGAGACCTCCCTCGATCGTAAGCTGTAACGTCACGCGGTTCGGCGCAATGCCGGGCACCTGTGACCCAGCTCGCCCGGATGCTCAGTGTCCGGTCAGGCGATCGGCGAAAGCCGCAAGGCGTGAGGTCCGGTCCAAGCCGTTTGCTTCACGCCGGTCGGCGATGCGATAGAGCTGGTACATTGTATGCACGCCGAGCCAGCGCAGTGGTTCCGGTTCCCATTTCTTGACCGTGCGGTTGACCCAGGGCAGCCGGGTCAGCTCGGTGTCGTGGCCGAGCACGAGGTCGCGCAAGGTGCGGCCTGACAGGTTGGAACTGGAAACCCCGAGCCCGACATAGCCGCCGGCCCAGCCAATGCCGCTTTCCCGGTCGAAGCCTGAAGTGGTGCACCAGTCGCGCGGTACGCCAAGCGTCCCGCACCAGGCATGGTCGAGGCGCACGCCCTTGGTCCGCGGCAGCAACCTGGTCAGCACCTCGTGCAACTGGTCGATGGTCGCTTGCTGGGTCCGGCCGCGCACATCGGTGCGCGAACCGAAGCGGTAGGGCACGCCACGGCCGCCCATGGCTATGCGGCCTTCGCGCGTGCGCTGCGCGTAGCAATAAGTGTGGGCGGCATCGCCCAGCACCTCGTAACCGTTCCAGCCGATCTGATCCCACAGTTCTTGCGGCAGCTTCTCGGTCACCACGATGGCGCTGTTCAGCGGCAGCCAGAGACGCTCGTAGCCGGGGATGCCAGCCGTGAAGCCTTCGGTGGCGCGGACGATCTTCCCTGCCCGCACGATGCCTCTGCTGGTGGTGACCTTGCCCTTCTCGATCGCCAGCACCTGCGTCTGCTCGTAAATCGGCACGCCAAGCCGCGCGACAGCCGCCGCCAGGCCTTGCACCAGCTTGGCCGGCTGGACACGCGCGACGTTGCGTACGACGAAGGCGCCCAGCACCTTGTCTATGGCGATCCGCTGGCGCGCCTCCCGCGCATCGAGGAAGGCCAGCCGCTCCGGCGGCATCTCCCAGCCCAGCAGCTCCTCGTATTCGGCCTTGGCGCGCTGCAATTGTGCTGTGTTGGTGGCGACGGTGATGTTGTCGACACGGCGGATATCTGCGTCGATGCCTTCGGCTTCCGTCACCGCGATCACCTCATCGACCGTTCCGGACATGGCGCGCTGCATGTCGATCACCGCGCCGCGCGAGGAGGTCTTTGCGTATTTCTCACGCGACCAGCTGAAGCCGCCCGACAGCCAGCCACCATTGCGGCCCGACGCGCCGTAGCCGGCGAACTCCTTCTCGACGATGGCGATGCGCAGCGCAGGCCGCGCCTTCTTCAAATAATAGGCGGTCCACAGGCCGGTGTAACCGGCGCCGACGATGCAGACATCGGCCTCGATGTCGCCGGGCAAGGCCGGCCGATAGGCCGGCACCCCGCCGATATCCGCATACCAGAACGACACGTCGCCATTGTGCTTGGCTTGCATTTTTTTGAAATCCGTCCCGAAATCAGGTGAGCGTCAGGTCAGCCTTGTCGTCGTCGGGGAGCAGCTTCACGTCGGCGCCGGCGAACAGCACCTCGACCTCGTCCCCGATGACGAAACTGTCTGCTTCCAGCGTCGAGCGCACGATGGCTTTCGAGCCGTCGGCCAGATCGACTTCGTATTTTGAGCCGGAGCCGAGATAGATGGCTTCGCCGATGCGCCCCGTGAGCCGGTTGCGGCCATCGCCGCCTGCGCCAGGGCGGGCGAGCGCCAGCTTTTCGGGACGCAGCAGCATGACCGGCCTGCCGCCATTGGGGAGACGCTTGGCGGTCGTCACCGTCTGGCCTGATATCTCGATCGCCGTCTCCTGGCCCGAGGTGGCGGCGGCCCCGCGCAAGACGGTGGAATCGCCGATGAACTTGCCGACGAACAGTGTCGCCGGCTCGTCATACAGCTCGCGCCCGGTACCGATCTGTTCGATCCGGCCCCGGTTGAACACGGCGATGCGATCCGACAGCACCAGCGCCTCTTCCTGGTCGTGCGTCACATAGACGAAGGTGGTGCCGAGTTCGCGGTGAATGCGCTTGATCTCGAGCTGCAGCCATTCGCGCAGCTTCTTGTCGAGCGCGCCGAGCGGCTCGTCCATCAACAGCAGCGGCGGGTCGAAGACGATGGCGCGGGCCAGCGCCACGCGCTGCTGCTGGCCGCCCGAAAGCTCGCTGGGGAAGCGATGGCCGAAATCCGCCATCTTGACCATGTCGAGCGCTTGGCGCACCCGTCGTTCGCGCTCGGCTCCCGCCACGCCGCGCAAGGCGAGCGGATAGGCGACGTTGCGGCTCACCGTCATATGGGGAAACAACGCGTAATGCTGGAAGACCACGCCGATGTTGCGCTTGTGCGCCGGCACGCCGACGACGCTCTTGCCCCCCACTTCCAGCGCGCCGGAACTGGCCTCGGTGAAGCCGGCGACGACGTTGAGTGTCGTCGTCTTGCCGGAGCCGCTTGGTCCCAGCAGCGTCATGAACTCGCCGGCCTCGATGTGCAGCGACACGCCGTCCAGCGCCTTGAAGCTGCCATAGGCCTTGCTGATCGACCTGAGATCGATCGCCGCGCCCCTGCTCTCTTGCCCCAAGGTCATTGGCGTCCTTTCCGCTCGCGGCCAAGAAGAAGCATGCCGCCGCCGATCAGGATCGTGGTGGCAAACAACAGGATCGTGCCGACGGCCGCGACCGTCGGGTCGGCGTCGCGCGTGATGGAAGCGAAGATCTGCACCGGCAATGTCTTGAGGTAGGGATTGGTGATGAACAGCGACACGACGATCTCATCGAAGGAGGTGGCGAAGGCGAACAGCAGGCCCGACAGCACGCCGGGTGCAATCAGCGGCAGCGTCACCGTGCGGAAAGCGGTGAGCGCGCTGGCGCCGAGGCTCGCCGCGGCTGTCTCGAGCCGCCTGTCGAACACTTCGAGATTGGCCGAGACGGCAATCAGCACGAAGGGCAGCGCAAGGATGGTGTGAGCGAGCACGAAGCCGAGCAGCGTGCCGACAAGCCGTGTATCGAGATAGACCGCGTAGATGCCGATGGCCAGCACCACGCCCGGCACCACCATAGGCGTCAACATCAGCATGCGCAGCAGGTTTGCCGGCCGTGCCTTCATGCGGTCGAGGCCGAAGGCGGCAAGCGTGCCGAGCACCGTTGCCAGCACGGCAACGATCGAGGCGACCTTCAGCGAATTGAGGAAGCTGTTCGACCAGTCCGGATTGGTGGCGAAATTCTGGTACCATTGCCAGGAAAAGCCCTGCGGCGGAAACGCCAGCGACTTGTTCTCGTTGAACGACATCGGCACCACGACCAGCGTGGGGGCCACCAGCCATATGGCCACCAACAGGCAGACAAGGCCGAGGACGACGCGGGTGAGCGGCTTCATCTCCATCAGCGCCGCTCCGCTTCCCGGTACCGGGATCGCATCACGGGCGCGGCGAGCGCCAGCAACACGAAGGTCGTGACCAGCAGCACCACGCCCATGGCGCCGCCACGGCCCCATTGCAGCAGGCTGAGCACCTGTGTCTGCACCAGGGTGGACAGCATGGTCGAACGCGGGCCGCCGAGCAAAGCCGGCGTGATGTAGAAGCCGAGCGCCAGGATGAAGACGATGATCGCCCCGGCATAGACGCCCGGCAGCGACAGCGGCAGGTAGATGGTGAAGAAGGCGCGGGACGGCCGCGCGCCAAGGCTTTGCGCCGCGCGCATCAGCCTGAGATCGATACCTTTCATGACCGAATAGAGCGGCAGGATCATGAACGGCAAAAGCACCTGCGCCATGCCGATGACCACGCCCGTCTGGGTGCGGATCAGCTTGATGCCACCGAGCCCGAGCGACCTGAGGATCGAGTTGATGACGCCTGAATCCTGGAGCAGGATCACCCAGGACAAGGTGCGAACCACGCCGCTCACCCAAAACGGGATCAGCACACACAAGAGCAGCACCAGCCGGACGCGAGGACCGACCGCGGTCATCAGATAGGCGTAGGGATAAGCGCAAACCACGCACACCAGCGTGACCCAAGCCGAAATGACGAAGGTCCGCTGGAGCACGACAAGGTTGATCGGCGCACTGAAGAACCAGACATAGTTCTGCGCTCCCCACTCCGGTTCCGACAGGCTGCGCAGCACGATGGTCAGTAGCGGATAGCCGATCACCCCGAAAAGCAGGACCAGGGCCGGCAACGCGAACGCGAACGGCCGCCATGCCCAGCGCCTTTCGGCGGCCGGAATGGTTGGCTCGGACGCGCTCACGGCCTTGCTTCCCGTCAGCCGGTCAGTTCCCGGCCATCAGCGCCGCCCACTTCTCCTGCGCCACCGCGAAGTTCGGAACCCAGAACTTGAAGTTCTGCTTGTAGCCCTGCTTCTGGCGTTCAGGCGTATTGGTCAGGTAGGCGGCGACGGAAGCGTCGACCTTGGGCTGCGCGTCGTTGTTGATCGGCGTGTAGGAGGTCTTCTCCGCCAATATCTCCTGGGCATGCTTGCCGAGATAGGCATTGAGCAACGCATAGGACGCATCCGTATCCTTGACGCCGACGGGGATTGTCATCTGGTCCATCACCACCAGCCAGTCCTGCCAGGCGGGCGCGTACTTGGCGCCGTTCTTGACCGCCGTCATGGCGCGGCCCGTCCACATCATCAGCATGTCGGCCTCGCCGGATTCGGCGAGTTGCTGCGATTCTGCACCCGTCTTCCAGAAGATCGTGTCGGGGCCGAGCTTGCGGACCACATCTATCGCCTTGTCGATATCGGCCACCGTCATCGCCTTCGGGTCGCCGCCGGCAACCTTGAAAGCCTGTTCCAGCAGGCCACCGGTCGGGCTGCCGGAGCCGTCGATGCCACGCACGCCGGGGAATTTTTGAGTATCGAAGAAGTCGGCCCAGCTCTTGGGCGGATTATCCCCGTACTTTTCCTTGTTATACATCAGCACGACACCGTAGTTCATCGCCGGCACCGAGCATTCGCCGACCTGGCCTTCCGGGATTTTCGAGACGTCGAGCTTCGTCAGATCGAGCTTCTGGAACAGCTTGCCGCAATAGACATAGGGCGGCAGGTCGTCGGTATCGACGACGTCCCAGGTCACATTGCCGGAC
Organism: Mesorhizobium sp. LNHC209A00; assembly: GCF_000502915.1. NCBI lineage: Bacteria > Pseudomonadati > Pseudomonadota > Alphaproteobacteria > Hyphomicrobiales > Phyllobacteriaceae > Mesorhizobium > Mesorhizobium sp. LNHC209A00. The sequence continues at coordinate 821,232 of NZ_AYWT01000002.1, forward strand.
TCGACCTGCGCCTGCAGTTTGGCGATCTCCGTCGGGCCGTCATTGAGGAGCTTGACGCCGGACTTGTCGACGAACTCCTTGAGCGCGGCCGCCTGGCCGTCCTGGTAGATGCCGCCATAGGAAACCAGGGTCAGCGTCTTGCCCTTCAGCGAGCCTTCAGCGACCTCTCCCGCCACCGGCTTGGATTGCGCGAGCGCGGCGGTGGCCGCCAGAAGCAAGGCGACGGCCGCCGCATGTCCAAATCTCAGTTTCATGATCATCTCTCCCATTTGCAGAACTCGCATTGTTTTCATTCACCCGGATGCGAGCGGTTTCCGGGCCTGTATCGATCGAGTTCGAGCGCGCCGGCGGTCGGCGGTGCGATGATCCAGAGGACCTCGGCCGGCGTGTCGCCGACATTGACGGTCCGGTGCGGCACCGAGGTTGCGTATTCGACGCTGTCGCCTTCGCGCATCAGATGGCGCTCGTCGGCAAGCGTCAGCTCGACGGTGCCCCTGAGCACCATGAACATTTCGTGCTCGCCGCCATGCACATAGGTCTCGTCGCCGGTCGAGCCGCCAACCTCGAAATGGCCGGCATAGACTTCGAATTGATGGATCGGCCGCCGCGACAGGAGCATCTTGCGGCCTTGGAGGCCGACCGGAACGACCGGCCGCTCCTCGCGCCTCAACACCTTGTGCAGGGGACGGGCATTGTCCTCGAACAGATCGTTGATGCCGAGATCGAGAGCGGCGGCGATCTTGAGCAGCGTGCCCGTGTTGGCGCCGCACAGATTGCGCTCGAGCTGGCTGATGAAGCTCGCCGTGGTGCCCGTCATGTCGGCAAGCTGGCGTAGCGAGACGCGCCGGGCCGTGCGCAATGCTTTGATACGAGGGCCGACGCCGCCGGCCTCCGACACGGCCGCCCGGCCATTCAACTGTTTCAGTGGGGAGTCCGATGCGTGTGGCATTGTCGTCTCCGTTCCACTTAACACCCTATTAAGTGATACGGAAAATGGCAAGCATGGTCGGCAGAATTGAATAGCGACGTGGGCTGGCGACCTCGGCCCTACGCCGATGCTCGGCCCGCGCAGTCCCAGGTGCAAGGCTCAAAAACGAAAAAACCGACGTCAGCTTGCTTCTGACGTCGGTCATTTAGGTTTTGGGATCGTCGCACCCGGCTTTTCCGAGGAAAAGGCCGAGGTTGGTTCGATCCGACGCAGACCCGTGGGCGGGGGGCTTGGGGTTTACGAGCCGGTGCCGGACCGAACCGTCTCAGGCAACGCCGGTAAATTCGTCGGACATTGGGGCATGAGCGCGGATAAAAAAAGGCAGAAATGTGGCGAACCATCACCAATTCCAACACGCGTTTCACAAACGTGACTGGACGCGGCGGAAACGGCGCGCCGCTGCTTCGCTTCTCCGGCTCTTGCAATTGCGATGCGAAGGGGCCAACTTTGGTTGGCAAAGATTCATTTTTGAGGATCGAGGCAGGCATGACCGATGACGGCGGCGGGATGGGGGATGGAGACGCATCCGCGATATTGATCCCGCTACACGAGGCGCGCAGCGCACGCCTCGACCAGCCGGTCCGCTTCGACCGGCGCGAACTGGACCAGATCCTCAGGCTTTACGGACGCATGGTCGCGGCCAATGAATGGCGCGACTACGCCATCGATCACCTCACCGACCGCGCTGTCTTTTCCGTCTTCCGCCGTGCCAGCGAAGTGCCGCTGTTCCAGATCGTCAAGGACCCGAAACTGGCGCGCAAGCAAGGCGCCTTCGCCGTCATCGCGGCGGGCGGGCGCATCCTCAAACGCGGCCAGGAGCTTGGCCGCGTGCTCGGCGTCTTCGACAGCAAGCTGAAGCTGGTATAGGGGTGAATGGCGAATTGAAGAATTGAGGAGCGAAGGAAAAGAGCCGCTTACGTCAGGCGCCGAGTGTCTTATTCCTCAATTCTTCAGTTCTCCCTTCCGGAACTTCCGCTCCGGCAGCGAATCCGAATCAGGTGGCAGCGATGCCCCGCCGTTGAGCGATAGCTGCATGAATACCGTGTCCAACCAGCGCCCGTGCTTGTAACCGGAGCCCTCGAGGCGGCCGGAATGACGGAAGCCGAGCTTTTCGTGCAGCCTCACCGAGGCGCTGTCGGCGCGGCCATCGCCGATCACCGCGACGATCTGGCGGAAGCCTGCCGCCTCGACCGCCGCGACCAGGCTTTGCATTAGTGTAAGGCCGACACCCTGGCCCTTCGCGTCAGGCGCGACATAGACCGAATCCTCGACGATGAAGCGATAGGCCGGGCGCGGCCGGAACGCGCCGGCATAGGCATAGCCAAGCACGGCGCCTGCCTTTTGAGCCACCAGATAGGGAAAGCCGCCGGCCGCGAGTGCGGCGAATCGCGTCCCCATCTCGGTGCGGCTGGGGGGCTCCAGTTCATAGCTCGCCGTGCCGTTGGCAACCGCGTCGGCGTAGATTTCGGTTATGGCGTCGAGGTCGGCGGGGGTCGCAGGCCTGATCACGATATTGCTCATTCTTTATGCAAGCCTCTCCTGTGCTTTCGATAACAGCAGAGGCCTGCGCAAAAGAAAAGGGCGGCCGTTGGGCCGCCCTTCCAGGAGTCGATGGTCCAATGCCGCTTAGCGGCGGTCGCCCATGAACTGGAGCAGGAACATGAACAGGTTGATGAAATCGAGGTAGAGCGACAGCGCGCCCATGATGGCCTTGCGGCCCGCGACATCGGAAGTGTCGCCCTCGAAATACATCTCCTTGATCTTCTGCGTGTCATAGGCGGTGAGGCCGGCGAAGACCAACACGCCTATCGCCGAGACGGCGAAGGTCAGTGCCGACGACTGCAGGAAGATGTTGATCACCGACGCGATAATGATGCCGAACACGCCCATGATCAGGAACGAGCCCATCGCCGACAGGTCGCGCTTGGTGGTGTAGCCGAACAGCGACAGCGCGCCGAAGGCCGCGGCGGTGGCGAAGAAGGTCTGCGAGATGCTGGCCGTGGTGTAGACCAGGAAGATCGACGACAGCGACAGGCCGACCAGACCGGCATAGACCCAGAAGGTGGTCTGCGCGGCGGCGACGCTCATCGACTGGATCCTGAACGACAGGAAGAACACGGCGGCCAGCGGCGCCAGCATGACAACCCAGCGCAGCGGCGAACCGAAGATCGCGTAGCCGAAGGAGGTCAGCATCTCGCCGCTCGGCAGCGTCGCGACGGCCGAAGCCGGATCGGTGGTGGTGGCCAGCATGATCGTGCCGATGGCGGCAAGGCCTGTGATGAGCAGCCCAAGCCCCATCAGATTGTAGACCTTGATCATGTAGGCGCGCAAACCCTGGTCGATGTCGGCGCGGACGCCGGGCACCGCCGACGTCTGATAGTTGCGAATGGGATCAGCCATTGGAATCCTCGTTGCTTCTGCCCCGTCCGGTGTCGGGCCTCTTGCGGACCCAGGCGCCGCTGGGGGGCTCCAGCATGCCTGCGCGGAATATGATGGTTATTCGCCTCGAGAACAAGACCGTAACCGGGTGTAACGGTTCGTGACGGGTCAAAATGCGGCTTCGCCGGCCGTTTCGGACGGCATTCTTACCAAGATTTAACCCGGGCAGGCGGGCGCCGGCCGGCGAATCAGAGGTTTCGCAGCACGGGTGCGGCCTTGTGGCCGAGCACCCGCCAGGTGCCGGCAAGGCCGATGCCGACCGTGATCACCAGCGAAAAGGCAATCGTCGCCACCGCCACCTCGGGCATGAAATGCGATGGCAGTGTCATGATGCGTGCGACCACGAACCAGGCGGCGGCGCTGCCGGCGGCGAGCGCGAAAATCGCGGTGGCCAGTCCGATCAGCATGTATTCCAAAGAGAATGCCGTGATCAGCGTTCGCCTGGTGGCGCCCAGCGTCTTCAGCACCACCGCGTCATGGATGCGCGCCCGGTTGCCGGCGGCAAGCGCGCCGGCAAGCACCAGAACCGAGGCGATCAGCGCCACGCCGGCCGCCGCCCGGATCGCCGTGCCGAGCTGGCCGACCAGCCGGTTGACGATGTCGAGTGCGTCCTTGACCCGCACCGTCGTCACGGCGGGGAAGGCGCGGGTGACGGCGTTGAGGACGCGCGCGTCGTCGGCCGTCGAGGCGTTCTTTTCGGTGAGCGTGGCTATCCAGCCATGCGGGGCGCCGGCGAATGTGTTGGGCGAGAACACCATGACGAAATTGATGCCCATCGTTTCCCATTCGACCTGGCGGAAATTGGCGATGCGGGCGGTGACATTGCGGCCGAGCACATTGACGGTGATCGTGTCCCCGAGCTTCAGCCCGATTTCCTTGCCTTCCTTGTCTGAAAACGAAACCAGCGGCTCGCCGGTATAGGTGTCGGGCCACCACTTGCCTTCGGTCAGCGTCGCGTTTTCCGGCTGCTTGGTGTCGTAAGTCAGGCCGCGATCTCCCTTCAGCACCCAGGCGCCCTCGGCCGGCACCTTAACCTTGTCGACGGCGACGCCGTTGAGCGCCATGACCCGGCCGCGCAGCATCGGCACCTTGGCCAGCGTTCCCCGCGGCGCCTCGTCCGCGATCAGCGAGGAGAACGCATCGACTTCGCTGCCCTGGATGTCGACGAAGAAGAAGTTCGGCGCCCGCTCCGGCAGGCTGCCGGAGATCTGGCGCCTGAGATTCCCGTCGATCAGCGCCAGTGTCACCAAGAGCGTCAGCCCAAGCCCCAGCGAGAGCACCACCGAGGGCGTCAGCGCCCCGGGCCGGTGGATGTTGCCGATGGCAAGTCTCAGCGCGACAAAGCGCACGCGCGGGCTTTTCCTGGCTGCCCATTGCACCAGACCGCCGACGAGACGCAGCACCAGGAAAGCAAAAACGGTGGCGCCGACGAAGATCGAGGCGATGCGCTGGTCGCCCGAAAACAGGATCGCCAGCGCTGCCAGGAAAAGCGCGATCCCGAGCGCGCTAACGACATAGACGGGGCGCGGGAGACCCCGGCCTTCCAGCCCCATCTCCCGAAACAGCGCGGTTGCCGGCACGTCACGGGCGCGGCCGAGCGGCAGCAGCGCGAAGGCCAGCGTCACCAGCAGGCCGAACAGCGCCGCCATGGCGAGCGCGCCGGGATAGAAGCCGCCTTGCGCCGGCACGGGAATGACCGACCGAAGCGCGGCACTCGCCGCGAACGGCATCAGCGCCGCGAGCACGAGGCCGAGCACGATGCCAAGCGCGGCGATGATCAGGATCTGCACGAGGTAGACGGCAAAGACGAAGCCGCCGGATGCCCCCAGGCTCTTGAAGGTGGCGATGACGCCGCGCTTGCCGTCGAGATAGGCGCGCACCGCGTTGGCGACGCCGACGCCGCCGACCACCAGCGCGGTGAGCCCGACCAGCGTTAGGAACTGCGAGAAGCGTTCGATGTTGGAGGAAAGCGCCGGTGCGGCGTTGCTGCGCGTGCGGATCGACCAGCCGGCCTCCGGAAAATCCTTGGCCGCCTGGTCCTGGATGGCCTTGAGCCGAGCCTCGTCGGCACCGGCGGGCAGCCGGACCTTGTAGGCGTTCTCGACCAGGCTGCCCGGTTGGATCAGCCCGGTGGCGGCCAGGCCCTCGGTCGAGATCATCAGCCTTGGCGCGAAGCCGAACCCGTCGGAGACCGCGTCAGGCTCGGCCACCAGCCTGGCGCGCAGTTCGAACGTGGCGGTGCCGAGCTTAAGCCGGTCGCCGATCTTGAGATGCAGCCGTTCGAACAAGAGGTCGGGTGCCGCGGCGCCGAAAACGCCGAACTGCCCGCCGAACAGTTCTTGCTTCGTCAGCACCGGTTCGGTTTCCAGCGCGCCATAGAGCGGATAGGCCTCGTCGACAGCCTTGGCCTCGACCAGCGCCTGGTCGGACCCGTCAGCCAGGCGCGCCATCGAGCGCATGCCGGCGGTATGCGAAACCACGCCCAGCCCGTCGAGAAAGCCGAGTTCTGCCTGGCTGGCGTCGCGCTGGTTGATCTGGAAGCGAAGATCGCCGCCGAGCAGCGTCTGGCCCTGATCGGCGACACCGGCGGTGATGGAGCGGGCCACCGAATTGACGCCGCCGATAGCCGCCACGCCGAGCGCGATGCAGGCGAGGAAGATGAGGAAGCCGGACAGGCCGCCGCGCATCTCGCGCAGCGAGAAGCGGATGGCAAGCTTCAAGGTCCGCGCCAGCGGCATCAGGCGCTGACCCTGACCGGCGGCGGCGCCTCGATCCGGCCGGAGCGCATCGAAACCTGGCGCGAGCAGCGCGCCGCGAGCGCCGGATCATGGGTCACCAGCACCAGCGTCATGCCGCGTTCGGCGGCCTTGGCGAACAGCAGATCGGCGACCTGCCGCCCCGTCGCCTGATCGAGGTTGCCGGTCGGCTCGTCGGCGATCAGGATGCGCGGCGATGGTGCCAGCGCCCGGGCGATCGCCACGCGCTGCTGCTCGCCGCCGGAGAGCTCGCCGGGATAATGGGTGACGCGGTCGCTGAGGCCGACGGCCGCCAGTTCCCGCTCCGCCACCGAGAAGGGATCGGCACGGCCGGCCAGTTCCAGCGGCACCGCGACATTTTCGAGCGCCGTCATATTGGGGATGAGGTGGAAGGACTGGAACACGATGCCAATGTTTCGGCCGCGAAACGAAGCGATCTGGTCCTCGCTTTTACCGTTGAGGATTTCGCCGGCAATGCGCACCGTACCGGAATCGACCCGCTCCAGCCCTGCCAGCACCATCAGTAATGTCGACTTGCCGGACCCCGACGGGCCGACGATGCCAGTCGCCTCGCCGCGCGCGACGTCGAGGCTGACACCCTTCAATACATGAACCGACGAAGCGCCTTCGCCGAGTGTCAGGGATACGTCTTTCAGCGCGATGACGGCTTCTGTCAAAATGAAAGCGTCCTATATGAAGGGAGGCTCTGCCTGTCGGAAGCCATCGCCGGAAGAATTCTCTGTCATATGGGACCTGCCGCATGTCTTTCAAACGCCGCTTTGCCGCAGGCCTGATCGTTTTCCTCGCCATCTGCGGCGGCATCTCGTCGGTGCGCGCCGAGCCTTTCAAGATCGTCGGCTTCGGTGACAGCCTGATGGCGGGGTACGGCCTTGGCCCGGGCGAGGGCTTTACCGATAAATTGCAGGCAGCACTTCGTGCGAAGGGCCATGACGTCATCGTCGCCAATGCCGGCGTCTCCGGCGACACCTCCAGCGGCGGCCTGGCGCGGCTCGACTGGTCGGTGCCTGACGGCACGCAGCTGGTGATCCTCGAACTCGGCGCCAACGACATGCTGCGGGGTGTCGCGCCCGACATCACGAAAAGGAATCTGGACGAGATGCTGGGCAAGCTCAAAGAGCGAAAGATTGCCGTGCTGCTGGCCGGCATGCGGGCGGCGCCCAATCTCGGCGCCGACTACCAGAGCGCCTTCGACGCAGTTTTTGCTGACCTGGCCGGCAAATACGATGTTCCGCTCTATCCGTTCTTCCTCGACGGCGTCGCCGGCCAGCCCGGCCTGCAACTCGAGGACGGCCTGCATCCGAGTGCTCGCGGCGTCGACCTGATGGTCGAACGCATCCTGCCCACCGTCGAGAAGGCCATGCCAGGCGGATCGTGACGTCGGATGGAACCGGTTCCGTTGCGGAAGCTTTAGATTGCATCCGCGACCAACAAACCACTTGCTCCATTTGATTATCGATGATTCGCTAGGGATGACAGTTTCGATTCGAGGAAGGGAGGCTCTTCATGCCGCGTCTTTTCACCGCCCTCGAAATTCCGCGTGATGCCGCCCTTTCGCTGTCCCTGCTCCGGGGCGGCCTGCCCGGGGCCCGCTGGATCGACGTCGAAAACTACCATCTGACGCTACGCTTCATCGGCGACGTTCAGGGCCATGTCGCCGACGAGATCGCCAACGCGCTCGACCGGGTGCATCGCCCGTCCTTTTCGCTGACGCTGTCGGGTGTCGGCGCGTTCGGCCAGAAGAAGCCGCATGCGGTGTGGGCCGGCGCTTCGCCCTCGCCCGATCTGGCGGCTCTCCAGGCCGAAATCGAGCGCATCTGCCAACGGCTCGGCATCCCCGCCGATCCGCGCAGGTTCATGCCGCACGTGACGCTGGCGCGGCTGCGCAATTCNTTCGGTCGGTGGCGGCCCCTATATCGTCGAGGAGGCATGGCCGCTGTCCGGCGTCGATACGCGTGCCGCCAGCCGTGTCGCCAACACCTCCGACGCCTCCCGGATCATGCGATAGACCTCGGCAAACGCTTGCTGGTCCTCATAGTAGGGATCCGGTACATCGCGCGGCCTTCCCTCGGCGAATTCCAGGAACAGGTGGATACGGTCGCGCACCGCCGCCGGCGCCAGCGCCTTCAGGTCGGCGACGTTGGACCGGTCCATGCCGAAGATCAGGTCGAAGCGGTGAAAATCCTCCGCCATGATCTTGCGCGCCCGCTGCCGCGAGATGTCGATGCCGGGGTGAGACGCGATGGCGATCGAGCGTGGGTCGGGAGCGGAGCCGACCTCCCAGCCGCCGGTCGCGGCCGAATCGAGCACGATATCGCCGCCATATCCGCGCTCCGCCAGCACGGCGCGAAGGACGCCTTCGGCCAGCGGCGACCGGCAGATGTTGCCGAGGCAGACGAAAAGAATGGAATTTATGGGCTTCGCGATCATGGATCCGGCGCTATGGTGACGACTTCAGCGCATTAGCACGGGAAGCGGACATGACGAGAGAGACACTGGGCAGGGAGGCCGCCGAAGCGGCGCTCACAGGGCTTGAGGGCTGGACACTGGCACAGGATGGCGCCTCGATCGGCCGCACCTTCACCTTCGTCAATTTCTCCGAAGCCTTCGCCTTCATGACCAGGGTGGCGCTGGCCGCCGAGAAGATGGACCACCATCCCGATTGGTCGAATGTCTACAAGACAGTCAATGTGACCTTGAACACGCATGACGCCGGCGGCGTGACGGCGCTCGACATAGACCTCGCCAAGAAGATGAACCGCTATTTCGGCGGCTGAACGCGGGCTGTCCAGCGTCCAGGCCGGGCGCGGGCCCGCAAATCGGCGCCGGCATCTTGCAGCCCGGTTCGGCTTTCACCACATTTTGATCGGCGGCATGCGCCGGTATGCGCATGGGATCCGCAAGGAGAGAGATAGATGGCGCGAGAATCCGGTTTTGATTTTTTCGGCTTTGGCGACAAGCTGGCCGGCGAGGGCGAAGTGCGCGAAAAGTTCTGGCGCACGGCCAGGAAGGCCGCTCGGCAGATTCCGTTCATGGAAGATGTCGTCGCCGCCTATTACTGCGCCATGGACAAGAAGACGCCGCTGCGCGCCAAGGGCATATTGGTGGCAGCGCTCGGCTATTTCGTCCTGCCGGTCGACCTCATCCCCGACTTCATCCTCGGTCTCGGCTTCACCGACGACATCGCCGTGCTGACCGCCGCGATCACCGCCGTCAGCGCCCATATCACGCCCGCGCACCGGCAAGCCGCCAAGGACGCCATCGCCGACAAGGGCTGAAGTCCCGCCGGCCGAATTCCGCCGCGACGGCTCGACCTCTGGACAGGGGCGTTCAGCGGCGGGTTAAAAGTCAAACTCTTGCCGTTTTCGTGGCCTCCAAGTCGCCAAAGGGACACCGAGCCGGCCGCTGACAAGGCGGCGGCGCGGAAATGGCGGCGGTTTCCTGGGGTGAAGGTCCTTTTCTCTTGGGGAATTCACCGTTTGGTAACCCAGATTAAATCAAAATGAAGCGACGGCAGGACGCCACGCGGCCCGCCTCCGCACCATTTGGAATACGGGAAAAACGATGCGCGGATTGATTGCACTAGTTTCGAGCCTGGTCCTGGCGGCCTCGGCGGCGCCGGCGCTGGCGCAGCAGGCGACCAAGATCGGCCAGCACAATGCCTGGGGAACCTACAGCTACCAGGCTTCGGGCGGCAAGGTCTGCTACGTGCTGACAGTGCCGACCGACAAGCAGCCGCCGACGCTCGACCATGGCGACATGTTCTTCTTCGTCAGCCAGCGACCCGGCCAGCAGGTGTCCTATGAACCGCAGTTCATCGCCGGCTACAATTTCCAGGAAGGTTCCAAGGCCACCGTCACCATCGACAAGAAGAGCTTCTCGATGTTCACGCGCGGCAAATCGGCCTGGGTCGAGAACGCGGCGGAAGAGCCAGTGCTGATCGCGGCGATGAAGACCGGAACCGACATGAAGGTGTCGGCGAAGTCGGGCCGCGGCAATCCCACGAACTATGTCTTCTCGCTTAAGGGCATTTCGGCGGCGTTGTCCTCGATCGCCAAGTGCAAATAGCTATCTTCGTTTTTGAACCGAAGGCCGGGCCGTAACGCCCGGCCTTTGCTTTTTCAGCCCAGCCCTGATTCCGGTGCTGCCTCCGCCCGCCGCCGCCGGATCGCCTCGGCGATGAACACCCGCGACAGGGCGTGATAAAGCGGCTCGTGCGAGATCAGCCGCGCGGTGCCGTAGCCCAGCATCGAAGCCAGCATCAGGCCGATGACATTGTCGTGATTGCCGGTCATTTCCAGGATGATGACGAAAGCCGTCATCGGCGCCTGCACGACGCCGGCGAAATAGCCTGCCATGCCGAGCAGGGCCGCGACGCCGGCGCTGCTCCCGAACATCAGGCCGAGCGAGCTGCCGATGCCGGCGCCGACCGCCAGCGAGGGCGCGAAGATGCCGCCGGGAATGCCTGAGATCATCGACAGCAGGCCGGCCCCGAATTTCTCGGCAAAGAAGAACCAGGGCAGCGGCGTGCCTTCGACCGCGCTGCGCGCCTGCGCGTAGCCGGTGCCGAAGGTCAGCCCGCCCGAGGCGATGCCGATCACCGCGACCCCCAGTCCGCAGATCGCGGCCACCAGCAGCGCGCGCCACAGCGGCTGCAGCGCGTTCCAGCGTCGGATACGCCGCGTCGCCTTGAGGGCCAGCAACGAGAACAAGGCGCCAAAGCCGCCACCGATGACGCCGCAGGCGATTACAAGCGGCCAGTCGACGGCAAACGAGATCGTCTCCTTGGACACGCCGAAATAGGTGTAGTTGCCGAGCACGCCGAGCGAGGCGAGGCCGGCCAGGATGACCGCCGTCAGCACCAGCCCGTTGGTGCGCGCCTCATAGGTGCGGCCCATCTCCTCGATGGCGAAGACGATGCCGGCGAGCGGCGTGTTGAAGGCAGCGGCGATGCCGGCGGCCGACCCCGCCAGGATCAGGCCGCGCGCCTGCGCCATGCCGCCCCAGCGCGCCGCCTGCAGCATCAGCGATGCGCCGACCTGCACGGTCGGTCCCTCGCGGCCGATCGAAGCGCCGCAGAACAGGCCGACAAGGGTGAGCGCGATCTTGCCCACCACCAGCCTGAGCGACAGGATATGGCTGCGGTCGTCGTCGTCGCGAAGGTGGCGGGCGGCGATCGCCTGCGGAATGCCGCTGCCTTGCGAGCCCGGGAAGACGGCGTGCGCCAGCCAGGCGCACAGCACAAAGCCGAGCGGCGTGATCGCCAGCGGCAGATAGAAGCGCCAGCCGCCGTCATTGCCGATCACGACATGAAACAGAGCCTGCGCCTTGTCGGCCAGCACGGCGAACAGCACACTGATCAGGCCGATGGAGATGGCTCCCGCCCAGAACACCAGACGCGGCTGCCAGACGCGGCGCGAGGCCCACATGGCGCGCGAACGCCGCAGCATGGGGTGTTTTCGCGATTGGCCGGCCATGTCTGTCCTCGGGGGAAAACCCAGCCCTAACACAGGCATGACGCCGATCAAGCGCGAGTCTGCCGGTCGGACGGGATCAAAAGGCCACAGTCGCGGTGCCTTTGAGCAAGGAGCCCGCGGTCATGCGCTATGTTAGATTCGCCGCGATGATCCTGGTTTCCACGGTCCTCATGTAGGGGCTCATGTACCTGAACACCTATGCGCTGGATCATGTTTTCTTCAGCCAGACCCGGGTGTGGATGGCCATCGTGATGGGCGCCGCCATGGCCATCGTCATGATCGGCTTCATGTGGGGGATGTACGAGAGCGTGGCCGCGAATGTCGGCATCGTCATCGGTGGCATGCTCGTATTCGCTGGTGCCTTGTGGCTGGTCAGAAGCCAGGAAACCGTGAGCGACGTCTCTTACATGAAGGCCATGATCCCGCACCACTCGATCGCGATCATGACCAGCGAACGCGCCCATATCCACGATCCGGAGGTGCGAAAGCTCGCGGACGGCATCATCGACGCACAGGTGCCCGAGATCACGCAAATGAAGCGTCTGATCGCGCGGCTCGAAGCCAATCCCGTAGCGGCCGGCGCTCCCGACCTGCCGTCCTACCGAGCCCGCGAGGCCGCGCCGCCACCGCCGGAAACCGACCAGAGCACCGGGATCGATACGGTGTCCATCGACCGGTAGGCGCGGGGATGGACGCGCGGACAATATGAAAGCTGCCCGTCCCGCCGGCCTCAAAGCCGGCGGGCAAGTCCTTGCGAGATGGTCACATGGCCATTTTTTCACATTCGGCCTGGGCCTTCTTGGTCGAGGTGTCGATCATGTAGGCTTTGCCCTTGGCGTCGGTCATCATCATCATGCAGTGCTTGATCGGCTTGGCCATCTTCATCATGTCGGCGCCCATCTTCGCGTCCGGCGTCATGGTGCCCATATGCCCGTCGGGCATGATCGCCGTCACTTGTCCGCCTTTCATCATGCTCATGGTGCCCATCGTGTCCTCGGCAAACGCCTGCGAGGCGCAAAGCGCGGCGAGGCCGGCAATGACGGCGAGCTTGATCGATTTCATCCTGCATTCTCCCATTCTGTAGGGGCACAGTTGCCCCGTTCAGGGTTCGAAGCCGCGAGGGGGATCGTTACGCCAACACGACTAAGTGATCGCCGCCAACGACATTCCCTCGGCCGGCCTCGATCGTCCTTCACGGGGACGGTCGCGATCGGGACACCGACGGCAGACCCGGTTTGGCGTGCACCGCATGACTTCGCGCTCAACCTGTGCTATGCGCCGCCCTTCATATCGGGCCGATGGATGAAATCGGCCGCAAACCGCTTATATCTGTGCAACCATGACCCTTTCACTCGATCTTACCGCCGACGGCGCCCGTGACGCCTTGCGCGGCCGTGCCGCGCGGACCGAAAAGCCATCGCTGATCGGCCTCACGCGGACGGAACTCGCCGCCGCTCTTGTCGAATCCGGCACCGTGCCGGAGCGTCAGGCAAAGATGCGCGCCCAGCAACTCTGGCACTGGATGTATGTGCGCGGCGTTTCCGACTTCGCCGGCATGTTCAACATCTCCAAGGATCTGCGCGCCGAACTCGACAAGCATTTCACCGTTGCCCGGCCCGAGATCGTCGAGGAGCAGATTTCCGCCGACGGCACGCGAAAGTGGCTATTCCGCTTTCCGCCGCGCGGCGCCGGCCGGCCGGTGGAGATCGAGACGGTCTATATCCCCGAGGAAGGCCGCGGCACGCTCTGCATCTCCTCGCAGGTCGGTTGCACGCTGACCTGTTCGTTCTGCCACACCGGCACGCAGAAGCTGGTGCGCAACCTGACCGCCGAAGAAATCCTGGCGCAGTTGCTCACCGCGCGCGACCGGCTCGGCGACTTCCCCGATCGCGACACGCCGGATGGCGCCATCGTGCCGGCCGAGGGCCGGAAAGTGTCCAACGTCGTCATGATGGGCATGGGCGAGCCGCTCTATAATTTCGAGGCGGTGAAGAAGGCGCTGCTGATCGCCTCCGACGGCGACGGCCTGTCCCTGTCCAAGCGTCGCATCACGCTGTCGACCTCGGGCGTCGTGCCCGAGATTTTCCGCACCGGCGAGGAGATCGGCGTCATGCTGGCGATCTCGCTGCACGCGACCAACGACGATCTGCGCGACCTTCTGGTGCCGATCAACAAGAAATATCCGCTGAAGGAACTGATCGCCGCCTGCCGCGCCTATCCCGGCCTCTCCAACGCCAAGCGCATCACCTTCGAATATGTGATGCTGAAGGACGTCAACGATTCCATCGAGGACGCCAAGGGGCTGATCAAGCTGCTCAAGGGGATTCCGGCCAAGATAAACCTGATCCCGTTCAACCCGTGGCCGGGTACCAACTACCAATGCTCGGACTGGGAGACGATCGAGAAGTTCGCCGACTACATCAACAATGCCGGCTATGCCTCGCCGATCCGCACGCCCCGCGGCCGCGACATCCTGGCCGCCTGCGGCCAGCTGAAGTCGGAATCGGAACGCATGCGCAAGGTCGACCGGCTGGCGATGGAAGCCATGATGATCGCGGGGCACGGCGAGGTGTGAGCCGTCTCGTCGCCGGCCTCACACGTTTCGCGGTGATAGCAGTCGGCTACCTCGCCGCCGTGCTGACCTCGATCCTGGTGCCTGTGCTGCTGATCGTTCTGCTGGCCGGGATCGAGGACGGCAACTGGTCAATCATTTTCACGTTCGACTGGCTGGCCTCCTTCCCGCTCGCCGTGCTGACCGTGGCCATCTGCGCGCTGCTGATCGTCGGCCCGGCGATCTTCGTCGCCGAACGGCTGGCGCTGCGAGGATGGTTCTACTTCGCGGTCACGGGCGCGGTCACGTCGATCGCCTTCGGTGTTTTTGTGCCGGGCTCGGCCGGAGGCTTCGTTTTCAATCCGGGCTTCCTGGGTTTTCTGGCCGCCGCCGGCATTGCCGCAGGCTGGGTCTACTGGCTTCTGGCTGGACGCAGCTCCGGTCGTCTCAGGGGCCGTGATCCCCAATGAACCGTCTCGTCGCGTACATCGTGCGCTTCGCCATCATCCTGTTCGGCTATGCCGTAGCCTCGCTGGCGGCGAGCGCCTTCCTCAACATCCTGTTCCTGGCCTCGCTCGGCTACGGGCCGGCGCAAGCGCATCCGGCGGCGACGGCGTCGCTCTATTTTTCAATTCCTTTCGTCGCCCTGTTCGTCGCCTATTTCGGCTTCATGCCGGCGGCGATCGTCATCCTGATTGCCGAAATCCTCGGTCGGCGCGACTGGTTGTTCTACGCCCTCGCCGGCGCGGTGGTGGCGGGGGCTTTCCTCGGCCTCGTCGACAATGTCCGCGATTCCGCTTTCGCGGTCACCGAAGCCAGCGCCATCATGGCGGTGCTCGGTGGNCGGCCTCGTCGACAATGTCCGCGATTCCGCTTTCGCGGTCACCGAAGCCAGCGCCATCATGGCGGTGCTCGGTGGCGGCATGGTCGGCGGCATCTTCTATTGGCTTGCCGCCGGGCGCTGGGCAGGAAGCTGGTGGAAGGTCTCTACTTCGCCTGGGCCGTCAGAATCTTGAGCGCGAACGCCGAGAACACGCCGGCGAAGAGATAGTCGACCACCCGCGTCACACGGGGGCTGGCTTTCATTGCCGCCGCGAATTTTTCAGCCGCCAGCACCATCGGTACCGTCACCGGGATCGACAGCACGATAAACATGGAGCCGAGGAAGAACAGCTTGCCCGGCGCGTTCGGATCGTGCGCGGAGACGAATTGCGGCAGGAAGGTCATGAAGAAGAGGATGATTTTCGGGTTGAGCAAATTGACGCCGAGCCCCGCCGCCCAGCTGCGCAACAGTGAGATTTGCGGGCCGGTCTTCTTCTCGGGCGAAAACGCCGAGCCCTCGGTGATCGCCTGCCAAGCGAGGAAGACGAGATAGCCGGCGCCGAAGATCTTCAGCACGAAGAAAGCCATCGGCGAGGCGACGATCAGCGCCGAGACGCCGACCACCACCAGCGTGGTGTGGATCAGCGTGCCGCACAGCGCGCCGGCCATCGAGGCGAAGCCGGTGGCGCGGCCCTGGCTCAGTGTGCGCGACACGAACAGCGTCATGTCGGGGCCTGGCGTGATCGCCAGGATAACGGTGGCGATGGCGAACTGGATCAGCGTGGTGGTGTCGGGAATGAAGGACATGGCAAGGCCCCGGGAAGATTCGGGGCGTATACAGGATGCATCGCGCCGACGCCAGATGGGGCCGGCGCATCCTCCGGTGGAGCTGGAGCGGTTCGGCCAGTTTTCGCCGCGCTTCAAGGCGGCGCTCTTGAGCGCCTGGTGGCCGGCGGCATGGCCCCGAGATCGTTGCTCCCGATCAAGCCGGGCGTCGCACTGCCGCGCTGGATCAGAAGGCTGGCGCCGCGTGCGCTTGCTCGCTTTGCCGTTCCTGCTAAAAGGCGCTCCGACAATCCCTGACGCCTTGCCTCAAGCGTCCGCTTTTCGACGGAGCAGAAATGTCCAAGACCAAAGACGTGCAGAAGGTCGTGCTCGCCTATTCCGGCGGCCTCGACACATCCATCATTCTGAAATGGCTGCAAACCGAACTCGGCGCCGAAGTCGTCACCTTCACCGCCGATCTCGGCCAGGGCGGCGAGCTGGAGCCGGCGCGCCGCAAGGCCGAGATGATGGGTATCAAGGACATTCGTGTCGTCGACGTACGCGAGGAATTCGTCGCCGACTTCGTGTTCCCGATGTTCCGCGCCAATACCGTCTACGAAGGCACCTATCTCCTGGGAACCTCGATCGCGCGGCCGCTGATCTCCAAGCACCTGGTCGAGATCGCCAGGGAAACCGGCGCCGACGCCATCGCGCATGGCGCCACCGGCAAGGGCAACGACCAGGTCCGTTTCGAGCTTTCGGCCTACGCGCTGAACCCCGACATCAAGGTCATCGCGCCGTGGCGCGACTGGTCGTTCAAATCGCGCACAGACCTGATGAACTTCGCCGAACAGCACCAGATCCCGGTGCCCAAGGACAAGAGGGGCGACGCACCGTTCTCCGTCGACGCAAATCTGCTGCACTCGTCCTCCGAGGGCAAGGTGCTGGAAGACCCGTGGAGCGAGCCGCCGGAATTCGTGCATCAGCGCACCGTGTCGCCGATGGACGCGCCGGATGCCGTCACCGAGATCGAGATCGAATTCCTGAAGGGCGACCCGGTCGCGCTCAACGGCAAGAAGCTGTCGCCGGCCACCATGCTGGCCGCGCTCAACGATCTCGGCCGCGACAATGGCATCGGCCGGCTCGACCTGGTCGAGAACCGTTTCGTCGGCATGAAATCGCGAGGCGTGTATGAAACGCCGGGAGGCGCCATCCTGATCGTGGCCCATCGCGCCATTGAATCGATCACGCTCGACCGCGGCGCCGCGCACCTCAAGGACGAGTTCATGCCGCGCTACGCGGAGCTCATCTACAACGGCTTCTGGTTCTCGCCCGAGCGCCTGATGCTGCAGGCGATGATCGACAAGAGCCAGGAAGACGTCGAAGGCACGGTGCGGCTGAAGCTCTACAAGGGCAATGTCATGGTCACCGGCCGCAAGTCTGGGAAGACGCTCTATTCCGACGCGCTGGTCACCTTCGAGGACGACCGTGGCGCCTATGACCAGAAGGACGCCGCCGGCTTCATCCGCCTCAATGCGCTGAGGCTGCGGACATTGGCCGCACGCAACCGCCGAGGCTGAACCGGGCAGCGGCCTGGCTTTCGCCAACTCACGCTTACGAAACCCGACGGAGACGTCGGGTTTTATTTTATCTGTCTAATATACTGGAAGTCAAAAACGCTCCAGACAAGTTGGTCCTTGATCTCTGAGCGGCTTCATTTAGGTTCTTGCACGGGATCAAGGGGCTTTGACATGAAAAACAATGTTCTTCTGCTTGCGGCAACCGTCGCTCTCATCGGGTGCCAGTCATCACAAGCGGCCGCGAAACGCGCCCCTGACGCGGGGTTGGAAGGGTGCCTTGGCGCCGTCCGCGTATGGAACATTTCATTCAAGCACGATATGGCTTCTTTCATGGGCACATCGCAGGAGCGCATGCCGACTTTGTTCTGCCAGCGCCTCGCCGATGGCGTACGCAGCGGCCGGGTCAGCTATTCCGACATCAACAGGCTGCAACTCGACCAACCGACAGAAATCTGGATGGTCATCAAGGGCAAGCCGAAGCCTGCTAAAGTCACGCAAGCCCCCGCGCCGCGGTCCCTCAAATTTCGCAACTGCAGCGGTGTTGACGGCGCCTTCCAGGTTCCCATTTCCCAGAAATGCCCGTTGAGCGGCTGGGCAAATCATTGAGAGCGACGTGACGGGATCGAAGCCGGTCATTCCACGGGAATGGCTGGTGCCGCTGGTGCTTTTCGCGACGCCGGTCGCCGCTGGGGATTTCGACCTCGCCTCCCTGGACCTCGCCGCCCTCATAGAATGCAGGGCCAATGTGCCAGCGTATCATGGTCTTGCCCTCTGGCTGGCCGGCGAGCCGGATGTGGGGCAGACCCTCGGCTGGAAGGAGGCCGCTTCCGGCAATCCCTTCCTGCGGCAGTATGAGCTGCCCGCTCCGATCCATGTCTTCGGACGCGATACGGGGACAATCGTCTTTACCGCGACCGGGCCGATGGCGGTGCTCGACGGGATCGCCGCGCCGGACCTCGCTCGCCAGCTCGACGTTCCGGCGACGGTTTCGACGCCGGACAAGTTCCTCGGCGAGAAGGTCGTGGCCGAAAGCAGCGAGGACGCCAGCGGTGTGAGCCTTGCCACTCGCATCACGCTCAACGTCTCGACCGTCGAGTCCCACGGGGGCAGGACGCTGGCCGGCTGCTCCTATACGCTCGACGTGAAATGAAAAACCCGGCGCGGAGGCCGGGTTTTTCGTTCAATGCCGTGCGGTTCGATCAATCGGCGTCGATCGCGGTGGCGATGCGGGCGATGGCCTGCTGATAGACGCTTGCGGAATTCCAGCCGGCGATCGCGCCCATGTTCGACTGGGCGCTGGCGCCAGCCCGCCAGCCGTGACCCTTGAGGAAGTTGGCGGTGGAGGCCAAAGCGGTGGCCTTGTCGCGCAGGTTTCCGCTACCGACCGCATACTTCAAGACATTTCCCGGCAGGAACTGCGTGTGGCCGATCTCGCCATGCATGGCGCCGACCGACGAGGCGGTCAACGCTCCGCGATCAACCAGCTTCAGAGCCGCGATGGCGTGCGGGTGAAAATAGTCGGGACGGCGGCAATCATAGGCAAGCGTCACAATGGCGGAGACCGTGTTCTGGTTGCCCATGGAAGCACCGAAGCCGGTTTCCATGCCCCAGATGGCGAGCAGCACGCCCGGCGACACGCCGTAGTTGGCTTCGATCTGGTTGAACAGCGCCGCGTTCGACTTCTTCAGCGAACGGCCCTTGGAGATGATCGCCGACCCGCCGCGGCGTTTCATGAAATCGTCCACCGATCCGCTGAAAGCCTTGTGGATGGCGCGGTCGGCGGAGATCGTCCTTGTTGCGTAGGTGGCGCCGGCCAGAGCGGCCAGACCCCTCGACTCGACACCTTCGGACTTGGCCTCAGCGGCGAAGTCCTGCTTCCAGGCGTCGAAGCCGGCGCCGGTCTTGCCGCAGCTGGCCGCCGCTTGCGCACCGGTTGCCAGCCCCAGCGCCGCCACCACCGCCGCCGCTAAAATCCTACCCTTGGCAAGAAATGCCATGTTGTTCTCCTGGTTGCCTGATTCACGTCCCGTTTGCGAATTTGCCAGCGAAACGCGCATTTGTCACCGTCTGTGGCGCGATGCTGGCGAATGGCGGGGAATTTGCCTACGATCAAGTGATTATTATGGCGAGTGTCAGGCATGAAGACTCTGATGCCGCCCATGGACCGGGCAGGCGCGCCTGGACCGGGGAAGCAAAATAGTCGCGATGGAGCGCGGAACACCGGCCGGTGGTTCGCGTTTGGGCACGGGCCGCCATGCATCCCTTCTGATGAATTGAGATCGAAATGAAACTTTTCGACTGCCCGCATTGCGGCCACCGTCTCTATTTCGAGAATGCCCAGTGCCTGAACTGCAGCAGTCTCGTGCTCTATGATCCCGAGGACGCGCGCTTTGTCTTGTCAGGCGTCGACGGCGCGATCCAGTGCACCAATGCCGACGAATGCGCCTGCAACTGGATGGCCGAGCCGGAACAGGTCTTCTGCCGTGCCTGCGTGCTGAACCAGCTGATCCCCGATCTCTCGGTCGACGGCAATCGCCGCCGCTGGATTCGCGTCGAGGCGGCGAAGAAGCGCGCCATCTATTCGCTGCTCGCCTTCGGCCTGCCGGTGGCGCCCAAGCAGAGCCCGACGGACGAGATCGGGCTGGCCTTCGACTTCCTCGCCGATCCGATCGGCGGCGGCCCGGGCGGCGAACGGATTCTCACTGGTCACGACAACGGCCTGATCACGCTGAATGTCGCCGAAGCCGATTCAGCCGAGCGCGAAAAACGTCGCGTCCAGATGGGTGAGAATTATCGCACGCTGCTCGGCCATTTCCGCCACGAGCTAGGCCACTATTACTGGGACCGCCTGATCCGCGACGATCCGCGAAGGCTGGAAGCGTTCCGCGCCTTGTTCGGCGACGAGCGTGCCGACTACGAACAGGCGCTGAAAGCTTATTACGCCAATGGCGCGGCGCCCGATTGGCAGCAAGACCACATCTCGGCCTACGCCACCTCGCATCCGTGGGAGGACTGGGCCGAGACCTGGGCCCACCACCTGCACATCACCGACACGCTGGAAATGGTGCATGCGCTGAACTTTCCGCTCGGCCGGCTGGAGACGGTGGAGGCGAACGAACTGCCGCGGGGCGATACCGGGGGCGAGCCGCGGGCAGCACCCTCGGAGCCCGCCAACACGCCCGAGCCCTTCGACAAGATCCTTGCCCGCTGGCTGGTGCTGTCGGAAGCCTCCAATTCGATCAACCGCTGCATGGGCCTCCCCGACCTCTACCCCTTCGTCATTTCGGACGCGACGGCGCGGAAACTGGCGTTCGTACACGATCTTCTGACCGGCTTGCCGGTGGACGGCGGAACAAATCGTGAGTTGGCTCGCGCATTTTAGCCGGAACGCATGCGCTGCTGCCCCGTTGTCACCGCCGAGGGACTGTGAAACGGAGAGAACCCATGAAATCCTTATTGTTTCCCGCAATAGCGGGGATGCTGACCGCAATGTCCGGCGCGGCGCTGGCCGATACCGCGGTCTCGGCAGTCACCGATCTCAACGTGCGCGCCGGCCCTGGTCCGCAGTATCCAGTGATCGGCGTGCTCGCCGCAGGCCAGTCGGCGACGCTCAACGGCTGCATCGAAAATAGCAAATGGTGCACCATCGCCGAAGCGGGTGGCCAGGGCTGGGTCTATTCCGACTACGTCACGGCCGATTTCGGCGGCAGCCGCGTCGTGCTGACGCAGCGCCGCTCCGCCGTTGCCGTGGTCACGCCGCCGGCGGACATCGGCAACTATTCGACCGACTATACCGGTGCAATCATTTCCAGCGATCCGGTGGTTGGCGACTTTCCAGCGCCGCCGGCCGCGGTACGGACCTATGTCGACACCCACCGCCTCGACCCCGTCTATCTCGACGGCGAGGTGGTCACCGGCGCGACCCTGCCCGATACGGTCGAGCTGCGCGAAATTCCTGATTACAACTACCGCTATGTCTATGTGAACGGCCAGCGGGCGCTGATCGATCCGCAGACACGGCGCATCATGTACGTCGTGCGTTGATGCGATGCCGGCGGTCGCCGAAGCGGCCGCCGGCGAAACCTGATAGGCGACCGCGTAGGCTGGCCCACGCCTGTGTTCCGTGCCAATCCGGGTTTGCGTATTCTGCTGACATCGCGCCCGGTTCCCGAAACCATCAGCCAGATCAAGCAGCGGTGGATTGGGATCGAGGACAAGCGTGACGATAGACGACACTGCCTTCGAGCGCTATCGCAACACGCCGAACGCCAGGATGACTTTGCCGCGCCTGTTGCTGGGAACGCTGATCGTCGTCCTGTTCTGGGGCGCCACCACCGCGGCCGTGCTGTTCGGTGGCACCCGTGTTTACTTCGCCTGGCGTGGGGCGGCGGCTTCGCCACACGACATGGAGGGTTTTCTCGCCTCGCCCGTCGGCATCCTCTGTGCGCTCGCCTCTTTCGCCGGGATCTGGATCGGCCTGTGGATCGTCATGCGCTGGGTGCATGGCGAGCCGCTGTCGGCGCTGCTTGGCGCCGGCCGCCGCGTAGCGCGACTGGACTTCCTCAAGGGGCTGATCGCGGTGCTGATCACCTCGTCCTTGTCCGAAATCCTGCTCTATCTGCTGCAGCCCGGCATCGCGCGCGGCATGATCAGCCTGCCGTCATGGCTGCTGTTCGCGATCCCGATCGCCGCGCTCACCCTGCTGCAGACCTCGTCGGAGGAGGTGCTGTTCCGCGGCTACTTGCCGCGCGGCTTGGCCAATCGGTTCAGAAGCCCGTTCGTCTGGGCGCTGCTGCCCGGCCTGCTGTTCACCTCGCTGCACTGGAGCGGCGGTTCGACGGCCGCCATCAACGCCAGCGTGCTGGTCTCGATCGCTGCCTTCGCGCTGCTTCTGACCCTCGTGGTCTACGCCACCGGCAATCTCGGCGCCGCACTTGGCGCCCATCTCGGCAACAATTTGACCGGCTTCCTGCTGATCTCGCATCAGCNCACCGGCAATCTCGGCGCCGCACTTGGCGCCCATCTCGGCAACAATTTGACCGGCTTCCTGCTGATCTCGCATCAGCAGAGCTACAATTCCTTCGCCTTGTTCACTGCAAAGCCGCTCGAAGGACCGGGCTGGATGATATCGGATGCCATCCTCATTGCCCTCATCGGCATTGCCTGCAGCCTGCTGACGATTGTCTTGCTGCTGCATCCGCGGTCGCCACTCAAGGTCACGGCTGAGGTTCCAAACGCCGTGGATGCGGCCTGATCGCGGCCCTGGAAACAGCGCGACACCGGCTTTGCCTTGACTCTCTCGCCGATTTCCTGTCTACAGCCCACGAATTCCGCGACGAGTATTCCTCCGAGCAAGCCGACCAGGACGCCGAAACCTCTTTGAGGCCGAGTGCTGTAAACAGATCCTGGAGGCCAACACCCGGCAGCGCTGTGCGCCCCCGGGTGCTTTTTGGTTTTGGGCTTTTGCTTGGAGTGGCTTTTGCTAGGAGACTGGCTTTTGCTAGGAGACTGGCTTTTGCTAGGAGACTGGGCGCGAACGCATTACCTCTCGGGCACCATCCGGGTGCCTGGGAAAAGGAAAACGAATGTTTGAATCGCTGCAGGAGCGTCTTGGCTCCATCCTGAACGGCCTGACCGGTCGCGGCGCGTTGTCGGAGGCGGATGTCTCGGCAGCGCTGCGCGAGGTGCGCCGTGCGCTGCTCGAGGCCGACGTGGCGTTGGAAGTGGTGCGGTCCTTCACCGACAAGGTGCGCGAGAAGGCCGTCGGCGCCGCGGTGCTGAAGTCGATCAAGCCGGGGCAGATGGTCGTCAAGATCGTCCATGACGAGCTGGTCGACATGCTCGGCGCCGAGGGTGTCGCCATCGACCTCAACGCGCCTGCCCCGGTCGTCATCATGATGGTCGGCCTGCAGGGCTCCGGCAAGACCACCACTTCGGCCAAGATCGCCAAGCGGCTGACCGAGCGTCAGAACAAAAAGGTCCTGATGGCCTCGCTCGACACGCGGCGTCCGGCAGCGCAGGAGCAGCTGCGCCAGCTCGGCGAGCAGGTCAAGGTGGCGACGCTGCCTGTTATCGCAGGCCAGAACCCGGTCGATATCGCCAAGCGCGCCGTGCAGGCGGCCAAGCTCGGCGGACATGACGTCGTCATCCTCGATACCGCCGGCCGCACCCACATCGACGAGCCGCTGATGGTCGAGATGGCCGACATCAAGAAGGTGTCGGGCCCGCACGAAATCCTGCTGGTCGCCGATTCGCTGACCGGTCAGGACGCCGTCAACCTGGCGAAAAGCTTCGACGAGCGAGTCGGCATCACCGGCCTTGTGCTGACCCGCATGGACGGCGACGGCCGTGGCGGTGCCGCGCTGTCGATGCGCGCCGTCACCGGCAAGCCGATCAAGCTGATCGGCACCGGCGAAAAGATGGACGGGCTGGAGGAATTCCACCCCAAGCGCATCGCCGACCGCATCCTGGGCATGGGCGACATCGTCAGCCTGGTCGAAAAAGCCGCCGAAAACATCGACGCCGAGCAGGCGGCGGCGATGGCCAAGAAGATGCAGTCGGGCAAGTTCGACCTGAACGATCTCGCCCAGCAGCTTCAGCAGATGTCGAAGATGGGCGGCATGGGCGGCATCATGGGCATGATGCCCGGCATGGGCAAGATGAAGGACCAGATGGCCGCCGCCGGCCTGGACGACAAGATGTTCGGCCGCCAGCTCGCCATTATCTCCTCGATGACCAAGGCCGAGCGCGCCAATCCGGATATCCTCAAGCACTCGCGCAAGAAGCGCATCGCCGCCGGCTCCGGCACCGATGCCGCCGAAATCAACAAGCTCTTGAAGATGCATCGCGGCATGGCCGACATGATGAAGGCGATGGGCGGCAAGGGCAAAGGCGGCGGCCTGATGCGCGGCATGATGGGAGGCCTTGCCTCCAAGATGGGCCTCGGCGGCATGATGCCCGGTGGTGGCATGGGCGGCATGATGGGCGGCGGCATGCCCGATCTATCGAAGATGGACCCCAAGCAGCTCGAAGCCTTGCAGAAGCAGGCGCAGGCCGCCGGCCTCGGCGGCATGAAGGGCTTGCCCGGCCTACCCGGCGGCGGCTTGCCCGGCGGCATGAAGCTTCCCGGCCTTGGCGGCGGTGGCGGCCTGCCCGGTCTCGGCAAGAAGAAGTGAGGACGCTATGAACGAAGAAAAGGACATGGCCGACGCCCGCACCATCCTGGCCGGCTACCGCGCCTCGATCGACAACATCGACGCGGCCCTCATCCACATGCTGGCCGAGCGCTTCCGCTGCACCAAGGCGGTTGGCGTGCTCAAGGCCGAGCATGGCCTGCCGCCGGCCGACCCGGCGCGCGAGCTGCAGCAGATCGCCCGCCTGCGCCAGCTGGCGCATGACGCGCATCTCGACCCGGATTTCGCGGAGAAATTCCTCAACTTCGTCGTCCGCGAAGTGATCCGGCACCACGAACAGATCGCCGCTGCCAACGGCGTGACGAAAACGGGTTGAAGAAACCCTGACTTATCAAACGAAATCAAAGCTTTTAGGAGAAAAGAAATGGCACTGAAGATCAGACTGGCCCGTGCGGGCTCGAAGAAGCGTCCTTACTACCACGTCGTCGTCGCCGATGCCCGTTCGCCTCGCGACGGCCGGTTCATCGAGTCGCTCGGCTCGTGGAACCCGCTGCTGCCGAAGGACGGCGAGCGCATCAAGGTCGATGCCGACCGCGTCAAGCATTGGCTGTCGCACGGCGCCCAGCCGACCGACCGCGTGCTGCGCTTCCTCGATGAGGCCGGCCTTGCCAAGCGCGAGGCCCGCTCCAACCCGAAGAAGGCCGAGCCCGGCAAGAAGGCGCAGGAACGCGCCGCCCTGCTGAAGAAGGCCCAGGAAGACGCCGCTGCCGCCGTCGCCTCGGCCGCTGCCGCACCGGCCGAAGCGGAAGCCGCTACCGCCGAGTAATCGCTTCCTATTCCTTGCGGGAACAGAACGGCGGGCCTGTGCCCGCCGGTTTTGCTGTTTGCATTTGCCGCTCACCTGCCCTTTGTTGTTTCATTGGAAAGCTTCTGATTTCCGGCTGAGGATCGGATGGACCAACGGGCAGTCGCGGAGGAGAGCCTGTCCGGCGTCGTCGCCGGAACCCTGTTGCGATGCCCCGAGGCCACGGCAGGCGTCGTGGTGCTGAGCGGATCGAGCGGCCGCGTCGACGTCGGGCGCGCCAGGCTGTTTGCCGATGTGGGCGTCTCTGCCCTTGCCCTCCGGTGGTTTGGCGGCCAAGGCCAGATCCCAGGCATTTGCGAAATCCCCTTGGGGATTTTTTTCGCCGCGACCGACCGTCTTGTCGGTTTGGGATGCCGGCGTATCGTCTATGTCGGCACGTCCAAAGGCGCCGAGGCGGCCTTGCTCGTTGCGGCGCATGACCCGCGCATCGACGCCGTTGTCGCGATCAGCCCGACATCGGCGGTCTGGGGAAATATCGGGCCGGGCGCCGACGGCGTCAGCTGGCCCGAGCGGTCGTCGTGGACGCTCAAGGGACTGCCGTTCCCGTTTGTTCCAACCGACCCAAATTGGAAAGCAAGCTGCGTCGACGGCCTTGTGTCCTACCGCGGGCTTTTCGAACACTGCCTGACCGCTTTCAAGGAGGAGGCCGGCAAGGCCGCCATTCCGGTCGAGGACATTTCGGCGACGGTCATGCTGGTCGCGGGCGGCGACGATGCGCTGTGGCCATCCCTGGGATTTGCCCGCTCGATTGTCCGACGTCGGCAAGATGCCGGAAAGGCCACGCGCCTGGTTTCGGGCCCAGGCGCCAGCCATCGCATTCTCCTGCCTGGCGAAACCACACCGCGCTCAAGCTCGCATGCGCATGGCGGCAATGACCGCGCTGATGCGGATCTGGGGCGGGTCGCCTGGCGATACATCCGGGAGCTGCTGTAGCGCTGCCCGCGGCTGTCTCAAGCGAGCGCAGCCAATTCATCGATCGAAAACGGCGGGTCAAGCCCGCCGTTTTGCTGTTCATGTCTGAAATGCGGCCGATCAATAACCGCTTGGGCAGCGATCGACATAGACCCGACCATGGCGATCGCGGTACCGGCATTGGCCGCTTTCGCTGGCATGGCCGATCAGCGCGCCAGCCACGGCGCCGACCGCACCGCCGACAACAGCGCCCTGCACCGGATCTCCAGCCACGGCCGCGCCAACCGCAGCACCACCTAGGCCGCCCACGGCAGCCCCTTTTTCCGTTTGCGAACATGCACCCAGTGCCGTCGTCAGCACCAGAATGGCCAGGATTTTCTTCATTTGTCGTTCCTCTCACGCGGATCGCCGTCTCGCCGCCAAGTGCTTAACTCTCAGACGGCTAATTTGATCCCGAGGAAAACGAAGATCGCGACGCCGCTCGCTCAGACAGACCGCATCGGTGGTATTGCCACCCGATGGCGTGAAGATGAAGCGACGTTGTTCTTGGCTATCGGCTGAACGGGATCAGCGCGCGCACCCTGGGGTCGCGCAGATAGAGGCCGCCCCACAGGATGATGCCGAGATAGACGCCGAACAGCGTGTGCGAGAACAGCGGATTGCCGATGCGCGCATTGGTGGCGATGGCGCCGCCCATATAGGCGGTGAGCAGGATGGCGCCGAGCACGGAGGTGCGCGGCAGCGCGTAGAGCGCGGTCGAGACCAGGCCGATGACGCCGAGCATGCGCGCGACATTCGGATCTGCCGGCCAGCCCAGCGGCACCATCGCCTGGATGACGATATCGAGCGGCGGCAGCTTGATGGCGCCGTCGAATATCATGAACAGGATGATGACGCCGCTCAACACGCGGCCGGTCCACAGGGCGCCGGACGAAACGGGCGCGGTTTCGGAAATGCTCATTGGTGTTCCCTCCGGTTGGTTTGAGCCCTTTGCAGGGGTCAAGCCAAGGACGCGGCATGGGCCGGCAATCCTACACGGGCCGGATTCATTTTGGCGCCGGTGCGCCCCGCGACGCGGGCCCGGCTATCGGCATTCGCCCATGGCGGCTATTGAGGAGCGGGCGATCCGTTGCGACAAGAGAGACGAAGAATGACCGGCGACACCGACCTGAAGACATTGCTGGCATCGATGACGCCGGACTTGCTCGACGGCATTCATGTCTTCGCCACGCTGCCGCCTGGGGCTCCCCAGCCGGAAGGCCTGGAGCCGGTCATGGTGTTTGGCGAGCGCGAGGGCACGACATTGATCGTGACCGAGGCGGCGGCAAGGAAAGCCGGACTCACCGTTTCATTCCGCTGCCGGATGATCACGCTGGACATCCACTCATCGCTGGAAGCCGTCGGCTTTCTCGCCGCCATCACCGCGCGACTGGCCGCCGCCGGCATGGGCGTCAATCCGGTCTCGGGTTTTTACCACGACCATCTGTTTGTGCCGGCTGGGCGGGCGGAGGAGGCGATGGGGTTGCTGCGCCAGCTGGCTACGGACAGCGGTGGCTGAAATCAACGCCGGCGGACATACAAAATATCAGGCAGGCCTTCCTCGTTAGCCGTGCCGTCGCCGGATGCTTCCGCACGGAACCCATGGCGCTCGTAAAAACGCCGGGCGCCGGTGTTGGATTGGAAGCAATGGAGGTTCACGACCGGCAGGGCGGCAGTGGCGTCCGTCAGCAGCCGGCTGCCGACGCCTTGTCCTGTCCAGGTCGGATCGAGATAGAGCTGTTCCACCCAATCGCCGTTCACGGCGATGAAGCCGATAATCTCTTCGCCAGCCTCGGCGACTGTCACCTGCTGCCGTGGCAGCATGACGTCGCGGATGAAGAAAAGGTCTTCCTCCGGCGTATGCAGCACTGGCATCCAGTCGAAAGCGTTGAGCGACGCACGCATCATGGTCGCGATTGCGGCGGCATCCGAATCGATGGCCGGGCGCAGAGTGATTTTGGTGCGATCGCTCATAGTCGGCGCTGCCCCTCATCCGCCTGCCGGCACCTTCTCCCCGTATAGTGACGGGGAGAAGAGAGCTAACGGCCGAAGGCCGAGCCCGGCGACCGCGGGCCGCCGGTCGTCCGGCGCCCTCGCGGAGGGCCCGCCGCGGCAGCGGCGATACGGCCCGTGAGCGAAAACAAACCTACGTCAGGCCGCCTTCTTCTTCGGCTGGATAAGGCCGCGCTCGACCAGGAGCTCGGCGATCTGCACGGCGTTCAGCGCCGCGCCCTTGCGCAGATTGTCGGAGACGATCCACATCGACAGCCCGTTGTCGATGGTCGAATCCTCGCGGATACGCGAGATGAAGGTGGCGTCCTCGCCGGCCGATTCCAGCGGCGTGATGTAGCCGCCATCCTCGCGCTTATCCAAGACCTGGCAGCCGGGGGCATCGCGCAGGATGTCGCGCGCCTCATCGGCGGTGATCGGCTTCTCGAACTCGATGTTGACCGCTTCCGAATGGCCGATGAACACCGGCACGCGCACGCAGGTCGCCGTCAGCTTGATCTTGGGATCGAGCATCTTCTTGGTCTCGGCGACCATCTTCCATTCTTCCTTGGTAAAACCGTCATCGAGGAAGACGTCGATATGCGGGATGACGTTGAAGGCGATGCGCTTGGTGAACTTCTTGACGTCGACGCTGTCGGCGACGAACACCGCACGGGTCTGTGTGAACAGCTCGTCCATGCCTTCCTTGCCGGCGCCCGACACCGATTGGTAGGTGGCGACGACGACGCGCTTGATGGTGGCGAAATCATGCAGCGGCTTCAGCGCCACGACGAGCTGCGCCGTCGAGCAATTCGGGTTGGCGATGATGTTCTTGCGTGTGAACAGCGAGATCGCGTCCGGGTTAACCTCGGGCACGATCAGCGGCACGTCCTGGTCGTAGCGGAAGGCCGACGAATTATCGATGACGACGCAGCCCTGTTTGCCGATCTTCGGCGACCATTCCTTGGAGACATTGCCGCCGGCCGACATGATGCAGATGTCCGTGTCGGAAAAATCATACTGATCGAGCGGCCTGACCTTCAGCGTGCGGTCGCCGAACGATACTTCCGTGCCCATGCTGCGCCGCGAGGCGAGCGCCACGACTTCGCTCACTGGAAAGCCGCGCTCTTCCAAAATGTTGAGCATCTCCCGGCCCACATTGCCCGTGGCGCCGACTATCGCAACCTTGAAACTCATCTGAGATCTCCTGTCCCTCTCCGCTTGGTTTTTGGAGAAAACCCGCCGGCCAAGTGCGGGTTCCGTCCCCCAGGCCGGACCCGGGAGAGGGTGGTTAGGCCAAGGGAATCACACCGTTTTGGTGGTGGTTTTGGTGGTTTTCTTGGCCAAGAATGGGGTTTTGCCAGAACCAGGCGACGCGGCGACGCGCCCGGCCCAATGGTTCGCATTGAGGCTGGGGGCATCGAATGCAAGAAGAGCCATCAAAAGGCCGCGCATCGAAAAACGATCCCGTTCGAAGCGGGCTTTTACGCGGTTTGCGGCAGGAGTCAATTGGCGACACCACGCATAGCCTTCATGGCACCCTGTACAAGAAGGGCGGCAGGAAGTACGAACGGCAAAGATTGTCTGGCTGGCGCCGCCAGCCCCCCCGGCATGTGCTCCATGATGAGCGCAGAACCCCTGAATTCCGAAAGAACGAGATGTCCAACTTCGATGGTATTGTTCCCGCGCTGGCACAAGCGCTGGAAAAACGCGGTTATTCCGACCTGACACCGGTGCAGAAGGCGGTGCTGGAGCTCGGCCAGGCCGATGCGCTGGTGTCTGCGCAGACCGGCTCGGGGAAGACCGTCGCCTTCGGCCTTGCCATGGCGCCGACGCTGCTCGACGGCGCGGAACGTTTCGGCCCGGCAGCGGCGCCGCTGGCATTGGCGGTGGCGCCGACACGCGAACTGGCGCTGCAGGTGACGCGCGAACTCGAATGGCTCTATGAGCCGACCGGCGCCACGGTGGCGTCCTGCGTCGGCGGCATGGACATGCGCACCGAGCGGCGCGCGCTGGAGCGCGGCGCCCACATCGTCGTCGGCACGCCAGGCCGGCTACGCGACCACATCACGCGCCATTCGCTCGACATGTCGACGCTCAAGGCCGTGGTTCTCGACGAGGCCGACGAGATGCTCGATCTCGGCTTTCGCGAGGACCTCGAATTCATCCTCGATGCCGCACCGGCCGAGCGCCGGACGCTGATGTTCTCGGCCACCGTGCCGCGCTCCATCGCCACGCTCGCCCAGGGCTATCAGCGCGATGCCGTACGCATCTCGGCCGCCGGCGAGGAAAAGCAGCATCTCGACATCGAATATCGGGCGCTGAATGTCGCCCACGCCGACCGCGAGAACGCCATCATCAACGTGCTTCGCTTCTATGAGGCCAAGAACGCGCTGGTGTTCTGCAACACGCGCGCCGCCGTCAATCATCTGACGGCACGCTTCAACAACCGCAATTTTTCCGTCGTCGCGCTTTCGGGCGAACTCAGCCAGAACGAACGCAGCCATGCGCTGCAGGCGATGCGCGACGGCCGTGCGAAAGTCTGCATCGCCACCGACGTCGCGGCGCGGGGCATCGACTTGCCCAATCTCGAGCTGGTGATCCACGCCGACCTGCCGACCAATCCCGAAACGCTGCTGCACCGCAGCGGCCGCACGGGACGTGCCGGGCGCAAGGGCGTCAGCGCGCTGATCGTGCCCAACAGCGCCCGCAGGCGTACCGAGCGACTGCTGCAAAGCGCCAAGCTGACTGCGACATGGGCGAGCCCGCCCTCGGCCGACGACGTGATACGGCGCGACGACGAGCGCATTCTTGCCGACCCGGCTTTCGACGAACCGCTGAAGGATGACGAGCGCGAGTTCATCGATGCGCTTCTTAGCCGTCATGGCGCCGAACAGGTGGCGGCCGCTTTCGTGCGCCAGTGCCGCGCCAGCCGCTCGGCGCCCGAGGATCTCATGGACGTCGCGCCTTTCACACCATCGCGTGAAAGAGCGGCGGGCGAAAAATTCGCCCATCGCGACGAGGCGCCCAGCCGCCGCGACGATTTCGGCGCCAGCGTCTGGTTCTCGTTGTCGGTTGGTCGCCGCCAGAATGCCGAGCCGCGCTGGCTGATCCCGATGCTGTGCCGCGCCGGCAGCATCAGCAAGCGCGAGATCGGCGCCATTAAGATGCAGCCGGAAGAGACGTTCGTGCAGATCGCCGCCGACTGGGCGGAGCGCTTTCTCGCCGCGATCGGGCCTGACCGCAAATTGCAGGGGAACATCGTGGTCAAGCGGCTGGNAGACGTGTGCTCTTCCGATCTCTGGGCGGAGCGCTTTCTCGCCGCGATCGGGCCTGACCGCAAATTGCAGGGGAACATCGTGGTCAAGCGGCTGGACGGCACGCCGGACCTGTCGCGGGCCGGCTATCAGCCGCCGAGCCCGGACAAGAAACCGCATCGCGGCAAGGCGCCGTTCGACCCGAACGCGCCGAAGCGCAAATTCGAGAAGCGTGCACCGGCTTCAGCCGACCAGCGTCCGGCCACCACGCATGAGGCAAAGCCGTGGGCGAAGAAGCCGGGCAAGCCGAAATTCGACAACGCCGGTCCGCCAAAAAACAAGAAGACGAAGAAGCGGCCTTCGTAAAATCTAGAGACGGCCGGCCGCGCTCTCCTTCAGGCCGGCCTTGATCGCGGCCCAGCTTGCCCATGCCGGCGTCGGGCGGTGGTTCTGGGCGATGCGATCCGCCAGCGAGGATCGCCAGGCGTGGTCTTCCGCCATTTTGCGGATCGCAGCGTACCAGCCGGCCTGGTCATTGGGGTCGATCGCCGGCATCATGCCGCCGCTCCTCGATCAGCGACGGCGCGGTCGAGACGATCACCGGAATGCCGAAATCGAGACATTCCGAGGCGCCGTAGCCCCAGCCCTCAATATGCGAGGGAAAGACGCCGAAAGAGGCGCTTCGATAATACTGGATTAGCTCCTCATCGCTGACCAGGCCGGTGAACGTGACCGATTCGGATAGCTCCGGATCCAGCCCCAGCGCCCAGCCAGACAAGCTTCGACAGCTTGACGCCTTCGTCCAGCGCCTGCCGCCAGTGCGCGCCAAGAGGATGTGGTTCTTGCGTACTTGGATGGTGGAACAATAGATTACAAACGGTTCGCCGGTCTCTATGCGGGAGGTCGCGCCCATGCGCGAAGCGGTCTCGTGGAGGATGGAGGGCATCGGAAACCGGTACACCACGGGCGCGGCGACGCCGGCCTTGCGCATGTCATCGCTCAACGTCGCGCCAACCTCGGCGGAAGCGCAGAACGCCGGCGCGCCGATGCGCACGAAGTGTTCGAGATAAGAGCCGTATCGGGTCTCGCCGATGCCCGCACCGACCAGGTCCGGACGCAGTGTCGGGATGAGATCGTGGCAAAGAAAGGCAAGCTTGCTGGTGGTAGCCGATACCGCGGATCGGTGTTGTTGGGTCAGGATGTGATGGCTGATCAGCACGAGGCCTGGCTCCGCCCCGGTGCTCTGGCCCGGCGCCTCGGGTTTCGCGTCCAACCGGATCCGCCAGAGCCGCGTTCACGAGAAAGCTCCCTACCCGTGGAATGCCAGCCAGGCCCTTGCCGGGCGGCCAGAGCATCAGCCCGGTGGCAGATGGCCAAGGTGACCCGCCCGGGCGGCACCGTCACCTCGCCATCCTCGGTCAACACGCTGGCATTGGAATATTCCACTGTCATGGTCTGCTTTGGCCAAAACGGTTGCACTCGGTGTCTTATGCTTCATTCGCCGCGAAGACGGTAGCTATGGGCGGCTTGCCCATGGGCTTGGGCCTGTGCCACATCTTGGCCGGGAACGGGCTATAAGGGGCGGGCGGATGCGCGGCGAAGTGCTTCACTATGACGAAGACCAGGGCTTCGGCTTCATCACCGGAGCCGACGGCAACAGCTACACTTTCACCCGCGAGAACCTGCGCCGGCAAACCGCCATGCCTAACGGGACGACGGTCGAGTTCCAGCCGGGCGGCGGCCAGGCGCGCGACGTCTTTTCGATCGCTGGCCAACCCAACCCGAGCCCGGCCGTGAACTCGACGGTTGGCGCCGGCATAAGTGCGGCACCGGCCCAAGCCGGCACCGCATCCACGGCGCGCGGGCAGGCGCGGCATTTCGGCCGATCCAGCGAGAGCGCAACCGCCGAACCCAGTGATCTCTGGGGCTATTTCTGGCGTGGACTGACGCAGAACTACTTCAACTTCGCCGGCCGCGCCCGCCGCAAGGAATATTGGGGCTATTGCCTTTTCTGGGTGGTCTGCCTGCTGATCGTCGGCGGCATCGGCATCTTCACCGATATCGAAATGGGCAATTTCGACACAGATGTCTCGGCGGCGGTGACGGTCGGCCTCTGCGGCACTTTCCTCCTGGCGACGCTCCTGCCCAGCCTCGGCATGACCGTGCGCCGGCTGCACGATATCGGCTTGTCGGGCTGGCTCTATCTGGTGATCCTGGTCCCCAGCATAGGCAGCCTGATCATCCTGGTCTTCGCGCTGATCCCGACCCAGGCGCGTGAAAACCAGTGGGGACCGGTGCCGGCGGGAGTCAGAGTTTAGGAGCCAGGTCCCGAGAAAAGTCACTCCAAAAAACGACGGTTCAGCCGATCTTCGTGGCAGATGAAGATTCCGCTTGCAATTTAATCCGCGCGCGGATAATCTATGCGCAGATTAAATCGTTGAATGGAGCAAAACGATGTGGACCAATGAATACACCGCGACTTCCCCCCTTCCTGCGCAAGCCATCTGGAACGCGCTCAAGGCCTTGCATGAAGGCCGCCTGACTTATGAAGGCTCCGATACCTTCGTGCTGCATGGGCCATTCGCCAAGGGCACCCGCGTCTCGGTGACGCCGGTCGGTCAGGACACGTTCGAATCGACCATCGTCGATCTCGTCGAAAACGTGACCTATGCCGATGAAACTTCGTTCGGCGATACCAAGCTGCTGTTCCGGCACACTCTGGTGCCTGTCGAAGGCGGCACGCAGGTGACGCACCGGCTCGATATCTCAGGCCCTTCGGCCGAAGAGGTCGGCCCGGAACTCGGGCCCCAGATCAGTGGCGATTTCGACGTGTCGATGGCCAAGTTGTTCGAGCAGGCGGAGGCGTTGGCGAATCATGGCTGAACCCCACACGCGCTTCAAGGGCGGGGCATCGGAGAGCCCCGGCTTGCTGCTCTGGCGAACCACCATGCGCTGGCAGCGCGTCATGACGGCGGCGCTGGCGCCGCTCGACCTGACGCATGTCCAGTTCGTGCTGCTCGCCTCGGCGATGTGGCTTGGCCGCAATGGCGAACCGCCCAACCAGGTGCAACTCGCCGCCCAGGCCGGCACCGAGGTGAAGATGACCTCCGACGTCGTCGCCCGGCTGGAGGCCAAGGGCTTGATCGTACGCGAAGCGGATCCCCGGGACTCCCGGGCCAAGGTGATCCGCGTCACAGCCGCCGGGGCGGCCGCCGCCCAGCAAGCGATCGTCGCCGTCGAGGCCGCCGACTCAGTGTTTTTCGAGCCGGTGGACGAGACGCAGCTCGTCGGTCTGCTGCAGCAGCTTGCCGGCGAGATCCGCTGATTATCCCAGGAACTTGGCGATGATCGCGTCGCCCATTTCGACCGTACCAACCTCGGTCATGCCGGGGGAGAAAATATCCTTGGTGCGCAGGCCCTGGTCGAGCACGGCGGCGATTGAGGCTTCGAGCTTGTCGGCTTCATCGACCATGCCGAAGGAATAGCGCAGGCACATGGCGAAGGAGGCGATCATGGCGATCGGGTTGGCGATGCCCTTGCCGGCAATGTCGGGTGCCGAGCCGTGCACCGGCTCGTACAGCGCCTTGCGCTTCTTGGTCTTGGCATCAGGCGCGCCGAGCGAGGCCGACGGCAGCATGCCGATCGAGCCGGTCAGCATGGCGGCGATGTCGGACAGCATGTCGCCGAACAGATTGTCGGTGACGATGACGTCGAATTGTTTTGGCCAGCGCACCAGCTGCATGCCGCCGGCGTCGGCCAGCATATGGTCGAGCTTGACGTCGGAATAGCGTGCCTTGTGGGTCTGGGTGACGACCTCGTTCCACAGCACGCCCGACTTCATGACGTTGCGCTTTTCCATAGACGTCACATGGTTCTTGCGCGTCCGCGCGAGCTCGAAAGCGACACCTGAAATGCGCTCGATCTCGAACGTGTCGTAGACCTGCGTGTCGATGCCGCGCTTCTGGCCGTTGCCGAGATCGATGATCTGCTTGGGCTCGCCGAAATAGACGCCGCCGGTCAGCTCACGCACGATGAGGATGTCGAGGCCTTCGACGACTTCCTGCTTCAGCGAGGACGATGCGGCCAGCGCCGGATAGCAGATGGCGGGCCTGAGATTGGCGAACAGCTCCATGTCCTTGCGCAGGCGCAGCAGGCCGGCCTCGGGGCGCACCTCGTAAGGCACGGCATCCCATTTCGGCCCGCCGACGGCGCCGAACAGCACGGCGTCCGCCGTCATAGCCTTTTCCATGTCCGCATCGGAAATCGCCGCACCGTGCGCATCGTAGGCGCAGCCGCCGACCAGGCCCTCGTCGGTGACGAAGCCACTGCCGAGCTTTGCGTTCATGGCCGCGATCAGCTTCTTGACCTCGGCCATCGCCTCGGGGCCGATGCCGTCGCCGGGGAGCAGGAAAAGATGCTTCGTTGCCATGGTGAGTTGTCCCAGAAAGAATGCGTTCGGTTTGCACAGCGTCCTTTGCGCGCCAAAGAGGCGCGCGGCGCTGTGCGACGCGGCCTTGCTAAACGCCAAGCGGTTGCAGCGCAAGGGGAGGACGAAGAACCTATCGCCGCGATTCCTTCACGCCTCCCTCTGCTCGGCGGGGCAGAGGGGGGGGCTGTGCCGCCGGCATGTCCAAGTTACCTGGCCCGCGGAAGATGCGCTCACCGGTGCGAGAGAATGTTGACCAGCCGTCCCAGCGGATCGCGCACATAGAAGCGCCGCACGCCCCACGGTTCGTCGGCGGGCCCGTATTCGACGGCGAAGCCGGCGTCCTTCATGGCTTTGAATGCCGCATCGACATCGTCGACCTCGATCGACAGATCCGGCACCGGCGTACCGGATCCGCCCTGCGCCATGAAGCTGACCTGGAGCTGCATCGAGTCCTCGGAACCGTAGGTTACGATCCAGCCCTGATCCATCAGGATGTCGAGGCCAAGCACATCATGGTAGAAACGGCTGGCCGCCGCGGCGTCCGGTGTTTCGATATTGGCCACGATACGCCGGACCTTCATGGCGGAAGTCTCCTCACACCGTACGCCGCAGCGCCGTCACCTCGATCTCGATCTTCATTTCCGGCTTGTTGAGTTGGCAGACGATCATCGTCGCCGCGGGCCTGATGTCGCCGAATGTCTCGCCAAGAATCGGGAAGACGACATCCACGAAGGCCTGGTCGGTGATGTAGTAGTGCGCGCGCACCACGTCGGACATCTCGAAGCCGCCGTCCTGCAACGCCTTGCCGATCGTCGCCAGGCAATTGCGCGTCTGCGCCTCGACACTGTCCGGCATCGTCATGGTGGCGTAATCGTAGCCGGTCGTCCCGGACACGAAGCACCAGTCGCCCTGCACCACGGCACGTGAATAGCCGGCGGTCTTTTCGAACGGCGAGCCGGTTGAGATGAGCTTGCGCATGGGGGAGCCTCGCATTGTCGCAGCTACTTTGCGGGGAAAAACCGATCCTGCCATGGGCCAATACGGATGGATCGGCGGTGCAGAATCCGTGGCCTCGACGGGCCGGCTCTCTTTCACGCGATGCGTCAGCCGGGTTGGCCCGCGGCCGATTCAGCCGTTTCTCCGATGAAGACAACCTTTGTGCCTTTGTGCACCTCAAGGGCGAGGTCTTCGGCATCCCAATTGGTCAGTCTGATGCAACCATGCGAAAAGGTCTTCCCGATCTTGCCTGGTTCGGGCGTGCCGTGAATTCCGTAACTTTCAATGGACAGATCGATCCAGATCGATCCGACAGGATTGTTGGGTCCGGCAGCGATGGTGAAGGGCCGTTTGGTTTTCACCCCCTTGAAGGCGAAGCGGGGATCGTAGTGATAGGTGGGATTGTGGACCACGCGTGTGACTTGTGCCTCGCCGCTCGGCGCCGGCTTCTCTTCGCTTCCAATCGAGGCGGGGTAGACCGAAACCACTTTGCCGGAATCGTCGAGAACGCGAACCTGGCGCGCGGCCTTGTCGACCTCGACGCTGACAGCGGCTGAGGGCGGATCGCCTCGGTCGATAGCCGGCACCAGCACCTTTGCGCCCGCCTTCCTGAAGCTGATGCCCGGATTGAGCCTTCGCAGCAATTGTTCGCTGATGTGGAAGTGCTCCGCGATCCGTTCCAGCGAACCGCGGTAGCCGAGCCTGCGCAGGCGAGCCATTCTTTCCATACTGGCCGGAATGCGCTTGGCAAACGGTCCACGCACGTCCTTGCGCGTCAACTCGTAATTCACAAGAACCGCGTCTGGCGAGGTTGCGACCAGCTTGTCCCAGGTCTCCCGGTTGAGCCTGCCATCGGCGGGCAGAGCGTTGGCCGCCTGGAATGCCCGGACCGCCTTGGTGAAGTTCGCCGCCTGGCGGCCGTCAATCAGGCCAGGCGAGAAGCGCGCCCGATCCAAAAGGACCTGTGCCTTCAACACGGTCGCGTCGACGCCCTTCGTTGCGGCGTCGGTGAATTGGGCGTTGTTGACGGCGGCTGCGTCCAGCTTTGCCGCCTCTGTGGCGCCAGTTGAGAGGGCGAACAGAACAAGCGCCAGAAGAACGAGCCTGACCATCGATGTTACTCCAGGCACTGCCGAGCGAAACTGCTTCTATGACGCCGCGCGGCCCATCTGGTTCCATTGTCCCGGCGAATATCGCCGTTGACGCGGTCCTGCGTGAAAAAGGGGCAGAGCCCTGGAGGCGCCGCCCTTTCGCCGGAAATGCCCTGGCTAGTTCGCCGACCCCAGCGCCTTGTCCAGCGCTTCCTTCACATCGGCCGGCCATGTCGCCAGCGCCGGCCAGGCGTTCGGTTGGCCATTGTCGCCGCGGCGGGCGAAATAGATCTGGTGCTTGGCCGGGTCGACGGCCATGAAGCCGTCATTGCCGCCACAATCGTGCGGCACGCAGCCGCTGGCGAAGAAGGCGCCGGACGCGGTCTTTTCCGTGCCGCCGCCAACCAGCAGGCTGGTCGCCATGTCGGGCATGTCCTTGCCCAGCAGCTTTTCGGCTTCCTTGTAGACAGCCTCATTGTGGAAGGCGTCGATGATGTTCTGGTACTTTTCCGGATCGATGTCTTTCCAGTCGGTGCCGGGTTCCGGCATGTAGGTGAGATTGCCCGAAATCGTCAGCCCATCCGTCGGCGACCACTGCAGGGCCGGCTTCTGGTCCCCCGGCAGGAGATAGGGCACGAAATAGATGGCGCTGTCGGACACTCCCGCGGGCGGCGCTCCGCAATCGTCCTGCTCGACCTTGGTGCTCTGGATGGCGCCGCCTTCCGGCTTCCAGACGATCACCGTCGCCGGGCCGCATTGATTGCCGCCATCGCCAACATCGAACAGGGCCACCTTGACGCCGCCAACTTCCACAATTTTGTCGAAGAAGACATCGTAATTGCTGGCCAGCTGCTTACCGTCATAAGCAAGCACCTTCTCGCCGTCCTGCTCCGGCTGCGTGATGGTGAGGTGGCCGCCTTCGAACGGCACCGGCGCCTGTTTGTCGTCGTCAGCGGCGTCGGCGGCGTCGGTTCCCGCATCCTGATCGGTGGCCGGCTTTTCCACCGCCGGCGGCTGTTGCGCGGCGGGCGTCTGAGTCTGCGCGAGCACGCTCGCGGCGGGCCCCAGCAACAAGGCCAGCCCGCAAACGCCGGCAAGAAGCTGATGTCTCATGACTGTCCCTCCCTCGACCCAGCCCGGAAAGGGGCCGGTCCTGGCGGCCGCTCAGGCCCAGGGGCGCAGTTCGGCGTTCTTCTTCTCGAACGAGGCGATGGCGCCTGCCTTTTCCATGGTCAGGCCGATGTCGTCGAGCCCATTGAGCAGGCAGTGCCGCTTGAAGTCGTCGAGGTCGAAGGTGACCACGCCGCCGTCCGGACCACGGATTTCCTTGGCTTCGAGATCGACCGACAGGGTGGCGTTGGAGCCGCGCGATGCGTCATCCATCAGCTTCTCCAGGTCCTCGGGGCTGACGGTGATCGGCAGCACGCCGTTCTTGAAGCAGTTGTTGTAGAAGATGTCGGCGAACGAGGTCGAGATGACGCAGCGTATGCCGAAATCGAGCAGCGCCCATGGCGCGTGTTCCCTGCTCGAGCCGCAGCCGAAATTGTCGCCGGCGACGAGGATCTGCGCCTTGCGGTAGGCGGGCTTGTTGAGCACGAAATCCGGATTTTCGGAGCCGTCGTCCTTGTAGCGCATCTCGGCGAACAGGCCGGTGCCAAGCCCGGTGCGCTTGATCGTCTTGAGATAATCCTTCGGGATGATCATGTCGGTGTCGACATTGACGATCGGCATGGGAGCGGCGACGCCGGTGAGCTTGGTGAATTTTTCCATGGCTTTGGCCCGTGTTTTCGTTGGGGGGGATTTGCTGGGGCCCGGTTTACACAAAGCCGGGGGCAAATAAAAGGCACTGTTCGTGCGCGCACGCATAAGGGCGCTGCGCAAAACAGCTTCGAATTCACCGCCCGATGGTGCAGTCTGGTCCCATGGCGGAAAACTCCCACGTCCTCTATACGCGTGAACCGGCGCTCGGCATTTCCGAATTCCGCCGCGTGCTGGTGGAGTCCGGTCTCGGCGAAGTCCGGCCTGTCGATGACGAGGCAAGGCTGAAGGCGATGTTGGAGGGCGCCAACCTGATCGTGACCGCCCGTCTCGACATGGCCCGCCTCGACATGGCCCATCTCGACATGGAAGCCACGCCGCTGATTGGCGTTGCCCGCTGCCTGACCGACTTTTCCTGGGTCTGCTACATCAGCGATCTTGCCGTCTCGGCCA
The DNA here is from genome assembly GCF_000502915.1 of Mesorhizobium sp. LNHC209A00. NCBI lineage: Bacteria > Pseudomonadati > Pseudomonadota > Alphaproteobacteria > Hyphomicrobiales > Phyllobacteriaceae > Mesorhizobium > Mesorhizobium sp. LNHC209A00. The sequence continues at coordinate 861,550 of NZ_AYWT01000002.1, forward strand.
AGGCGCAAGGCCTGGGTATCGGCAAGGGGCTGATGGACGAGGTGGCCCGGCAGCTCGGACCGTCGGTCGCCATCAGCCTGGTTTCCATGCCCGACGCTGTCGGATTCCATGAACGCATCGGCATGAAGCGCATACCCGACGCCTTCTGGATCTCCCGCAAGCGCTGACTTTCTTCTGTGATCTATCCATCGTCAATGGTGCGCGATCTTGCCGCTTGACATGCAACTAAATGGTTGCATATTAAGCCATGAGCATGGATGCCGTTTTTCGCGCCCTGGCCGACCCGACACGCCGGCAATTGCTGGACAGCCTCCATGCCAGGAACGGACAGACGCTGAATGCGCTTTGCGCAGAGATGGCCATGACCCGCCAGGCGGTGACCAAGCACCTGGCGATCCTGGAAGAAGCGAACCTCGTTACCACCATCCGCCGGGGCCGAGAGAAGGAGCACTACCTCAACCCGGTTCCAATCAACGAGATCGCCGAGCGCTGGATCGGCAAGTTCGAGCGCCATCGGCTTGATGCGTTGAGTGACCTGAAGAAACGCCTCGAAAGGGAAGACTGATGAGCAACAGCTTCGTTTATGTAACCTACATCCGCACCACGCCGGAGAAACTCTGGGAGGCGTTGACCGACCCGGGGTTCAACCGGCAGTTCTTCCTCTGCTCCTATCAGGAGAGCGAGTGGAAGGTGGGCTCCAGCTGGAAGCTGATCTTCCCGGACGGCCGTGTCGCCGACAGTGGCGAGATTCTCGAGATCGACCCGCCACGCCGCCTGGTCATCAAATGGCGCAATGAATGGATGCCCGAGATCAGGGAGGACGGCTACACGCGCTGCACCTTCACCATCGAGCCCGACGGCGAGCTGATGAAACTTGCCGTGACCCATGAGGCGGACGGCCCGCACAGGCTGATCGACAATGTCGCCAAGGGCTGGCCGCTGGTGCTGGCCAGCCTGAAGAGCCTGCTCGAGACGGGCAAGGGATTCGAGCGTCCGCCGTCGAAAGCTTGAGCTCGTTTCGCTGGCGGAACAAATTCCATGGAGGCATAGATCATGCAAGCTCTCAGGGTGCGGAGCATGACCAATGGCGAGACGATCATGGCATCGGCCGAGATTGGCGCGCCTCCCGAACGCGTCTTCGGGGCGCTGGTCTGCAAGGAAGTCGAGCAATGGTGGGGGTCAGCCGATACCTACAGGATGGTCGGCTGGTGGGCCGACCTTCGCGTCGGCGGCCGCTGGACCGTGGTCGTGCGCTGGCCGGCGGTAGGGACCTGCCGGCCAGCGGCGAATTCCTCGAAATCGAAACACCGCGCCGGATCGTGCAGACGTGGGCATATGGTCGGGACCATCCCACGCTTGGCCGGCGGCAAACCAGGGTCGCATGGCTGCTGGAGCCTATCGCCGACGGCACGCGCGTCACCATCTGCCATGCCGGCTTTGGCGGGCTGCGAGAGGCGGCGGCTGAACATGCCAAGGGCTGGGCACGAGTGCTGGCCTGGCTGCAAGCTCATATCGAGACTGGAAAGCTGGCCGGGGCCTGATCGGCGTGTGGAGCGTCGTCACGCGCCCTCCGCACGCCTTGACCCACGTCTGTTCTGGTCCACATCCCCATGCATGGGAAAACAGGCATGCTTCATAGGCACGGCTGGCTGGGGCATTCCGACACGATACAAGGATAATTTCCCGCAACCCGGATCGCATCTAGAGCGCTATTCCAGGCACTTTCCGATCGTCGAGATCGACACGTCCTTCTACAAGCCGCACCGCCGCGAGACCTATGAGCGCTGGGCACGCGCCGTGCCGGAGCACTTCCGCTTCGCCGCCAAGATGCCGAAGGCGATCACCCATGAGCGCCGTCTCGTGGACTGCAACGATCTTTTGCAAAGCTTTCTCCAAGAGGTCGAAGGTCTCGGTGGAAAGCTGAGCGTGCTTCTGGTGCAGTTGCCGCCGAGCCTGTCGTTCGAGCCAGATGTCGCGAGCGATTTCTTCGACATGCTGGGCGAGCGAACGCAAGCCAGGCTGGTCTGCGAGCCGCGCCATCCCAGCTGGTTCGATGCAGAGGCTGAAGCACTTCTGGCGGCTCGCCGGATCGCGCGCGTTGCCGCCGATCCGGCTCCGGCGCCACCTGCCGCGGTGCCGGGCGGCTGGCCCGGCCTCGCCTATTTCCGTTGGCATGGCGCGCCGCGCGTCTATTATTCCGATTACGATGCCGAAAGTCTCGACCGCTTCAGCCGGCAAGTCGAGGCAGCGGCCGCTTCGGGTGCCGAGGTCTGGGGAATTTTCGACAACACGGCCGGAGGCAATGCGCTGGGCAACGCGCTCAAGATTGACGCGATGATGGCATAGACCCTGGAGAGGCAGCTAACGTCGATCGTTCTTGCCGCCTCAAATCACATTCAATTCCCGGAAGGCCCGCCCTTCGGCGACACGCGCGTAGCCAAATGCCGAGCAGTCGATCGTCCGGTAGCCGCCATGCACGATCAGTTCGGCCAGCGCCTTGCCGACCGCCGGCGCCTGTTGCAGCCCATGGCCGGAGAATCCGTTGGCGAACAGGAAATTCGTCACCTCGGGGTGGGGGCCGATGACGGCGTTCTGGTCGAGCGTGTTGTAGTCGTAATGCCCCGCCCAGGCGCGCGTCGGCTTGATCGCTTCGAAGGCCGGGATGCGGGTTGCCAGCACCGGCCAGATCACCTCTTCGAACAGCGGCCAGTCGACGTCGAAATCCCCGGGATCGGCCGGGCCGTCGCCCTCCTCCGGCTCGGCACCGCCGGTGAGGTAGACCGAGCCTTCCGGCCTGACATAGATGCCGGAGGGATCGACCAGCAGCGGCATGTCGGCATATTTCTCGCGCGCCTCGAAGACGAAGACGTTGCGCTTGCGTGGCTCGACCGGCAGCGAAAGCTGGGCAAGGGCAGCGACCTTGCCGGCATTCGGCCCGGCGGCATTGATGACGGTATCGGCCTCGAGCCGATCGCCATTGTCGAGGCTGACGCCGGTGACGCGGTCACCCTGCCGCTCGACGCCGGTGACCGACGCGCTGATAAAGTCGATCTTCTTCTGCCGCAGCGCCTTGCGAAACAGCATCAGCATCGCATGCGCGTCGAACCAGCCCTCGCCGGTCCGGCCATAGGCGCCGGCGGTGATGCCTTCGGCCGACAGCCAGGGGAAGCGGCGCGTCAGCTGTTCGGCGTCCTCAAGCAGGATGTCAGCGCCCTCGGCGACCTGCGCTTCGTGGTTGGCTTTCAGGATCGGCAGCCCGGCCTCGCCGGCAAGGATGAGATAGCCGCCCTCGCGAAAACCGATATCGGCGTCGGTGCCGAATTCTTCCTTCAGCCGCCGAAACAGTTTTAGCGTGAACTGCGACAGGCGGATGTTTTGCGGAATGGAGAATTGCTGGCGGATCGAGGCCATGGACAGCGTCGTCGCCGAATGGGCGAATTGCGGGTCGCGCTCGATCAGCGCGATCGAGCCGGAAAACCCTTCCTCGCGCAGATAGTAGGCGACCGAGGATCCGACGATGGCCCCGCCGATGATGACGATGTCGTAGCGCACTTTTTTCTCCGATCCCCCGTCCGCAATCTACGCGACCGGCAAAGTGATCTCGAAGCGCGTGCCGCGCTCGGAGTCAACCAGCCGGATCGTACCATCATGCGCTTTCAGGAGGGCCAGCACGATGCCCAGACCCATGCCGGTGCCGCCGGTAGAGCGCCGCGTGGTGAAGAACGGCTCAAAGATCCGCCCTTGGTTGCTCGGCGAAATGCCGGCGCCGTCGTCGCTGACCAGAACGGAAACCCTGCCGCTCGCGCTTGCGGCGGTGATGGAAATTAGGGTCGCGCCGTGCCTGGCCGAATTGTCGATGAGATTGGCAAGCACGATGGCAGCGTTCTCGGACGAGATGCGGAAGGCCAGGTCGCCGCCGGCCTCGACCTCAACCGCCAGCCTCGCGTCGACGGGGAGCAGCGCCAGCGCGGCGCCGACCGAGGTGCTTTCGCCGCTGGGCGCGAGGTTTTCGGCCCGCGCCAGGTCGAGAAGCCGCCGGACCAAAAGGTTGAGCCGCCCTGCATCTGTGACGATATTGTCGGAGAAGCGCCGCCGCTCTTCATCGGCCATCCCGCTGCCTGAATCGCGCAGCAATTCGGCCGCACCCTGGATCGCCGTCAGCGGCGATTTGAGTTCATGCGAGACATGGGTGGCGAAGGTCTGGATGGCGTCCGAGCGCGCCTGTAGTCTTTCGGCCATATCGAGAAAGGCGGCGGAAAGCTCCGCCATTTCGCGCGTGCCATGGTGGTCGAGAGGCCGGATCGCGCTGCGCTCACCGGCGGCGATGCGCTGGGTGCGGTCGATGAGCGCGTAGATCGGCCGGCTGACGGTGCGCAGGAAAACGAGGCCGATGAGCAGCGTGCCGCCGAGAATGGCGATCGCTGCCGCCGTCACCTTGCCGCGCTCGCCATAGAGATGTTTTATGATGTTGTTAGGCGTCCGCGAGACAAAGACCACGCCGGCGACCTTGCCGTCGACGGCCACCGGCAGGGCGACGAACACGCGCACCCTGGTGCCGCGGCTGACCGAATAGAGCGGCGGCGGCGGCTGGTTGGGGATGCGCAGCCTGAGCGCGCTGGCATAGCGCCCGGCGAGTGCCTCACGCACCTCCTCGACCTCGGCGAGCGACTGGCCGATCTCGTCGCGCCCGGCAATCACGACGCCCCTGGGATCGAGCAGCCGGAAGCCGGCCAGCGTGGTCTTCTGCGTCGCATCGAGAATCCCAGCCAGCCGCGCGCCGATCGCGGCGAAAGCTGGATCGACCGTGGCAGGAATCCCTACCGGCCTGGTCTGAAGCACGTAATCCGAGGCGAGATCGAGCTGCGGCTCGATCGGCCGATAGGGCGAATCGAGATTGGCGCCTCGGCTCCTGGTGCCATTCGCCAGCGGCATCGCCACGCCAAGCTTTTCCGGTGAAATGCCGGCGTCGCGCACCTCCTGGGCATAGATAGCGGCGATGGCGGCGCCCTGTGCGATCAGTTCCGCTTCGGTCTGACGGATCAGCTGGTTCTCATAGAGGCGGAAGAAGAACAGGCCGACCAGCGGCAGGGACATCACCAGGATCAGGATGGCGACGACGACCGTGGCAAGGCGCGGCCGCCATTTGCGGCCGATCCACTTGCTGCCAATCGACTTGCTTGATGTCGTCAGCCGCATCGGCCGAGCCGGAAGCCGACGCCGTGCACGGTTTCGATGACCTCCGGGCAACCCATCGCCGCCAGCTTGGCGCGGATGTTGCGGATATGGCTGTCGACGGTGCGGTCGGCCACATGGATCTTGCCGGCATAGGCATTGGCCATCACCGCGTCGCGATCGAGCACATGGGTGGGCCGCGCCAGAAACCCTTTCAGGATCGAGAACTCGATCGCCGTCAGGGCGAGCGGCTTGCCGTCGAAGGCGGCCGCGTGGCTGGCCGGCGCCAGGGTGAGTTTTCCCTGCGCGAACTGCCTGTCGTCGGCCGGTTCGAGCGCCGCCGGACGGGCGCGGCGCAGGATGACGTTGACGCGGGCGACGAGTTCGCGCGGGCTGAACGGTTTGGTGACGTAGTCGTCCCCACCCATTTCGAGCCCGAGGATGCGGTCTATCTCCTCGTCGCGCGCGGACAGGAACAACACCGGCACGTCTGATGTGTGACGCAGCCGCCGGCAGACCTCCAGCCCGTCCATCTCTGGCATGCCGATGTCGAGCACGACAAGGTCGGGCGTGCGCCGTTCGATTGCCTGCAGAGCGGCGGCGCCATCGGACACGGCGGCCGTTTTCATGCCGGCCTTTTCCAGCGCGAAGCAGATCACTTCGCGGATATGCGGGTCATCGTCGGCGACGAGGATGTGATGCGGCATGGATTAGCGATCCGGCACGGGTTCTGCGACGCTGGGAACAATAGGCCGCCTTTTGTCGAGATAGCGAAGCAGGCGCCAGTCGCGAAAGCTCCAGCTTCGCCAGTTTTCCTGCAGGCTGCGATACCAGCCTTCATCGACACCGCGCAACCTTGCCAGTTCGCCGACGGCACCGGCATTGGCCGTCCCGCGCCGACGGTCGAGGAAGCGATCGAGCGCTGGAAACGCGTCCGGCCCGAGCGAGCGGAGATACCAGGCGTCGAGGGGAATGCCCTGGCCGGTCATTTCAAGAGAGTGGTCGACATTGTAATCGGCGATCGTTGCTGCGAAGTTGATGAAACAGCAGACATAAAGCGCCAGGGATAACGTCAGAAGATTGGCGGAGAGCAGCCATTCACTGGATTTTCCGAGCGCGATACGGGCGATGATCAGCGCAAGGCCGGCCGCCACCAGTCCCATCCAGACGAAAGCCGCGACGCGCCAGTAGGTCAGCGCATAGATGCCGACATAGAGATCGAGCCGCAGGATCGATGAGACGACCAGCATGATGTTCTGCGCCACCCAGGCATAGACCAGCCGGCGGATGAGCGGGTCGGCCGATGTCTCGCTGCCGGGCCTCAACGCCGCAAGGACAAAACCGGCGGCTAGCAGCGCGGTGACGATCAAGGGATAGGCGCCGCGATGCGCGTAGGCGGCGTAGCTCAAACCATCGGGAAGCGCGACCCCGCCCCACAGATAGGTGGCGTCGAGCCCGCTCTGCAGCGAAAACAAAACGTTGAAGACGATCAACGCGCGCAGGATGGCGGCCTTGCCGAAGACGATGTCCTCGACGGCGTGCCTGTCCGCCGCTGGCTGGGCATCGGCAGCAGGGTGATTTGGCCTGGCGATGCGGCGCTGAAAGCGCGGCAGGCGCGGCCGTAGAAAGGCCCAGACGCCGGCAAGCACGAACAGCCAGAAGGCAATCCGCGTCAACTGGACGAGGTCGAGCAGCTTCATCAGATCGATCAGCGACAGCCAGTATTCGATGACCGGATTGGCGGCGCCGAAAAGGGCGACGAAGACCGCGCCCAGCGTCAGCGGCATCACCCAGACCGCGATCGCCGCCAGCCTTATGCGATGCCCGCCGAACCGCCGCGCCACTCTTCGCCACTTGAGAAAATCGCTGAGGAACCGGACCGGCGCCGCCAGTGCGAACAGCACGATCTGGCCTGCAACGCGCGCCGTGCGGTGTCGCAGCCGGCCGCTCAGCGAAAGCGCGAACGCCACCAGCGCGGCAAGGGCGATCGAGACGGACAAGGGACTGACAGTCTCGGCGAGCGGCAACAGCGCGACAAGCAAGGCGGCCGACTTGAGCCATACCTTGCCGTCGCTGAAGGCGGCGGGATGCACGGCAACCACAGCGGCGGCAATCAGGATGGCGAACAGCAGAACCGTGATCCCGGCGGGCTGGCCGTAGAACAGGAAATCGGCGAGCGCGACCAGCAGCACGGCGACGCCCAAGCGGCTGCAATAGCTTGGCGCGGCGCGGAAGAAGGAGGTCACGGCCTGATTTTCCTGATGGCGTCCCATCGCCATGGCGGCGGACTCTTGCGGACAAACCGGGGAATTGCAGCGGGGTTGGCGCGTTGCGGGTCGACCAGCCACCAGCCTTCGCTGCGCAGCCGGTAAGGTAGACGGGGTTTTGCTCGCTTGTGCATGCCGACTGTCTCGCAGGCATGCAGGAAAGCGATGCGGCGGATCGGAGGAGGTTTTCCGCAGGCGCGTGCAGTTTTCGTGCAGGGCTATCGGCTTGCCTCGCCCGACCACACACGGCATAGATCTGGCATGACTGAAACCTACCGCCCGCGCCGCTCCGTGCTCTATGTCCCGGCCTCCAACGACAAGGCGCTGGCCAAGATCGCGCAGCTTGCCTGCGACGCGGTCATCATCGACCTCGAGGACGCCGTCGCCCCCGCCGACAAGATCGCCGCGCGCGAAAAACTGACCGGCATTTTCGCCAACCGCCCTGATGCCAATGGCCGGCGCTGCGAGATGGTGGTGCGCGTCAATGCGCTGTCCAGCGAATGGGGCACTGACGATCTTGCGGCCGTGGCCAAGGCGGAGCCGGACGGCATCCTGCTGCCAAAGGTCGACACGCCGCGTGACGTGCTCGAAGTTGGCGATGTGCTGGACGATAATTTTGCCCCGGACAGCGTGAAACTATGGGCGATGATCGAGACACCCAAGGCCATGCTCAACATCGGCGCCATTGCCGAACTCGGCCGCGACCCCGCCTCGCGCCTGGATTGTTTCATCGCCGGAACAAATGACCTGATCAAGGATACCGGCGTGCTGGCGACGCCGGATCGCGCCTATCTTCTGCCATGGCTGATGCAGATGCTGCTGGCGGCACGCGCCGGCGGGATCGACATGCTCGATGGCGTGTTCAACGATTTTCGCGACCCGGACGCGTTCGCGCGTGAGTGCACGCAGGCCGCCGCCATGGGCTTTGACGGCAAGACGCTGATCCATCCATCGCAGATTGAGGCCGCCAACCGTGCCTTCGCCCCGTCGGCGCAGGCGCTGGCCGAGGCGCGCGCGGTGAAGGATGCCTTCGCGCTTGCTCAAAACAGCGGCAAGGGCGTCATCGCGCTGAATGGCAGGATGGTCGAGCGGTTGCACTTGGCGCAGGCCGAAAAACTTCTGGCGAAAGCGGCCGCCATCGGCGCATGATATTCGCCGATTTGGGATACACGACAGGAATTGGACGATGAAACTCTACCGCTTTCTCACCGCCCCGGACGACGCCAGCTTCTGCCATAAGGTGACGGCGGCGCTGAACAAGGGCTGGCACCTGTTCGGCTCGCCGACCTACGCCTACGACAAGAAGACCAAGACCATGCGCTGCGGCCAGGCCGTGGTGAAGGATGTCGATGGCCAGGAATACGGACCGGATACGAAGCTCAGCGACTGGTAGGGGAAAACGCCGAGAGCTACTCCGCCGCCTCTTCGATCTTCTCCATATCATCGTCCGACAGGCCGAAATGGTGGCCGATCTCGTGGATCAGCACGTGGGTGACGATGTCGCCCAGCGTTTCCTCGTTTTCGGCCCAGTAGTCGAGCATGGCGCGGCGGTAGAGCGTGATGCGGTTCGGGCCTTCGCCTGTTTGTGGGTTCCAGCGTTCGGCGATGCCGCGCCCCTCGAACAGGCCGAGCAGGTCGAACGGCGTTTCCAGCGACAGGTCGTCCATGATCTCGTCGGTCGGGAACTCAGCGATCTGGATGACGATCTCGCCGGTCAGCTTGCGAAAATCCTCCGGCAGGTGGGCATAGGCCTCCAGGGCCAGGAACTCCAATTCCTCCATCGAGGGCGCAAGTTCACCATGCCAGGTGCGGGTCTTGTAGATGCGGGCCATGCTTTGTCCTTTGATCCCGGATATAGGCGTTCGCGCTGGTCGAGGCAAATGACGCCTGTACGCCGGTGTCGCGCAGGAAGAGGAATAAATTCCTTGATGACTCTGCTTGACTCTTCCGATCCCCTCTGGAATCTATAGGAACATAACAGGAACAATTGTGAGTGAAAGCTGACCGTCATGGCGATGACCGCCGTGGCGCGGGAGACTGTTTTTGCCCTGCGCCGCCAGATCGCGAAGATCGAGGGAACACTGCCCGAGCGCCTGCAGGCACCGGCTGGCGCGCCCCTTGATGCTGACGCCGGCAGCGATCTGACGATCGTCCGGCGCGGCCTTGCCGCGGCCTTGCCGGATGCTTTCCTGCCCATTGGCATCGAGCGGCTCGATGCCGCGCTCAGCGGCGGCCTGCCGAAAGCCGCCCTGACCGAAATCCATGGCCTGGAAACCCGCGATGCAGGAGCCGTCGCCGGTTTCGCCCTGTCGATCGTCAGCCTGATCCTCAACCAGGCGCAGGGGCTGCCCATCCTGTGGATCGGGACATCGGAAATTTTCCACGAGGCCGGCTTTCCCTATGCCAGGGGGCTGCATGCCTCGTTCGGCATCGAGCCCGGGCAATTGCTGTTTTCCGAGGCGCCCCGGCTTGTCGATGCGCTGTGGATCGCCGAGGAGGCGGCCCGGATGACCGCGCTTGCCGCCGTCATCCTAGAGATCCGCGGCAATCCGCAGCGGCTGGACCTGACCGCGACACGCCGCCTGCATGCGCGGGCGCAAGGTGCCGGCCGGCCGGTGTTCCTGCTGCGGCAAGCGGCCGAGCCCGAACCGACGGCGGCGCCTGTTCGTCTGATTGTCGCGTCGGCGCCGGCCGTGCCGCGCGAAACAGTCGCCGGGCCGCTCGCCGGCTCGATCGGCCACCCGGCCTTCACCATCAGCATCGGCAAGAGCCGCACGGCCCTGCCTGGACAATTCACACTGGAGTGGAACCCCGATGAACGCAAATTCGATGAAAGAAGGGGCGAGGAAAGGCGCAGGGCGAGCAACGAATGGGCAGAGAATCCTGTCCCTATGGTTTCCCTATCTCGCGACAGAAAGGATCCTGCGGCAGCGTCTGGGGAAATCCTGGCGTTCCCGGCCGTCGGATCATCCGCAGCTATCTCACCCACCGCTCGTGATCAGCCATCGCCAGGGCAACGCGCAGCGCATCTCGGCCCTCGACGCGCGGGCTGAGGCGCTGCACCTGAAGCGCGACATGGGGATTGCCGATGCGCGCGCCATGCATCCGTCGATCGACATCGTCGAAGCCGATCCGGAGGCCGACCGGCGCCTGCTCGAGGGCCTCGCCGACTGGTGCGACCGCTACACGCCGCTGGTGGCGCTGGACGGCATCGACGGCCTGTTCCTCGACGTCACCGGCTGCACCCATCTGTTCGGCGGCGAACGCGCCATGCTGGACGAAATCCTGTCGCGCTTCTTCCAGCAGGGTTTCGACGTCCGCGGCGGGCTTGCCGGCACGCCCGGAGCGGCCTGGGCGGCGGCCCGGTTTTGCGGCGACCGCATCGTTCCATCAGGCGAGGAGGAAGCCTTGCTTGCCCCCTTGCCGCTGGCCGCCGTTCGCATAGCGCCGGAAACCCGTACCAGCCTGGAAAGTGTGGGGCTGCGCACGGCGGGCGCCGTCATGGCGGCGCCGCGCGCGCCGCTCGCCCGCCGGTTCGGCGCCCTGCTGCTCCAGCGCCTCGACCAGGCGCTTGGCCGTCTCGACGAGGCGATCTCACCGCGTCTTCCCGTCGCGCCGCTTTCGGTCGAACGTCATCTCGCCGAGCCCGTCACGCTGACGGAGGAAATAGAACGGCTGGTGGGCATGCTGGCGACGACCTTGAAGACCGACCTCGAACGCCGCGGCGAAGGCGCAAGGAGCCTGGCACTGCTGCTTTTTCGCGTCGACGGCGCCGTCAGCCGCATCGCGCTCGGCACCTCGCGGCCGATGCGCGAACCCTTGCTGGTCCGGAAATTGTTCCATGAAAGGCTGGCGGCACTCGAGCAGCATATCGATGCCGGATATGGCTTCGACCTGGTGCGCCTCTCGGTGCTGGCCGTCGCCGCTTTCGACATGCAGCAGGCCGATCTGACCGGCGAAGCGGCCGATGACGGCGCCGACATCGCCTTGTTCGCCGACCGTATCCGCGCCCGCCTCGGTGAGGGCGCGGTTCTGCAGCAGGTTCCCGTGGAAAGCCATCTGCCGGAACGCGCCGTCGCCATCATTCCCTTCACCGAAGCCCCGCGCCGGACCACGCCACCCAAGAAGCCGGACAGGATGCAGGCGCCGATGACCATCTTCCCGCCGGAACGACCGATCCGGCTGTTCCGTTCGCCCGAGCCCATCGAGGTGCCGACCACCGAAATGCCGGAGGGACCGCCGCTGCATTTCCGCTGGCGCCGCGCGCTTTATCGTGTGACGCGCGCCGAAGGTCCGGAGCGCATCGCCGCCGAATGGTGGCGCGAGGCGCCGGGCGATGCGGCGGCATCGACACGCGACTATTTCCGCATCGAGGATGCCGGTGGCCGCCGCTACTGGCTGTACCGGCAAGGCCTTTACGGCGGCGTCTCGCAGATCCCGCCGCGCTGGTTCATGCATGGGGTCTTCGCATGAACGCGCTGACCGTCATCCCCTATGCCGAGTTCGGCATCCAGTCGAATTTCTCCTTCCTGCGGGGCGCCTCCAAGCCCGAGGAGCTGGTGGTCGCGGCCAAGCTCATGGGCTTCTCCGCGATCGGGCTCGCCGACCGCAATAGCGTCGCCGGCGTGGTGCGCGCCTGGCAGCAGGCCAAGGTCGAAAAGCTTGCCTACCATCCCGGCTGCCGGCTGGTTTTTGGCGACGGCACGCCGGACATTCTCGCCTATCCCAGGGACCGCGCGGGCTGGGGCCATCTGTGCCGCATGCTCACCCAGGCCAATCTGCGTGACGAGACCGAAAAGGGCGCCACCCTGCTCCGGCGCGACGACCTGCTCGAATGGGGGGACCGGATGTCGCTGGCGGTCCTGCCCGATCTGGCGGCCGGCGCGCAAGACAGTCTGGCTTTGCTCCGTGAACTCAAGGATCGCTTCGGCAGGGCCCCGCGGCTCGGCGTCTCACCCTGTTATGCCGGCCATGATCGCTTCCGGATCGAGCAGGCGGCGGCGTTCGCCGAGAGCAGCGGCATCCCGCTGATGGCGACCAACGATGTGCTCTACCACACGGCCGAACGGCGCCCGCTGCAGGATGTGCTGACCGCGATCCGCCTCAATGTTCCGGTCGCCGAGGTGGGGCTGGAGCTGTCCGCCAATGCCGAACGCCATCTGAAGCCGCCGCAGGAAATGGCGCGCCTGTTCCGCCGGTATCCGCAAGCGCTGGCGGAGACGCTGCGTTTCGGCGAAGAGCTGACCTTCTCGCTCGGCGATCTTCAGTACAATTATCCCGACGAGCCGACGGAATCGGGTCTCGGGCCGCAGGCGGAGCTGGAGCGGCTGGCTCGGGAAGGTGCAGCCCGGCGCTTTCCCGGCGGTATCCCCGCCAGCGTGATAAAACGAATCCAGGAAGAGCTCGTCCTGATCGAGCGGCTGAATTACGCCCGTTATTTCCTGACCGTCCATGACATCATCAAATTCGCCCGAGGCGAAGGCATTCTCTGCCAGGGCCGCGGCTCCGCGGCCAATTCGATCATCTGCTTCTGCATTGGCATTACCGAGGTCGGGCCGGACAAGATCGACACGCTGTTCGAGCGTTTCATTTCCGAGGAACGCAACGAGCCGCCGGATATCGACGTCGACTTCGAGCATGAACGGCGCGAAGAGGTGATGCAGTACATCTATACAAAATACAGCTCCAAGCGCACGGCACTCGCCGCCGCCGTCATCAGCTATCGCGGCCGCTCGGCGCTGCGCGAAGTGTCGAAAGCGATGGGCCTTTCGGAGGATGTCAGGGCGTCTCTCTCCGGCTCGATCTGGGGCTGGTCGACCTCGGAACTCGGCGAGAAGGAAGCCAGGGCCGGCGGCCTCGACAGCAGGGATCCGGTATCACGGCATGTGATGGAACGCGCCAACGAGATCATGGGCTTTCCCCGCCACCTCTCCCAGCATGTCGGCGGCTTCGTCATCACCAAGGACCGGCTCGACGAGATCGTCCCCATCGTCAAGACGGCGATGGACGAGCGCAAGATGGTCGAATGGGACAAGGACGATCTCGATTCGGTGAAAATCCTCAAGGTGGATATTCTGGCGCTCGGCATGCTGACCTGCCTCCAGCGCGCTTTCACCTTGCTCGAGACCCATTACGGCGTGAGAGACGATTATGGCAGGCCATTGACCCTGGATACGATCGCCAAGGAGGATTCCCGTGTCTACGACATGATCTGCCGTGCCGATACGCTCGGCGTCTTCCAGATCGAATCGCGTGCTCAGATGTCGATGCTACCGCGTCTCAAGCCGCGCGAATTCTACGACCTCGTCATCGAGGTGGCGATCGTACGACCGGGCCCGATCCAGGGCGACATGGTGCACCCCTATCTGCGCCGGCGGCAGGGCAAGGAAAAGCCCGAATATCCCAAGGCGGAGCTGAAAGAGATTCTCGGCAAGACGCTGGGCGTGCCGCTGTTTCAGGAGCAGGCGATGAAGATCGCCATCGTCGCCGGCGGCTTCAAGCCGGGCAAGGCCGATGAACTGCGCCGTGCCATGGCCACCTTCAAGCGCACCGGCACGATCGGCAATTATCGCCAGCAGATGATCGACGGCATGACAGGTCGAGGCTACGAAAAGGACTTCGCCGAGCGCTGTTTCAAGCAGATCGAGGGCTTTGGCGAGTATGGCTTTCCCGAAAGCCACGCCGCTTCCTTCGCGCTGCTCGTCTACGCCTCCTGCTGGTTCAAGACCTTCTATCCGGACGTGTTCTGCGCCGCGATCCTGAATTCGCAGCCGATGGGCTTCTATCAGCCGGCGCAGCTGGTGCGCGACGCCCGCGACCATGGCGTCGACATCCGCGAGGTCGACGTCAATTTCTCCGTCTGGGACTGCACTTTGGAAAAGGCGCTTTTCGACCCGGCCCGCATCCTGCCGCGCCATGCGGAAATGCGCGGTGTCATCGAGACGAGGCATGCGGTGCGGCTCGGCTTCCGGCAGATCAAGGGACTTTCCAGGGAACGCATGGAGATTTTCGTCGAGCGGCGCGGCGCCGGCTACTCGACGGTCCGGGATGTCTGGCTGCGCTCCGGCCTCAATGTCGACGAGATCGAGAAATTGGCGCAGGCCGACGCCTTCCGCTCCATCGGCCTCGACCGCCGCGCGGCACTTTGGGAGGTCCGCGCGCTCGACGGCAGGAGTGCCGCCGAGAAGCTGCCGCTGTTCGACCAGCCGGCGCTCAGCCTGCGCGAGTTGGAGCCTGAAACGAGGCTGCCGAAAATGCCTCTCGGCGAGCATGTCATCCATGACTACCGCTCGCTCGGCCTGTCGCTGAAGGCGCATCCGGTCGCCTTCCTGCGCGAGCGGCTCGACCACGCCGGCATCACTCCCAATGCGAGCCTGCCTTCCGTGCGCGACGGCAGGCGGGTCTGCGTTGCCGGACTGGTGCTGGTGCGCCAGCGCCCCGGCAAGGGCAACGCGATCTTTCTCACGCTCGAAGACGACAAGGCCGTCGCCAATGTCATCTTCTGGGAAAGGACCTTCATCCGTTTCCGGCCCATCGTCATGGGTGCCCGGTTTGTGAAGGTCACCGGGAAACTGCAGTCGGAATCAGGTGTCGTCCATATCGTCGCCGAAAAGATCGAGGACCTGACGCCCTGGCTGACCGTGCTGCTGGAAAAGGTCGGTGCGACCGCACTGCCGGCCGCCGATCCTTCAGACCGCTCCGGCCAACCCGAAATACGGCCCGCGATGCTGAAAGACGGACAGGATCTCGCAATGCTGTCCGAAGAGGCGGAGAGGGTCATGCCCAAAGGGCGTAATTTTCAGTAGGCCCGACCCACCTTCGTCATCCACGGGCAAAGCAGGAGCGAAGCTCCGTGGCGGCTACCCGAGACGACAAACGCTATGGGTTGCTCAGCCGTAGATCTGCTTGTGGATCTGGTAGAGCATTTCCGAGCGGTCGGCGCGCATATCGGCCAGATCGCGGCTGGAGAAGCTGTCGATTTCGGCGACGAGACGATTGTAGTGCTTGCGCTTGGCGATGCTGCTGCGAGCGCGGGTCATGAGGTCGTTGAAGATCATAGCAAGGTTCCTTCTGTGCCGCATTCGGCGCGGCCGTTTATTCCTCCCTTGATCGGTACGGATCATGACATAGGAATGGTGCGTTGCAAAAAGAAGATGTTGCAATGCACCATTGCAGCCAGCGCATAGCCGGTTAATGGCTCCCTAAGGTCTGGCAAGACGCGGCCTGGCCGGCCGGCGAGCCGCCTTCCGTTTTGTCTTACAAATTAGCGTTACCCTGTCTTGCCAGATCGATTGCGGGCTGGCTTGATCCGGTGTCACCGATGACTGGGAGGAAATGCATGGCGGCCGCAGACTATTATGAGGTTCTCGATCCACGTTTCGGGCGCCTGTTCAACGGCAACGCGCAGGTGGAGAAGCTGTTCACCGGCTGCCGGTGGGCGGAAGGGCCGGCCTGGTTCGCCGCCGGCCGCTATGTCGTCTGGTCGGACATTCCGAACAACCGCATGCTGCGTTACGACGAGACGGACGGCAGCGTCAGTGTCTTCCGGCAGCCGTCCGGCAATTCCAACGGCAACACCGTCGACCGGCAAGGCCGGCTGGTCACCTGCGAGCATTCGGGCCGCCGCGTCAGCCGCACGGAGCATGACGGCTCGATCACCACCATCGCCGCCAAATGGAAGGGCAAGCCGCTGAACTCGCCCAACGACGCGGTGGTGAAGTCCGACGGCTCGATCTGGTTCACCGATCCGACCTACGGCATCGACACCGACTATGAGGGTGATAAAGCCGAGAGTGAAATCGGTGCCTGCCATGTCTACCGGGTCGATCCCGACACGGGCGATATCGAGGCTGTCATCACCGACATGGTCAGGCCGAACGGCCTTGCCTTCTCGCTCGACGAAAGCCTGCTCTATGTCGTCGACACCGGCCGCACGCATGGCGCCGAGAACCCGGCACATATGCGGGTGTTCAACGTCGGCAAGCACGGCAAGAAGGTTTCCGGAGGCAAGGTGTTCGCCGACTGCACGGCCGGACTGTTCGACGGCTTCCGGCTCGACGCCGATGGACGTATCTGGACGAGTGCCGCCGATGGCATCCATTGCTACGATCCCGACGGCACGCTGATCGGCAAGGTCAAGGTACCGGAGGTGACCGCCAATTGCGTTTTCGGCGGCGCCAAGCTGAACTGTCTCTACATCGCCGGCACCACCTCGCTTTATTCGGTGCGGCTGATGGTGAACGGGGCCAAGACCTATTGAGCCTGCTGGAAACGCTTCTCTGGCGGCCCTTATTGGCCGTTTTGCGGCTAGCCGCTGCGCCCGCTTCGCCGCGGCTTCCGGAGCCACCATCCTGCGGTTCACCGGAGCGGAGTTCGAAGCCGGCTCTCGGCGGTATCAGACACAATTCAAGAGGAGGGCGTCATGCCATTCGTCAACATCCGCATCGTCAAGGAAGTGATCGCCGCCGATCCGGCAGGCAAGAAGGCTGACATCGCCAGGAAAGTCACGGCGGCCATCATGGACGCCACCGGGCTGGGCAATGACGACGTTTGGGTCGTCTTCGAGGAGGTCAACGCCCGCGACTGGTACGTCGGCAAGACCGACGTCGAGACGTTGAGAGCCAAGAAGTAATCCAAGGCGCGATGAGCGCTGCAAATCCTGGGCTCTGCTCAGGAAGGTGAAGGTGCGGCCGTGCCTCCGCCGACCCTACTTTCACCCGTCCGGCGCTTCGCCCAGCTCTCCAGCCAGTCGCGGCTTTGCATCTCGATCAGCCGCGATGCGGTTCGCTCGAATTCGAACACCTCGACGCCGCGCTTGGCCACATAAAGCGCGTGCGGTAGCGCGTCGGCGCTCACCACCAGCCGCGTATGATGGTCGTAGAGCGTGTCGATCAACAGGATGAAGCGTTTGGCCTCGTTGCGCTTGCCTTCGCCCAGCACCGGCACACGGTCGATGAAAACAGTTGAAAACCGCCCGGCGATCGCCAGGTAATCGCGCGCGCCGAGCGGCTTTTCGCAGAGGTCGGCGAAGGTGAAACGCGCCGCGTCACCAGCGGCGGCCGGCACCACCACCTTGCGTCCCTTCAGCGTCAGCGAGGTCTCGGCCGTCGGCGCCCCGCGCGTCATCGCCTGCCAGGCCTCGTTGAGCGCCTGGTCGGCCGCCGCATCGGCCGGCGTGACATAGACCGGCGTACGGGCGAGCTTTTCCAGCCGGTAATCCTTGTCCCCGTCCAGCGACAGCACCTGCGCGTGGCGTTCCAATATGGCGATGAACGGTAGGAAAAGCTGGCGGTTCAACCCGTCACGGTAAAGATCTTGCGGCGCCACGTTCGAGGTGGCGACCAGTACGACCCCATTGGCAAACAGTGCCGAGAACAGCCTGGACAGGATCATGGCGTCGGCTATGTCGGTGACCGAGAACTCGTCGAAACACAGCACCCAGGCCTGCTCGGCGAGCGCCTTGGCCACCGGCGGGATCGGATCGTCTTCCCTGACCGTGCCTTCCTTGCGTGCCTGCCGGTGTTTCTGGATACGGTCCTGCACGTCGGCCATGAAGTCGTTGAAATGCACACGGCGCTTGCGCCTGACCGGCAGGAGCTCGAAGAACATGTCCATCAGCATGGTCTTGCCGCGGCCGACGCCGCCGTGGATGTAGAGGCCCTTGACCGCTTCGTGCGTCTCGCGCTTGCGGGCAAACAGCCAGCCCAGTGCACTGGACTTGTGCGCCAGCCGCTTGGCCGAGATCTCGACGGTCAGCCGGTCGAGCGCGGCGGCGATCTCTTCCTGCGCGGCATCGCGCTCGATCGCGCCTGATACCACCAGATGGTCGTAGCGCTGCCGGACGGTCGGATGGGTCTGGAGGCCGTCACGCAGATGCATCGATCACGTCATTATTCAGAGCAGGATACCCAGGGAAGGGGGTGCCGAGATTGAGGTCACGCCGCCGGCATCACCTGGATATCGGCATGTCCTACCTCGTAAGCGAGATCGGTTGCCCGTTGGAAGTCTGGCCGTCGAATTTCGAGCCGCCCGACGAATAAAGCCGCGCCAGCGAACCGCCATTCTCGTCATAAAGCGTCAGCTGCTTGCCGGCGACGTTCCACGACTTGATGCCGTCGATCGGCGCCGGGCAATGCAGCGGCCCGGCGCGGAAACCGGCGCCGAACTTGGTCTGCGGCGTCGCCACCTTGCAGCTCTGGCCGGAGACGCTGACATTCCAGACACCGGCGACGGCCGCCGCGCTGAGATCGGCGGCACCCGCTGGCGCCGCGCCGTCCGGCGGCAGCGAAGCAACCTGCGTGTTGGCCGGCGCGGTCGGGAACTGCGACGGGTCGGTGGTGCCGGGCGAGGCCGGCGGCGGCAGCTGGTTGGAACTCACCTGGCCAGCGGGGGCTGGCTGCAGCGGCGCCGGTTGCTGGTCGTCCATCGACGAGAAGCGTGAGGTTGAGCAGCCGCTCGCAACGATTGCCGCCAGGGATACGGCCACCAGGCCGCCTTTCGAAAAATTCATTACAACCTCCGTCGGATCCGGCTGGGGGGAAGCCGTCCGCGCAATCTCACCTCCACCAAGATGGAGAAGGTGGCGAAATTTCAACCCGATATGGTTAAAATAGGGTTTGCGGTATGAATTGTTGCAAATTTGTCGCACTCACCCGGCGAGCGGCGCGCTTGGCACGAACACATATCCGTCCGGTCCGACGATATAGCACTCGCGCAGACCATGCGGCTTGTCGATCGCGCCGGCCAGCACGATGTGGCCATGCTCCAGCGCCGCCGCCTCGATCGCGTCGGGCTCCGCGCCATGGAGACGCAGTTCGATGCCGGCACCGCGCGTCTCCGCACCCGCGATGGAGCCCGTCATGGGATTGTCGAGATAAGAATGGTCCGCATGCAGCATGAACACAGATCCCAGAAGCTCGATCGCGGCGAAATCCTCGTCGGCATAGACGATGCGGGCGCCAAGCACGTCACCGCAGAAGGCTACCATCGCCGCCATGTCCGATACCAGCAGATTGACGCCGATGCCGCGCGGCAGCGAGCGACCGAAATCCTCGGCCTTCATCCAGGGTGTCTTCGTCCGCTTCATCGCCATGGCGTCTTCCTCCTGATGCCGCGATCCTAGCCGAGACCGCCTTGCCGCCCTTGGCCTTCGGCCGGCAAACGCTTGCGCCAGCCGCGTCAGCGCTTATGTCTATGGCCAATTCCCGGAAAGGTGTTTACCGGGAAAAACGCGCAGCCCTTTCCCCTGGGAATTGCGTGAAAACAAAGAATTCACCGAAACCCCCCGGAGCGCAGACCTTGGCCGCCAGAAAGAAAGCCGCCAACCGCTACTACAGTGGCCCGCCTAGCGACCATTTCGACGGCAGCCTGTTCTTCAATCCCGGCGGCCGGATGCCCGGCCCCTTCAAGGATCTGCTGAAATGGCAGTTCAGCGGCCAACGCTCGAAATGGCCTGCTGCCAGCCCGAGCCCCTTTGCGCAGGCAAAGCCGGCCGCGACTGTCGAAGGCGCCGATCTGAGCGTGACCATGGTCGGCCATTCGACCTTGCTGATCCAGACCGCCGGGCTGAACATCCTTACCGATCCGGTTTGGTCGGAGCGCACGTCGCCGTTCTCCTTTGCCGGACCCAGGCGCGTCAATCCGCCGGGTATCGCCCTTGGCGATCTGCCGGCGATCGACCTCGTGCTGGTCAGCCACAACCACTATGACCATCTCGACCTTGCCACGCTGAGGCAGTTGCAGGAGAAGCACGATCCGCTGGTGGTGACGCCGCTCGGCAATGATGCCATCATCGCCGCCGCGGTGCCCGGCACGCGGCTTTCCGCGCATGACTGGGGCGACAGGGTCGATGTCTCCAACGGCACCGCGATCCACGTCGAACCAGCGCATCACTGGTCGGCGCGCGGGGCTCGCGACCGGCGCATGGCGCTGTGGGCAGGCTTCGTCATCGAGACGCCGGGTGGAAAAATCTATTTCGCCGGCGATACAGGCTTCCACGGCGGCATCAACTACCGGCTGATGGCGGACAGGCATGGCGGCTTCCGCTTCGCCATACTGCCGATCGGCGCCTACGAGCCGCGCTGGTTCATGGCGCCGCAGCACCAGAACCCCGAGGAAGCGGTCCAGGGCATGGCGTTGTGCAACGCGGCCTTCGCCGCCGGCTGCCATTGGGGCACGTTCCAGCTCACCGACGAGCCGTTCGACGAGCCTGCCCGGAAGCTGGCCGAGGCGCTGGACGGCCGAGGCATCCCACAGGAGCGCTTTCGCGCCTTGCGGCCCGGCGAGATCTGGGAAGTGCCCCGGATATGATCGCCTCGATGGCTGGAATGACCGTTTACGCTGCCATGGTTTTCGCTGATGGTCATCCCCGGACAGGATAGGGGAATCAGATGAAGTCAATCATGGCAGGTCTTTTGGCGCTGGCGGTCTCGGTGCCGGCGGCTTTCGCGGGCGAGATCAGCGATCGGGCGGCCGAGGCCGAGAAGCTGCTCCAGTCGGGTGATGGCGCCGGTGCGCTGGAGAAATTCAGCAGCGCCCAGGAAGCGCTCTGGCAAGCGATGCCGCTTGGCGTCCTGAACGTCAAGCAGGTCGACACCGCCTCTGGCTTCGGTATCTACAGCGAGCGCGCAAACCACATATACAAGCCCGGGGAGAAAATCGTGCTGTACATGGAGCCGGTCGGCTACGGCTACGGCAAGGACGGCCTCGGCAACAGCATGATCGCGCTTTCTGTCGACATCACCGTCGTGTCGGCAGCCGGCGAAAAGCTCGGCACAATGGAGAAGGTCGGCCGTGTTCAGATCGCCTCTCGCTCGCACAATCGCGAACTGTTCTTCAAACTCGACCTCTCCCTCGACGGCCTGCCGGCCGGCAAATACCGGTGCGACTTCGTCATGCATGACGAGAATTCGAGCAAGACNCCTCTCCCTCGACGGCCTGCCGGCCGGCAAATACCGGTGCGACTTCGTCATGCATGACGAGAATTCGAGCAAGACGGCTCCCTTCAACACGGATATCGAGATCGCCGGCTGAGGCGATGCCGGGAAAACCACGATGTCCAATGGAGACGGCTCCGGCGCGGGGTCATACGTTCGATTGGCGCCGACTGAAACCACACCTGCAAGCGCTATCTCCCGGCCCCGGGAACCCAAAGCACGACAGCCGCGTTTTTCAATCGGTTTCAATGTGTCCGGCTTGCGAGGCGTTCCCATGCTCAAATGGATCATCATTCTCCTGATCATCGCCGCCGCGGCGAGCCTGCTCGGCATGCCGGCGCTGGCGGGCGCGGCCGCCACGGGCGCGCGCATTCTCATCGGCATCGTGCTCATCATCTTCCTGTTGATCTTGCTTGGGGTCTTTGCGGTGACGTAAGTCCGTCGCCTTCGTCGTGAAAGAGGCTGCGCACTGGTAATTCCTGCCCGTTTCCGCCATATAGCGCCGAACGGACATGGAAATTTCGGAGCAATGGCAGGCACGGCCCCTTTCGCCAAGATGAACGGCATCGGCAACGAGATCATCGTTGCCGACATGCGTGGCCGTGCGGATCGGGTGACGGCCGCGGCTGCCGTCGCGCTCAATGCCGATGCCTCGACGCGGTTCGACCAGATCATGGCGATCCACGACGCCAGGACGCCGGGCACCGCCTATTTCGTCGACATCCTGAATTCCGACGGCTCGGGTGCGCAGGCCTGCGGCAACGGCATGCGCTGTGTCGTCCAGGCGCTGGCCGCCGAGACCGGCGAGAAGACCTTCACCTTCGAAACCGTGGCCGGGATCTTGAATGCCCGCGAACACGCGGACGGCTCGATTTCGGTCGACATGGGCACGCCGCGCTTCGGCTGGCGCGACATTCCGCTGGCCGAGGAGTTCCGCGACACCCGCATGATCGAATTGCAGGTCGGCCCGATCGACGCTCCGGTGCTGCATTCGCCTTCGGCCGTCTCGATGGGCAACCCACACGCCATCTTCTGGGTCGACGCCGATGTCTGGACCTATGAACTCGACCGTTTCGGCCCGCTGCTCGAAAACCATCCGATCTTTCCCGAGCGCGCCAACATAACCATCGCGCAGGTGACCTCGCCCGACAGCATGATCATCCGCACCTGGGAGCGTGGCGCCGGCCTGACCAAGGCCTGCGGCTCCGCCTCCTGCGCGGCTGTCGTTGCCGCCGCGCGCACCAGGCGCACGGGCCGCAGCGTCAACCTTTTGACCCCCGGCGGCGGGACGCTGCATGTCGAGTGGCGCGAGGACGACCACGTCATCCTGACCGGCGCGGCCGAGTGGGAATTCTCCGGCAGCTTCGATCCGTCGACCGGACAATGGGCCCGCGACACCGAAAGCGCGGCGTGATGTCAGCTCTGGCCAAGGACGTCGACGTGGCGAAGCAGCCCGGCCGCATCGACGTGGTGACTTTCGGCTGCCGTCTCAACACCTACGAGTCCGAAGTGATGCGGCGCGAGGCCGAAAATGCGGGCCTCAGCGCACTGGGCGGCGGCGCCGTCATCTTCAACACCTGCGCCGTCACCGGCGAAGCGGTGCGCCAGGCCAGGCAGGCGATCCGCAAGGCGCGCCGCGACAACCCGGCCGCGCGCATCATCGTCACCGGCTGTGCCGCGCAGACCGAGCCCGAAAGATTCGCCGCCATGGACGAGGTCGATCTCGTGCTTGGCAATGAGGAGAAGCTGAAGGCCAATTCCTATCGCGCGCTGCCGGATTTCGGCGTCAACGACACCGAGAAGGCGCGCGTCAACGACATCTTCTCGGTGCGTGAGACCGCCGGCCACATGGTCGACGCCATCGAGGGCCGGGCCCGTGCGTTCGTGCAGGTGCAGAATGGCTGCGACCACCGCTGCACCTTCTGCATCATCCCCTATGGCCGCGGCAATTCTCGTTCGGTGCCGATGGGCGCCGTGGTCGAGCAGGTCAAGCGACTGGCGGGCAATGGCTACGCCGAGATCGTGCTGACCGGCGTCGACATGACGTCTTTCGGCGCCGACCTCCCAGGCGCGCCGAAGCTCGGCAAGCTGGTGAAGACCATCCTGCGTCAGGTGCCCGACGTACAGCGGCTCAGGCTGTCCTCCATCGATTCGATCGAGGCCGACGACGACTTGCTCGATGCGCTGGCCACAGAACCCAGGCTGATGCCGCATCTGCATCTGTCGCTGCAGTCGGGCGACGACATGATCCTAAAGCGCATGAAGCGCCGGCATCTGCGCGATCAGTCGATCCGCTTTTGCGAGGATGTGCGCAAACTGCGGCCCGGCATTGTTTTCGGCGCCGACATTATCGCGGGTTTCCCGACCGAGACCGACGCCATGTTCGAGAACTCGGAAAAAATCGTCGAGGAGTGCGGCCTGACCCATCTCCACGTCTTCCCGTTTTCGCCGCGCGAAGGCNCCCCCGCCGCGCGCATGCCGCAGCTGCGTCGAGAGCTGGTCAAGCAGCGCGCCGCCCGGCTGCGCGCCGCCGGCGAAGCGGCCTACCAGCGCCACCTATCCTCGCTCGCCGGCAGCCGTCAGTCGGTCCTGATCGAGCGCGACGGCCTTGGCCGCACCGAAGGGTTCACGCTTGCCGCACTCGGCACCGGCGCGCCCGGAGAGATTGTCGAGGCTGATATAACCGGCCACGACGGGATCAGGCTGTTAGCCGCCCCCCTTCCCGCCCGCGCCGCCTGAGAACACAAAAGCATGGCTGGTTTTTTCAAGAAGATATTTTCGTTCGGCAAGAAGGAGGTCGTCGAGGAGCGCATCGACGAGACCGCTCCGCTGCCCCCGATCAAATGGGACCAACTCGACGCGCTGAAACCGGCGGCCGAGCAGGCCGTGCCGGAGTTTTTGAAGCGCGAGCAGCCTGCGGCGGAAGCCGCGCCGGCGACCGTGCCCCACCCTCCCCGTGAGGAGGTAAGGCCAGCGCCCGCCGAGGAGCCGACGCCAGAGCCTGCCCCGACCATTCCGCCTACGCCGGAGCCGACCGTTCCAGCTGAGCCGGAACCTTTGCCAGAACCCCAGCCGCACGAAGAACCCGCGCCCGAGGCGCCTGCCGAGCCGCCTGCGCCGGACGAGGTCCCGCCGGCCGTGGTTCCGGAGCCCACGCCCGAGCCGCGGCCGCCGGAGATCCCGCCGGCGCCGTCGGAGCCGGAGATCGTTCCTTCGCGTCCCGAGAGGCGA